>CAMGYI010000001.1:1115765-1237287 GCA_946127115.1 uncultured Chlamydia sp.
TTTTAGACACCCTTCTAAATCTTTTTTTGCATCCCTTCGTTCTCTAAGGGTTCCCATTCTGAGTATTTCCCATTTGGTCTGAAAATATTCTTTCCTCTTCTCGCCCCATTTTTTTAAATCTGCTTCCCATTTGGCTTCAACTTTCGTCTTCCTGCCCCATTTTTTTAAATCTGCTTCCTTTTGGGACTTTTGGGGTAGTAAATAAATCTCAAGCTCACCTTTAAAAAAATAATTGCATTTATTGAGAGCTTCGATGAAATTAATTGTATGGTCATATCTGAGATTTCTAGGTAATTCTTGTATCAGTGCTTTCCAAAAAAATTTTAATTTAGATGCTACTTCATTCATTGGATTGAATCCTTCCTTCTCAACTCGATCTCTTTCATTTAGATCTTTTAAAAGGCATTCACAAGACTCAATACATTCATTAATATCACTTTCATTAACTATCGGTTGCTTGCAAATATCTTGCGCCTCATCAATCATTTGCTGCAACCTACCCTCAAGCGGTTGCAACAGTGACTCTCTTTGGTGGTCTAAACTTTGCTGAGATGTCTGGTGATCTGAACTTTGCTGAGATGTCTGGTGATCTCGCCTTTGCTGAGATGTCTGTTTCTGTATATAAATATTTGAAATGACCATCTGCATTCCAAGAATAACAAAAGCAAATAGGAAATGGATCTTCCCCGTCACGATGAGGTAGCCAAACGAAGCTACAGATACCGCATCTAATACCAAATTTATATCCGTTCGATGCCCTTTTGACAGCCGGGATCTCCCAGAAATGAATTGTAAGGTTGCTGAAATCCCGATACAACATGTTGTAGTTCTTAGCCGGTTTAAGTTGCTAATGTTCATTGCATTCAACGCACTGGCTTTAATGACTTGTTTCAAAGAAATATTTGTACGGTGCATGCAATAACTTCCCAAACAATAGAAAGCAAGGGGCATCAGGATTTGCATCGCCGCTGGTGTATTGTCTACTCGATTAGTGTAATCCATAATTTCCTCAATAAATTCTATTGTTCTCTTACATTTAGCTTCTAAAAATTTGCTGCTTTAAGCAGGTTATATTTATTTAGCCTAACTGTCGTCTAGTAAGTTTTTAGGGAAACTAAAAAGTTGACATATCGAATTTTAGCAAGCTAATAAGTATTTATAATTTTATTTTCACGTATTTCTTGAAAAACTGCTACTGTAAAGAAAGTAACAGCTCATCCCGACAACAATACCATAATTGTTCATACAGCAAGTTGCGGAAAATATAACCCCAGAGAGATTAAAATCGCTGTTGGATTTCTAGAGATAAAGTGTTGGAAAATTGTTTGGCTCCCCATTCACATTGGTAATATAATGCAATCAAAGGAATTGTCGTTTTGTTTGGAGTAAACGACCCTCCAATGAATAAGGAACCAAGATTCTCAATCCGACTACTAAAAAGCTGAATATCAAAAGTCGAGATAGACCTTACATAGTAAGTTGATATTTTTTTAACATGAAAGGGGCTTTTATTGACATAGCCAACTCCTTGCTCTAGTCTCGCAGTTCCTTTTCTTAAACAGACTTTTTCAGAAAACCGAAGCCCTATTTCTGAACGAAGAAGAGAGGCATAGTCTGAATTCATTCTTAAGTTAAATCCTGATTTTCCGCGTTCTTTTACAGAGCCTTGCCAGTTATTCACCCAATCAAGTTCCAAAAACGGGCTGATTGTAACTTTATTTAGATCAATCGATTTTTGAATATTTAGATGAGGAGAGAATAGTCCTCCATTTATAGAGGCTTTGGATTGGATAAATCCTAGCGTTATACGGTGGTTCTCTACTTGATACCCCCCAAAAAAAAGGGCTCCTTGAATAGAAATTTTCTGACCATACCAGGCTCCATAGATGGTGGCAAATTCTTGATGCATTTTGGCTCGTCCTTTACTCTCAGAATAAGTAACGCCTTGATAGGCATAAGCAAGTCCACAGCCAATCATCCCTTTCTTCCAGCCATTATAATCAAAGCCTAGAATCCCACCAACGCTTCTATCTCTAATCGAAGGAAAAGACCTCTCTTTTTTATGATGGGAATAAAGAGTAAAAGGAGAAAGCCAAAGTGCAAAACGAGGCCCTTTTTTAAAAGAAGAAGGAGCATAAATAGTATTTGATGCATCAGCATCAAATAAGAAAGTTTCTTTTTTTTCAAGAATCTCTATGCGATTTCGATCCACTGGTAAGAGATGATTCTTTAGAAGATTACCTGACAAAGCAAAAAGAGAGTCAGCATAGGCATTCCCGGGTCCAAAGCTTTCCGGCTCTAACTGCTTAAGAATCGATGCCATTCCATTATCATCATAAGAGTTAATAGCAACAGACATGATCGTTCCACTTTCAGCAGAACCGGCAGTACCACTTAGCGCAGTTGTGGCCCCGTTGGGAGCAACAAGTGCTGCATAAGGATGATGATTAGTATAACCCCCAATGATCGCAATTCCATAGGAATTGATAGCAACGGAGCAGATCTCTCCATTCCCAGTGGGAACGGCAGTACCGCTGAGCGCAATTGTGGCCCCATTGGGAGCAACAAGTGCTGCATAAGGATGATCATCATCATGGTCAACTCCCCCAACAATGGAAGATCCATAGGAATTAATGGCAACAGACATGATCGCTCCACTTCCGGCAGGAACAGCTGTGCCGCTCAGCGCAGTTGTGACCCCATCAGGAGTAACAAGCACTGCATAAGGATGATGATTAGCATAACCCCCAATGATGGAAGATCCAGAGGGATTAATGGCAACAGATAAGATTGCTCCACTCCCGGTAGAAATAGCAGCGCCGCTCAGCGCAGTTGTAGCCCCATTAGGAGCAACAAGTACTGCATAAGGATGACTATTATCATGATCAACCCCCCCAATAATAGAAGATCCAGAGGGATTAATAGCAACAGACAAGATCTCCCCATTTCCAGTGGGAACGGCAGGGCCGCTCAGCGCAGTTGTGACCCCATCAGGAGCAACAAGTGCTACGTAAGGATGATGATGAGCATAACCTCCAATAATAGAAGCTCCATAAGGATTAATGGCAACGGAGCAAATCTCTCCATTTCCAGTGGGAACGGCAGGGCCGCTCAGCGCGGTCGTGATCCCATCGGGAGCAACAAGTGCTACGTAAGGATGATGATGAGCATAACCTCCAATAATAGAAGCTCCATAAGGATTAATGGCAACAGACCATATCGCTCCATCTCCAGTGGAAACGGCAGGGCCGCTCAGCGCAGTTGTGGTCCCATCGGGAGCAACAAATGCTGCATAAGGATGATGATTAGCATAACCCCCGATAATGGAAGCTCCATAGGAATTAATAGCAGCGGACAAAATCGTCCCATCTCCAGTAGAAACGGCAGGGCCACTTAGCGCGGTTGTAGCCCCATCAGGAACAACAAGTGCTGCATAAGGATGATTATCATAGCTACCAATTATATTGGATACTGAACTACAATTACTTATCAAATCTAATTGAAAAACTATACAGGATATAAAGAAGTTAGATATCCATTTTTTCGAATACTTCAGCATGATCTCCCCCTTTTTCTCTATTAATCTATTTTTAATATAAAAATAAACTAAAAGTTATGAAAAACCAAATTATAAGTTATAAAAATCATTCTTATTTTTATTAATAAAGTGTATTTAAATAATTTATATTGTTTTCATGCAGAAGGTGTATAATGCTCACCAAAATTCAGAACAGGTGTGTTTAGAAGAATAAGCTGTCTCGGATATACTAGATAGCGTCGTCAAATGATGTTTTCCTAAAGCTGAATACATCTAATCTGGACAGCTGCCAGGAAAGAATCGGTGCAAAACGGTGCTTTGGAGGAGCTCAAGACCAATTTTTGAGTTTGTTTGAGTATAGATGTAGAGAAATCATTTGATTTAAACTAAAGAAAAATTCTAGAATCGGTGTTTAGAAATAAAAAAAGGGCTTCCCGAAAGAAGCCCAGTGCCAGCTAAGAGTTATAGCTCCTAGTCGGCGCGAACCCAAGGAGAAAAATTGATCCATCACTCCCTGGATTCGGAAAAATTCTTTTTTTTCGTTTCCCCCCAAACCTTCATTTTAGTCTCTTGACAAAAGGAAAGAGACTTTCTCTTTTCGCTCGATTGTCGTTGATGATGACATCTTCAATGATTTTGCCTCAAGAGTCTTATCCTAGTGGAACGTTTAAGGGAGTTGAAAGCGCCTCTTTAATGCTGATGTTATGGGAGCGTTTTCTTTACATAGCGGTTCCAATTTTTTTTCTTAGCGCCAACAAAGGAGCAAGAAAGCCTATGTCCTCAGCAAATTTAACACATGATAAGAAAATTACCCAACTCTTAAAAACGCCCCCTTTAGTCCTTCGGTTAAGCTCCCCCTTAAAAAATTCTTGTTTAGATCCAAGAAAAGGGGGAGATCGAGATGGTAGAACGCTTCTTAAATTGCTATTCGAAGGATTGACCCGCTTTGACAAACAGGGAAAGGTGGCGCTTTCAATTGCAAAGTCTTGCGCAGTATCAGCTGATCAAACGCGCTATCGCATCACTTTGAGACGAACGTATTGGTCAAACGGCGACCCAGTGATTGCCAGCGATTTTGAATATTCTTGGAAAACCGCCTTAGCTCCTGATTTTCCCATGGATTTTCCCGCACTTTTCTATATGATCAAACAGGCTAAGCAAGCAAAGAGAGGAAAATGTCTACTTGATGATGTGGGCATTCAAGCAAAAAATCCCCGCACGCTTCTAATCACCCTAAACCATCCCGTCCCCGATTTTTTAGAGAGGTTAGCTCATCCCCTTTTCCTTCCCATTCCTTCAAGCATTGCCAAAAAAAACCTAGCTGGGTTGATCGATATGTTTTCAATGGCCCTTTTTGTCTTAAAGATCTCTTCCCCCAGATACAAGACAGTGGGATTGCACCCCTACCCAGCTATTTAACGAAAAACAGAGAGAGCTCCTCCCTGATTCGCTACAACCCCGCTCAAGCCTGCGCCTTTTTTGACTACGCTTTAGCAACGCAACCACGCCTTAAAAAAGAACAGATTCCCCCACTTTCACTACTGGTGCCAAAAAATACTCTCTACTATGCCATTGCTAAAAACCTGAAAAATCAATGGGAAACTGTTCTTGGTATCCGTTGCACAATTCAATCCTATCCCACACCTGAGTTCCATCAAAAGCGGAGCGAAAAAAACTATCACCTCGCACTCACCCAGTGGGAAGCCCCAACCAGTGACCCCCTCACCACCTTAATGGCTTTTGAATCCGCTACAGACCCCTTTAACTTTAGCAACTGGGAAAATCTTTACTACCAAAAACTTTTGAAAATCACAGCACAGGAAACAGACCTCTTGAAAAGAGAGATGCGCATCAAAAAGCTCGAAAACATCCTTATCGATCATGCCTGCGTTCTTCCTCTCTTCTACGGAAGATAGAAAGCCGCAAACCCCAACGCACGATTTTCTCAGTCACCTCTAACGCATTTTTGGAGGGGGAAATTAAATATAATTTTATTTATAATAATTACTTGCTGTTTTATTGCAACACAATAGCTTTAGGGATATATACTCAAACAAACTCAAAAGTTGGATTTTTGGCTGCTCCAAAGCACCGCTTCTTTCCTGCCAGCTGTCCAGATTAGATGTGTTCAGCTTTGGAGAAACATAATTTGACGACACTATCTAATAGTTAGTGCTGGATTTACGACATTATCACTTTGCGCGCACAAGAAGCTCTTTTTTCTTGTCTTAAAATGTAAAATCTGTTAGAAGTTTTTCTCAAAAAAATATTAATTTCCTTAAAAATCTTTATTCGGTGTTTCAATGTTAAATCTCGCCTCAAGTTTCTTTCGTTCTTTAGATCCGCCACCTTCTTATAATGATCCCTCTGCTCCCCCTGCTTCCTCCTCACATGATCCACACGCACCTGATAATAATTTTAAGGAGGAGTGCTCTTGTGAGTTGGAGCGGAAGATTGATAAGATTGAGCACGAGATCAAAACCTGGGGAAACCTGATAGATCTCGCAAACAGATCGGCTGCGCTTGTAAAGAAAATTCAAGATAATACCGATATGTATACTGTCAGTGTATACGATCATGCTCGTGAGGTGCAATCTCAAGTGCAACATATTAAAAATCTAGGTAGAGAGGGTCAAAAGCAATCATTAAAACGAAGCATCAAAGCATTGAAACCGAAAATAAAGGAGGATAGTCTCGAAGACCTGATTACCTACGAAGAGGAGCTCCAAACTATTCAGGAGTGTATGAAAAATGTGGGTCTTTCATCAAACAAAAAGCTTTCAGATAAAATAACTAAATACTTTAACAGAGTTAACAAACAGCAAGTTCGTTTAAAGCTCTTTGAAGGGAATTACTCTGTACTCGACGAATGGGTTAGTGACTCTAGATCAAAGTCTTTTTCAATATATCCTAAAAACATCAAAACCTTTTTAAGAGATGCTACAAATTTAAAACCTGGGAATCCATCTCAAAAAACTGCTCAAAAAGAGCTAATAAAGAGAATATCACAGTTAAAAATAAAACATGGGGAAACCTATGAATCGAACAATATTAACAGAACAAATATGGCAACGGATTCAACCCTTTCTTCCAGCTGAAACAAGATGTTGGGGAAAACCTTCAAAATCACACCGGATGACTCTTGTGGACACTTAGGACGGAAACGCCATGGAAGAGAAAGGCTTGTCTGCAAATACTGTTTGCGAAACTAGGGGGGAATTCCAGGACCCTATTCTAGTTAACTTTTGAATTTATTTAGATACTCACAATCAAAGAAAGGCCGAATTATTATGAAAAATAAATTTTTAAAAGAAATGGTTAATAGTTTTTATTTATTATTTGGAATTATTTGTTTTCATCCTTCCTATGCTGAAGAAAGTGTTTTTTCTAAAGAGGTTAAACATATTGTTGTTGTCATGTTTGAAAACCGTTCTTTCGACAATTTCCTTGGTTGGCTTTATAGTGATCTAGAATCAAAACCTCTTAACTTTTTTCCTAAAGAGCTAAGTCATGATTTTATGGGATTATATGAAAACACACTAAATCAATACGTAAATCACTTATATGATATTTCAGGGGATCTGATTTTTTCTTGCCCGCCTATTAAAGGTATTCCCTCTATTAATACCAGAAGTTTTTTGAATTCTCCAGAAACAGACCCTTATGAGCCCTTTAAACATGTAACATATCAAATTTTTTGTGGAGAAACATTTCCAAGCATGAAAGGCTTTTTGCAAGATTTTGCACATAAGTGGTGGTCCCCTCTATGGGAAAAAAATCATAACCAAATCTGCGCAGTAATGGAAACTTATACAGAAAAAGAACTTCCCTATATGTATGGATTGGCTAAACACTATGCGGTTTCTGATGAATGGTTTGCTTCTGTTCCTACTCAAACAAACCCTAATCGAGCATTTATGGCCGCTGGCACATCTCTTGGTAAAAAAAATAATAGTTTTTTGAGTTACGACACTTTTTATACTGATACAATTTGGAATCGATTAGAATCACAAGATTTTAAGGGGACTTGGAGCGTCTTTTGGGAAGAACATTATTTGCCGTTTTCATTTTATCATGGGCCTTTTACACGGTTAGCGTTTCCTCACCTTAATTACATCCCTAATGTAGATAAAAATTTTAAACTGATTGATGAATTTCACGTTCTCGCAAGATCTGGAAAGCTTCCGGAATTTAGCTTTATTGAACCCGCTTGGACCATGGAACTTGCTTCATTCGGAATACAAGGCAATGATCATCATCCCCCGGGTGGAGTTAAACCCGGAGAAAATTTACTAGCTAATATATATACGAGTTTAATTTCGAATAAAGAGGCTTGGAAACACACAGTATTAATTGTGGTTTTTGATGAACATGGGGGGCTTTTTGATCATATAATTCCCCCTAAATCTATTCCACCAGATGATTATGATCAAGAAGGTTTTAAATTTGATCGATACGGTGTCCGTGTACCTGCCCTCGTTATTTCACCTCTTGTTCAAAAATCAACAGTTTTTCGTTCTTCTAACCCAGAGACACCTTTTGACCATACCTCTATTCCTGCAACAATTCTCGAATGGAAAAATTCAGATCGATCTAAATGGAATTTAGGTAAACGTGTTGAAAGAGCTCCAACAATTAATTCTGTCATTAACCTTCCTATTCCACGCTCTGATTGGATTGTTATTCCTAAGGATATCCAATTGCGTCCTACACAAACTCAAGAAATCGTACATTTTGATGAGCCATTCTGTTTGAAAAATAGAGACGGGAAGTATCTGACTCATTTCTACTCAGGTTTAGAGTATTACCCTCGATTAGGAAAAGCTAAAGATAAAATAATACTCCAATTTTCCAATGGAAAAGGAGATTTAACCCATGGATCCTATGCTCATATTCATTCTACTGAAAGAGAGTTAGGAATTAATAATGAATTAGGAGCTTTTTTCTGTAATCATTATTGCTATTATTATAAAAATAAAAATGACTCGAGACAAGCATGGACAGTGAAAAGCCTGTCTTCCCCCTACCTTGCAGCTCCAATCCATTATGGAGATCCTATTCACTTAGAAAATATCTACAATCTAGATATTAAAAACTGGCATGTCCAATGTTTAATAGAAGATTCTTCTAGTACAGGATTTTTAACAACAACCAATATCGAAAATCCTCTTGCAGAAGAAGCTTATTGGATCATTGAAAAGCCTTGGGAATAGTGCTGCAAAAATGAGATATGACACCTCTAGAAAGAGAAAGAGTTTAGATTTGACTTTTTCAGGACGAAAAACAATCAACAACCTCAATTCCCATCTCTTTCGTCTCAGGGCTTGATAGACTTGGTTCGATTGAAGGAGTCGTTTTGCTTCTATCTTTGTCTCCATACATTTGATAGCAAAATCTGAACCATAGAAATACTCTCCTGAAGCAAACATCTAGCCAGTCACTTGGAATTATTTGAGTTTGTTTGAGTATAGTTAGTTGCATTTGACGCTCTAAGATCAGTTATATGATTTATCAAAAATATAGCTTTGGTACAAGATGGAAGTATGTTATATCCGCTACTGTTTATTCCAGTTTACAAGGACTACGTCTGGGGAGGACGTCAGATTCTTGAAAAATTTGAACGAGAGGGCCCTCTTGGAAAGATTGCCGAATCGTGGGAAGTTTCTGACCGCGAAGAGGGAATGAGTATCATTGAAAATGGTCCCCTAAAGGGAACATCCCTTCGTACCCTCTTTCTAGATAAGCGAGAAGCGCTAATGGGAAGAGACAACTATCATATTCGCTTTCCCCTCCTCCTAAAAATTATCGATGCACAGGAGAATTTAAGTGTGCAAGTTCACCCTCATAAGGGAACAGAGGCCAAGAACGAAGCATGGTATATTATAGATGGGGAGAAAGATGCAGTGGTCTATGCAGGTTTGAACAGAAATTTCTCAACTGAAGAGATCAATCAAAAACTCCCCACAAAAGAGATTCTTTCTCTTATGCGAATGATATCTGTAAAGCGGGATAACATGATCTCAATTCCAGGAGGCCGCCTCCACGCGATAGGGTCCGGGACACTCCTTTTTGAAATTCAGCAATGCTCGAATACAACCTATCGAGTCTACGACTGGGAACGGAGACGACCGCTTCATATTGACAAGGCCAAGTCTGTTCTCCTCTATACTGATACAGAAGATCCCCGCATCTCCTCCAAACTAATTAATGAAACCCCAAGTTACCGACAAACTGAACTGATTCGTACCCCTTATTTTGTCGTGGAGAAATGGGAACTTTTCTCCTCTCAAAAATGGCAAAAACTCCCCGACCAATGCGCGATGCTTTTCTGCTTAGAAGGAGAAAACTCCCTTGTTCCCATTGGAAGAACATGCCTTATTCCAGCAAGTTGTCCTCTGATAGAGATCACAACAGCCGGTACAATTCTAATCCAGGTATTTCTTCCTTAATCTAATACCGAAGTAAAGTAAAAGTCGTGAATATGATCGACGATATTTTGATTTGAAAACGACTACAGGTCTTTTCTAAGACATCCCGCCTAACCTCTCTTAATCCAATCTGCTATACCTTGTCTTATATGCAACTCTAACCTGAAAAAGGGGCTGAGCTTCTGCTTCCTCCGCACTCGAGTAGGTAGCCTCAGTTTTTATTGACTGTGTTTTCATGCTACCTCCTACTCTTTTTTTCCTGCAGGGCTTTCGCACTTAAAGTACGAAAGCTCTGGCATCTAACTCTAGTTTAGCTTTGTTTCCGTTCATTACTCTGGATGGTGAGATATAGGAAGTTGTTTATTTGGTTCTTTTACATTTCGCTGTTTGGCTTAGGGTGTCAATTCCTTCGGTATATTTTTTTGATACCATAATTCATGATTTTCATTTATAGAAAAAAAGAGAGGTTTATCCATGGAAGATATAAAAAGAATTGAAATCATTGATGCTTATTTCCGAGCAGCAAATTATTTATCGATTGGGCAAATTTATCTGAAGAATAACCCTCTACTAAAAGAGCCTCTTCAGAAGGATCACCTTAAGAAAAGACTTCTTGGTCATTGGGGAACCTCTCCAGGGTTAAACTTCATCTATGCTCATTTGAACCGATTCATCCAGGATACAAACGCTCAGGTGATTTACGTTACGGGACCTGGTCATGGAGGGCCTGCTCTGCGTGCCAATATATTCTTGGAAGGTGTAATGACCGAAATCTACCCGGATCTTTCGATGGATCTTTCTGGAGCCAAAAAACTCATGAAAGATTTTTCATGGCCCGGGGGTGTTCCCAGCCACGTCAGCCCTCCAACCCCAGGATCGATTCATGAAGGAGGAGAATTGGGATACTCTCTTATTCATGCCTATGGAGCGGTTCTCGATAATCCTGATTTGATTGCCGTTTGCGTTGTGGGTGATGGAGAAGCTGAAACCGGTCCACTAGCAACAAGTTGGCATTCGAACAAATTTATCAATCCTAGCCGCGATGGAACAGTTCTTCCTATTCTTCATCTCAATGGTTATAAGATCTCAGGACCAACGATCATGGGACGAATGACCGATAAAAAGCTTGAAATGTTTTTTAGAGGATCAGGTTACAATCCCCGCTTCGTTGAAGGAGACGACCCGAAAATTCTCCACAAAATCTTTTGGGAAACGCTTGATTGGGCTTACGACGAAATCCAAAAAAATAAAAAAGAACCAACAGATCATTCGATAGACTGGCCCATGATTATACTTCGCACCCCTAAAGGATGGACGGGTCCTAAAATAGTCGACGGACAGAAAGTAGAAGGAACCTTTCGTTCGCATCAAGTTCCCCTGTCCGATGTCATCAATAATGAGCAGCATTTCAAAATCCTTGAAAACTGGCTTAAAAGCTACAGGCCTGAAGAGCTATTTGATGAAAGAGGCCACCCCAATGGGGAGCTTTTGAAACTGGTTCCCAAAAAGAACCTCCGTATGGGTGCATCTCCTCATGCCAATGGGGGCCTCCTTATGAAAAATTTGAAAATTCCTGACTATACTAAATATGAAGTCAAAGTCCCCAAGCCCGGATCGGTGATTGGAGAGGCGACTCGAGAACTTGGAAAATTTATTCGAGACATCATGAAGGAAAATACAAACAATTTTCGAGTGTTTTGTCCGGATGAGACCAACTCTAATCGCCTCAATCATGTTTTTGATGTGACAGGTAGAACGTATCTTGGCGAAATTCTCGATAGTGACGATGATCTTTCTCATGAGGGGCGGATCATGGAGGTCTTGAGTGAGCACCTCTGCCAAGGATGGCTAGAAGGATATCTCCTGACTGGACGCCATGGTATTTTCCCTTGCTATGAGGCCTTTGCCCTCATTGTTGACTCGATGCTTAATCAACATGGGAAATGGCTCAAAGCTTGCTTAGAACTCCCTTGGAGGAAGGCAATTCCTTCTCTAAACTACCTTCTTACCTCTCATGCTTGGCGCCAGGATCACAATGGTTATAGCCACCAAGGTCCGGGATTCATCGAATCGGTAATGCAAAAAAAATCGACCGTTGCACGGATCTATCTTCCTCCTGATGCCAACTGTCTTCTTGCGATTGGAAGCCACTGCTTGCAAAGTCAGAACTATATCAATCTGATTGTTTCTGGAAAACAACCGATGCCTCAGTGGCTTACCATGAAAGAGGCAAAAGCTCATACGGAAAAAGGTGCAGGAATCTGGGAGTGGGCCAGCCACAATGGTGAACCCGATGTTGTGATGGCATGTGCTGGTGACACTCCAACTCTTGAGATCCTAGCTGCTGTTTCCTTGTTTAGAAAACACGTTCCTGATTTGAAAGTAAGAGTGGTCAATGTCGTTGATCTTTTTACATTAATTCCTCACTCGCGCCATCCACATGGATTTGACGACGAAACCTTCGATAGCCTCTTTACAAAAGAAAGTCCTGTCATTTTCGCCTTCCATGGTCACCCCAGGGTGATTCATGAACTCATCTACGCAAGAGGAAACCCCCACCGCTTCCATGTCCGAGGCTATATTGAAGAAGGAACCACAACGACCCCCTTTGACATGGTTGTTTGCAACCATATGAGCCGATACCACCTAGCCATGGAAGCTCTCCATCGAGTCTCTCGTTTGAAATCCGAGACTGGAAATTTTATTGCTGAATGCAAAAACACACTTGAGAAGCATAAATCCTATATCTATGAATATGGTGAAGACATCCCTGAGGTACTCAATTGGGAATGGGAATAGATCTCCATATCTTAGCTCTCGATCTCCGACGCTGCTCAAGTTATTTTGCCAATGAACTCTGGGAGAAAATCGACCCTGATCTTTGGAGGGAAACCCGAAATCCATGGCTTATCCTTCGAACACTTAGTGATGCCCGAAAAAAAAAGCTTGAAGAGGATAAAGCATTCTCCTCTTTATTGAACTCACATTTAGAGCGGAGAAAAAAAGATCTTCAAGCTTCAAATTGGTTCAAAAAGACGTATGGGAAGAAAATGACGAGCGCCTATTTCAGTATGGAGTTTGGGCTAAGTGAATCTCTCCCCATCTATTCTGGAGGACTGGGTCTTCTTGCTGGGGATCACCTTAAAGCTTGCAGCGATCTAGGTGTCTCTCTTGTGGGAATCGGTCTTCTCTACCAACAAGGTTATTTTCGGCAAGAAATCAGCCTCGATGGTGAACAGGTTGCTCTATACCCTTTTAATGAACCAAGCCAACTACCTGTTGAAAAGGTGAATATCCGGATCCCTGTTGAGTTTCCAGGCCGTACAGTCTTTTTTCGGGTCCACAAAGCAAAGGTCGGTAACATTCCTCTCTATCTCCTTGACAGCAATGATCTTCTCAATAAACCCACAGACCGAGGAATAACAAGTGAGCTCTATGGAGGGGGGGTCGAAACCCGCTTAAAACAAGAAGTCGCTCTAGGGATTGGAGGAGTGCGTCTTCTAAAAGCTCTGGGAATTGAAGCAGATGTCTTTCACCTCAACGAAGGACATGCTGCGTTTGCAACACTAGAAAGAGCTCGTTATAGAGAAGAACCCTTTGAAGAAGCTTTCAAAAAAGTGAAAGAAAAGACCTTATTCACAACCCACACCCCTGTTGAAGCAGGTTTTGATCGTTTCCCAATTGATCTTATGCGAACAGGGTTTGCGGAGTATGCAAAAAGCCTTGGCATTTCCATTGAAGATCTTCTAGCCCTTGGACAAGTTAAAAAATCAGACCCTTTTAATATGGCTTATTTAGCTGTTCGAGGAAGTGCCCATGTCAATGGAGTGAGCAAACTCCATGGAGAAGTGAGCCAAAAGCTCTTCAAAAAACTAGGATGTACGGTTGGATCCATTACCAATGGAGTCCATATCCCTTCTTGGGAATCTCCAGAATCTGATAAGCTCTGGTGCCAATGCGCTGGAGAACACCGGTGGTATGAACCTATTGAAACCCTAGAAGGTAAGCTCAGAACAATCTCTGAAGATAAGCTTTGGGAGTACCGGAATAAATCCCGAAAAAAGCTAATCGATTACACAAGAAATCGGCTAAAAAAAGAACTTTTCCGAAGAGGCGTACCTGAAAAAATCACCTCTCATCTCGATCAGTTTCTAGATCCAGAAGTTCTGACTATTGGATTTTCCCGTCGCTTCGCCACCTATAAACGGGTCGATCTTCTCTTGCAAGACGAAGAACGCCTTTTGAGCCTTCTTAAAGAAAAGAAAGTTCAGCTTATCATTGCTGGGAAGGCGCATCCTGCAGATGTGCCGGGGCAAGCTCTGGTTCAAAAGTGGGTTGGTTTTACAAGCCGTCCTGATGTACGCCCATATGCAGTATTTCTCTCAGATTACGACATCCTCCTAGCTGAGCGTCTCGTCCAAGGTATGGATCTTTGGGTAAATACACCTCGGCGTCCTTGGGAGGCCAGTGGGACTAGCGGTATGAAAGTTCTTGCAAATGGAGGACTCAACTTCTCTTCTCTTGATGGATGGTGGGCCGAAGCGTATACCCCAGATGTGGGTTGGGCAATATCAGGAAACGATGATAAAAAAGATGGGAAACAGCTCATTACACTTTTAGAAAACGAGATCATTCCCCTCTTTTATAATCGCGATAAAAACAACATCCCTAGAGGATGGCTGAAAAAAATCAAAAAAAGTATGGCGCGCCTCACTCCTGAATATTCTACACACAGAATGGTACGCGACTATGTTGAAAAGTATTATCTGGAGATGATTGGATGACAGAGCAAAATGGACTCACCACAAAAGTGGCCAAAGAACGACTCAATAAATATGGGGAAAACATCTTAGAGTTGAAAAAAAAGAGCATTTGGCTCCATCTATCCACCTTCTTCTGGGGACCGATTCCCTGGATGATTGAGATTGCGGCAATTCTATCCGGCTATTTGCAGCAATGGCCAGATCTGATCATGATTCTTGCTCTTCTCTTCGTCAATGCCATATTAGGATTTTTCCAAGAGTTCAAGGCCAACAATGCTATCGAAACACTGAAATCAAAATTGGCTCTGAAAGCAAGAGTTAAGCGGGATGGAAAATGGAAAAATATCGAAGCAAAAATGCTTGTTCCAGGAGATATTGTTTTTGTAAAACTAGGGAATATCATCCCAGCCGATATCAAACTTGTTTCCGGGGAATACCTCTCCGTTGACCAATCCTCACTCACAGGAGAATCTCTTCCGGTCGACAAGAAAGTGGGAGAGACCGCTTACTCAGGAACCACAGCCAAGCTGGGAGAGATGGTAGGAGAGGTGATAGAAACAGGACTCAGCACCTTCTTCGGGAAGACCGCCAAACTGGTTGCTACAGCAAAGTCGAAATCCCACTTTCAAGAAGCGGTTCTTAAAGTTGGTCATTTTTTAATCTTTCTTACCCTAGGGATTGCAGCAATCCTTCTCATTATTTCTCTTTTTCGAATACAAGTTTCCCACACCCTTCACTTAGAATTAGGCAACCTTTTGATTTTCCTTCTTGTCCTTGTAATTGCGGGGATTCCCGTTGCATTGCCAGCAGTTTTATCGATGACAATGGCGATTGGCGCCAACCGTATGGCGAAGCTTAAAGCAATTGTTTCAAAGCTTATCGCTATTGAAGAGCTCGCGGGAATGGATATTTTATGTTCTGATAAAACAGGGACTCTAACGAAAAACGATCTCACCGTAGGAGAGATTATTCCTTTCGAAAAATCTGCTGATGATGTCCTATTTGCTGCAGTCCTTGCTTCCGATTTAACAGGTGAAGACGCTATTGACCAAGCGATTGTCCATAAAGCGAAGAATATTGACGAGATAAAAAAGTACAAAATAGAAAAATTCATCCCCTTTGATCCAATTCGAAAACGAACCGAAGTTATTCTAACAACCCCTGAGGGGAAACCCCTTCATATCAGTAAGGGAGCTCCTCAAATGGTTTTGGAACTTGCAAAACCTGATGAAGCCTTTGCCAAGAAGGTCAATGATGCTGTTGATGCCTTTGCAGCGCGGGGATTTCGCACTCTGGGAGTCGCAGAGGGAGACCGGCGCAGTTGGAAGTTTCTAGGACTTATTCCCCTTTTTGATCCCCCTCGCGAAGATACGAAAGAGACCATCGATAGTGCACGGGCAATGGGTATCAGAATCAAAATGGTAACAGGAGACCACACAGCGATTGCACGCGAAATTTCTTCGAAGCTCGATCTAGGATCAAACATCATGCCCGCAAAAGAAATCACCGAAAATAATATCGAAACGGCAGATGGATTTGCAGAAGTTTTTCCCAAACACAAGTTTAAAATTGTCCAAACTTTCCAAAAGAAAAATCATATTGTGGGGATGACAGGTGATGGGGTCAATGATGCCCCCGCTCTAAAACAAGCCGATATCGGGATTGCCGTGAGCAATGCTACTGATGCTGCAAGGGCCGCTGCTGACCTCATTCTCACAGATCCAGGGCTCATGGTTATCAAGAAAGCAATCGACGAAGCACGGTGCATTTTTGGGCGGATGAAGAGTTATACAATGTACCGCATCAGTGAAACCTGCCGCCTCCTTTTCTTCCTCTCTCTGGCAATGATCCTCTTTAAAATGCAGCCCCTAACTGCTGTCATGATCATCTTAATCGCTCTTCTCAACGACATTCCTATCATGATGATTGCCTATGATCACATGCTCATTGAGAAAGAACCTGTCAAGTGGAATATGAAGGAGATCTTCACAATCTCCATTGGCCTTGCCGTCGTTGGAGTGATTTCAACATTTGGACTCTTTTGGATCGGACAAGAAATTTGGCACTTCGATTTGGCCCATATACGCACTCTCGCATTCTTGGCAATCCTCTGTGGTGGAAGTTTGACAATCTATCTTACAAGGAATACAGGAACACTGTTTGAACGTCCTCTTCCTGAGTGGAAATTCTTCTTTGCAACCCTCTTTTCTCAGGTCATAGGAACCCTTGTTTCAGTCTATGGACTCGACACAAGCGACTTCATTGGGATCGGATGGAAGTATGTTGGATGGTCTTGGCTCTATATTGGAGCTTGGTTCATCATCTGTATGGTAGTGAAGGTCGCACTCTATAAACTCATCGGGTATGAAGCAGCCCACCATGCTCGATTCCTAGATGAAACATCTGAGAATCTTAGTCCTCATTGTTGTAAAAAACAGGAAAGAATCAATTTTAATTAGAGAGCGTCTAGATCAACAGTTAAGTTGATACAGAAAGTCCATGAATAGCGAGCGTGAGCGCCCCGAGCTTGCCAATATCATTTCCGAGCTGACTGGGCTCAATGCGGCAATATTTAAGAGGAACACCCCAAGCAAAGTGAGGAATAGCCTGTTTCAAAGGATTCATCACGAGTTCGCTATTATGCATCGCAATGGTCCCGAGAATGATGGCATCAGGGTTAAGAGTTTGAAGGAGAATCCCAATGCCCTGTGCTAGGCGATCAATATACTCTTCCCATACCTCTAGAGCGAAAGGATCACTTTGCCTGACAGCCTCAAGGAGTGCTCTCATATCTACGGCTTCCAAATTCCCAGCTATTTTTTTGATGGCTGTTTTTTTCCCACTGCGAATTGCCTCTTGAAGCCTCTGAGCTACATTCGCTCCGCCACAAAAGGCCTCAAAGCATCCTGTGAGCCCGCAGGAGCATTTAGGTCCTTTCGGATCAAGAATAAAGTGCCCTACCTCTCCGCCTGTATCGGTCCCTCCTTGGTGAAGCTTTCCATCAATGATCAGTCCGCCACCCATCCCCGTGCTCATGGTTAGATAAATGAGATTATCGACATGTTTTGCACCACCAAACTCCCACTCGGCCAACGCTCCGGCATTTGCATCATTGTCCATAAAAACCGGTCGATCAAGTTTTTCGCGCAAGTATTGAACAATAGGAACATCTACCCATTCTGGAAGATTGGGGGGTGTAATCATCCGCTCAGTTTTCGTTGAAACAGGCCCCGGAGTAGCAAGGCCAATTGCTCGAATATCATTGAGCTCAACATTTTCATCGCGAAGAAGATGCCCAATGAGCTCTACAATTTTGGGAAGACCTGTCTTTGGTCCTCCAAGAGACGCTGTCTCAAGTCTTTTGTGAGCGTGAATCACTCCTCCTTCGCTTCCTAAACAAACTGAGACTTTTGTTCCTCCAATATCTACACCTATGAGATCCATAAAACCATTTCTTGTGATTAATCAACAAAGGCTCCCTTGCCTGATAAATACTGCTTCATCTCGTCTGTCAAACCTCTGCTTTCTCTAAAATCCGTTTTGTTGACATCCGATCCTCTAAAACGAGTGTGTGTAAGATCTGCACCCTTAAAAGTTGCATGTTCAAGGTGGGCGCGTAAAAAGTCTGCCCCACGGCAGTCTGTATCCTCTAGATTAGCATGATCAAGGTATGCTCCTTGTAAATTAACACTCACAAACTTTGATCCTTTGAGATTCGTTTTTTCTAAATTGCAATTTTTTAAATTGGAGTTAGTGAAATCCACATTTTTTAAGTCCATGCCACTAAGGTCAGCACCGACTAAACTCACATGTTGAAAATAACGTTTCCCCTCCTTAACTTCTTCTACCATGGATCCCCTACAACCCACTAAAAAGATGGGAATCACAAAAAATAAGGTCCACTTCATTGACTTCTCCTAAAAAAAAGCTCGATATATTACCCTTGTAACTTGAGTGAGAGAATTCTGGAAAGGAAAAAATGACCCATTTAGACGTTGGCATCTCCATTATTAAAAAGCTCTATAAAGAGGGCTTTATTGCTTATTTTGCGGGAGGGTGGGTTCGTGATTTCCTGATGGGTCATCCCTCCGATGATATTGACATCGCCACCGATGCCTCTGTTGAAGACGTGCAGCAGATCTTTCCCAAAACCATTCCTGTAGGTATAAACTTTGGAATCGTCATCGTGGTTGAAAAAAAACATCAATTCGAAGTTGCTACTTTTCGGAAAGATCGAGGGTATAAAGATGGAAGACGCCCTATTAGCGTCGAAAAGGCAGGCCCTGAGGAGGACGCTGAGCGCCGTGACTTCACCATTAATGGAATGTTCTACGACCCTATTAAAGAGACCCTCTACGACTACATTGGGGGACAAGAAGATCTTAAAAAAGGGATCATCCGTGCTATTGGAAGCCCCCATGAACGATTTTTAGAAGACCGCCTCCGAATGATCCGCGCTGTTCGTTACGCAAGCAGGTTCCATTTCCTCATAGAAAGCGAAACCCTCAAAGCAATTCTCGACCATGCTAATGATCTTTTTCCGGCGGTTGCCATAGAGCGCATATGGAACGAATTTTCAAAGATGGCCCTCTTCCCTAACTTTGACATGGCCCTGATCACCCTTCAGAGGCTCAATCTTCTCCCCGTTATTTTTCCTGCCCTTAAAAAGGTTTCCACCAAAGAGATTGAAAAACGGGTTGCAAAACTCCCTTATTTTCCTGAAGATGCCCCGATTATCTCCCGCATTTTAGAACTCTTCCCCAACTCACCTCTTGAAGATAAAAAAGCCCTCTGCTCCTACTTAAAACTCTCAAACCAAGATATCCGTTTCGTTGAAACGTTCCATCATGCCATTAACGCCTTCCTCTCTAAACAAGACAAGGAACCTTATCAGTGGGCTCACTTCTACGCGAATCCCCTCTATCCGATTTGCTTAAAAATCTCTGCCACCTACTTCCCCTTAGATGAGCGTCAAACCTTTCTTCAAGAACATCATATGCGCGTTAACCTGCTGAGAAAGGCAATCCACAAAATCCAAAACAAAATTCCCTTTCTCTCTTCAAGCGATCTCAAGAAAGCCGGCATCGCTCCTGGACCCAAAATGGGGGTGCTTCTTAAACAAGCAGAACGCATTGCTATCAACGACCACCTTGATTCTCCTGAGGAAATCCTCAAAAAGTTATCTTTTTAGAGGATTTTGAGAATAACGATTGTGAGATCATCATGTTGCGGTGATCCTTCTGCGAAAAGAGCCACTTCTTCGATCATGGTGTCGACAATTTGTTTTGGGGACAGGTCTTTTTTATCTCGGAAGGAGGTGAGGAGACGCTGTTCACCAAACATTTCCATGTCATTATTGTGAGCTTCAACAACGCCGTCGGTATAAAGCATCAGCGTATCGCCAGACTTTAATTGCACTTTGTCGGTCACGACAGCATCGAAGAGAACCACACCAAGGGCCATCCCTCTTGTGGTTAGTATTTCGATCGTTCCATCGGCTCTTTGAAGAAGGGCAGGAAAATGGCCACAGTTGGAGTAATGAAACAATTTGGTTTTGGGATCAAAAAAGGCGATAAAAGCTGTGACAAAAACGCCGGTATCTCCAGTGTCGCGACAAAAGAGATTGTTTGTTTCACGAACGATAACATCAAGATCTTTATGAATTTCTCCATAGCTGCGGAGCATGCTACGCACACTTAGAGAATAGAGACAAGCTGAGATTCCTTTTCCTGAAGTGTCGGCAATCGATAGCATGAGCTTCCCGTTGGAAAGAAAGTCATAAAAATCCCCCCCTACTTCTTTGGCTGCAATAAAACGGGCAGCCATATCTACACCCGGGAACTTCGGAAGCTCTTTTGGCAGGATCGAAGCTTGCACTTCTTCACCGATGAGAAGCTCTTGTTCATAGGTTTCTTTTGCGAGACGCTCTTTATGAGCAACTTCTATATGTTCATCGAGCGAACTAACGGTTTCGTTGAAAATTGCGCCAAGATCATTGATCTCAAACCCCATTGAAACGGGAGTGTACCGTTTTTTTAAATCTCCGCGTGCCACGTGATCCATCATTTGGATAAGTTTGCGAAGAGGTCTTCCAAGTTTTTTCGTAAGAAGAAGAGTTCCCCCTCCCCCCACGAGGATAATGAGGACAAGAACAATAAATATCTTCATGAAAAAATAGGGAATATCCACAAAATTAATCCACTCAGGGGCTGAGATGAGGAGTAAAAAATTTGTTTTAGGAACATGCTTTTCATTCGAGATAAACATTTCATCATTGAGAGAGTATTCCCCTTTAATCGGACACACAAACTGGTGTCCTTTAAGCTTCTCATCCGTTGACGCAATGACCATTCCTTTCATATCGATTAGGGATATTGAGGCAGGAGAGATGATATCCTTTTCGATGGGAAAGCTTTTTGATAAGTGATCCAAATGAAACACGGTGATCCACGCTTCATCACGCTCAGGGCCATAACGGATAAGGTAAAAGACCGGAACGTTGGTTTCAACAACAAAAACAATCCCCTTTTTAGCTTCTTCAACCAGTCCTGTAAAATCTTTTCCTTTAATCCCAACTTTAGATGCCATATCCGAAATGTATCGTCCACTTGTCATCTTTTTGACATGAAATAAGGCAGCTACTCCATCCCTTCTTGCAAGCTCATCGAGTTCACTTTCAGGATCAGGGATTTTCCGAAGGAGGTATGAAACTTCTGCTAAAACCTCCATTTCATGAAAGATCATACCTTCGATAAGCCCCACTTTTTGATCCATGATCACCTTGAGCGTAAAGTTATTATTATCTTTCTTAACATGGAGATCATCAATGTAAAGTAAACTGACTAATGCGAGGAGTGGAATAATTAGGAAGATGATAGTAATCAGGAAGATACGTGCAGAAAGAGACCCTCCCAATGCGCGATGCTTTTCCTTTTTTCCCTGATCCATGTTATACTTCCCCTAAAAGCGGTTAGTTTTATGGTAACAAAAGAAATTAAGAGTTTACAACACCCCATTGTCAAGCATCTCGTTAAACTCCGGAAAGAGAAGAGGTACCGAGAAGAAAAAAGGTCTCTTCTCCTTGAGGGGAAGAAGATGGTTTATGAGTATCAGGGCACCGTAGATCTACTTCTCACCACTAGAGGAACAAATATCCCTGATCATCTTTCTCCAAAGATGCGCTTTGTTGTGTCTCCCGAAATTATTGAGAAAATTGCTGGAACTTCTTCTCCTGAGCCATTCCTCGCCGAGGTTCCTCTCCCCTCCTCAACAAACCTCGATGAGAAAACGTGCCTCCTTGCCCTGGACAAAATTAGCGATCCCGGAAACCTAGGAACCCTCCTTCGCACTGCCTTAGCGTTTGGATTCGATGGGATTTTCCTCATCGAATGCACTGATCCATTTTCTCCAAAAGCTCTTCGATCTGCAAAAGGGGCGACCTTTCACTTGCCTATTCAAAATGGCAGCGCAGATGACCTTTTAAAGTTGGTTGAAAAGAACCGTCTTACTCCTTACATCGGCGACACAGGTGGAGAAGACATCACAATGACAGCTCCACTTGTTCTCATCCTTGGGAATGAAGCCCATGGCCCCTGCGAAACACTCAAAAATAATGGCAAGGTTGTCGCCATTTCAATAGAGTCTCAAACTGAATCCTTGAATGTTGCTGTTGCAGGTGGCATTCTAATGAACAAAATTCGGGAAGCGCAGTGCCTAAATTTGATGACTATCTAGATTACGAAGAAGATTTTTACGGCGCTGGAAAACGGGAAAACAGAAAGGAACGGCGCGAAACTCAAGCGAAGGACCGATCGAAATATAAAAAAAGTGACCGCGATCAAAAAAGGCAACAGCTACGGGAAGAAGAACCTCCTCTTGGCGCAAATGATCTGCGCGGAAGAGTCCTCACTATTTCCCCTGACATGATCACGGTTTCTGCTGAGCATCAAACCTATTTCTGTTCTCTCAAAGGATCTCTTAAAAAAACAAAAACAAAACAAAAAAATCTTTTTGCTGTTGGTGATTGGGTCCATTTTAAAAAAAAGAGTGCCGATTCAGGAACCATTCATCACATTGAAAACCGGACCTCAATGCTCGTGCGCGCTGAAAATTTATCGCGCCGAAAAACACAGTTGATTGCGGCAAATATCGATCAGGTTTTTATTGTCATGTCCCTTGTCTCTCCAAAGTTTAAACCCCTTCTTGTGGATCGTTATATCCTTTCAACAAAAAAAGGAAACATGCAGCCCATTGTGATCATCAACAAGACCGATCTTTTAATAGACCCTCCTGAAAACAGCTTAGAATCAGAGATCGACGCTGAAAAAGTTCTACTCGAGGAGTTTTTAGAAGCGTATATCCCCTTAGAGATCCCCATTGTGACACTTAGTGTTTTTACTAAAGCAGGACTCAACAAACTCAAGAAGCTTATGGAAAACAAAACTTCCGTATTCTCAGGACAATCGGGAGTAGGAAAATCTTCTTTGATTAATGCTGTCTTAGGAAGCACTCTTCCGATCGGCCCCATCGCTTTAAAAACAAACAAGGGATCTCATACGACTACAGCAGCCGAGCTGATTCCCCTTGCAAATGACGCCTTTTGCATTGACACCCCCGGAATTAAAAGTTTCGGTCTGTGGGAGAATGACCCCGCAGCAATTCTTGAAATTTTTTCCGATTTTGTTCCCTTCGCAAAAAATTGCAGATTTCCAAATTGCACCCACATTCATGAGCCCGACTGCGGCATTAAAAATGCTCTCAAAGAGAAAAAACTTTCCCCTTTGCGTTACGCATCCTACATCACCTTGCTCGAAGATACTCCTCCAAAAGAGTGGGAATAAATGCTTGCTTTTGTAAAATAGATGTATGTCAAAGATCAATAAAATACACGCGCAAGAAATCCTTGATTCAAGAGGAAACCCCACAGTTAGAGTCGAAGTAACGACCGAGGATGGAGTTATTGGAAGGGCCTCAGTCCCTTCTGGGGCTTCAACCGGAGAACATGAAGCAGTTGAACTTCGTGACAATGATCCTAAAAGATATGGTGGCAAAGGAGTTTTGAAGGCTGTCACCAATGTCAATGGTCCTTTGAATACCTTTCTTAAAGGATGGGATATCTTTGATCAGGAAGGACTCGATCGCGCCATGATTAAAGAAGATGGCACCCCGAACAAGGGCCACTTTGGAGCGAATGCGATCCTAGGGATTTCTCTTAGCGTTGCGCGTGCTGCTGCAATGACTAAAAAGATCCCCCTTTTCGAATATATTGGATCAAGCAATTCAACCCTCCTTCCCGTTCCGATGATGAACATCATTAACGGTGGTGCCCATGCTGACAACTCCCTCGACTTTCAAGAGTTTATGATCCGACCTATCGGCGCTCCCTCATTTTCAGAAGCACTTCGGCATGGAGCAGAAACTTTTCACGCTCTTAAAAAGATCCTTAAAAACAAAGGACTTACTACATCAGTCGGTGATGAAGGAGGCTTTGCTCCCAATCTTTTCTCAGATGAAGAAGCATTGGAGGTGATCCTCTTGGCTATTGAAAAAGTTGGGCTAAAGCCCGGAAAAGATATTTCTCTGGCTATAGATTGCGCAGCATCCGAATTTTACAACAAAGAGAAAAAACTTTATATCGAGCGAGATGCAAAGGCTCAGGTTGATCACTTGGAAAAACTCTGCAACAAATTCCCCATTGATACCATTGAAGATGGCATTGATGAAAACGATTGGAATGGTTGGAAAATTTTAACAGATCGCTTGGGGGGGGAAGTCCAACTTGTCGGTGATGATATTTTTGTTACAAATACAGAGTTTCTTCAAAGGGGAATCGATTCCCATGTTGCAAATTCTATCCTAATAAAAGTAAATCAAATCGGGACTCTCACAGAAACATTAGATGCAATTCACCTAGCAAAGAAAAACAACTATTTAACAGTCATTTCTCACCGATCGGGTGAAACCGAAGACACTTTTATTGCCGACTTGGCCGTCGCTACATGCGCCGGTCAAATCAAAACCGGTTCACTTTCTCGCTCAGATCGGGTTGCAAAATACAATCGCCTTCTTTTTATTGAAGAAAAACTCGGTTCATCCGCCACCTATATTCAACCAAATTTAGGAGGTGGCTGAGTATACTTGCAATAAAACCCATCCCTTAGATATGGAGATGGTATGGAGCGGCAAACTATAGCTTTATTTGGAGAGGCAGAAAAGGGAGAAATCGGTTCTCCTCTTTTGATGAAAACTCTCTCTTATCTTAATGATACCTTAGGACATCCTCCTGAGGAAAGTCGGGGGATCTTCTTTGCCATTCAGTTTCTTCTCTACGAACAAGAAGTCATCTTCGTTCGTGTTAAAGAAGAAGGATTTAGCACCAAAGATTATCTCAAGGGAATGAAGCATCTCCAAAACAAAAAACAAATTTCTCATCTTACAGCCCTTTGCCTTCCCGGAGTCGGCGATGCTCGCATTCTTGATGCGGCCTACCCCGTTATAGACACACACGAGGCTCTCATTATCACAACTGAGCGGGATCTCTACGACTATCTTACCTCTCTTCAGCTCCCTAATATTTAAAGTGTTTAATATAACCTTTATCTAGAACCCAAAAGCCTCTGTGAAATAAATTCTTTTCGTAAGACTTAGCAAGTCGTAAACCAAGAAAAATACAAAGAGAAGAGCTCCTCCAAAAAGGAGAAGACATCTTTCTTAAGGAAGACTTCAGTAGATCCCCCTTTGAAGAGCCCTGAAGAAAAGGCTCTAGCAACAAAAAAGTTCTATTATGCTAGCCGAAATAGTTGGCAAGACCGTCTTGGGTCGGCTTCATAGACTTTTCTCCCTTTTTCCAGTTGGCAGGGCACACCTCGCCATTTTCCTCATGGAAGATAAGAGCATCGAGAAGTCGAATCGCCTCATCAACCGAACGTCCGAGTGGTAAATCATTTACGAGTTGATGACGGATTACCCCTTCCTTATCGATAAGAAAAAGTCCACGGAATGCAACACCTATTTCTTCATTAAGCACATGGTAATCGCGGGAAATATTTTTATTTAGGTCGGCAACGAGAGGGTAGGACACCCCTTCGATTCCACCCTTCGCCTTGGGGGTATTGATCCACGCTAAATGACAAAAGACGCTATCAACTGAGCATCCAATCAACTGAGCATCCCGTGCTTCAAACTCTTTAAGTTTTTCTTGAAATGCATGCAACTCCGTGGGACATACAAAGGTAAAGTCTAGTGGATAAAAAAAGAAAATAATGTATTTTCCATTAAATAGATCGAGAGAGAAACTGTCATTGATTTTCCCTTTTGCAACGGCTTCCGCTTTGAATTTGGGAGCTTTTTTCCCAATAAGCAAACTGTTCATAGGACCTCCTAGGGTTCCCGACGATTGAACCATTTCTTTTAAAAAAAGTAAAGTGCAGAATTAACACAGGGGATTTTATTAGAAAATTGCATTTGGAAATCGAAAAACTAATTTTTGAGTTTACTTGAGTATACTAACTGAAGATTTCGCGCGCGCGCGGAAGCCAGTTTTCATCCCCAATTGTAGTAGATGGTCCATGACCAGAATAGACCACTGTGTCCGAAGAAAGCTTTTCCAATTTCTTAAGAGAACTCCACATCTTGGAGCGGTTAGCTGTTGCTAGGGATAAATTTCCTATTGAACCTCTGAACAGGGTATCTCCGGAAAATAATTTTTTTTCTTTTTCAATATAAAAGCAAACACCTCCAGGGGTATGACCTGGGGTTTCAATCACCTTCAGTTTGAGGTGACCCACAGAAATGATTTGATCCTCTTTGAGTTCGAACTCAGGCTCAACGCCTTCGACTGCCATCATCAAAGGAACACCATCGCATCCTGGAGACGTCACATTACCGCGATCATTCTTGTGGACATAAACTGGAATTTCAAAGATTTTTTTGACTGTCTTAAGATCTCCGATGTGATCCCAGTGCGAATGCGTCAGCAGAACTGCTTCTATCACAACTCCCCCCGCCGCTTGGGTTAGAGATTCGGCACTTCCCGGAGCAGGATCAATAAAGACTCCTCTGCCTGTTTCAGAGCAGGTCAAAAGGTAAGCATTGGTTTCAAAAGGTCCTGAGGGGAAACATTGAACTTGGGCCATACACATCCTTAAATGTTGCACCGGAGAGGACTCGAACCTCTAACCTCCTGGTCCGTAGCCAGGTACTCTATCCAATTGAGCTACCGGTGCAGAGCCGTCCATTCTGCGGTAGAAATCCTTTTCTCGCAAGAGAAAAGGAAACCAACCTCCAATATATATCGAACTTGTCTGGCAGAATCCAAAGGAGTTTGGCGAGGCTGATGCAAGCTTGCTTACCTAGCTGAAGTTCCTGAGGGGATGGTAGGACGCGCAATTCCAGGGAAAACATTCACTTAATTTACTGCAGGCTACGAGACATACAGCCCAAAGGCCCATAAAAAAAAGAGGGCCGACAAGCCGGCCCTCTTCCAAGTAGGTTAGAGATTACATCATCCCCATGCCTCCCATGCCTCCCATGCCTCCCATGCCTCCCATGCCTCCCATGCCTCCCATGCCTCCCATGCCTCCCATGCCTCCCATGCCAGGCATAGCTCCCCCTTCAACTGGAGCATCTGACTTAGGTTGTGGTTTATCGGTAATCATGCAAGCAATCGTAATGAGTAGACCTGCAATCGAAGCTGCATGCTTTAAAGCACTCTTTGTCACAAGAACAGGATCAATAACCCCAGCTTTAAGAAGATCTTCGAAAGTGTCGGTCAGACCGTTATATCCAAAAGCTCCTTCTCCTTCATAGACTTTTTCAGCAATAAGGTTTCCTTCCTTGCCGCAGTTTGTTGCAATGGCAATGACAGGAGCAAAAGCAGCCTTTCGAACAATTTCGAGACCAATTTTTTCTTCACCTTTCAGTTTAAGAGTTTCAAGCCCCTTGACAGCACGAAGAAGAGCTACCCCTCCACCTGGAACGATTCCATCGACTACAGCTGCGCGCGTCGCATGAAGAGCATCTTCAACGCGGGATTTTTTCTCTTTCATTTCAGCTTCGGTTGCAGCACCGACGTTGACAACAGCAACGCCACCTGCAAGTTTTGCTAAGCGATCCTCAAGATTTTCCCGCTCATAATCGGAGGTTGTGTTTGCTATTTCACCTCTGACTTGTTTAATTCTTTCTTGAATCACATCGTGGTTTCCGGCACCATCGATAATCGTAGTCTCTTCTTTGCCAACTTTAACTGTCTTAGCACTTCCAAGAACTTCTAGACCAACATCTTCCAAACTAAGACCGACCTCTTCAGTCACAAGGGTAGCTCCAGTTAAGATCGCAATGTCTTGAAGGATCGCTTTTCGACGATCTCCAAACGCAGGTGCTTTTACAGCGCAAAGAGGCATTCCCCCTTTAAGCTTGTTAATGACCAGTGTAGCAAGTGCTTCGCCATCGAGGTCTTCTGCAATAATTAGAAGTGGCTTTTGGCCTTCTTCCATCACTTTTTCTAAAACAGGAACAAGCTCTTTTGCATTTGAAAGTTTTTTATCAGTGATAAGAATCTGAGCATTTGATAATTCCGTAGTCATTTTCTCTGCGTTGGTCACGAAATAGGGAGAGAGATATCCTTTATCAAACTGCATTCCTTCTACAACATCAAGAACGGTATCGATTCCCTTTGCATCAGCAATTGTAATCGTCCCATCTTTACCTACTTTATCCATTGCCTTTGCAATCATTTCACCCACTTCGGGGTCGTTATTTGCAGAAATAGTCGCAATCTGTTTGATCTCTTCATGCTTACTAACGGGTGTTGCGAGTTTGTTGAGTTCTTCAACCATAGACTGAACAGCTTTATCGATCCCTCGCTTTACGCTCATAGGATTCGCACCAGCGATAACGTTTTTTACACCTTCTTTAAAAATTGCTTCCCCTAAAACAATTGCTGTTGTGGTTCCATCCCCCGCAACATCAGAGGTCTTTGAAGAAGCTTCCTTCACAAGCTGAGCCCCGATATTTTCGAACTTATTTTTAAGTACTATCTCTTTTGCAACGGTCACTCCATCCTTTGTTGAAAGGGGAAGTCCCATTCCTTTGTTAATAACAACATTGCGCCCTTTGGGGCCAAGAGTTACGATCACAGCTTTCGCTAAAGTCTTCACGCCTTTAAGGATTGACTTAAGGGCATTTTCATTAAATTGCATCATTTTCGCCATGGGTTTTCTCCTTATTCTACAACGGCTAGGATATCGTCTTCAGACATGATAAGGAATTCTTCCTCATCTGCATTTACTTCAGTTCCCGCAAAGGAGCCAAAAAGAACTTTGTCGCCCGCCTCGACCTCCATTCTGGTCACGGTGCCATCGTCCTGCATTTTTCCAGGCCCTACTGCTAGAACTTCGCCTTGCTTGGGTTTTTCTTGTGTTGAATTAGGAAGCAATATTCCTCCCTTGATTGACTCAGCTTCGCTGCGTTTAACAAGTAGGCGATTTCCTAGTGGCTTAAATTTTTTGAATGACATAGTAATTACACTCCTTAAAGAATGGGTTTTTAAGTCGGGATTGTAAGTTAACCCTCTCTTTTTGTCAACCAATCTTAGCACTAAAAATATTCAAGTGCTAATACAAGAGATATTTCTTACGGGTTTCCTTAAATTGCTCTCGCTCACTTTTCTGGTAAGCAATCATTTTCCAGGCTGCATATCGCTCGTTAAGCATAAGTCGGTAAATCTCATCATTGCCATTGGCGAGACAAAATAATCTTTTCTTGTTTCCATTAACCTTCTCAAGATAACCTCTGGTTTCCTGCGGGTATAGACTCTTTAGGATTCCCATTAGGAGATATTGGACACTCAGAGGTTGATACCAAAGCATATCGGTCACGCGAATCAGAACACCATGGCAATCTTCCCCCTTAAGGGATCCGTAAAAGGGACGGTAGTGAAAGGGGAAGAAGTGGACACCGGGGAGCTTTTGGCTATTAAGCTTTTCAGCAAAGGCCTCAGCATCAATCCATGGAGCCCCAACAACTTTAAAAGGCAAAGTATACCCCACTCCAATATTGACCAGTTCCAATTCTCCCAGAATCCCAGTCGAAGCGTAGAAAAGTGGAGTATCAGCCTCAGGGATATGGGGACTTGTTGGGATCCAAGTCAACCCTGTCTCTTTGAAGGACATGGTGCGTTTCCATCCCTTCATAGGAATAATTTTAAGATTACATCCAATTTTATATTCTCCATCAAAAAAAGTGGCGAGCTCACCAATGGTCATTCCATGGCAGTAGGGAACATTGACATATCCGATAAAGGAGCGCCACGCGGGTTCCAACATTCCTCCATCGACAATCAATCCATTGATGGGATTAGGGCGGTCAAAAATAATGACGGGAATTTTCCGCTTTGTTGCCTCTTCCATCACGTAAAATAGCGTGGTTGCATAGGTATATGAACGCACCCCAATGTCTTGAATATCATAGATCAAGACATCAATCCCATTTAACATCTCTTCTGTCGGGCGTCGGGTTTTCCCATGCAAACTGTAGACCTTGAGCTTTCCAGCTCTTCCATCATCAGTGTTTTCTCCAGCATAGGTGGTCCCAGACCACCCATGTTCTGGACTGAAAAGGGCTACAACCCTTATTCCTTCCTTTTGAAGGACCTCAATGGTTGGGATCATCGCTTTGTTAACCCCTGTATGATTGCTAACAAGCCCTACCCGTTTTTTTTGCAACCCCTTGCAGTATCCGTCTTTAACAAAAACATCAATGCCAAGATCTACCGACGCAAAAAGAGGGAGAAAAAAGAAAACAAAGATCATTCGCCACATACTAGAAAAGTTTAGATGAAAAATGATTTTTCTTGTACAAGAACAATTACGGGGGTGTGTATTTTACAGTGGTTAGATCATAAATGTTAGATAAACAACATGAATCAAAACAGATGCATCAAGCGCGCGACCTATTAGGATCGGTGATGGGATCCCCCATGTCCATGGAGGATAGAGCGAAAAAATCCATTGAACTCACCTCTCTAATCTTGTTCGAATCAAACAAAATACTAACAAAAGAAGAAAAAAAACGGTATGGAGAGCTTCATCGGATGATGCACGACCCCGTAGGGAAGGTTTTTCTCACTGCAATGACGGACCAATGTTTTCGATCGAAAAATAATCAACGCATCGCAAACCAAATAGTCTACCTCCTTAATCTTTATGGGATCCCAAAATTCTTTTCTCCCTTTAAACGATTACAACTCTACTTTTTCAAGTTGTTTGGAGAGAAGTTCGCGAACCTCCTCGTTCCCTTGGCAATTTTCACTCTGCGCAAAGAGACTTCCTCGGTCATCATTCCCGGAGAAAAGGGTCCTCTTTCTCGTCACATCAAGAAAAGAAAAGAACAAGGAATCCGCCTCAATCTCAACCATCTTGGAGAAGAAATCCTCGGGGAAGAGGAAGCCGTCCGCCGAATGAGTATCTATTTAGAGGACTTAAAACATCCCCACATCGACTATATTTCTATCAAAATCTCAACGATTTACTCCCAACTAAACCTTCTTTCATGGGATCGTACATTAAAAGACTTAGAGAAGCGCCTCAAAAAACTTTACATTGCCGCAATGAAGAATCCGACCACTCTTCCTGATGGAAGGAAAAGTTCGAAATTCGTCAACCTCGATATGGAAGAATACCGTGATCTTCACTTGACAAAGGATCTTTTCATAAAAATTCTGAGCGAACCCGATTTCCACTCTCTTTCTGCAGGAATCGTTTTACAAGCGTACCTTCCAGATAGTTATGAAATCCAAAAGGAGATCACTAAATGGGCGATTAACCGGGTGAAAAATGGGGGAGCCCCTGTTAAGATACGGATTGTAAAAGGGGCCAACATGGCAATGGAGCAACATGAATCCTCCCTCAAAGGATGGCCCCAGGCTCCTTATACAAGCAAAGTGAGAACTGATGCAAATTACAAGAGAATGGTGATCTATGCCTGCAAATCTGAAAATGCCCGCGCGGTCCATATCGGAATCGCTTCTCACAACATCTTTGATATTTCATTTGCCATGATCCTGCGCCTAGAAAATCGAGTAGAGCGAGAGATTACTTTTGAGATGCTTGAAGGAATGGCTGACCATGTGAGACGCGTCATTCAAACCCTCACTAAAGATATGCTCCTCTATTGCGCCGTTGCAACCCGCGAGGATTTCCAAAGTGCTATTGCCTACCTTATCCGCCGTCTTGATGAAAATACGGGGGCTGAAAACTTCCTGGCTCACAGTTTTGGCCTCAAAGCTGGAACAAAAGAGTGGAAAATACAATCCTCTCTTTTTTCCGAAGCCTGCAAACTACAAGATACTGTGGAAAGTGAACCTAGAAAAAATCAAAATCGTTTTGATGAGCCCTCCCATCTTGACCCCTATTCCCCATTTGCAAATGAAGCCGATACCGACTTTTCACTCCCCCAGAATAGAAAATGGGCTGAAGAAATTATCGAGAAGTGGAAAAAGAAAAAAATTACCCCTGTTCCCCTTGTAATTGAGGGAGAAGAGATTCATACGCAAGATAAAGGTGAAGCAATCGACCCCTCTCAGCCAGATCATCCCTACTACACCTATTCAAAGGGGAGGTGGGAAGAGATCAACCGTGCTCTTAGTTGCGCAAAAAAAGAAGAAGGCAACTGGGCGAATACCCCAACTGAGGAGCGGTGCGCGCTTCTTTCCAAAGTTGCACAAGAACTCAGAAAACAACGGGCCGATCAGTTAGGCTCAATGATTGGGGATGCGGGGAAGTCTCTCATTGAAGCAGACGTTGAACTCTCAGAGGCAATCGACTTTGCTGAATATTATCGCCGTTCAATGAGACAGCTTGCAACTCTCAAAGACCTTGAGTGGACGCCAAAAGGAACGATTCTTGTTGTATCTCCTTGGAACTTTCCAAAGGCCATCCCCTGCGGGGGAATCCTTGCTGCATTAGTCACAGGAAACTGCGTTCTTTTTAAACCTGCACATGAAACTGTTTATACAGGCTATGAACTTGTCAAAGCTCTTTGGAAAGCGGGAATCCCAAGAAAAGTCCTTCAATTTATTAACTGCGATGACGATCCTGTTGGCTCTAAGCTCATTCAAGATGAGCGAGTCAATGCTGTTATCTTAACCGGGGCAACACGCACAGCAAAACTCTTTATGAAACTCCGCCCCGGGATCGACCTCTATGCCGAAACAGGTGGGAAAAACGCCATCATTATCAGCGCCCTTTCAGACAGAGATCTTGCGATTAAAGAAATTATCCATTCAGCATTTGGACATAATGGGCAAAAGTGTAGCGCCGCCTCTCTAGTCATCCTAGAAAAAGAGGTCTATGATGACTCCCACTTTATGCATCAACTCCGGGATGCCGCTGCAAGTTTAAAGGTTGGATCGTCATGGGATCTGGAAAATAAAATGACACCTCTAATCAATTCTCCAAATGAAGTCCTCCTCCACGGACTCACTACGTTAGAACCTGGAGAATCGTGGCTTCTTGAGCCAAAGCAAAACCCTCACAACTCCCGCATATGGACACCGGGAATTAAACTCGGCGTCAAACGAGGAAATTACACACACAAAACAGAACTCTTTGGTCCTATCCTAGGTCTCATCCGTGCTGATAACCTCGATCAGGCCATTCATATTGCAAACTCTACTCCTTATGGGTTGACTTCGGGAATTCATTCCCTCGATAAACGAGAACAGCAAAAATGGCAACGTCTCATCATTGCGGGAAACTGTTACATCAACCGAAGTATTACAGGAGCAATCGTCCGACGTCAAGCCTTTGGGGGAACAAAAAACAGTTGTTTTGGTCATGGGTCTAAAGCAGGAGGTCCTAACTACCTCATGCAGTTCATGTACGCAAAGCAAGTAGGGATCCCCAAAGAAAAATTTCCCATCGGTGATTGGGTGAATAACCTCACGCGCTTCCTTGAAAAAATCGACCTCTCAGCCGAGGATCTTGGAGTATGGTACGCGAGCATCTCCAGCTACGCCTACCACTGGCAACAATTCAAACGAGATAAAGACCAATCTAAAGTGGTTGGTGAAGATAATTATTTCCGCTATCTTCCCCATAAAAAAATGATCTTTCGGATTAGTCCCCAAAATAATCCGCTCGACTACCTCAGAGTTTTCGCAGCCGCTTTAACAACAGGAACACGCCTTGAGATCAGCTGGGAGAAAAGTGAGGAAGCAAAACAGCGCCATGCAAATTGGGAAACCCTCCTTCCAATTTTCAACATCATAGAAGAAAATGAAGAGCGCTTTATTAACCGCATAGAACACGGACACATCAAACGGATTAGGATGCTTCAAAAAGCATCCCCCGCTCTTGAAAAGAAAGCCGCCGAAATTGCTTGCCATATTGACCATGCCCCAGCCCTTTCCAATGGCCGCATTGAACTCCTCCACTACCTCCGCGAAATGTCTCTTTCTGCTTCCTACCATCGATACGGAAACCTTGGTCTCCGAGAAGGTGAGCTCCGCCGCCCCATTCTTTAGTTCATATGAGAGATTGATTCGTTTTTGTTCGCATGTTATCCTGACTCTCATTATGAATGAGCTCAATCCACAACAGGAAATTGCTACCGAACACATGGAGGGCCCCATGCTGGTATTAGCTGGTGCTGGGTCCGGAAAAACTCGTGTTGTGACTTGCCGTATTGCTCATCTTTTAAAGGTAGGTGTTCCCTCATCTGAGATCTTGGCACTGACGTTTACCAATAAAGCCGCAGGCGAAATGCGAATCCGCATTAAAAGAATGGCCGATCAATATGTATTGACATCAACCTTTCACTCTCTTGGAGCACGAATTCTTCGGGAATCGATTAGTGCTATTGGATATCGAAATGACTTCGCGATTTATGATGAAAATGACAGCCTTCAACTCCTAAAAAATTGTCTTGCTACCATGGGATATAAAGATGAAAAAGGTCTATTAAAATCACTCCGCAGTGCAATTTCCAATGCAAAAAATGATCTTCTCTCTTCCAATGATCTCACTAAAGACTTCCGCACGCGGACCGACCAGCTCTTAAAAGATGTCTTCATTGCCTATCAGGAAAAGCTTAAAGAATATAATGCTCTTGATTTTGATGATCTTCTTTATCTGACCGTAAAGCTATTTCGAGAATCAAAAGAAACCCTCGAGCACTACCAAAAGAGATGGACATTTATTTTAATCGACGAGTATCAAGATACGAACTCCGCTCAGTATTTTATAACAAGGCTCCTTGTTGAAAAACACACCAATATTTTTGTTGTGGGGGATCCCGATCAGTCGATCTACTCGTGGCGTGGAGCCAATATTCAAAACATTCTCGAGTTTGAAAAAGATTACGAAAATGCTCAAGTGGTCACCCTTGAGAAAAACTACCGCAGCACATCTAACATATTGGAAGCTGCAAATGGATTGATTCAACACAATGAAGAACGCTTTGAAAAAAAATTGTGGAGCGATCTTGGAGCTGGAGAGAAAATTGGCGTTTACATCGCCGAAAATGAGCGGCAAGAAGCTCTTTTTGTTGTTGAAGAACTGATACGCAAAACAAGGCAAGCACCTCTTCCTCTCAGGGAGTGCGTTATTTTTTACCGAACTAACTCTCAATCCCGCACCTTTGAAGACGCCCTATTAAAATACCAGATTCCCTACGTAATCTATGGCGGGCTTTCTTTTTACCAGCGACGAGAAATTAAGGATGTTTTATCTCTTCTTCGGATGGTTGTTTCTGATTCCGATTACCTCGCCTTTGCACGCACAATCAACCTCCCCAAACGAGGAATCGGGCAAGCTACCCTTGTAAAACTTCGAAATGCCGCTGAGGAGTGCTCTCTTCCTATTCTAACCCTTGTAAGAAAACTTCTTGCAAGAGAAACAGAAGTAGTGAAACTGACTAAAAAAGTTGAAGAGGGAATTACCGATTATCTTTATACCCTTCGAACTCTCAAAGATATGCTTGCAAGTGGCAAACCTCTCGAAAAGATCATTCAAGCAGCCATCAAAAACTCAAGCTATGAGCAAGTCCTCCGCGAAGATCCTGAAACACACGAAGACCGGAAAAGCAATCTCGAAGCTCTTATCAACAAAGCAGCCGAATGGAGTAGTGAGAGAAAAACCTCTGACCTAATTGCATTTCTTGAAGAACTTTCCCTTAAGTCAAGTCTTGATGATCAGCCCGCTTATGATTCTGTCCGAATGATGACCCTCCATAACGGCAAAGGACTAGAATTTTCTCTCACCTTTATCGTAGGGATGGAGGAAGATCTCTTTCCTCATATTAATTCTAAAGATTCAATTGAATCCCTAGAAGAAGAACGTCGCCTCTGCTATGTTGGGATGACACGAGCAAAGCAAATCCTTTATCTTACTGCCTCTACGTACCGGTTTATATGGGGGATCTCAAAAGTAATGTGCCCCTCTCGTTTCCTTAAAGAAGTCCCCCAACAGTTTCTTACCTCTCTTTATGAAAAAAAACCTATCGCAGAGGAGAATGATTGGGTCGAAGAAACAGGTTTTAAGGCAGGAACCACTGTCTTTCATAAAGACTTTGGGAAAGGGATTATCAAAAAATCTTATAAAACATCACTAGGCCTCACCTACGACGTCGAATTTCTCGATTCAAACTCGACCCGATCACTTGTGGGCAAGTATGCCAAGTTTAAAGTTTGCACAGAATAATATTTCAAACTAAAGTTTTTTTGACTCCGTCTAGACTTTTCAGTAACATATATCTATGATCAAATCAAAGTTGGAAGAAATCAAGAAAAAAAAAGTAGTAGCAAGGCCTATTCTTCTCGAAATCAAAAAAATACAGATCTTAAACCTATTCTGGAAGATTGTGATGCAGTATTAATTACGGTAGCACCAAAAGAAGGAGCTGGTTACAAAGAAACCTATTTAAATACAGCTTTAGCTCTAAGTCCTGCTCTGAAAGAAACAAATAAAAAAACAGGCTATTGTTTTAAATATCCTCATTTGTAAATAACAAGCCTTAATCTGACATTTGTGGTAAATTGAACAAAGAAAAATGTAGGAATTTTCCCTCTGGAATTCATTTTTTGCAACACTACCCTTCCCAGATTAACTCTTGAGCGCATAGTTAAAAAATACTACCGTTGAAAAGGCAGCATTTTTATGCTGCAGATAGTAGATATTATCTGAGCTGCAACAATATATGGATCTGCATTAGCTCCAGGTCTTCTATCTTCAATATAACCATAACCATTTAGTGCTACATTTTTAGGTATTCTAATTGAGCAAGAACGGTCTGAATTACCAACAGAAAATTTGTCTATACTGGATGTTTCATGAAGCCCTGTTAATCTTTTTTCAAGTCCTTCTCCATAAGTTAAAATATGTTCTACATGTTTTTCACGTAAATATTTTATAGATTTCTCAATAGCATTCTTCCCTGAAGAAGCGGAACGCATTTCCTTAGTAGAGAAATTAACATGCATACCCGATCCATTCCAATCACCTTTGATTGGCTTATTATCAAAAGATATGCGGATACCAGAATCCTCACCTAATCTTTGAAGTATCCATCTAGCTAACCAAATATCATCTGCAAGAGTAAGTGCGTTAATATCAGAATCCCCACTCCCTCTATACCCTATTTGGAACTCCCATTGACCTGGCATTACCTCTGCGTTCATTCCATAATATTTAAGACCAGATTTAATACAAAAGTGTGCGTGGTCACTAGCTAATTTCCTTCCAAAAGCACGTTCTGATCCTACACCACAGTAATAAGGACCTTGAGGAGCTGGATATCCTCTGTGTGGCCATCCTAAAGGGGTCCCGTTGTGAATCATGATATACTCTTGTTCAAAACCTATCCAAGGTTCATATATAGATCCTCCATTTTCTAATACATGTCTCAAATAAAATCTAGAATTTGAAATATGCTCTTTATTTTCTTCTTCAAAAACTTCACATAAAACAATATATTTCATGGAATTATCAATAAAACTTTTTACAAACCGAACTGGTTTAAGGATACAGTCGGAGCATTGCGTTCTAGCCTGATTAGTCGAAGAACCATCAAAACCCCAAACTGGGAAATCTTCTAAGTTTGGGTCCTTTGACAAATAAACACATCTTGATTTTGATCGAATGCTGCAAGTAGGTAGGTTACCATCCAGCCATATATATTCTACAAATTCTAATTCTTTTTGGGTGGGAACCATAAATTTTACTCCTCCGTTTTGTTTAAAAAAGAGCGATTGTCCTGTGTTTTCCTAAAAGTTTCAAGGGTTTTTTCGATACCCCACCATAAATTCCGAATAAAACTTGCAGTTGCAATAATAGTGATTAGTTGTTTCATCTCTCGCCATGCTTTATCAGAACTCTTTTATTTTGATCAATTGCTGTCAATTTTTAACTTGTTTTGCAATTAATTTCCTTGAAAAAACCTTAACCTTCTATTAATCAAAGGAATTTAAAAACATCTTTTTAGTATTTTTTTTCTGATATATAAGAAAAAGTAGGGGGTGGAAGAATGGGAAAAAATCTTCATTTTAACCAGTGTATTCAACAAGACCAACGTTTAATTATGAGTGTTGCGATGGAACGTGCCTTCCATATTCTTCAACTTCCCACTGAAGAACTCGCCGATTGGCTAGAAAAGGAAATTGAACAGAACCCTGTACTGGATCTTCCCTGTAGCTCTGCTAAAGCATTTGACCCTTCTTTTACACCTTCGAAGCCAAGTCTCTACGATCATTTACTCTTTGAAATTGCCCTGCATTTCACCACCGAAGAAGAAAAAGAAATCGCCCGTTATTTTGCCGGCTCCCTTGATAACAAAGGAATGTTAACTCTTTCAACTGAAGAAATTAAGGGAAAAGAAAAAGTTCTTGAGGTGTTCCAGAGAATGGAACCAAAGGGAGTAGGAGCCCGCTCTATCCAAGAAGCTCTTCTCATTCAACTTGAAGAAGAAAAACACTCTCTTGTCTACTCTCTTGTTTTGAATCACTATCATGATCTCCTTCACCTCCGACTCCAAAAAATTTCAAATGAAATGAATCTCAGCTTAAGCAAAGTTAAAGCTATCATTCACAAACAAATCTGCCTCCTTAACCCTTTTCCTGCTAGTAACTACCAAGATGAAATGAATCCCATTCTCATAGCAGATGTTACCCTCCACAATGAAGAAGGCATATGGAGCGTTGAAGTAAATGACTCCACTCTACCACTGATTCAAATCCACCCCTATTACCTCAATGCATTAGAAGAGAAAGAACTAGAAAATGATGAGATTGTGTTAATCAGACGCCATTTAGCTGCAGGGAAGTGGCTGATCCGTGCAGTAGACCGTCGGAAGAAGACGTTGCAAGAAATTGCTACTTATCTATTGAAGAGGGAGAAGGATTATTTTGAAGGAATCACTTCTACTCCCAATCCACTTACAATGAAGGAGCTAGCAAAGGCCCTTTCTGTTAGCGAATCAACAATCACCCGGGCTATTGCTAATAAGGCCCTAGCTACCCCCAGGGGGTTGCAGACCTTCCGAAGCTTTTTTAATCAAGGACTCAGATCCATAAAAGGAGATATTTCAAGCAAGGAAGCAAAAGACCTTCTTCTCAAACTTATTAAACAAGAGGAAGCTCCCCTTTCAGATGAAGCACTTTCTAAACAGCTTCTATCTAGGGGAATCCAATGTGCGAGGCGTACTGTCACAAAATATCGAAAGGAACTTAAGATCGGGTCAGCAGCTCAACGGAAGTTGTGGAAACCCTAGATTCTTCAAAAGATAGCCCTACTCTGTAACAATCAATCTCATCTGCCCAAGCTCTAATAAGACCCAGAACAGAAGAAAAATACAGTTTTTTTATGTCCTTTTCAAGATCCAGACGTCGATAAAGACCCATTTGAAGAGCATCCGGTTTCTTGAAGGATCCTTTTCCGCGGCGAATACTCCAGGAGTAAATTCCTTCTTTCGGGGTTTTTCTATCCTCTCCTGAAAGATGAAAATAGAATCCATAGGCATGGGTTTTTTGCATGGCTGCAATACAAGTTGGAAGAAAAATGGCACTTGAAACCTCCACTTGATCGGTTGACAAAAGGACGTAGGGAGAAGATTCTGCATTCTGCCAAAGAGATTGAAGAATGGCTTTCTTTAAATTCGGCTCTCCGCAGTCGGAAGAACGCGTAAACCGTACCCCCCCATGCACTCGTTTCATCACTTCATAAGGATTAAAGTTCTTCTCAGTGCATTGATAAATCACGTGGATCGTGGCGATTCCATTTAGATTTTTTTCGCATGAAGCCAAACAAACGTTGAGTTGCGCTGGAGAATCTTCAGAAAGGAGAACCAGATCTACTAAAGCCCCTTTGGAAGCTTTTATATGATCAACTATAAATGCCACTCTTCCATTCTTTTGATTTCTTTTAAGCTGTTCATTATGAATAAATAAGACATCGGGGATAAAACGGACATGTGCTTTTGCAAGTTCAGCCATCGGGACGAGTAAAGCATTTTCACCCTTAATCGAAATAAAAAAACCTGTTTCAATATGAAGTTTTTTAAAAAGAGCTGCATAATAGGTTTTCAATGGTGCAACAACCCATGGAGCGCGCTGAACTCTTTTTTTGTAGAGGGTCTTCTTAGGTTTAGGATCATAAATCCCCTTTTCCAGGTTCACATAATCGATGTATTGTCCATAGGTAAGCCAGACATCAGGGTTGGTGTAATTCTGATTTAAACGGACAAGAACATCCTCATGAGCTAGCCAGTCATTTCCATAGAGATGAATAATGATTTCAGTATCCTTAGAATGCGAAACAAGATTGTAATACCTCTCATAAACCTGATGATCATATTCGCATTCAATTAAGGACACATTGCGATCTTTTCTCTTCACTGCTTTCTGAATTTGAACTATCGTCCCATCGTTTGACTGATGATCAATATAAACAACTCGAAAGTTTGAATACTTCTGGGTAAGAATAGAATCAATATTCTGACCGATTGAATCAATATTATTATGGGTTAATATAATGAAAGTAAATGATTTATCTTCTTCTGGTTCTATTTCAATAAAGGCAAAGTCTTCTGCAGGAATAATTCGAGTTTCCTTCTTAGACTTGATCAACCGATATTCTCTAATAAAAAAAGTCGGTAGCATTAGAATAATAAATAGTATGAAAAGCCTATGCGTTAATGACTTTCCTCTTTTAATCCCTTTCATTTTATTATACTCCCCTTATAGGTTGAATAACTAGGGGAAGAGGACTTGTCAACAGAATTGAGCTAAAATTTGCCTAATTCTTGGTGATTTTGGAACCTCACCTTCCAAATATTCGAGGAGCTTTTCAACAGGTTGTACCGCAAACTTTTGGATCTCAGAATCTTTTAATCGAAGCACAATAGGAAATGTGCTTTTTTGATTAGGAAAGATTTTAGAGAGCTTTGTAAGAGCTTTTTTTAATATTCTTCGGTCTTTAATCAATGCCGCAAATCTAAAGGCTAAATCAACAAAAGGAATCACCGTCACGATCCTAATAAAGGGAAGAAGTGGAGAAGATGAAAAAAAGAGAGAGGTTGTCTGAACAACCAATGAAATTAAAATTAATGAGATAAAGAAAAGTATATGCCCGGGTTTACGGAATAAAGGGCCCAGGAATCGGCGCCATCTAGAAACAGAATATTCATAAGCGAGAATCTCTTCGAAGCGGGGTTCATCAAAAGCCACACGGAGTGCATGCAAAATCTCATGATTTAATACTTCATCCCTTGAATAGAAAAGAAATCTCCCTTTTCTAAACCCCTTCCGAAGTTGAATAAGAGGGATTTTTTCACCAAAGACCCAGAGCGCTGCACCCTGCCAAGGGAGAAGGCCTCGGTTTGAATATGTCATCGGAATCCACCTTGGCAAAACCCCGTAGAGCGTCCCACACTGAGGATCCCATTCTTCTAGGATTTTTCCGTCAATTTCTTGGGTCTTTTGACCTCTGAGAATGTCAACTCGCTTTACAAAATCCAATTCAGTTTCATTCGGACCGGGAATGATCCCCTCTTCCCCTAAAATTTTTAATTCCTCTTTAGTTAGCATTATTTCTTTTTTTAATTGTATTTAGCTGCATCAAGAGAGCTGCAAAAAGGGCCAGACTTGCTGTTAAGGTCCCCACATTAAAAAGAAGGATTTGATTACCCTTACGAGAAATCGAAGCAAGAGATCTTTTAATGTTTCTCTCGAATTTTGTCTCATCTTCAAACCACGTTGAAGCACGATAATGGTGGGAATAAAGGGCAAAGTCATCATCAATGCGATTAAAGTAGGCTGCCGGAAAAACGATATCTTTCATTTCACCTTTGCCAGCCAACTCTCTTGCAGCATCGTCAAAAGAAGACCAACTACGATACGCCACGCGATAAATCATCGATTCTTTGTCATCTCCAGGGAAGCCAGCTGAGATCTCATCCCAGCGCGCCTTGACATTTTCTATGCACCTCCTAAGAACCGGATGCCTACGGCAAACCCCAATAACACTATTGTTCACAAGGATCGAGCTGCTAAGTACCGGCTTATATGGTGGTCCCAAGCCGCAGTATAAATCGAAGTTGTGGTGAAATGATGCAAAAGATTTATAACATTTCACATCATGATCAACATAAAGACCTCCTTCTTGATTAAGAATCTCATATCTAAGCAGTTCAGATTTTTCGGCATAGTTATCAGACCCCTCATAACAGTGTTTCAACGATTCAAAATTGAAGTCTGAAACAAGTCTCATTTCCATATTTTTATTTGGAAGAGAGCGCTTACAATCTGTCCAAAATTTGATCGTCCAGTCAGGGTGCTTTTCAACCCAAGAATCCACATTCTCAATAGATTCCTTAGGGAACGTGTTCGGTCCAACCCAAATAAAATGGATAACTTTTGGGATTTTAACCTCATTTCCTTTCAGAAATTGCAATACATTATTCTTTTCATACAGTGCCTTGAAAAGGCGGATATTTTGGTAATCTTCATGCGTTTCAACAAATTTCCAAACACTTTTCTTGGATCCCATCAAAGTGTTGAAATCATCATTTTGCTTAAACTCATTTTTTTTCTCACAAGCAAATAAGAGGAAAAGAAGAGGGATCAAAACCCTAAGTAATTTCATGAAGCTTCCTTTTTTATCTCTCGGTTGATAAGAATCAATAAGACAAAGCACCCAACCAAGGCAAATAAGCAGAACAAATCAACTCGAATGGTTTTTGCATCGCGACTTCTCAAAGAGCGTAATGACTGCGAAAAATATCTCTCATTAGGAGATTCGTTGAGATCATGCCAAGTGGTCCCATAAAGATGTTCTGAATAAAAACCTGGAAGGTCATGCTTTGGGTAAAAATAGCAGGCAGGAAAAATAATGTCTGTATTTTCTGGATGGTTGAGCCCACTGCTAAAAGCATAGGTCATTGCAATTAAAGTCCGGTGTACAACACGTTGCGCCTGCGCCAGGGGACTTGTCGATAAGAAATTTTCTGTTACGCTATCCCAACGATCCAAGACTTTCTTGATCGCTTCTTTCATCACAGGATGATAAGGCTTTGTACCAATGATTCCAATCCCAGCCGTCACCGCTAGGTTATCGATTCCTTCATGGGGCATCTCTAGACAAGCATAAAAATCATATCCAGTATTGAGTCTATGAAATGGACGAAGACATCTTGCATCATGATCAATGTAAATCCCTCCAAGTTGATAGAGGATTTCATAGCGCCAAATATCTGATTTTTCTCCCCAATTCTTTGACTCTTCAAATTTTTCCTTTAGATACAAGAAATTGAAATCTTCCACATACCGAACCTCCATTTCTCGACAAGGAGGTGGACGCTTTCTGTCAGTCCAAAAAATGAAAGTCCAATCTGGATGGTGAGCCTTCCAAGTCCGGATAGTTTCTACCGAACTCGAGGGGAAAGGCTTGGGACCGATCCAAATCAAGTGGATTGTTTTAGGGATCTTGAAGATCGGACTCGAGTTAAATTGATACTGCTGATTTTTTTTATAAAGGGTCTTGAAATACTCAATGTCTTGATAATCTCTTTTTGTCTGAATGTAGCCCCAGTTGTCTGTACCACTCCCTTCAAGCTCTTCGAATGAATGCTGAAGCGTTAAATTTGTAAACGTGGGAATCTTGCTTTTCTTAATATTATTAGAAAAAACATAGCAGAACACAAGAGGGCAAATAAACAATAAGAGTATCAGTTCCTTCTTCAAACCTTACCTTCTAAAAGCAATTTTAATATTTTTCTTTCTCAGCCTGTTCCAAAGGAACGGTGTCCATTTTAAGCTCCTGATCAAAGACAGTCAGGATCTTGCTTGTTGCTATATTTGTGCTCTGCTTCTTTATCCATTCTTTATCCACAGGATCTCCTCTTTTACCAACCATGTTAAGCTGCATCCAAAGTCCTGCAAAAAGCGCCAGATTTATAGCTAAGATCACTGAACTGAAGAGGAGAATCTGATTATTCTTACGAGAGATCGAGATAAGCCGCCTTCTAACGTTTCTTTCAAATTTTGTCTCATCTTCAAACCATGTCGAAGCATAGTAATGGTGAGCAAACAAGGGAACACTATCATCAATACGATTGAAATAAGCTGCCGGGAAAACAATATCTTTCGTTTCTCCTTTTCCAGCCAACTCCCTTACAGCATCGCCAAAAGAAGACCAACTACGCTGTGCTACGCGATAGATAATTGATTCCTTATCATCACCTGGATAAGCAGCAGAAATTTCGTCCCAACGCTCTTTTACATGTTCCATAGTCTTCTTAAGAATGGGATGCCTTGAGCAAACCCCAATAACATTATTGTTCACAGAGATCGAGCTGTTAAGAACCGGTTCATGGGGGGGTTCTAAGCCGCAATATAAATCAAAGTTATGATGGAATGGCGAAAAGGATTTAAAACACTTCACGTCATGATCGATATAGAGACCTCCTTCCTGATAAAGAATCTCATACCTAAGCAGATCAGACTTTTCAGCGAAATTGTCAGACTCCTTGTAATAAGCCCCCAACGTTTCAAAACTGAAATCCGAAACAAGTTTCAGTTCCATACTTCTATTGGGAAGAGGACGTCTGCGATCTGTCCAAAATTTGATTTTCCAGTCAGGATGCTTCTCAACCCAAGAATGCACATTTTCAATACCCTCTTTGGGGAAAGGATTCGGTCCAACCCAAATCACATGAATGACCTTAGGAACTTTATCCTTACCCCCCTTCATAAATTTGCCATTCTTCTCGTATAGCGCCGAGAAAAGACGAATATTCTGGTAATCTTCATGCGTTTCGACAAATTTCCAAACACTTCTGTTGGACCCCATCAAAATATCGAAGTCATCACTATGTTTGAACACACTTTTTCTCTTACGGGCAAAAGAGAAAGCACGCAACGGGTTCAACGCTTTTTTCAAACCTTACCTTTTCGTAAACTCTGGCTTAAAATCAATTTCAACACTTTCATTCTCAATCTGTCCCAAGGGAACAATGTTTATTTTAAGCCCCTGATCAAAGAAAGCTAGAAGCTCTTTTGTCGATATATTTGTGACCTGCCCACCTGTCCACTCGTTTTTTATAACAATGTTCAGAGGAAGATTCACAACTTTTGATCGATCATAGTATAACCCAACTTGGGATAAATCTGCATGTTCATTCCACAGAGCCTGCAAAATATTCGGGCTGTGGAACTTCATGCATAAAAAATAGGGATAGATATCCTCCTTTCTAAATAAGGTCATGTTAACAGAGTTTGGAATCGCCCACTCCTCCTCCATCTCAGAAAACTGCCAAGCATTCACGCCCTCAATAATGGGAATTCTTTTCCTCTCAAAATGGTTATCTAAATGGCGCCCTAACCTAAAATAGAACCCATACGCACCCGTCGCCTTTAGAGACTGTGTCGCCTTATTGAGATCAATGGAATCCTTTATCACATTATCATCCAAAGCAAATGCTACATAGCGAGCAGTAGATACCTTTCGATCAAAAACAGTTTTTTTAACCACAGGAGCAAAATCCTCAGAAGGATTTTCAACCGACTGACGGATGTACATCACGTGAGGAAATGCCTCTTTAACTTTCTCATAACCTTTCTCATAATGGTCATTTCCCGCTCGATAAATCACAAATTGTTGATGAAGGTTCTCCAGATATTTATCTGAAGACTCCAGGAAAGCATAAAGTTGCAAGGGCCGGTTGTAAGAAAAAACCACAATATCGACCTGCTCCTCATCCAAAGCATAGTCATGCCATGGATTTTGCTTGATGCGGGCATAGTCTTCCATTCCTATCCAATCCGCTTTATTCTTTCTTAGTGGGCTTATCATAAGTGGTTTGAGTATTAAATATGCATGTTCCCCAGATAGTTTCAAAAGCGGTGCAGAAACAACTCTCTCATACTCTCCAGCCTTGAAGGTACCGTCTATCAAAAAATCTTGTAATTTGATGTGTTTAAAAAGCCCGGCATAAAAAATCTGATAACTTTCCCCTGCAGCAACTTTTTCAAATGAGTTGAGTCTCACTTCCTCACCTGATGCCATCCACACTGCGGGATCAGCAAAATATCTATTCAGGTAATTGAGAACCTCGTTATGAGCAAACAGCTCTTCACTTCTTAGAAGTACCACAACCTCATCAGATTTGCATGAATGGACCGCTCTATAAAGACTTTCAATGCTCCCAATGGGCCTCTCATTCCTTACATGGGTTACCTTCCCTTCTCGTTCATACTTTTCAACAAATGAGGAATCCATACTTAACCCATCCTCGATATAGATCACCCGGAAATCGGAATAGTTTTGGTGGAGAGCTGATAGTAAACTTTGTTCAACACCAGCTTGGTTGCCCTGAGCATACGTGATGACAACAAAATGTTTGTTGTGAATTACAGGCTCAGTCGCATAAGCGACTTGCTTTCTTTGCGTTTGCCTTTTTGCCTGAATCTCCGCTCTAATTTCTCGATAACTTACACCAAGTGCAAATCCAATCCCGATTAAAAACAGAATAAACAAAATTCGTTTCATAAGATCTATATTCCAATATCAATATTTTTTTGAAAAACACATTACTTGGTTCACAATTCTCGTTCAACCTCAAAGTGCTGTTTATACCATTTCGGAAAAATAGGTTTTAATCTATAATTCTCACTCAGTGAGAAAAAATAGGAATTAAAACGAGTAAAAAATAAGGAAAGTTGAATCCTGTGATCGAATTGATTTTCCACCCCCATTTTTTCCCCAAATTCGATGCGGCTCTTCCTTAGAAGATGGAGATTTTTCTAGTTCTTCCAGATCGCGGCATCCCCGAAGGATTATCTTTGGATCTAGAGCCGTTTCTCTATGGAAAATTGTCCTACCCCTCGCCCAATCTCTCTTGCTTCTATTGCATCCCAAATGCGTCAGGAACATTCACCTAAATCCGCTCTTTAGAGAGTTATATTACCTAATAGAAACAGGGAAAATGGTTGCTTAATCATCAGAAATAAGATACTCTCGAAGAAATTTTATGAAAAATTTGAGGAATACACAATGAAATTTTTGCCCATTAACTTTATTACTGTCCAAAAAGATCACGCTTCTCCAAATGAACTTGCAAAGCTAATAGGAGAGAAAAAGAAACCCGGTCATATTAATGTCAGAACATGTCAGAAAAATGATACTATTGGCAGTATTGCGCTTGGTTTGATTGATAACTCAAATGAGTCAATATGGAAATCTAAAATCACTGTAATGTATGTAGGAACAAGCGAATTCATCAAAAAAGAACAAACCAATAATCCTACAGGAGAATTATCGACAGCTAATCTCTGTTTCCCAGATCAGTATATATTTTTTAATAGTAATCAGAAGATATTAATTGTATGTGACGACAAAGAACTTATTGAAAGCTTATACCCAGGTGTTCTATAAAAAGACGCGGCTAGTCTTTTTTAAAGAGAAAAGAAGTTAATTGTTTTATCAATATATTTTGTCTATAATTTTTTCTAGCTGCAATATCCTTAACCCCTATTATCATCGACCTGTCCCTTTCTCAATATGTGCATAGACTCATAACCTGCTATCGTTGCATTTGCCGTTTCAATTTTTTGAAACTATTGACTATGCCTAATCCTTCGTTTAGAAAACCGATGATCTTGCTCTATGATGATGTTTAGATATTTGATCGGTCGTAGCTTTGAATCTTTAGAAATTAAGCCTTCTTTTCGCATTGTAGCAAAAGCAGGGGGAAAGGAAACATGCTGAGAGAGAAACCGAAAATGATCAAGCTAGCTGGGATGGGGATTACTAGGTGGAAAAATTAAAATTGTCTAAAGGTGCTAAAAAATCTCCCATGATAATCAAGAAGTCTATGTATTTTCATTGATCCCTCCTGTTTTATTGAATCACAGAAGAATCATATCAAATAACTTCTAATTAGACGCCACTATCTAATCCGCTACTTTAAGGGAATGTTTGCACCAGAACCGAATCTTCTGTTACTGTCATCATATCCCCCTAGGACATTCCTGAGAGGAGGAGGACACAATATCAAGTAAATTTTAATGCGTTAGCCCTACAACCCTTTATTGAAAGGTTGCAATAAAACCTGAAAATTAAGTAGCCTGAAACGTTTATCATTTATTTAATGAATTATGGCAAAGTCAAAAGGCAAAACACTCATTATCGTCGAATCACCCACGAAAGTAAAAACTCTGAAAAAGTTTTTAGGAAACTCATATCATGTGGAGTCTTCAGTCGGTCATATTCGAGATCTCCCCTCAAAGGGATTTGGAATTGACCTCGAAAATAACTTTGAGCCGGCGTATGAAAATCTTCCTGATAAGAAGGACGTCATTGCAAAACTCAAGAAAACTGCGAAAGAGTGTGATACCATTTACCTTTCTCCCGATCCTGACCGAGAGGGAGAGGCAATTGCATGGCATATTGCCCATATTCTCCCAAAGGGCCCCACAGTCAAGCGGGTAACTTTCAATGCGATTACCAAAGATGCGGTTTCCGAGGCTTTAAAACACCCTCGAGAAATTGACCATTCAACAGTAAATGCTCAACAAGCGCGTCGCCTGCTAGACCGTATGGTGGGTTATAAAATCTCACCCCTGTTGCAAAGACGGATCAAACGAAGCGGAACGACAAGCTTGTCTGCTGGTCGCGTTCAATCCATTGCACTCAAGTTAGTTGTCGATCGAGAATTTGAAATCGAAGCCTTCAATCCAGTAGAGTATTGGACCATAGAAGCAACCTTTCAAGGGAATCCAAAAGAACGTTCGATATCAGCCTCTCTCCATCTAATTAAAGGAAAACGCATTGAAAAGGAAGCTGTTGCTGGAAAAGATGTCGCCCTTATTTCTAATGAGATTGATGCTAAAAAACTGGTTACCCAGCTTAAAAACTCTTCCTATAAAATTTCAAAAGTCGAAAAGAAAGAGAAAAAGCGGCATCCCGTCCCCCCATTTATTACTTCAACTCTTCAACAAGAAGCCAGCCGCCATCATGGTTACGCTGCTTCTCGAACAATGGGGATTGCACAAAGTCTCTATGAAGGGGTTGACCTCGGCATCGAAGGAACAGAAGGTTTAATTACCTATATGCGTACAGACTCTGTTCGCGTTGAAATGGAGGCGATTAATGCCGCTCGAACGCTCATTGATGGCGCCTATGGAAAGGAATCCCTCCCTCCAAAACCAAAAATGTATGCTACTAAAAAAGGAGCGCAAGACGCTCACGAAGCAATCCGACCAACCAATTTGAATCACCCCCCAGATTTAATTAAAAATCATCTTTCGATCGATCAGTATAAACTTTATGTCTTAATCTGGCGGCGATTTCTTGCTTCCCAGATGAACCCAGCAATCTATGATACAGTCTCTTGCGAAATTGAAACAGACCAAGATTTAACCCTCCGTGCATCTGGGTCTATTATTAAATTTCAAGGGTTTCTGGCTGTCTATCAAGAAAAGGAAGACTTTGATGATGATGAAAAGAAAAAACCGAATGAAAACAAGCTCCTTCCACCAGTTGAAGAAGGACAAATTCTCAAACTTCTTGATGTAGATTCAAACCAATCATTCACAAAACCACCCCCGCGGTTTACCGAGGCCTCTCTTGTAAAAGAACTTGAAAAATGTGGTATTGGGCGCCCCTCTACTTACGCCTCTATTATGAATAAAATCCAAGGACGCGCTTATACGAGCAAAGAGCGCTTAGCCCTCAAACCGACAGAGCTTGGGAAGATCATCGCCCAGATGCTTGAAAACCATTTCAACTTGATTATGGACATCAAGTTCACAGCTCGAATGGAGGCTGCTCTTGATGAGATTGCAGAAAGCAAAAAAGATTGGAAAGAATTCCTAAAAGATTTTTGGACAAAGTTTGTCCCTATTCTAGAAAAAGCTGAAAAGGAAGCTTTTGTCCCCAAGTTAATGACAGATATTAACTGCCCAAAATGTGGAAACAAGCTTCAAAAAATTTGGTCACGAGATAAGTACTTCTACGGGTGTTCTAACTATCCCGACTGTAAATTTACCGTTTCAATTGAATCGCTTGAATTTAAAAAAGAAGATTATGCAGAAAACTTTGACTGGGACCAAGTTTGCCCCAAATGTAGCTCTCCAATGAAAATTCGTTTTGGCCGTTTTGGCGCTTTCCTAGGGTGCACACGTTACCCTGATTGCAATGGAATCGTTAATATTCCCAAAAAAGATGAGCCTACCCCTAAAGACATGCCTAAGTGCCCAGCAATTGGTTGCAACGGAGATATTAAGCAGAGACGAAGCCGATGGGGCAAACCATTCTTTAGTTGTTCAAACTACCCCGACTGTAATGTGATTGTAAACCAGCTGGACGATTTAGAAATCAAGTATCAAGACTATCCCAAAACTCCTTATGTCAAAAAAGCATCCAAGAAGGGAGCAAAGAAAAAAACAACCAAGAAAACCTCTACCAAGAAAAAAAAGACGAAAAAATCCGTAGGAAAACCGAGCCCTCTCTCTCTAGAGCTGCAAGCAATTGTCGGGGTCAAAGAACTTTCTCGCACAGAGGTGACAAAAAAGGTTTGGGAATATATCAAATCAAAAGATCTTCAAGATCCTAACAATAGAAGACTTATTGTTCCCGATAATAAGCTTGCTAAAGTATTTGGCCACTCTGATTCCATTGACATGATGAAACTTGCTGGTATCCTTAGTAAACACATTCTAAAATGATTACTCTAAATAGTTTCCAAAGGTTTCTAATCTATTGTTTTGTCTTTTTTGGACCCTTGGGAACCCTTCTCACCCCTTCTTTCATGCCCTATGCATTTCGGTTCTACCACTTTTTACTAGTCCTATCTCCCCTGTTTTTCGTTAACCTCAAAGCTAAAGATTGGAAAATAGTTTTAGCTTTTGTCCCTTTTATGGGATACTGCCTTTTTTCAGCGTACTTTACTCATAACAAAGATTTCCACCGAGATGCTTACCCTCTTTTCCGCTGCTGTCTTTTTGTAGCTCAGTGCCTCTTTATGTTTGGTGCAGCGTTTTGCCTTCGCGGTCGAGACGAGAAGGACAGGCTCATTCGTATTTACTTATCAGGATTTTTTATCTCTCTTGTAATCGGATATATCTTCTATATTGGGTTCTACTTAGGGAAAGTTTCTTTTGCGACTATTCACCACTACTCTGTTGAAGCGCAAATGGGGTGGGGTCTCCTTCGCTTTTCTCCAGGAACTTATCCCAATGAATATGGTAATGTATCCAGCTTTGCCCTTTCCCTTCTCCTTCTCCTTTATGCAAAGAAAAAGCGGTTTCTAATCTTTATCTTTGCTGGACTAACATTTATCGCATTTCTTCTCACCACCACACGGGCCGCCTACCTTTCTTTTGGAGTGACACTCGTTTATCTTTGCATCGCATCCCATGAAATTCGAAAGATGGTCGCGAAAATTACCCTTTTTGGTCTGGCGCTTCTGTTGGTTCTCAAAGCTTACTCGATCGACTTCTTTAAAATTTTCGTGTCAGGAGTTAAAACAATCAGTTTTACTTATGGATCAACAGGAATTCGAGTTGCAGAGTGGCTAAAGGGGTTTGAAGACCTTAACAAGAGCATTTTTTTAGGGAATGGATTTGGTGCCAATATTCTGGCCCACAATGTCTATTTAGAGCTCCTTTTTGAAATGGGTCTCTTAGGCACCACTCTTCTACTAATAGGCACTCTCATTTACTACTTTGGAGAACATGGCCATCGGATTCGAAAGCCTTTTAAGCAGAGCAATGGCAGTCAAGTCACTATTGTAGGATTGATCCATGTTTTTCTGTTCGCTGCAACAAACCACAACATGCATCACCATCTTACATGGTTTGCCTTTCTTCTATTTAATATGACTCTGTTTTCAAATCGGATAGACGGTGAAGATCTTTCTTCGAACAAACAATCACCTTCCCTTGGTGCTTTATCACCACGAGATCCTTTACTCCAAGAGTGATGATATCATCACCAAAGACCGAGCAATTTTCACTTTCAATCGCTTCAATAGCACCAAAAAAATAATTTTTACTTTCGTCTTTTGGCAGGGTAGCATCCAGCCGTTCCCAGGTCCCTAGGTCTGACCAACCTGAAGGGTAGGGAATCATAAGAATATCCTCCGTTTTTTCCATTATGGCATGGTCAATAGAAATTTTTGGAAGTGAAGAAAATGTTTCTATACAAGAATCGTAAGGGGTTTTCATCCATGCTGAAATTTCAGGAGCATACTTTTCAAACTCTTCTAAAAGGTGGCCGATCCGAAAGACAAAAACTCCTGTATTCCAATAATAATTCCCTTTCTCAATTAGGCACACAGCTGTTTCAAAACTAGGTTTTTCTATGAATCTTTCAACAGAGAGAATTTCTTTTCCACCCCGCGTTTTGATATAGCCATACCCAGTTTCAGGACGGGTTGGAAGAACGCCAAAAGTAACAATAGCCTGTAAACGCGCCCCTTCTTCAGCACTTGGAAGGAGCCTCATAAAATCTTCCTCATTCTCAAAATAGAGATCCGAGGGGGTCACCATGCAAATATCTTCAAGAGATGCATCGCAACAATCAATCCAATGCTTCAATCCCAAGGCAATCGCCGGCGCGGTACTTCTAGCTGAAGGCTCAATGAGAATAGGCTTTTTCACTTGCTCTTCAACAAGACCACGGTGCCTGTGATTTGCTATTACTAATAAATCTTGATTTGAAAACCGGGAAACCGTTTGCTCCAAAAGAGATCCTTTTTCACCTAATGACAAAAATTGTTTGGGATAGTCTTCGCGCGACAAAGGCCATAAACGGGTTCCACTTCCTCCTGCAAGAATCAGCCCTTTCATCGAGAACCTTCTACAGTTGCAGCGACTAAAGCCCGGAATTTTTCTTTAAAGATTTCCGGTCTAAACTTCTCAGCATGCACACGTATCTTTTTGGGGTCAAACTCTCGCTTTTCAAATGATTCAATCGCTTTTACCAAAGAGGATACTGATTGCTTTTCAAAGAAAAGCCCCGTTTCATTTTCCAAAACAGTTTCACGAGCTCCCCCTTTTCCAAAAGCAATGACTGGAGTACCGCAGCCTTGAGCCTCAACAGGAAGAATCCCAAAGTCCTCTAGTGCAGCAAAGACAAAGCCCTTTGCTCGTTGCAGATAGGAGCGGAGAACACCGTTTTTTTGGTATCCCAAGATTTCAACATTTCCCTTAGCTTTTTCCTTTACTTTAGCCATTTCTGGACCATCCCCAATCACCACAAGTTTTTTATCAGGCATTTCCCCAAAGGCCTCTACGATAAGATCCATCCTCTTGTAGGGAACCATCCTTGACGCTGTTAGATAAAAATCTTCTTTGTTCTCAAAGAGTGAGAAATATTCAACATCTACAGGGGGATAGATAACCGTAGCCTCTTTCCCATAAAGTTTTTGGATCCTTTTTGCTACATACTCCGAGTTTGCAACATATGCATCCACACGAGAAGAGCAGTGAGCATCCCATATCCGAAGATAGTGAAGGAAAAACTTTGCAAGGATTCCCTTTAATCCACTCTTCAGTTTTGCCTCCTTCAAGTATTGTTGATAAAGGTCCCAAGCATAGCGCATTGGAGTGTGGCAATAACAAATATGCAGTTGATCAGCATGCGTGAGAGCTCCCTTTGCAATCGAATGGGATGATGAAATAACCAAATCATAGTCCGACAGATCGAATTGCTCAATCGCCATAGGAAATAGAGGCAAGTAAGAACGATACTTACTCTTCGCACGCGGTAATTTCTGAATGAAAGAGGTTTTAACATCCATTTCTTTAAAAGGAGTCCCCTCAAGTTTTTTTGGATCTCGAACCAGAGTAAAAAGCTTTGCAGGAAACGTTTCGAAAAGAGCCTCCAAGACCTTTTCCGCGCCGCCCACAGCTGTAAGCCAGTCATGTACCAGTGCAACTCTCATGCCCAGCAATATAACCCACATCCTTCTAACCACGCAACTCCAATCAACCTATCCACTCTTCTCTTGGTTTTGTAAGGAAGCATTGCAAAAATCATGTATCAGGCTTTGCAGTTTTTTCTCTTTCTTAAAACCTGAGTTTTAGGTTTAAAAGAGAAGAAGAATGCAGGCATGATCGATAAGGATGGTTTCGAGCTCTTTGATGCATACCGCTCTTTTCAAGGAGTCTGTTTCCTGTGCTGCGACTTTTAAAAGTTTTTGGTAGTAACCCTCTTCCCAGTGGCTAAAGTTAAAAGGATCTGTCGCAGATTTAAAGGCCATTAAGGTGGTGAGAGGGTCGCTTGTTGGGGCTTCCCACTCTGTGAGTATGAGGTGATAGTTTTTTTCGCTCCGCCTCTGATGGAACTCAGAAGCGGGATAGGCTTGAATCATGCAGCGAATACCGAGAACCATTTCCCATTGATTTTTCAGGTTTTTAGCGAGGGCATAGTAAAGGATCTGTTTGGGCACCATCAGTAAAAGAGGGGGAAGCTGTTCTTTTCTAAGGTGCAGATCCTCTTCCAAAGCCTGCTCAAACAAGGCGCATGCTTGCCTAGGGCTATAGTGGTCGTTGCTTTGTATTAAATGGAGGGGGGCAGGCCCGCTTTCTTGCACTCTAGGAAAAAGAGTTTTGAGTTGTTTTTGATCTATTGCGGCGATGAGGGCTTTTCGAAAATAGATCGCGCAGGTAGGAAAGAGGATGGGCTAATCGCTCTAAAAAATCGGGGACGTGGTGGTTTAAGGTGATGAGAAGCGTGCGGGAATTTTTTGCTTGGATTCCCACATTATTGAGTAGACATTTTCCTCTCTTTGCTTCTTCAGCATGTTTGATCACGTAGAAAAGTGCGGGGAAATTTATGGGAAAATCAGGAGCTAAAGCGGTTTTCCAAGAATATTCAAAATCGCTGGCAATCACAGGATCGCCATTTGACCAATAGGTCCTTTTCAAAATAATGCTATAGCGCGTTTGATCGGAGGATAGCGTGCAAGACTTTGCAATCGCAAGCGCCACCTTTCCCGATTTGTCAAAGCGGGTCAATCCTTCGAATAGCAATTTAAGAAGCGTTTTGGCATCTCGATCTCCCCCTTTTCTTGGATCTAAACAAGAATTTTTTAAGGGGGAGCTTAGCCGAAGGACTAAAGGGGGCGTTTTTAAGAGTTGGGTGATTTTCTTGTAATGTGTTAAATTTACCGGGGACATAACCTTGCTTGCTCCTTGCTTGCTTGATGCAAGGAAAAAAAACTGGAACCCTGAAAAAGAAAACGCCCCTCTAACATTTTTATTAGAAAGGCGCTTTCAACTCCCTTAAGCGCTTCATCAAACCCTTGAGGCAAACACCTTGAAGATGGTATCATCAATAGTGCAGCGAAAAGACGAATGGTTTCTTCTTCTTATCAAAAGGGCAAAACGAAAACTTAGGGGAAACGAAAAAAAGACTTTTTTCGAATCCAGGGAGTGAGAGGTCAATTTTTCTCCTTGGGTTCGCGCCGACTAAGAGCTATTACTCTTAGCTGGCACTGGGCTTCTTTCGAGAAGCCCTTTTTTTTATTTCTAAACGCCGATTGTAGAATTCTCCTTTAGTTTAAATCAAATGATTTCTCTACATCTCACCATGGCCTAATCCGTAAAGTCGCTTTTAAATTTCAGAAATCAGCAACGCTATATGTAAGGGATCACTTTTGGATTCCTCTTAAACAGCCAGCTTAAAAATTGACGGGAAAAGGTTAGTAGACTTTTAGGGCTACTTAAGTCGCTTATACACAATAGCTTGAAATACCTCTAAGTAAATTGCCTATTTGGCAAGACACCAAGCTCCAAAGAAATAACATATTTTAAAGTACTAATAAATAATAGCTTGCGGTTTAGTTTTATATTATAAATAAAAGAATTATTAAATAAAATAAATTATTCATTATATTTTTATATATAATTTATGTTATTATAAATAAAAAATTTAAAATATAATTAAAATGAGTAATGCTATGACTCCCTTGAATCATCTGAGTAAAGTTCCATTTCCTTCTTTGTTGTCAACATCGCAAAGATCCGATACCCAGAGTGAAGTAGTGTTAGAGGAGTCTAAGAATCGACTTGCAACCGGTTTAATCCATAATATTCCTGAAAATATGGAGAATTCTAATGCCTCTGATACGAATGGAGAATTAGTCAATGCAGCTGTAAATAAAAGTATGGACATAGATCTGCCCATTGATGAAATACTAAATACGATAAGGGAATTTGAAAACCATAGTTTAAATGATGATGTGGAGTCTATATTAGGGCAAAGAATAGATGTTCTTGAAAAATTTTTAGGATGTCCGGTTTTTAGTCAGTCGTGTGTACAATTCTTATTGGAAAATCCCCATTCTTCAGTTTATGATATTTCGGTTTCTGATTTAAAAGAGTCTGCTGTTCCTGTAATAAAAAAAGAGCTAAATAATTCTTTAAAAAAAGATATGATTAAAGCGTGTATTCATCGGACAAATCAAAATTTTCAAAGAGTCTGCGAAGAGTATAGTGTCGATACACTTGTACCGCACAAAAGGGCCGAATTTGATAAACAGCTAGAAAGACTGGTTACTAAACAGCTGCAATTAATCATGGATGCTTTTTTCAACAAAGGAATAAACCTAGGATCCTTGCAAGAATTTGTTGGCATCAGGAGCTTGGATTTTCTAGCAACACCAGATGATTTCACCACCTATACCTCAGGTCAACTTCCCATTCTTCAACTCTCTGAGAGAAGACTTAGTACTTACAAAAGAATTTTAAGGAAAAGAGAGACAAATGAAGTAAAAAAAATCTCCACGAGAGTGAAAGAAAAGATGGAAGACTTCTATATGAATAAACGCGATGAAGTAAAAATGTATAAATTCGCATCAGAAAGACTTAACATAGATATGAGTGATTTATCCGATGACATTATTGAAACGATTAAAGATGAATTTTATAAAACACTAGATGAGGAAAAATCTAAAAAAGAAGAGGATCAGAGGCAAAAAATAGCCGATGAATTAATAGCAGAAGAAGCTCAAATATCTTCTAAAAAATCTCCTTCAAAGAAGAAAAAAAAACAAGGCTTGCGTCAACACTTACCTATATCTATACCAAGTACTTCTTTATCTCAAGATCAGTTATTAGGTGCTGCAACCTCTTCAATCCCAAGTGGAGGAAAGAAGATTGAGAATGTATTAAATAGAATGATTTTTAATTTAAACGATTCCCATGAAGTAAACTTTCACTTGCACCATCGAGTTGCTAGATGGATTGAAGCAGACCTTAGTCTTATAAAGAAAAGATTTGGGTCTCCTTATGATCAATATGATGATGAAAAATTAAAATACATGAGGCGTTGTCATCATTTATGTGGAATTGAAAAAATATTATCCGAAGAAAAATTAACAAATGAATATAGCTTTTCTTATTCTATTAGAAATAATGTCGGTGCACATGGGAGAGGGTTTTATGCTACCATGTGTTGCGGAGACAGAAACCCAGAGAGTGGTATTATTTATGTGGCATTCAATGAAAAAACCCGTGTAATCTACCATGCTATGTTTGAAGCTTTTTCCTCGGATAAAAATCAAATCCCCATTCTTAATCAGATACAAAGTGGGATACAGCGGTGCCCTGAGCTCGAAAAAGAAGATACTTGTTCTGACTGGGAAATTAATAAAAGGACGCTTTTTGATTGTGATGATAATAAAATCATTATGAAAATAGGTAAGAAACCAAAAAATCGTGTCACCTTTGTTTTTGAACCTGTATAAGGTAATCCCCTGAGTTTTGAGTTGATCAGAGTGAAAATCAAGTAGATAAACAAATAATGCAGATCAATATATCTGGGCACTGGTAGATTCACGGGGTAGGGTAAGATCTATAAGATCAAAGAAAACCATGTGCTCTCTTCTACTCCTCTAGTTTATTCGAATCCTAACAAAGCACTTTGAGTGTAATTTCTTGTGCTATCCATCCTACTAGATTGTGCCGGGGTCTTTCCGTAAAAGAAGTGAAGGCGAATCCGCTTATAGACAGCGCACTGAGCACCTAAAGCTCTATCTAATCCCTAAGCGTTCTGTAGGACCTTCTTTTTGAAGAAAATCTATTCCACGGAATAAAAGGTTGCGGAATGTGGGGGCTTAAAGTCGTTTCTCATTCCATTGCTTGCCATACTCCACTACCAGTGTAATCTTCTCTTTGTGCCTTAAATGCGAGGGTGTTCAACTAAGGTGCATCCCATTCAACGTTCAAAAGTGACGAATAGGGTTTGCGCTTGCGTGATGATGTGAAATTTTGTATAGTGCTCTTTTTTGACTTAAATGATGGATGTGTGACATGCGTGTATTTATTCCAGGTGGAGCAGGCTACGTTGGATCGCTTCTTGTTCCAGCGTTATTGAGTGCTAGTTATGAAGTGACAGTTTATGATCTTTTCCTTTATGGGAAAAACGTCTTTGATAGCGTCAGAAATCACCCTAAACTCAAACTTATTAAGGGTGATATTCGCAACCTTAAAGAAATGGAAGCTGCTTTAAATGAAGAAGCCTGTGATTTTGTCATTCACCTTGCCTGCATTTCAAATGACCCTAGCTTTGAACTCAATCCAGACCTTGGGAAGTCAATCAACCTTGATCCTTTTGAGCCATTCGTTCAAATAGCAAAAAAAGGGGGAATCAAGCGGTTTATATATGCTTCATCATCTTCAGTCTATGGCGTTAAAGCTGTTCCTAATGTCACAGAAGACATGGAACTCAAGCCTCTAACCGATTACTCGAAATTTAAAGCAGCCTGCGAAAAAATTCTTCTAAACTATCAAGATGAAAACTTTACATGTTGCGTGCTCAGACCCGCTACTGTCTGTGGGTATGCTCCCCGCCAACGCCTTGACGTTGTCGTCAACATTCTGACAAACCTGGCTTTTAATACTGGAAGGATCAAGGTTATGGGAGGAGATCAGCTTCGCCCCAATATTCATGTACGCGATATGGTACGTGCTTATTTGCATGTTTTGGAAGCGCCAACGGAAAAAATCCAAGGAGAAACTTTCAATGTAGGATACCATAATCACTCGGTGCAGGAACTCGGAAATATCGTCCAATCTACTGTTGGGAAGAAAAGATCGGTCGATCTTGAGAAGGTTCCGACCGATGATAATCGCTCTTACCATGTATCCTCTCAAAAGATTGCTGACAGACTCGGCTTTACACCAAACTATTCCATCCAAGATGCTGTTGACAGCCTTGTTGAGGCTTTTGAGGATGGAAAACTCCCTAACTCTCTGGATGATAAGCGATACTTTAATATCAAAACAATGAAGGCAGTCAATCTCCAATGAAAGCACTTGTAACAGGTGGCGCTGGATTTATTGGCAGTCACCTCACACAACTTCTACTAGAAAATGGCCATGAAGTCATTGTATTAGATAACCTCCGTTCAGGGAGACTCTCAAACTTTGATGAGTTTAAGGACAGTCCCAACCTCAGGTTTGTTGAAGCAGACATCCGCTCAACAAATGCAATCCTCCCTTATTTTGAGGGTGTCGACTGGGTATTTCATTTGGCAGCCTTGGCTGATGTCGTTCCTTCGATCGAGGCTCCGCGTGATTATTTCGAAGTGAATGTGGATGGGACTTTTAATGTTCTTGAATGTTCAAAAAAAGCAGGCGTAAAACGATTTCTCTACACCGCTTCATCATCATGTTATGGCATTCCAGAAAACTATCCCACTTCAGAAGATGCACCCGTTCAGCCTCAATATCCTTACGCACTGACTAAATTTTTGGGTGAAGAATTGGTCATGCATTGGGAGCAAGTTTATAAAATGCCATGCCTTTCGTTGCGCCTCTTCAACGTTTATGGCCCCCGCGCTCGAACCACAGGAACCTATGGAGCTGTTTTTGGAGTTTTTCTCACACAAAAACTCAACAACAAACCGATGACTGTCGTCGGAGATGGATCACAAACTCGCGACTTTACCTTTGTTAAAGACGTTGCACGTGCTTTTCTTGCTGCTGCAGGCTCATCTGTCAGCGGAGAAATCTTCAATGTTGGTAGTGGAAGCCATTATTCCGTGAATCGCATTGTAGAACTTCTTTGCGGAGACTCCGTCAATATCCCCAAGCGCCCTGGAGAACCTGAGTGTACTTTTGCCGACACAACAAAAATAGAAGAGATGCTGCGATTCAAAACCGAAACTCCATTTGAAGAGGGGGTAAAACAGCTCCTCGAAAAAATCGAAGATTTTCGCGAAGCTCCACTATGGGATCCAAATAACATTGCAGATGCAACAAAAATCTGGTTTCAATACCTCTCGTAAAAGGAGCAGTCATGTTTTCAAAACGATTTAGTGAGCTTAATAATGTTGTCAGTAAATGTAAATTTTCGTCTTCCGACAAAGCTTTAAATGAGAAGCAGTCTCTTCAAATTTTTCACGCTTTTTTGATACAAGCTCAAGAAAAGGATGGAACAGTTTTTGTCATTGGGAATGGCGGAAGTGCAGGAATTGCTTCTCACTTTGCCATTGATCTTCTAAACGCGTTGCAAATCCCTGCACAAACCCTTTACGACTCCAATGTAATGACTTGCATTTCTAATGATTTTGGATACGAGCAAGTTTTTTCTCGACCCCTCAATTTATTACTAAGGCCAAATGACCTTTTAGTATGTATTAGTAGTTCTGGGAATTCACAAAACATCTTAAACGGAACAGCTACTGCCAAATCAAAGGGTATTCCGATCGTCACTCTTAGCGGATTTGAGCCTCACAATCCATTAAGAGCGCAAGGCAACCTTAATTTTTACCTACCGATTATCGACTATGGCCTTGTTGAAATGGGACACTTTTTTCTATTGCACACAATCATTGATTCATGGAACTTTAAACTCACCCCAAATGAAGCACCCACGCAATTAAGCCATGCAAAATAAAATAAAAACATTTGAAGAACTCGGAAAACTCCTTGAGGCAGAAAAAAAGGAAGGGGAAAAAATTGTCCATTGCCATGGGGTTTTTGATCTGCTTCACCCTGGACATATTCGCCACTTCAAAGAGGCTAAAAAGCAAGGAACAAAACTTGTTGTTTCTATCACACCTGACCGATTCGTCAATAAAGGACCTGATCGTCCCGCTTTTAATGAAGCGCTCCGAGCGGAGACTTTGGCATCATTAAACTGCGTTGATTATGTCGTTCTCAATGACAGCCCTGATGCAGTGAGTTGCATCAAGAAAATCAAACCGAATATTTACGTAAAAGGGAAAGAGTATGCTAACCATGCCGATGATGTGACCGGAAAAATTGCCGATGAGGTGCACGCTGTGCACGCTGAACATGGTTCCGTTTTCTACACTGACGACATCGTCTTTAGTTCTTCTTCTCTTCTCAACCGCTACTGCGAAAATACCACCCCTGAGCTCCGTGGATTTCTTGCAGAGATAAAAGAGCAATACACCATTAATGACCTGCTTAACAAAGTAGAGCAGCTCAAGGATCTACGTGTTCTAGTTGTGGGGGACGCCATCATTGATGAGTATCAGTTTGCCTACCCGATGGGACAATCAGGGAAAGGCCTCCATATGGTCGCACGCTGTGGTCAAAATGAACGCTACCTTGGTGGTTCACTAATTATTGCAAATCACATTGCTCAGTTTTCTAATCATGTCACTCTCCTGACCTCACTTGGTGCAAAGTGTTCCCATCTTTCACTTATTGATGATCTCCTGGATTCAAAAATTCAAAAAGAATTCGTAACGCAATCTAAACATTCAACTCTAACTAAAAAACGATACGTTCTCCAAGATGGCAACCGCCTATCCAAGCTTTTTGAAACCTATTCGACAGACGGTCCCCTTCTCACAGAAGCGGAAACAGACCATGTCATTACCTACCTAGGTGACCACACTAAAGACTTTGATCTCATTTTAGTTTGCGACTTTGGAAATGGTTTTACCAATCCACTGATTGTCGATGCCCTTTCTGCACTTCCAAACTTTTTAGCTGTTAATACCCAGACAAATAGTGGAAATCGAGGGTTCAATGTCGTAACTCATTACCGCCGCGCCGATATGATTTCCCTTAATGAGCCAGAGCTCCGTCTTTCGGCCCATGACAGATACAGTTCAATGGAGGGTATTTCTGCTGATATTTCTAAGGTGCTTCAGTGCCGCAATATTTGCATTACCCAAGGAGTCGATGGAGTCTTCTGCTCTTCTGAAGAAGAACGCGATATTAGAGTCCCCGCCCTTGTCTCGAACGCTATTGATCGAGTAGGAGCTGGTGATAGCTTTTTCTCCTTGGCCGCTATGTGTGCTGCAAAGAAGTACCCCATATCACTTGCTGGTTTCTTTGGCTCGATTGCATCTGCTCTCAACGTACAAATTATTGGTAACAAAGAACCGATCAAAAAAATTCCCTTTAACAAATTCCTGACGAGGCTACTCAAGTGAACAAAGCAGATCTATTTTATAAAATGCTCCGCATCCGAATGATTGAAGAAAACATTGCTAATCGTTATTCTGAGCAAAAAATGCGCTGCCCAACTCACCTCAGCATTGGACAAGAAGCAATTGCTGTTGGAGTTTCAGAAGCCCTCAATAGTGATGATCTCGTAATGAGTAATCATCGTGCCCATGCCCATTACCTCGCAAAAGGTGGTGATCTTAAAACGATGATCGCTGAAATTCACGGCAAGAAAACGGGCTGCTCTTTAGGGCGTGGAGGATCCATGCACCTTGTAGATCAATCTGTTGGCATGATGGGCTCTACTCCCATTGTAGCAAATAGCATTCCCGTTGCCACAGGGCTCGCTTTTACCTCCTTTCTTCAAGAAGATAAAAAAATAACGGTTTCCTACTTTGGGGAAGGAGCCACTGAAGAGGGAGTCTTTGGTGAGTGTCTCAACTTTGCTGCTCTAAAAAACCTTCCCATGCTCTATGTCTGCGAAGACAACCTCTATTCTGTTTACTCCCCAATTGATGTCAGACAGCCAGAGACCCGCAACTTATGCAAAATCGCTGAAGCACACGGGATATTTGCAAAGGAGGGAGACGGAAACAACGTTGAAGAAAGTCACTCTATCGCAAAAGAGGCGATCGACTCGATCCGCAACGGAAATGGCCCTGCTTTTATCAAGCTTAATACATATCGCTACCGAGAGCACTGCGGTCCTGACTACGATACCGGTCTTGGTTATCGTACACATGATGAGTTTAATTTCTGGTTAGAGAAATGTCCGGTTGCAAACTACCAAAGCAAACTCATTAGAGAAAATGTTATTGCTGAAAAAGATATTAATTCTATGAAAGAAACCCTCCAGAGAGAAATCGATGAGGCTTTTGCCTTTGCAAAAGAAAGCCCCCTCCCAGAATTTGACCTAGACTATGAACTGACGTACGCGGAGTAGTCCCATGACAAGAGATATTAAATTTAATCAAGCTATCTTAGAGGGGACCTCCCAGTTGCTTGAATCCGACCCATCTGTTTACCTCATGGGGTTGGGTGTTCCTGATCCTAAGGGAACATTTGGGACAACTATCGGGCTCCAAGAGAAATTTGGTTCCAATCGTGTAATGGATATGCCAACATCTGAAAACACGATGACCGGTGTTGCTATTGGTTGCGCCATTCGAGGAATGCGCCCCATTATGACTCACCAACGCGTTGACTTTTTCCTTCTGGCTCTTGACCAGTTGATCAATAATGCTGCTAAATGGCACTACATGTTCGGTGACAAGATGACTGCACCAATTGTCATCCGTCTTGTAATGGGACGCGGATGGGGACAAGGCCCTCAACACTCACAATCATTACAAAGTTTATTCGCCCATATTCCAGGTCTCAAAGTCGTCATGCCCTCCACCCCTTATGATGCGAAAGGACTCTTAATCTCTGCTGTTAAGGACAATAACCCCGTTGTCTTTCTTGAACATCGATGGCTTCACAGTACTCATGGTGATGTCCCTGAAGAAATGTATGAAGTTCCTATTGGGAAAGCGCATGTCGTTCAAGAAGGATCTGACATCACTATCGCCGCCACATCGCATATGGTTTTAGAAACCCGTAAAGCCGTCGAAATATTAGAAAAGGAAGGGGTAAGTGTCGAACTCATAGACCTTCGAAGTGTCAAGCCGTTTGACAGAGAAACCCTCATCAAGTCAGTACGAAAAACCGGCCGTCTTCTTGTTGCAGACCCCGATTGGAAAAGCTGCGGTTTCGCTGCCGAAGTTATCGCATCAATTGCCGAAGAAGCCTTCAACGATTTAAAAGCGCCCCCCACACGAGTCACCTATCCCGACCGCCATAGTCCCACTAGCTGGGCTCTTGCAAACCACTACTATCCGTCCCACCGCGACATTGCGATGGAAACGTTTAAGATGATGCGATTTCCTTCCAAAGCGCAATCGCTTCTCCAAGAATTACTCGAATACCGAAGTGCAGGCCCGCTTGACGTCCCTGATGCTTCTTTTACTGGCCCTTTTTAGGAGACAAGAGATGAAAAAAGTCCTCGTTATTGGTAGCAACTCATTTTCTGGAAGTGATTTTATCGACCTCCTTCTTGAAAAGGGAGAGTATGAAGTGACCGGCGTCAGCCGATCTCTTGAAAAAGATGCTCTCTTTCTTCCCTATCGCGCAAAAAATTCCCCTCACTTCACGTTTGAACAGATCGATCTGAATCAAGACCTTGACAAACTTGACCGCCTTCTAGAAGCATTTGAGCCCGAATATATTGTTAACTTTGCAGCGCAAAGTGAAGTTGGACCGAGCTGGGAGAATCCTGACCATTGGTTTCAAACCAATGCAGTTGCCCTCACCTCACTTGCCAATCTTCTTAAAGATAAAAAATTTCTCAAGAAGTATGTCCACATTTCCTCCCCTGAAGTCTACGGCACCTGCGAAGGATTTATTGAGGAAGCTACTCCTCTAAACCCATCCACCCCTTACGCCGCCTCAAAAGCTGCAGGCGACATGTCCCTTTTTACATTTTATAAAAATTTCAACTTTCCTCTTGTGATGATCCGCGCTACAAATGTTTACGGTGCACACCAACAACTCTTTAAAATCATCCCTCGCACCGCCATCTATCTCAAAAACAATAAGAAGATTGGCCTTCATGGGGGCGGTGTTGCCATTAAATCCTATATCCATATTCGTGATGTCTCCAATGGTGAGCTCCTTGCCATGGAAAAAGGTAGAATCGGTGAGATCTACCACATCTCACCCGATCGAGGGGTCGCTGTTAAAGAGGTTGTCAAAACCATCTGCGACAAAATGGGTGTTTCTTTCGAAAACTCTACCGAGATTGCTCCCGAGCGCCTCGGTCAAGACAAGGCCTATACCATCGATTCTACTAAAATCCGTACTGAGCTTGGTTGGGAGCCTAAAATCTCCCTCGAGAATGGAATCAATCAAACTGTCAGTTGGGTCAACTCCCACTTTAACTCCATCAATCAAAAACCACTTGAATATATCCACAAGGCATAAGGAAATCATGGGACAAGAAATCGATCTTCTCATTAACTATCCAAAAACGAAACGAAACGTCAAAGAAAGGGGTGCAACCAAAACTGGAGAAGACCGCTCAATAGCAAGACAGTTCGGCAAGGACTTCTTTGATGGTGACCGCCGCCACGGTTATGGAGGATTTAGATACATGGAGCAATTCTGGACCCCTGTTGTACCCACATTCCAAAGCCAGTACAACCTCAGCGACAAAAGCTCTATTCTTGATATTGGAGCCGCTAAAGGATTTATGCTTTACGATTTTAAGCGTCTTATTCCGAATATTACCGTTGCAGGATGCGATATCTCTGACTACGCTATCAAGAAAGCAATAGAGGAAGTCAAGCCGTTTCTTAAAACCGCCAATGCTATTGACCTCCCTTACAAAGATAATTCTTTCGATCTTGTTATCTCAATTAACACTGTTCACAATCTCGAAAAGCCTGAGCTTACCCGTGCGCTCCAGGAAATTAAACGGGTTTCCCGGAAAAATAGTTTTATCACTGTCGATGCCTACCGCAATGAGAAAGAAAAAGAGCTCATGTATCATTGGAATCTTACCGCAAAAACGATCATGCACGTTGACGAATGGAAAGCCTTCTTCGAAAACGTTGGTTACACGGGAGACTACTACTGGTTCATTCCATAAATGATTCAATTGGTAATTACATATGAATAAGTCAAAACTACAGTTCCTATTTTTGCTGGCTTTATTCTCCTTCACATCATCATTTGCAAGTGTTGAGTCCTCTCCCCTTGTTGTTACAATTCCTAAATCAGGGTCACACCTCGTCGGAAAAGCGATTTCCTTGATCCCCAGAGTAAGTTTTTCTGGTTTTGAACACACTATCATTATGACAGAGACCGAAATGAGTCCATCACCTGAGCAGCTCATTATTTTCCTTGTAAGAGACTTGAGAGACGTTTTTGTTTCTTACGTCTATCATTTAGATAATATTTTTTTTAATCACGAGGTGGCCGACAGCATCAAGCTCCTATCAAAAACAGAGAAATCTCAAGATGTTCTTACAAACATCATTCACAACTGGGCAGAGTTGAACTTTAGTCAAAAGCTTACAGCCATTTTAGAGCATAATGATCTCTCACCTGTTGACTTTAAGAATTATATTGAGCCCTGCATAGATATTGCTCAATCCCACAACACTATTATTATTAGATTCGAAAACTTAGTGGGACCAAAGGGAAAAGGGAATAAACTTTCTCAGATCAGTGAAGTGAGCAAAATTGTAAACGCTTATGGAAAAGACCTCTCTAGAGCTCAAATCATACGGATTTGTGACCGCTTATTTGGTATAGACGATTTAGTAAGTAAATGGAATAATACCTTTAGAAGTGGTCAGATTGGCTCTTGGGAAACTCACTTTGAAGAGAGCCACAAAGAGACTTTCAAGGCACGCTACAATGATTTCCTATTTTATTTTGGTTACGTTGATACCCCAGATTGGTAAAGATCGATAGGTTATGATAAAGAAAAGAAAAGAATACATTCGAAATATCTACAGTGTCATTTTCAAGAGGAAAAAGAAGGACCTGATTAGGTTCTTTCTTATTTCAACTCCAGGATGCCTCGCTGCATTTTTTGAAGGAATGACATTTGCCCTCCTCCTTTGCTCCCTGTATATCCTAAATGGAAGGGGGCTAGGAGCTTTCAATGGAAAGCCCATCTTGTCTAGAATTGCGCGAATATCCCATCTTGAAGAGCTTTCTACAAATCAGCTCTTTATTTTGATGGTGATTGCTGCGATTTTTGCACAGATTTTGAAGTCTCTGATTATGTATATTTCAGCTTTGCAAGCTGCAAAACTCAACGCTCGCATTAGTTGTGATGTCCATCAGAATATTTACTCTCACATCCTCTCATTTGACTTTTCAACGGTCAGCAATTACAAAACGGGGGGACTCGCCTCTTACACACAGATTCCCTCAAATGCAATCATCCCCATGCTCCAATCTCTCCATAAGATTATCGTTCAGTCTTGCGTATTGGGAGTCCTAAGCCTTGTCCTTTTTAAGATATCTATCCCTTTAACCCTCTTTTTTAGTGCATTCTTTCTTATCTCAGGTCTTGGTTATAAGAAAATTCTTTCAGTCATTAGTCGGTTCTCAGAAGAATGTGCAAACAAATTGCTGCAATACAATAATGATGTTGTTCAAGCAATCAATGGAATCAAGCTCATTCACATTTTCGGAATGCAAAAAATCATTCTCTACCGAAGTCGATCGGTGATGAAGAAAATGCAGGAGTATCAGAAAGGAAGCTCCCAACTACAAGCGCTACTGGCAGCAGCTGGTGAAGTCTTTAGCATGATCATGATGGCTGCAACCATTGCAATAAGTTCTCTATTTCTAGTTGTTACTAGCGAGCATTCCCTCCCTCTCTTACTAACCTATACGGTAACAGCATACCGTTTTACAACCATTGCAAGAGAAATTCTAAATTATTTTGGTACAATCGCTTCTCAAAGCGGTTCGATTATAAAGCTCAATGACATTCTGACCCTAGATGACAAAGGATTTGAGCCAACTGGAGGAATAGAGGCAGTAAAAATTCAAAGAGGGCTTGAATTTAGTAATGTATCCTTTAATTACTCCTTAAAAAAAGAACCTGCCTTAAACAACGTCTCTCTCTTTATTCCTCACCAAAAATTGACAGCTATTGTTGGACTTTCAGGAGCCGGAAAGACCTCCTTAGTCAGCCTTATTACCCGCTTATTTGAGCCGACCAAGGGGAAAATTCTTGTTGATGATGTTGAATTAAGCACATACGACATTCGAAGCTGGCGATCAAAACTTGGTGTCGTGTCTCAGAATACCATCATCTTTAATGATCCCGCACGCGAAAATATCTGCTTTGGAACAGATGCGACAGACGAGAATGTCCTCGAGGTTTGTAAAACAGCTGGATGTTATGAGGTGATTAATAACCTTCCCAACGGACTTGACTCTCCCTTAGGAGAACATGGATATAAGATCTCAGGAGGAGAAGCGCAGCGTATTGCTATCGCACGAGCATTAATCAGAAGGCCTGAAATCATGATCTTTGATGAAGCAACAAGTAACCTCGATAGCCATAACGAACAGATCATTCAAGCAACACTTGAAAAGTGCCGAGATCAGTGTGCACTTGTCGTCATCGCTCACCGCCTTTCGACAGTAGTCTCCGCAGACCAGATTATTGTTCTCAATAACGGTCAAGTTGCTGAAACAGGAACGCACGATGAGCTCATTGAAGCAAACGGAGAGTATGCCTACCTCTGGAATTTGCAATCTAAAAAGCAGTTCGAAAGAGTTCTTTGCCTAAATGAGTAAAAAGCTACTTGTCATCGGATCTAAGGGGTTTATTGGAAAGCACCTTACTGCATCCCTAAATCCTGCTATTTACACACACCACAGAGAATCTCCCTATCTAATCAATCTGAGCGCTCCGAATTTAAAAACATTGCCACTCTCGACTGAGACCCACGCTATCATTGCCGCTGGATGCACAAATATGAGCGACTGTAACAAACATCCTGAAAAAACCTACGCAATCAATGTTGCAGGTACGCTCCGCCTTGCGAAACAGTGCACAGAGATGAGGCTTTTCCCTATCTTATTCTCAACAGATTATGTCTTCAATGGAGGAAAAGGAGGGTATACAGAATCCTCACCCACAAGTCCTATCAATGCATACGGAAAACAAAAGAATGAATTAGAGGAGAGGATTCATGACGCCACCAATGGAAATTATTTAATGCTCCGTCTATCTAAAATCTATTCCACTTCGATTGGCGATGATTCACTTTTGGATGAGATGATGAAAACTTTAATGCAGGGAAGAACAGTCCGTGCAGCGACCGATCAAGTATTCTGTCCCCTCCATATCAATGATCTTGTGACTATTATTCAAGAGCTTATCGATCAGAATATTACAGGGTTGATAAACGTTGGGGGGAAAGAAACCTTCAATCGCTACGCATTAGCGCTAAAGGTATGCAAAAGCCTCAATATTGCAAAAACATTCATTAAGCCGATTGCTTTGGATGACTTGGAAGGAGACCCACACCCAAAAATAACAGCACTTAACTGCAAAAAGCTTTACGAAACTGTCCGCACAAAGCCTCGAAGCCTTCAAGATTCAATTTCTATATTGGCCGCTGGCTACTTGAATAAAAAAAAATTGCCGAATTAATTGAATCTCAAATCTACTCCTGCTACAACCTGGGGTGTATCGGTTGAAATTAAGGATGTCAAATATAATATGAAACTTCAAATCATCAATGTGGTATGGGGGGTAAAGTACACCAATACTTTTTTGGAACTTTCTCTCCCAACTCAATTTTCTGCCGGAAATCTAAGGGATTTATCCATAAGACCAAACTATATTATCTATACGAACGAAGTTGGGAAAGACCAAATTATAAGCTCGAGCATTTATCAAATCCTTGAGTCTTCGTGCGATGTTATTTTCAGAATCACCAAACTGTCTCCTGAAACCTGCCCTTTTAAAATCCTTTTAAAATGCCATTCAGACGCAATTGCAGAAGCAAATAAAATTAGCTCTCCTATTATTTTCCTTTCACCAGATAGTGTTGTTTCAACAGGCGTTTTCACCTATTGCGAAAATGCAGTAAAGCGAAAAATTCGTCTTGTTTCGATTTGTTCATCGCGAATGTCTCTTCAAAAATATCAAAAGTATTCAGAAGAAAAGAAGAAAAAGAGTTCTGAAGGAATTGTCACCTGGTTACCCCAAGAACTCGCTGTTGCAACAGTACACAATTTGCACCACCGAGCGAAGTGTTTACTAATGTCGGATGGAAAAATCGGCACACACCCCAGTCACATGTACTGGAGGATCGATGAGAATAACCTACTTGCAAAAGCCTATCACCTACACCCCCTCCTCTTTTGGCCTGAGAAGCACGATGTTTATCCAGTAACTTCAGCTGATGGAATGAACTTTCTTGAAAAAGCCTGCAAAAATTTTAACAAATGGGAGGTCATCCAAAATTGTAATGACCTTTCCCTGTTTGAAATTTCAAGCGACGACCAATTTTTAGAAGATACATCAGTCTCAAGGGATTTTTTTTCACTCAAATTTTGGCTCAAATCAAGTGTTTCTAAGGCACATCGATATTTTTATAAACATGATATTATCCTTGGTGATGGTATTGAAAAACCCGACTGGGGATATAAGATTCAAGCTATTCATCAGGATATCAAGCATTTGCATAGCTCAGACCCAATAAACCTTAATTTCAATCATAATTTCAAAAAAATACGTAGAAAATTGCTAATAACTGTTATTTTCTATAAAACTCTTATACTTCAGGTCTTCTCTGGAAAGAAGAAGCTAACTTTTAAAAAAATTTTTCACCACTTGTTTTTTTTGGTCCGCTATCGCTCGCTCCCTTATCATACTCTCCCTCCATCAGCGTACAAAAAAGAAAACTTCATTAAATAACGCGCATTCGATTTTGAAAAAATACATAGTTAGAAACTTAAGCGGAAGCTTCCCAATGTTGATAGACGGTTTTTTCTCTTGTAAAACGTAGGCTGTTAATCCAACAATCCAATTAACTAAAAAATTGATTGGAGAGCAGTGTCTGGAATGTTCAATTTGAGAAATATTTAACTATATCGAATGCTGCTCTATAGCAATAAGAGGAAGCATTCGACACTGGGATATTTAAGCCCAGTGAAATTTGAAGAAAAATATGAGAATAGTCCATGCTAGGAGTGTCTACAAAAGCAGGGAAAGCTCATATTGACAATATGTTCTATACATAGGTTAAGATTCACACTCCCCTCCGTGGCTTGCCACGAGGATAGGGGATTTTAGGCTATGTCAGTTTATTTTACTAAATTGTGAGTGTATTTTGGAAAAAATAAATTCTATTCCGTTACAAGTACTGTATAGTTTTTCTTCGGAAAGGTCAGTAAAAAAAAATTTATAGAAAAACCGGCTTAGATAATGATATAATAACTTCTTTAGAAGAGGTGTTCAGAGGTTTTTTAGAAAAATTTGCAAAAGATTTTCCAACTGATAAAATTAAAAATGGAAGGATAGACTCCTACCGACTAACCCAGTTTTTTAATGGTTATTTAACAGAAAAAAATTATAAAGAAACTTCAGTAATTAGAACAAAAGCCTTTGGATTAATAAATAAAATATTTAAGGAAAGGGATAGGTTGCTTGATAAGAATATAGTTCATCGAGTAACAGGTTATTTAAAAAGAGTAAAGAACACTGGGATTATTTATTATTCCACTGATGCTTCAACCTTCCGAAAAAGTTGAGATCTTTTCTCCCGATTTCGCTTTATTTGAGAGTGTTTAATTAAAAAGTAATTGATGAGATTCCGGTCTTTTTTATAATCACAGATTTAGAGAGTCAAGATGAATTCTTGTAAAAAATGCCATGAGAAAAAGCTGGTTAAAGTGGTCATATTAGAAAACAGCAACACTATAAATGTAAGAGTTGCGGGTGCAGTTTCATCTTCGGCAATAAATGTTCAAAGCCAGAAGCAGCGGCTAAAAAATCCTTAGCCACTGTTCTTTATTCATTAGGAATAAGCATCGTATGATTTTATAACTAAATTATTTGGAGTTACAAGAGCTGCTGTGCTAAAGTGGATGGGAAAACAAAATTATTTTCGGAACCTTCCTATTAACCTAGATCTTTAGGACTGAAGAAGGGCATTCAAGCAGATCGATCAGAAAATTCATCTCAAAATTACCTATAGAAAGGTGACATAATCCGATACCACCATTTGTCAGCGTGGAATTGCTGACGCACCCAATTACAATCTTCTTTCCATTTGTTAGGGTGAGAGGTTATATATTTTTGGGTACATTGGATTAGTTCGGGAACTTCCTTATAATCGTCCAAGATCATCTCCTTAGAAAAGGGGATATCAATCTTTTTATATTGTCCCCCTAGGAACTTTGTTAAAATTTGTTCAGGTATTTGCTCTTCTACGTCCATAATTAAGTTTAGTATTGGGAGACGACCACTTTCATGAGAACCAAGCATACCCCACTTTAGAGTGCCCCAAGATTCATCGTTCTTAATAAAATGAGGATAATAACCTGTTTCTAATGAAAGAATAGTAAAATCCCTAAGATCATCATGCGGCTGATAAGCAAACATTAAAGCGCAAAGTGAAGGATCATTCATCGCCATGCCTCCGTCAATATGCCCATGAAGCGAAGGAAAATAGGTGGGGGCGGCTGTAGACTCTAATATTGCATCAATCACCTTGATATTTCCCCCATGGGGAGTTATGTTTTCAATGACATCCATATGCCACCGATGCGGAGGAGATTGAGAATCTAAATTAACCGTGGTTAATACAATTTTTTTGGACAAATCTTTAATAAGTGTTTCTTCAGTTATCCCACAAAAACCCAATATTTTTTTAAGAGCTGTTCGAAGTCTTTTATTTTCGTACTCTGGACGAAAGAGTGAGAAGTGACTTTTTTTACCGAAGACATAAGAACTTAATGCATTATATTCATGCAATAGCTCCTTAACCGAAAGTCCAGAAGCAAGAGCAACAGCAATAATAGATCCTGTTGAAGTTCCAGCATAAATATCAAAGTCTTCATGAATATTGATTGATGATTCATTCTGCAGAAGACGCAGTAGCTCAAGAGATACGACTCCACGAACGCCTCCCCCATCCAAACTTAAAATACGAGTCCCTTCTGCCTGAAGAGACACAAAGAATAAGCAGATAAATAGTATAAAATTGCGAAACATATTCAAACCAGAAAAGTTTTAACAAATTCTAAGTTTTTATACAAGGAACAACTTTGTCCCTGTACGCCCAACATGATAATCTCGTAAATCCAGCAACACTAAAATGTCGTCTTTTTAAGAATTTCAGGGGTAGTGCTGAAAAAGGTGGCTACTGGAGGAAAAAACGTCTAAAATCTACGCTTCTTCTTATCAAAAGACATAAGGTTATTAACCTTTAGCTAAACTCTCTCTTTTTTTTAAATAAACTGACACATCCTAAAATTCCCTATCTCCTACAGCAAGCAACGGGGTGTTTTGAGAATTTCCCCTTCGGATCGGCCGTATTGTGGAATCTAATATATCCATATATTCTCCCTTGTGGCAAGCCACAGGGAAAAGTTCAAGTTTCACTTCTCTAAAAATACTTACTCGGATAAGATCCGTGAAAGGAGTGCGAAAATGGATGAAAAAACTGCATGGGATGCGACGACAAAACTATTTTCGGAACATACCTATAAATTTGGTCCCCATTGGTCTTTCAACTTTAGGAATGATCCGAAACGTCTCGGTTTCGTCCTCTCTCGATATAAATTTTCCGCAAAAATGCTTGGATGTCGTCACCATATCTTAGAGCTTGGATGTAGCGATGGAATCGGAGCAACAATTTTGTCAGAGGATACCACCAAATATACTGGCGTTGATCTTGATCAACCTGCTCTGGAAGCGGCCAAGGTAAATATGAAGAATGAGAAGCTCCATTTTCTTCATGATGATTTCATGGGCAAAACCTATGGATCTTTTGATGGTGTTGTTTCCCTTGACGTGGTAGAGCATATTCTCCCAGAATTTGAAAATATATACTTTGAAACAGTACATAAAAACATGAGTGAAAATGGAATCTGTGTCATTGGCACGCCCAACATTACAGCAGCCCCCTATGCTTCTAAAGCCAGCCAGTTGGGACATGTCAATATGTACACCCAAAAGCGTCTTGTTGAAATGATGATGAACTATTTCTATCAAGTCTTTCCTTTTGGAATGAACGATGAAACCATGCACACCGGATTTAGTTCGATGGCGCACTATCTCCTATGTGTCGGGGTTCATAAAAAAGAGGTTAATTATGATTGATATTGAACATTTCTCTGAAAAAGGGTGGGTTGTTATCGATTTTATCGATCCTGCACCTGTGCTAAAGGCGCGTGAGGCCCTTCAGACACACTTAAACGAGCTGTTAGGAAGAAACATTCCTCTAGAAGAATATCATGCTGAAGTTGAAGATGATACGCAGCATACCGATATTCAGATTAAGATGACTGAATTCTTCCGGAAACAACAATTCGGAAAGGCAATCATCGAAAAACAACTTCCATTATTTAAACCCTTCATGGGACTTGATCTTTGTGTTCAGCGCAACCCATACTTAAGAATGACTCGCCCTGGAAAACCCCAAGACAATATCGGTTACCACAGAGACACCTATTATGGTGGTTCCCCCTACGAACTCTCTGTGCTTATCCCCTATGTAGATGTTGCCGCACCTTCCGCGCTTCAAGTCATGACAGGATCTCATTCCCTTCCAGAAAACCATTTTCCTACTATGCAAATTGAGAACCCTGATGAAGATGTTCGCAAAGGATCCGCCAAGCATAAACTAGGGTTTCTCTATGCTCCTAAGGTGATGGATCCTTCAGTTGGAAAGGATATGATTGCAATTCCTTTAAAATTAGGGCAAGCAATTGCCTTTAGCCTGTCGACCGTTCATGGGTCCGTGGTTAATAATGGGACAGCAACTCGCTGGAGCACCGATATTCGTGTCATGAATGCTTTTGCTCCTGTAGATTTAAGTGCTCGCCCCGATTATTACGAGCCCCTTAGTCGCTCCGCCATCACTACTCAGGCGCAGGAATATTTTATCGCAACGGCAAACGAGACAAGTAAATAATGAAAGAATCTAAATCGAATTGGTCCTGTGTCACAGAAGAACTCATGCAAAAAGTTCCTGAAATCGACCTGGGACGGTATGCTTCGTTTTGGTTCCATAAAACCCCAAGACGGGTTTTGCATTGCATGTCATACTATAAATTTGCTTCCAAGCTCATTGGAGAAGGCAGACGGGTTCTGGATATCGGTTGCAACGAAGGTCTTGGAACCTTCCTAATCGGTAAGGAATGCGGATTTGCAAAAGGGATCGACTTTGATGACAATGCAATCGTCCAGGCGCAAAAAAATTTCAAAGAACCTTTTGTAGAATTTGAAACGGGTGACTTTTTGAAAAGTGAAGGCACGGGCAATTGGGATGCAGTTGTTAATTTCGATGTGATTGAGCATATCCTTCCAGAACATGCGCATGACTTTTTAGGAGGAATTGCTAACCAATTAACCCCTGAAGGGCTCTGTGTCATTGGAACCCCGAGCAAGATTTCTCAAGATTTTGCCTCTGAAGTTTCTAAAAAAGGTCACATCAACATTTATTCCCATGAAAGATTAGAAGCAGAGATGCGAGAGCATTTCGAGTTTGTCTTTATGTTTGCTGCCAATGATGAAATTGTCCATACCGGACACCTTCCTCTTGCCCATTATTTTATTACGGTTGGGTGTAAGAAAAAATCATGAAGTCCCGTGCTGCCGTTTTAACAGAATGTGGGGCCCCTCTTGAGCTTATGGAACTCGAAATTCCAAAGTTGCAAGAAGGCCAGGTTCTTGTCCAAATAAAATACAGTGGAATTTGCCGTACACAACTCAATGAAATCAAAGGGCTGAAAGGTCCCGACAGATTTTTACCTCATACACTTGGACACGAAGGGGCGGGGGTCGTTGTTGATGTGGGACCCAATATTACAAAAGTAAAAATAGCTGACCCAGTTATTCTGACATGGATTAAGGGAGATGGAATTGATGCTAAAGGAACTGTCTACCGATGTGGCGACCTGAAGGTGAATTCTGGGCCTATCAGTACTTTTTTAGAATACGCAGTGATTGCCGAAAACCGCCTTATTCCCATTCCTTCAGATATTCCCCTGAAGGAAGCTTCTCTATTTGGATGTGCAATCCCCACAGGAGCGGGGATCATTTATAATGAATTGACCCTTACTCCAGACTCCGTTATTGCCCTCTTTGGACTTGGTGGGATTGGTCTCAGTGCTCTCATTGCAGCAACTACAAAAAAAGCCAAAAAGATTATCGCAATCGATTTAGAACCTTCAAAACTCACCCTAGCAAGAGAGCTTGGAGCAACTCATACTCTGCTTTATAATCCAGATAATCTCCTTCCCTCCCTTGACTCAATCACCAATGGGGAAGGAGTCGATTTTGCAGTTGAAGCTGTTGGTAAAAAAGAGGTAATGGAGTTTGCTTTTAAAGCAGTGAAAGACCAAACAGGGCTCTGTGTCCTTGCAGGAAATGTTCCCAAACATACCAAGATCGAATGTGATCCTTTTGATTTTATTAGGGGTAAAAAACTTATTGGAACCTGGGGAGGAAAAGTTAAGCCTGATCAAGACATCCCCTTTTTTCTAAGATCGTTCTACCCTGACAATAAGAAACTTGGTCGTTTGATTTCTCATGAGGCCCCCTTAAATGAGATCAATGCCCTTGTCTCTCTACTAGATAGTGGCCAGGCCGCTCGAACCCTCGTCACTTTTAACTGATGGCACTTTCTGTTATACTTCCCAATTTCAACCATAGTCACTATTTGCCCGCAGCGCTTGAAGCTATTCTCTCTCAATCATTCCTCCCAGATGAAGTCCTCATCATTGATGATGCCTCGACTGATAAAAGTGTTCCCTTGATCAAAGAGTGGCAACAAAAACATCCTCAAATTAAATTTCTTCAAAATGAAACAAACCAAGGCCCAGTTCCCACCATTAACCGTGGTATCCAAGAGGCGCAATCTGAACTACTGGCATTTTGTTCTGCCGATGACTTTATCCTCCCTGGATTCTTCGAAAAAACCACATCTTTTCTCAAACAGCACCCAGAAGTAGGAATATGCACAGGTAAAACCTGTCACTTTAAGGATAATGCCCCCCATTTTCTTGTTCCTGACCGGATGCCTCTAGGAAACTCTCCCCAGATTTTTACAAAAGAGAGGCTTCCTAAAATCTTTAGAAAAACCACGTTTTTTATCCATTCAAACTGCGCCATCTATCGAAAGAAACACATTGTCGCATTTGGAGGATTGAACCCTAAGCTAAAAAGTTTCAGCGACTGGTACCTCAACTGCCTTATAGCGTTGCATCACGGCGTCGGCTACATCCCTTCTCCTTTTGGAGCCTTCCGCCTTTCAGAGAAATCCTATGCAAATACTCTAAAGACATCAAGGCATCAAGAGAAAATGTTTCATGCCCTTTTAAGCGATATTAAGGAAAGAGGTCTGGAAAGTCTTTTCAAATCAACAGGTCTCCTCTCCCATGGAGGAATCCGTCTTGTCCTCTTCCTTGCAAAACACAAAGAGTACCGCTACTATTTCCCTCGTGCCTTTTTCAAAAAATGTCACTTTCATTTGAATAAGCTGCTCAAAGAGGAGAATCCTCTAACAATTGAAGATCTTGATAATATTTCATAAGATCACGGAAGCGAGATGCATCTTCAAAACGGAGCTCTTTTGCAGCAAGCTTCATTTCCTTTTCACACTCTTTCACCCGCTCAAGGATTTCTTTTGGGGGTATAGAAATAGCAGCATCTTTTTCTTTTTTTTCCGCCGCTTTACATTCGTGGAATGCTTGTGCTAAATCTTCCGAAAAACCTTTGCATATCGTTTTTGGAGTGATGCCATGCCTCTGATTATGCTCAGCCTGAATCTTCCGACGATCTGTGGTAGTCTGAATCGTATTCTTGATTGATTTGGTCTCTTTATCAGCATACATGATGACCCGCCCCTCAATATTACGGGCTGCTCGCCCGCAGGTTTGGGTAAGCGCTGTTTCACTCCGCAGAAATCCTTCCTTATCAGCGTCTAATATTGCCACCAAAGTAACTTCAGGGATGTCCAATCCTTCCCTAAGTAGGTTAATCCCCACAAGCACATCAAATGCTCCCTTCCGCAGATCTTTAACAATTTCCACTCGTTCTAAGGTGTCAATATCAGAATGTAGGTATTTCGCTTTTACTCCAATCTCTTGTAGATATTTGGAAAGATCTTCCGAAAGTTTTTTTGTGAGCGTTGTGACAAGAACCCGCCCCCCTTTGCTTGTTTCAATACGGATCTTTTCAAGACAATCATCAACCTGGTTTGTCGCAGATCTCACTTCAATCACAGGATCAAGAAGACCCGTGGGACGAATAATTTGCTGAACCACATCCCCTTTGGCTTCGTTTACCTCCCAAGGTCCCGGCGTTGCCGATACATACACAACTTGATGAATATGATTATAAAATTCTTCAAATTTCAATGGACGGTTGTCATAAGCTGAAGGCAATCGGAATCCAAAATCTACTAAAGATTGCTTCCTTGCTCGATCCCCATTATGCATTGCATGGATTTGTGGAAGGGTTTGGTGTGACTCATCAACAAAAACTAAATAGTCGCTAGGAAAGTAGTCCAAAAGACATGAGGGAGGCTCGCCAGGGTTTCTTGCTCCAAAATGGCGAGAATAGTTCTCGACTCCCTTGCAATACCCAATTTCTTTAATCATTTCGAGATCATATCTCGTCCTCTGTTCAATCCGTTGCTGTTCAACAAGTAGGTTTTCCTTGCGAAAATGATCACTCCTTTCTTTCAGTTCCTTCTTAATTGTGACCATCGCGTTAAGTCGTGCTTCTTCAGGGGTGACATGGTGGGAACCTGGATAGATTGAAAGTCCTTTTACCCTCTCCTTGACTTTCCCAGTTAGTGGGTCAATCTCACTAATTCTCTCAATCTCATCTTCAAAAAACTCAACGCGATACCCCAAATCATCTTCATAGGCAGGAACAATTTCTAGAATATCTCCTCTCACTCGAAAATGAGAGCGCGTGAGCTCAAAATCATTTCTTGTATACTGCAGCTCAATGAGATGCAGCAAAACGTCATCACGCCGATAGCTCTCTCCTACATTTAGCGCTAGCTTCATTTCACGAAAGTACTCAGGCATTCCGAGTCCATAGATGCACGATACCGAGGAGACAATAATGACATCTTCCCTTTCAAGCAAAGAACACGTTGCTCTCAACCGCAACTTTTCTATCCGATCGTTAATCGATAAATCCTTTTCGATATAGGTATCTGTCCTTGGAACATATGCCTCTGGTTGATAATAGTCGTAATAGGAGACAAAATATTCCACAGCATTGTTCGGAAATAGCGCATTAAACTCTTGGTAGAGTTGCGCTGCAAGTGTTTTATTATGTGCCAAAATTAATGTCGGTTTCTGCACATTTGCTATGACATTTGCCATGGTAAAGGTTTTTCCAGACCCCGTAATTCCAAGCAAAACCTGAGACCTCTTGCTCAGGTTAATCCCCTTAGTGAGTCTTTCAATTGCTTCGGGTTGATCCCCTTGAGGGTCAAAGTTAGAAACCAGCTTAAACATAACCGAGATACTTAGAAATTAAAGGCTTGAAAACGCCTAATTGCGCCAATACATCAACTACCACAATAAAGACCGCAAAAAGAATGATAAACAAGAGGAGAATACGCCCCCAAACTGTGGAATAAAATCGTGGTTTTCTCAGTTTCCATGCCATCATTGCAGGGAGAAAAATGAGGAGAACAGCAACAAATGCACCGGCATATTCTAAGGCGACAAAGAAGCCACGTTGATAAGCAAAAACAAAAATTAATGGAGGAACAAACGTCAAAAGGCATGCGACCAAGCGACCTTCCCAACTCTTCTTAATCTTAAAACCATCGGTTAGAAAGTCAGACAGGCTTAATGTCACCCCTAAAAATGAGGTCACAATAGCAAAGAATGAGAAGAAGTGCGCCCCAATCCTAATCCAATTGTTTGCAACGATTTGTATCAGAGGGTTAGTTGCAGATACACCATGTTTCCATGCATGAACGAGTCCACTTTCTCCACTCAAAGGAACAATTCCTAAAATAAATACTAGCCAAAGCAAATAAATAACAAGTGGGAGCAAACTTCCCACAACAAGAATCCACCGCAGCTTTTTCTTATCGTGATTCATGTAAGTCGTTAAACTAGGTATGATAATATGGTACCCAAAAGACGTAATCACAACAGGGAAAACCATGAATGTTGGATTCCAGTCCACATGAGCAAGTAGAGCCCCATCAATATGTTCTGGCAAAAAAACTACAAGCAACAGATACGATACACAAAGCCCCAACATTAATATCCGGTTGATTACATCAACACCTAGCGTGCCTAAGTAAACGGAAAAACCAAAAATCAAGGGAAGGCAAAATGGACCTAGCCAATGTGGCAGGGTATAGCCTGTCACATACTGAATTGCCAATACAAACAAAGGACTACTCGCAGAAATATAGGCCGCAGTGAGTGAGTAGAGCAGCAATAGATAAACGATCCAGCTGAGTCCCTTGCCCCAGCTACCTAGAGTTTTATGAACCATAGAAATCAGATTAGGCTCTCCTTCCACGGCAAAATTGGCGTCGAGAAAAAAGAAAGCCGTTGCAAGCATTACTCCCCAGCAAAAGAGAAATATAGCAATAGAAGGCACAAATCCAACAAAAGAACTCATAACTGGAAGGGCAAGCATACCCGCACCAATCGTAGTTCCCGCTACAAGTAAAATCCCGCCTATATAGTGGTTGATTTTCATCTCACTCTCCTATTTCTAGACAAGGTTACCATTGATGATCTTTTCAGATCAATCATACCCTAGATAGTATCGTCATGAAATTCTTAATAAATTAACACAGGCCTAAACTTCTCTATCCCCGCGGCAAGCAGCAGGGTATTTCGAGAATTTTTCCTTTGAATCGACTGTGTTGTGGAAGCTAATGCATCATAATCTACCCTCGTGGCAAATCACAAGGGAAAGCGCAAATTTTAAAGTGGAGAACTTGTGATGAGAATCATTTTCTGGAGATGAGATGTAATTTGGTCTGACATTATACCCACTTGATTTCAAATTACGGGTTGATGATACAAAATTTTTGTGTGAGCAAACTAGATAATTCAGATTGGTATGGCCCGATTTTCTCAAAAAATTCAAATATAGCAGTTCTAAACAAAGCAAATTATTTCATAATATGTAAATGAGCACTTATCTCTGCTAACAAGTTTTTGCTCTGCAGAGATAAATCGTTACTTGGGTTTTAACGGTCATAAGGTATTAGCACTCCCCTTTTTCCTAGGGTTTAGGGAAGAGATGGAAGTGGAGCATGTTGGTGAATTGGTCGAGGAAGATAAGGGTGGCAATAAGGAGGATAAGAATGAGAAGAAAGCGGCCGCCAGGAACACGATCTTTAAGAAGATGCTTTTGTTGATAACGACCAATCCAAGCCATGAGAGCGGGAAAGATTCCAAAGAGAACCACAGCACAGATACCACCGGCAAAATTGAGAGCTTTGAAAAAGAGGTCCGGGAAGAAAAGAGAGAATAGGAGAGGAGGAATGAGGGCAAGAAGACACATCCCAATATTTTCGCGCTCTTTATGTTTGATTTTGAAGCCATCGCTAAGAAAATTGGTGAGGCTGAGAGCTTGCGCAAGGAATGAGGTAAGGATCGCAAAGAACGCTAAGCTTTGTGCTATATAACCAATGAAATGGGAGCCTAAATAAGTGCGTATGGCTTGAGCAGCATCGATATCAATGTTAAAACTATGGAGGATTTCATTGAACGGAAGGATGCCAAGAGCAACAACTTCCCAGATGAGGTAAATAAAAAAGGTAAAGAGGGATCCTGCGTAAATCGACTTACGCACTCTCTTCCGATCCATATCCATATATTTCATAAGAACAGAAATCATATTGTGGAATCCAAAGGAAATAATAAGGATAGGGAAAGTATAAAGAGCGTACTTTGGTTCCCAGTGAAGAAGGAGGCGAGGAACAATAAATTGAACACCAAAAAAGACAAGGAGAACAAAGGATAAAATCTTCCCAATCATGAGATAGCGATTGACATGGTCAACTGATTTAGTTCCAAGATAAACGACCCATCCAAAAATGATAACAAAGAAGAGAGATCCGGCCCAATTGGGAAGTGACAACTTAAGAGCATTGCTCATAAAGAGCGAAAAGTGATTACCGCTAGCCGAGATGTAAGCCACTAGAAGTGCATAAAACAGAAATAGATAAAGGAACCAACATAGAATTTTCCCTATCGGCCCTAAGGTTTTCTCAACCATTGAGATAAGATTAACTGGTTTTTTAAACCATCCCATGATCTCCACCATAAGGATCGCCGTCGTGAACATGAAAGCCCAAGCAATAAAGAACATGAGAAACGAAGGGAAAAAACCTGGAATTCCAGTAAGAATGGGAAGCCCCAGCATTCCTGCACCGATGCAACTACCCGTGATCAGAAGAGTCCCTCCAAAGACGCTTCCTTTCTGTTTTCCCACTATGTAGACTTCATTTTTTCTACGGTGCGGATCTCATGACCTAAGCGGCCCAACTCATATCCTTCGTAGTCAACAAACTTAAAAAAACGTTCGAATTCAGGAAATGTGTGCGAAACTTGCTTTGCCATTTCCTGAGCAACATAACGGTACATGGGGTGCCCTGCAGGAGAGGATCTGAGTTCACACATCCACTGCAAAGCGCGCAAGTTAATATGAAAATACCAATGGATGTTGTAGGCCATTGGAACAGCGTATTGTGCTTCTTCAGGAAGTTCACCAGAAATCTCATCATAAACTTCTTTTGCTCTTTTCATCGCTTCTCGATAGTCTTTTTCCATCTCAGTATCGAGGATCTCTTTAGGAACATAATAGCCATGATTACAGGTAAGGAGTTGCCTTTCCTGGGTAAGCATGCGGTGACGCTGAAGATCGCGATAGATTCCATAGTCAGCAACAATCTCAAACGTAAACTCAGCATGTTCTAAAGCCCGGGGGGATTTATGGCGACGGTTTTGTCTAAAAGCAGAAGCGGCTTCAAAAATTCGAGACAGATCATCTTTTGAAAGCTTCTTGCACATCTCTTGCAACTCCATCAGGCCGCAGTCAGACTGATTAAATAGCAGCGCCGCAACAACCTTAATAGGGCTCTCCTGATCAAAATTTACAAGACGAACCATTGGCTGATTTAAGGGCTGGATCGAACCGGTATACTGGTCCCTCATCATGGCAATTTCGGCATTCATTTTTTCATGAAACTCAGCATACGCATTTTGGTGCTTGTGGCTCAGATCAGCTCTCCGGACAAAGGAAGGGATCACCTTTGAAAGTTCTTGATGAGAAGCTCTAGCAACTTCTTGAAGTTCAGTCAAGTTATGGCAGTTGAGCTTTTGAATGAGCGTTTCGAAAAAACGCCCATTTCCATAAACACCCATATTCGTCAAAGCACTTGCTGGAAGGAGCCCTCTCAAACAATCAAGTACCTTAGCTCTTAAGGCCGCAGTATACGCCACCTTAGAAATATCGTGCTCTTTAGGAAATTCTTTTTCCATTTGCTCCGTTAATGGAGGGATCAGTTTTCCATAGGTTTCAAAGAGATGATTACACATGTCAACGTAGTGGTCACGATAGGCAGAAGTCATCAGAATAGGTTCCCGATAAAATAGATACTCCCCTTCATACTTCTGATCAAAGTAGATGTAACGTGTTGATTTCTCTAGAGGAGACCCACCAAGTCGAGAGTCTTCAATAATCTTCGCAGCAATCATCGAAACATTCTCAATAGCAAGATGGGCTCCTCCAAGCTCTCCGATAGAGTCATCCCCGTACCCATCAAGAATGCGGTCGTAGAAGTTTTGTGCTTTCTTAATCGCAATGCTTTGATCTTCGAGTTCACTGTCAGGTTTATCCTCTTTCTGGCCTGAAATGGTCGAAAACTCCGTCTCTTCGTTCAAAATGAATTCTTTTAGTAGAAGAGAACGCAGGCCTAAGCTTGATCTTGAGTATCGAGAAAAAAGAGCCCCTTTAATAACCTCTGGGAGGTTACGGAGGCAAAAGACATGACTAGATGTACTCGTCACATATCTTCTAATGATTTTCAGTTGCGATTCACTAAATTCTTCGTAATCATTCAACATGCGGGAGCTCCAAGGTTGCATGTATCCAAAAGAAAAGAGTCTATCTTTTTCTCCTTTTTTTGGTAACCTTTTTCAAAACCCACATTTCGCACCAGCGGTGCTAAGGTGAAAAAATATGAAGATTGTAATTATAGGTGGTGGGATTATTGGACTTGCCACGGCACATGCCTTAATAGAAAAGTTTCCGACTTTCCAAGTGACACTTCTTGAAAAGGAATCAACGCTCGCTGCCCATCAAACTGGAAATAATAGCGGGGTGGTCCACTCAGGAATTTACTATAAACCAGGATCGCTTAAAGCAAAGAACTGTGTGGACGGAAAGCATAGACTTTTAGAGTTTTGCGATAAACATGCCGTCCCTTATGAGCAATGCAAAAAAGTTTTAATTGCGACGCAAGAAGAGGAATTTCCAACACTTAGGGAAATCAGAAAGAGGGGGAATGCCAACGGCGTAAAAGTCGAGGAAATTTCACTTAAAGAACTCAAAGAAATCGAGCCCCATGCCGCAGGCCTTAAAGCCCTTCTTGTTCCAGAATGTCAAATTATCGACTATAAACAGGTCTCTATGGCCCTTGCAAAAGATTTCGAAAAAAAAAGGTGGAATCATCTGGACAAATGAGCAGGTGGAACAGCTCCATTTTTCTTTTCCCAAGTGGGTTATCGAGACAAATCAAAAAACTGAGAGGTGCGACTTTGTAATTAATTGCGCAGGTCTCTACTCTGATCGAATTGCCAGGATGGCTCTCCCCAATAAAAAGATCCCCTGTCAAATCCTCCCCTTCCGAGGGGAATACTACATGCTGAAAAAAAAGTCACTGGTCAGGGGCTTGATCTATCCGGTTCCGAACCCTAAACTTCCTTTCTTGGGAGTGCATTTGACCCGAATGATTGATGGGAGGGTAGAAGCTGGACCTAATGCTGTTCTTGCAACAGCTCGAGAGGGATATGTAAGATCAAATTTTGTCATGCATGAATTTGCAGAAACAATATCATACCCTGGTTTTTGGAAGCTCAGTATGAAGTATTGGAAAACAGGACTGTATGAAATCTACCGTTCAATGAGCAAAAAAGCATTCACAAAAAGCCTGCAAAGACTTGTTCCTGAAATTCAAGCAGAAGATCTGGTGAAAGGTGGGAGCGGTGTTCGTGCACAAGCTGTTCTCCCTAACGGAAAATTGGTTGATGATTTCCTCATTTTTCAAGATGAACATTCAATGCATGTTCTTAATGCACCTTCTCCTGCTGCAACCTCCTCGCTTTCTATTGGACAAAAAATTGTTAGCAAGCTAGAGTTTAAGGAATGGTTGCACACACGAAATACAACATTACAAAAAGGCCTCGCAGAAACAGAGCATCCGCTGCAATCCGTTCCTTGAGTGGAGAAACAGTCCTGTGCGCTTCAGACTTGATCGTTCCTTTCTTTATTGTTGAAGGAAGCGGGGTTAGAAAGCCTATTGAATCAATGCCAGGGGTCCACCGCCTTTCAATAGATCTGCTGATAAAGGGAGCAGAGATCCTTCACGCCCAAGGAATCCCAGCAATCGCTCTCTTCCCAGCAATCGATCCCCTACTAAGGGATGAAGAAGGAAGTGAAGGATGGAACCCAGACTCTTTAGTCATGCGAGCGATTCAAACTCTCAAGAAGGAAATTCCTAGTTTGTGTGTAATCGCAGATGTGGCCCTTGATCCCTTTACATCTCATGGACATGATGGAATTATTAATAATGCTTTAGTCGATAATGACTTAACTTTAGATGCTCTAGTTAAGCAGGCAATCTGTTATTCAGAGGCGGGGTGCGATATTGTAGCCCCAAGCGACATGATGGATGGGCGGGTTGGAGTCATTCGAAAAGCTCTAAACGATAAGGTAGGAATTCTCTCATACACAGCGAAGTATGCTTCGGCATTTTATGGCCCCTTTCGCAGTGCAATTGGAACAAGCCTATCTTTTGGAGATAAAAAAACCTACCAAATGAACCCGGCTAATCGACGTGAGGCCGTGCGCGAAGCCCTTCTAGATGAGCAGGAAGGAGCAGATATGCTGATGATTAAGCCTGCTCTGCCCTATCTTGATGTCCTAAGGGAGATCAAGGAAAAAACCCCTCTCCCTGTTGGAGCTTACCACGTTAGTGGAGAATATGCGATGGTGATGGCAGCAGCTGAAAAGGGTTACCTCAACGCAGAACAAACTCTTTATGAATCGCTTATTTCCATAAAACGAGCGGGTGCTGACTTTATTTTTACCTATGCTGCACCTCAGGTCCTCGCTTTACTAAATTAATCATCTGTGACACTATCAAGTAAGGGACTGCGCACTTTCGCTCGCAAAGTCTCTCGTTGATAAAATCAATTGGGGGGAACCATCATGATTGAAAATGGGAAGCAAGTGGCTATCGAATATAGTGTGTTTTCAGATGACAACACGCAGATCGATACCAACATAGGGAAGGATCCTCTTGTGTTTCTTTTTGGATCACACCAGATTTTGCCTGCACTTGAAGAGGCATTAAGAGGCCTTGAAGTCGGTGATATTAAAGAAGTCATTCTAAATCCAGACAATGCTTATGGAGACATTAACCCTCATGCATATAAGAAAGTTGAAACTAAACTGATTCCCGAAGACCTCCGGTTTGAGGGAGCACTCTTGGTTGTTTCTGACAAGCAGTTTGGGGAAATGTTGATCCGTATCGACAGCTTGGACGGAGAGCAGATTGTGCTCGATTTTAATCACCCTCTTGCTGGTAAAACACTAAAGTTCGATGTAAAGGTGCTTGACATCTCCTAGTACAGAGATGACTCTCTCTCTTCTTGCAGTGTTGAATAAAGTCTTTTCCCCGTAGCAGCTCTTGCTCCGGTGTCACGGAGCCAGACCGAGAGAGCATAAGGGACAAAAGTTCTACTGCTTTTCTTCAAGAAGAAGTCAAGAGGGATCAAAAACATCACCCCCTTATCCCGATAACGACTCTGATTTACAATATCATAGGCACTTGTCATTGCATACCAAACAGCAAAGCGGAAGCCGCTAGGAAAGTAGCGCCCCAATTCAAAACGCACCCCAACGTCGCGAGCTAAAAACTTTCCAACACTCACCTTCAAATCGATCTGCAACGGTTTGACATCATAATACAGATCGAGAAAGTATTGAAACCCAATAAAATGAACAAATTCAGAAATAAACCCGTTAAACTTCCTAATCTTAGTTGTAAACCCGATCCCATGATCATTCCGCTTGAGAACTCCTGCAGCCTCAATCCCAATCGCCCAACTTGAGTCTACGGGATAATAGAGAACCTCACCGGCAAGCCCTCCATAGGCAGGCTCGAAATATCCTGTTGAAACGCGCCCATACCACCCCTTATTGACATAAAATCCTCGTTGAATGTAGGCCTGCTCAAGTGCTACTGAATTTGTTTGAAAGTACTTCACGCTATCGGATCGGACATTGAGGATTTGGGAAGGGTTGAGCATATCCATATCTCCCACGTCTGAAATGCTTGACTTGATATTGTAGGCACCTTGAATCTTATAGTAAAATTGATCAAAAAGCCATCCCTCGGGCCCCGCAACAATACCAGCACTATATTTAAACTTTCCTGTTGCACTTCCAAAGAAGGTTAGAAGGCGGGGGCGGATGGTAAAGGTCCCAATTCCTTTCGATCGATGATATAGAAGCGATCCTTCGTATGAGTTAGGAGGTCTTGATGGCTCTCGCATCGTCGATAGAGTTTGAAACTCAAAGTCCCCAATCAGAGCTTCTCTTAATTTCTCAAGATCAACCGTGCGGAATCGATACTCATGTGTAGGAATCCCATCAGCTTCAATCACTACGGTTACTGAATCAACATTCGAAGGTGTTAGCGCAGCAAGAACTGACTCAATTCGATGCTTAAGATCTCGCTCTTCACGGTACCGAATATTGATCATTTTAATCCAAAGAGAGCGTCCATTTTCTTTGTCTGTCATAATGTAAACTTGATAGACATTGAGATCTTGTCCTGCAAAAGCAAGAGCAAGTTCACAAGAAAATTCCCTTTCCAAACGAAGATATCCCAAAGGCTGCGTATCAAGAGGAGTCCGATAAATGGAAGGGTTATCCACTTTAGGAAAGAGTCCTGTTGTATCTCCCAGGTTGTAATTGAGCGACGCTGAAGCAGCCACCTTTTCACCTCGAATAGAACTCACGCTAAGCTGCAACGCATCAAAAACAATTGTTGCAAGCCCAATATTCATGCGGGACTTCACTCCTCTTCCTCCAGGGTGTTCATAAAAATGGTTTTCATAATCAGTTGCATCCCATTCAGCAAGGAGTGTGAGACGATTGATTCCTGGGATCTGACTTTTACGAAAAGGGGTCCATCCAACACCCCCAAACCATCCTTTTATCCTCCCCTTGCCCCAGCCCACAGTTGCCTCAAAGTTGTAATCAAGAAATTCCTTTGTTGCCACAACATAAAACGCATGAAATCTTTTGGTTCCATAAAAATCCTCCATTCCCACTGAAATTTCGGGAAAGTAGGGAAATCCATCTTCCTTCTTAAGCATAGCAACTTTAACATTCGCGCCTCGATCCGTAAAATCTCCAAACCCCAGATCACCCATAGCAGGATCCGGAACACCTATATAGGTGGTATAATTCACCCCAAACTCTAGACGCTCAAGTGCTTGGATAGTAGCAGCATAGTTTCTGTATGGCGGTACATAAGCAAACCCTACCGCAGTGGCCCCTACTTCATTCATTCGGGCAGAAGGCATCGAAAAATACCCTCCCATCAAGGAATAATTATAATGATACGGGAGGTGATCATTAATTTCCTGATTGACCTCCTTAATCAGACTAAGGTCTCTAAATAGAAGAGAGAGTTCCTCTTCAGCAAAAAGAGAGAGTGTGAAGAGAATGAAAAGAAGACAGTATAAACCTTTCAAAGTAAAAAAACATGTTGGGTTAAAAGTTATTTAATTTCGCAATTATTGAAGATAAAATCAAGATTAATGTGACTTGACAAGAAATATTTTTAATGCTTTAGTAAATTATCCTTTTTCATTATAATCCAGCAATTAATTATAGATGAAAAATTTTAGAAAGAAAATACAAAAAATTTTAGGTATTATTATGGAAATTAACAGTAATGTTGAAATCAACGAAATTGATCAAGCCACTCTTCTAAAAATGACAATAAGCGATAAAGATGAAGAAGACAGAAAAAAACTTTATCTTGAGCACTTAAGAATGATTACTTCAGAAGCAATCAAATCTCAAGAAATAGAAATTCAAAAGTTTTTTTCGGATATTTAAAGTCTAATCGTCAAGGTATTGCGCAGCATAAGCATTCAGCCCTTCCTTCACAACCTCTATCATCTCAACCTTTGAGGGACAGACGTAAGTTGGAAGGGCAAAATCTTCTGGATGAACACCCAATAAACCCAAAGCCTCTCCCTTTTCATACTCTTCCGTCAAAAGCATTTTTACAAGCACCATCGTTTCAATGGGAAGGGGCATAACACGATCATAAATGGCCCCATCAATAAAGGCTCTTTCTTCTCCATGCATACGTGTAGAAAGCATTGCTGTCTTCTGCCGAAATAAGTAGGCTTTAGAAGCAGTATATCCCCTGCGATTGAGTTTTAAAAAATGAAGAAACTCCCGCTTTTCCTCGGGCTCTGGAATGGTGCAAACAGTATGATGGTAAAAACCTAGATAACCTCTGAGCCCTACCTCTACTCCCATAAGCGGATCTCCAGAGATGACTCGAGATCCCTCTCCTTCTATAAGACCAGCAAGAGGCGTCCCTGAATGGACCCTGTAGAATCCTCCATGATCCCCAGCAACACTTATAACCCGCTGCGTATGATAAATCTCTTCGAGCTGCCATCTGCCAATAGCAATGACATCCATAATATTGAGCGTCCATATGACTTGATCATTCATTGTAATAGGGTGGATCGCAGCAATGTGAACCGAATGGTTGCCGATAGGGTGAGGGCCTGAGGCAGTATGCATTTCTGCATCAAAATTAGAGAATACGCTACTTCCCTCCCTACAAACTAAGTGAACAGGCGCAAACTCCTTAAGCTTTTTGATTCCTGCTCTAAAGAAATCTTCGTACCCTTCAACTTGGAGCTCCGGAGATGGAGCAAAGGGGGCCGATTCAATTGCCTTTACGAAGATTGCTTCAGGTTTTCGATCGGGGTGCGCAATGCGGAGTCCTGGACGCATCCGGATATGTGGAGCAAGCCCTGCCTCGAACAACGTTTCTTTTTTTCCTTCAAAAGAGGTCTGCTTATGATCAGTTTCAATAACAATAGACAGGAGTCGACGTTTTACTCCCCTGATGACTTCTTTAATTATCCCAGATGCGGGGGAGACAAAAAGACGCTCAGGACACTTCTTATCATAGGCAAGAGGTTCCCCAACCTTGACAGATTCCCCCCCTTTTTTAATCAGCTTGAAAAGAGTTGTTTCAAAAGAGCTGAGATCAAGGGCTAAGCGATTGGGAAAAGGAATAGATTGGATTTCTCCTGTTGGTTCCCCGGAAAGAGGAATGTTTAAACCATTTTTAATTTTGATCTTCATGTGAACCTATCTTAATCGAATCCATCAGTTTCTGCTAATAAAATTTTATAAGTGGTGGCAAAAACTCAAGTTTAACCCAAAAGATCAGGTTTTATTCATCATTTTATAGGCAGTACGAGTTCTGAATTGAAGTTAATTAGCCAAATTTTTATACTCTTTCTCAACAGCAGTGAAAAGGATCCCCGTTTATGTCGATGAGTTATTTAGATCAATTTCAGAAACACCTTGGAAATCATGACTACCCTTCTTTTCTTACGCTCTGGGAAGAATATTGCATGGGAGATGAGATTGACGGTGAGGAGCTTAAACGCACCCTCATAAGTGTGAAAAATTCTGAGCTTGCCGCCCCTTTTGGGCGCCATGTTGAAAAGGCAGTACACCTTTGGGACACAATCAAAGAAACCGATCTAGGGCATGAAGTCATTAAACTGATTTTCGATCTTCAAATAACAGACACACCAGAACTTGGAAACCTTGCTTTTGAGTACCTCAAACAACGCAACTCTGAAGACTCTTATTTTAACGACAAGATCCGCCTTATCGGTCTGCGCGATATGAAAACTTTTCAAGGTGCCATCAGCAATTATGAACTCTTAACGCATATGAAGAAAGGTAACTTCGTATTCCACACTGGTGGATGGGGCGTTGGAGAGATCATGGATCTTTCTTTTTTAAGAGAACAACTCTCAATCGAATTTGATTATGTTGGAGGAACAAAAGACCTTTCATTTACCAATGCATTTAAAACCCTCCTTCCCATCCCTGATGAGCACTTTCTTGCTCTTCGTTTTGGAAATCCTGATGAGCTCGAAGAACGCTTAAAGAAAAATCCAGTTGAGGTCATTCATTGTATGCTTCGGGATTTGGGGCCATCGACAACAGGAGAAATTAAGGATGAGCTATGCGAACTCGTGATCCCCGTAGAAGAATGGGCACGTTGGTGGCAGACCGCTCGAGCTAAGATCAAAAAAGATACAATGATTGAAACTCCCGAGGACATTCGAAAGCCCTTTAAGCTTCGAGAAACTGAGGTGCCGCATGAAGATCGTCTTCAAAAAGCTCTAGAAAAAAAACCCGATACTACAACTCTTATTCAAATGGTTTACTCTTTCCTTCGGGATTTTCCTCAAACAATCAAGAATGAGGAATTCCGAAAAAACTTAGAAGATAAACTCAAAGAAGCTCTGTCTACTGCAGAAATTTCTGATGCCCAAGAGCTTCAGCTTCACTTTTTTATGGAAGACTTGAGTGACGGAAAAACCTACGCCCCAACCAAAGAGCTCATTACACGCTTTACCTCTCCAGAGGACGTTATCAAAGATATTGAAATCATCGCCTTTAAGAAACGAGCCCTTCTGGAAATCCGCAAACTACGCGAAGACTGGCCTACATACTTTCTAAATCTTCTACTGATGGTCGATCAAAACCCATTAAGAGACTATATCCTGCTTGAACTCCTGAAGGTGAAAAAAGAAGCTGAGGTTACAGTAAAACTTCAGGAACTTCTTGCTTTCCCCACTCGCTACCCTCAGGTGCTCCTATGGTATTTCCAGAAGATTATGAAAAGCTCTGCTCTTCCCCTATCAGATCAGGAAGGAAAAAACTTCTTTTTTGAAGCTCTTTTGATTCTGCTTAGCAGCCTAGAGCAGTCCACAAGCTATCGAGATTTGATTAAAAAAACCCTAACATTTTTAACTACCCAGCGGTATACCAACGTCCGAAAAATCTACAAGAACGCCTCGAAAGAAGCTGTTCAAGAGTTTCTCCTTCTAGCAACAAAATGCCAGAGCTTTACTGACCATGACATTAAAATTTTCCATTCCCTTGCTGAAGTCGTTCATCCCTCCCTTGCAAAACTTGGGAAGAAATATGATACAGATACACATGAAGAGGACAATGTCATTTGGACAACGCAAGAGGGGTACCGAAGAATCAAAGAACGGATCAAGGCTATTTCCACTTCAGAAACAGTGGATAATGCTAAAGAAATTCAAGCCGCCCGTGCACTTGGAGACCTAAGAGAGAACGCTGAATTTAAAGCAGCCCTAGAAAGGCGAGACCGTCTTCAAAGTGAACTCCGCACTCTTTCAGAACAATTTAACCGCGCACGAATTTTCACAACCAATGATGTGACAACCAATGAAGTAGGTGTAGGTGTTGTAATTGATTGTAAAAGTGATGAAGGAGAAAAAGTCTCCTACACACTGTTAGGCCCTTGGGAAGCGGATCCCGATAAATACATCCTTTCTTTCGAATCAAAACTAGCACAAAGTCTTATGGGGAAAAAAACAGGCGATAAAGTATCAGTCAAGGGAAAGACATTTACGATCTCTCACTTGAGAAATTATTTCGAAACGCTCTAATATTGGATCATTATGGAAATTGTCATTGCTTCTCAAAACCTCCACAAGGTCCGCGAGATTCGGGCTATCTTAAAACCTGAGTATCCTTTTGACTATCTTTCATTGCTTGATTTTCCCGAATACCAACCCCCTGAAGAATCTGGTAAAACGTTTGAAGAAAATGCTTTCACAAAAGCAACACACGCAGCAAATACACTGAAACGCTGGGTTATTGCAGAAGATTCTGGCCTTGTCGTTCCAGCCCTGAAAGGTCAACCAGGTGTACACAGCGCCAGATATGCGGGAGACACTGCCAGCGACAAAGAAAACCGAGTCAAATTAGTTAAGGCTCTTGACCCTATCCCAGAAAATGAGCGGATAGGGTATTACTTTTGTGCCTTAGCTCTTGCCTCACCCGATGGCATTCAAATGCAAGTCAAAGGGTCTTGTGAAGGCTCCCTTCTTTTAAAACCCCGCGGCAGCCAAGGGTTTGGATACGATCCTCTTTTCCTGAAGTATGACTACAATAAGACTTTTGCGGAAATGGACGAGGAAACAAAGAACCGAATCTCTCACCGCCGAAAAGCACTTGACAAACTCGCTTTCGCTCTTAATAACCTTTCGAAGATGTAAAATTGCGATATCTCATTGACGGCTACAATCTCTTTTTTAAACTTGAAGACGAGATCCTTCCTTTGGAAGAAAAACGGGAGAAGTTCATCTCTCTTCTCGATGAAGAGGTCGGAGATCTGAGGCTTCAAGTCCTTCTTATTTTTGATAGCCATAGGAAAAATGCTGAAGATTTCGCCTCAAAACGAAAGTTAAAAAATCTTGAAGTTTCTTTTTCTCCAAGAAACCTTTCTGCAGACCACTATATTTTAGAACTTCTTGAATGGGATGCGAAAAATACGACCCTTGTCACTTCAGATAAAAAACTCGCAATGGAAGCAACCCATCATGGAGCAAAAATAGAGTCAATTGAAGGCTTTGTTCAATTTATTTTGCGGCTACGTAAGAAAAAAAACTCTGCGGCTAAACCAGAATTGAAAGAAACCGATGCCAATATTAAGCGTTATCTTGATGCATTTGAAAAAAACGACGAACAGTCAGAGAAGTTCTGATCATATCCACTCTCTTTTTGAGAGGAGAAATAACAACTCCTCCAAGCCAATGACAGCTTTCAATCACTTCATCTGGACCGAGAGCAATTAGCACATGCCCTGGATAGAAAATCAAATCTAGAGTCTGCGTATCAGTGAGGGGAATCTCGGCTCCATATGTCATCAGCTCTTTCGTGTTTCGAGGTGTTAGTCCTCCTGTAGCTTCATAAAGTAGTCCCGAACAATCAACCCCCATAAAAGACCAGTGAGCACGTTCAAATTTACTAATTTGGGCTGGTGGGGGATAAAAGTGTTCCCACTCAGGGATTCCAGCAGACCAATTTCCTCCCCAAACATAGGGAAGCCCCTGCTTTGAAAGAAGCCGCTTAATAATAACCTTTTTCGAGGGCATCTCATTTTGAAGCAGAGGAGTTTCTTCAAAATGAATTTTCCCAAAACGTTTATCTACAAAAAGAGAAGTACTTGATGGATATTCGGAAGTTGTCACATGAAGAATGTTTGGCTCAACTTCATTCACAACTTTGAAAATCCTTCTCGGAAATGCAATATACTCCAAAGCTCTCACAAGCTGTTGATCATCAAAAGGAAGGGTGCCGCTATAGACGTCGCTAAAACAGGATATATTCAGTACCGGGGTCGGTTTGTCCGTGACAAAAAACGTCATATTTCAAAAACCTCGTGCAAAAAAAACCTTTTCACTCTAAATTCATATTTTCTGGAACCTCTACTTATAGCATAGCACAAGGGTGAACATGAAAGCATTTTTACGAGTTACGATTCTTCTGCCCCTAATTGGTCTATCTCTAGTGGGATGCAAAGGGAGAGGAAGCTTGTCAACCCAAGCCTCGGACAATGCTCAGCAAAAAATTACAATCAATATTACATCAGAGCCTCAAACTCTGGATCCCCGCAAAGTTCGCGCGCTTAACGACGCAAACGTCGTTCGTATGTTTATGGACGGTCTAACTCGCACCAACAAAGAAGGAATAACAACTCTTGCAGTTGCAAAAAAAGTAGACGTTTCATGCGATCAAAAGACCTATACCTTCACTCTTAGAGAAAGTCATTGGTCAAATGGGGACCTAGTCACCTCTTATGATTTTGCATATGCTTGGAAAAAAAGCCTGACACCCACCTTTATCGCCCCTAATGCAAATCTCCTTTACATAATTAAAAATGCAAAAGAGATAAATACAGGAAACCTTCCCCTAAGTTTGCTAGGAATTGAAACTCCTGATGAAAAAACATTAGTTGTCAGTTTGAACCACCCAACACCCTATTTTTTAGGCCTAATTGCTCATCCGATATATTTCCCCGTCAACGCCAAGGTCGATCGCTCAAACTCTCATTGGGCTGAGAAAGAGACATCGTATGTTGGAAATGGTCCTTTTACTCTTCTTGAATGGAAGCATCATAACACAATTGTTGCGGAAAAAAACCCCAGATATTGGGATCACAAAACTGTAAATCTCTCCCATGTGAAGATGGTAATGGTAAGTGAAGACACAGGCTTCAAAATGTTTGATGCAAAAGATACCAGCTGGGATGGATCACCTTATTCTGCAATTCCCATTGATGCAATTCAAACCCTAAAGACAGCTGAACAACTTCGCTGCACTCCAGCACTTGCAACGAGTTGGATCCGGGTCAATGTTGAAGTTTCACCTTTCGATTCAAAAAAACTTCGCAAAGCTTTTGCTTTAGCAATTGATCGCCAAGCAATCGTTGAGCATGTACTTCAAGGACAACAGATTCCCGCTACAGGAATCGTTCCCAACGCGATGGGCCTTTCTGATCATCCTTATTTCAATGACGCAGATACCGCTACAGCTCAAGAACTCTTTAGTAAGGTGTTAGATGAGATGGGGATTTCAGCAAGTAACTTTCCTGAAGTCGTTTTAACCTATGGTGCGGGGGAGCGCGCTCATTCTGTTGTACAAGCTCTGCAGAGTCAATGGCAGACAGTATTGGGTATTCGGGTTCGTCTAGAGCCTGTTGAAAAAAAAGTCTACTTTGACCGGGTTTCCAATAAAAATTACATGCTTGCCTTAGGAGATTGGTTTGCTGACTTTGGCGATCCCATTAATTTCCTTGAGGTTTTTACAACAAACGCTGGCACCAATAACACGAATTGGAAAAATCCCAACTATGAAGAGCTTTTGGAAACTTCTTATCAAATATCTGATAAGGAAAAGAGAAAACAGGTCCTTCGTAAAAGCGAAGAGCTCATCATAGGCGAAATGCCAGTCATTCCACTTTACCACTATACGATGCTTTACATTCAAGATGACGCCCTTAAAGATGTGGTCTTGACAACAATGGGTGGTATCGACTTTAAATGGGCACATGTGGATAGCGAATAAGTTTGCTGTATTGGCATTTGTTTTCTCGTCGGTCTTCCTTTTCGGAGGATCTTTAAGGATTTTCAATGATAGCCCATATCAGCTTACAGCTAATATTCTAGCTGCGGATGGGAGTCATCAAGGATCTCTAACTCTAGCCCCTCAACAGCAAGCACAATGGCAAGATTTCTCTGGAGGAAACTCTATCTGGTCTCAAACACCCTATACAGTTATACTCACCTGTAAAAATGGAAAACAGTTTGGAACAATTAACGGAGTTCAACAAGGGGGAACAGTGAGTGTTATGTCTGCAAACGGTCCCCGATTTTGTGAGAAAAACAAAAATGATCAACAGCAAGGACAAAGCTCAACAAGAAAACCACAATCTCAGCAGCAACAAGGGCAAATTCCCTTCAATCCAAATCAAGAACCTTTTAATCCGAATCAAACACCCTTTGATTCCACCTCAGAGCAGGGGAAACAATCTCAAAATGACTTGCAAGGAGATCCTTTGGATCCTGCTGATCCTCATAACTCCCCTACGGATCCAATTTGGGGCCCCCCATAATGTATAAGGTGTTACTGCTTCTTTTTCTGACTTCAATTCTTTCTGCTGTGACAATTGACGTTTATAATGACAGCCCCTATACCCTCCAAGCAAAAATATACTCTGCTAAAAATGTAGAGCTTTCATCAATGACAGTCATTTCTGGCCATTCTATCAAATGGTATGACAACTATTTCAATGCAAAAGACTATGCCAAAGGCCCCTTCCGTATCATCTTCACCTGTCCTAATGGAGACTTTTATGGCAAATCCTCTCCTGTAGGGCAAAACTTTACTGTGCATGCTCAACGCACGCGAGGGCCGAAAAAATGTGTTGTTCACTCTCAGCCCAAACCTCATCGAGATTATGACCAACTACAACCCCATATAAAATAGATAGCGTGCAGAGGGGGTATTTATACCCTTATCAGAATAGAAATAGTTCCGTAAGCGAGATGTCATGTGCCTTGGTTTCGAGCGGTGTTTTTGTAAGCTGCTCCTTAAAACCTACGCCAAAGAAAGGACACGAGAGCTTTGCTAGAAAACGGTCATAATGACCCTTCCCATAACCGAGACGGCCGAAGTGAATATCAAAAGCAAGACCAGGAACAAGAACGGAGCTAATCTTTTCTAATGGAAACTCCGAGCAAAACGCTGGGTTTGGTTCGAGAACATTCCAGGTAGGATGAAGGAGAAGTTGGTCAAGACTAGAGACAGCAAAGGGAAGAATTCCAGTGGATATGTCCAAGCGAGGAAGGAGAAGCTGGTTGCTTTTGGCAAGCTCCAGATTAAGAGGCCATAGATCTATTTCTTCAGCCATACTAGCGAAGGAAAGAATATGGGGAAACCCTTTTAACTTTCTCGAAAGTGTTTTAAGAGCCTTGCACTTGGCCTCTTCTCTTCTTGTTGTGGAAAGATCACGCCGCTTATCTAGGAAAATCTCTCTTATCTCTGCTTTACAGCTCATCAACAGGAAATCCTTTATGGTAAAGGGCACGCTTGATAAAGAATCCTTCAGAATCATAGAGAGTAACGGTTCCATCACCATTTTCAACAGTAGAAACCGGAGTGTTTTCTCCCCGCTTCATGTAAGTCCCTCTTCGAAGTTGGTCATTCTCATATTCTTCGATCATCATTAAAGAGTCATCCTGATACCATGCTGAACAAATTCCATGCCTTTTATTATCTCTAATTTCCCTTTCACTCTCTAGTCCTCCGGTTGGGTACCAGGTTCTACAGATGCCCTGGATCCTATCTTGGACCCACTCGATGTATAGTTTTGGTTTGGTTTTTTCTTCTCTAAAAGAAGTGTAATAAATCCATTCCTCACCATGTTTCATTCCCTCTTTGGTATGGAATAGGGTGATCAGATCTCCTTGCTCATTAAATATCTGGACTTTTCCCTCTGGGATCCCATTGCGATACTCTCTAATAGAGTGAAATACCCCATTTAAAAAAACGGCCTGTTTCCCATTGCCATGTTCGACTTTTCCAATGATCTTTCCAGAAAAATCATGATAAGTCGCGTTAATTAAAAGATCATCTTTATACTCTTCTGAGTAGGGTGGTTGTCTCTTATCTCCTTTAAACATCGCAACCCCCTGACGCTTCCCTTTTGAGTATGGGGTCTTCCCGATTACTTGTCCCTGCTCATTATAATAAAGGAGATCTCCATCAATTCGGTCAACTTCGTAGGGAATCATCTTTCCTACAATACCGTTGAGATGATAATAATAAGCATTTCCTTGAAGCTTACCTTTTTCATAATAAATCTCAGCCTGAAGACGCCCCGCAGAATCCCAGACCTTTGAAATCCCATCAAAAATCCACCCTTTTTGAGCATTTTCACTTAAATCACCCAGCCCCTCGATGACAGCAACGTCTAAACGAAGGTTCCCATTATCGTGCCATTCTCGATAAATACCGCAAGCTCTGCCATTTACAACTTCTAGGTACTGCCAGATCTCTGCATTTTCATGATATGTCGTCAATTTTGAGATCGTCTTCCCATTTCTACTCCGCCCAAACATTCGAGTGACTTTTTCATAGGGTTGTGGAGCTAAAAAATTGGTTTTTTCGTACATGGATAGGCGATCGACTGAACTAATCGTTTCTTTGAATCCATTTCGATCAAAGACCTGGATACTCATAAGTTTATCCTGGAGCTCCGTTTGGTGATTCCCACACCCAGTTAATAATCCTAAGGAAATCAATAAGGATAGGGAAGTTAATCTAATTGTTTTATTTCCAAATACAGTCTTCATAAAATTACATCTCTCTTCATGCCGCTAATGTTTCAAAATTAGGAATTTTCCAAATTTTTGAAACATAACCGGCTTATTAATTGCATTTCTAATTGATATGTCTCTCTTTCAGCAAGTCTTTTCTTATTCAAATGAAACCGCTTCATAATGACTTGCGGACGCCCTTTAGGGGGTCCAAGCTCTCCAATAGATATCCCTTCAACAGCTGTTAATACGCGTTTAAGATCATAAGTATTTAATTCAACTGGACGTTTTTGCGATAGTTCTAGTTCTTCAATTTGATCACCTGTTTTTCGATTTCCTTCAGAGAAAATAAGGCGATTATTACCCTTTGTTAAAAGGTCGAGCCTTCTCTTAATGTCGTCGCATGCGTCAAAGGCAGGGCTATTCATGATAAGGTGAAGCACCTCCGTTTCGGGCAACAGGAATTGCAAAGATTCAAGAGCGTGGTCGACATAATAATGGTCAGCTTCCTTGTAGGTTTTAAAAAAGGTATTTCGATCTTTCTGAAGTTCTTTGACCCGCTCCATTTTTATTGCTAAACAATCAATCTCACCCTTTATTTCTCTAAATCGCTCACTCTTATCCAGAATTGAAAAAAGCATAAATAAGGTCGGCAATAAGCAAAGAAAATATATTCCAAATACAAAATTTCTGTTTTGAATCAGGCGGTTAAATGGGAACTTAAGTGCAAAGGTAAAAGGCAATTTCATAGTGATCATCATTTCTTTTCCAGTCTATTTCCTCACTTCTATTCACAATTGATTCATTTTCTACAATCGCATCATGGAATGCGCGCGCATTTTTCGCCTCTGATGTTGTAAATGAAACACGTACTTTGGGAAGATAAACTTCTTTTGGTTTCTCAATAGTGGGATATTTTTTTAGTTCATAATCGATTTGAGTCAGTTCAATATTCTCCAGAAGAGGATGAGTCGATAAAAACACTAGCAAATTGCTAACCAATGGAGGGGATGCAAAATAGTTCTCCTTCCCTTTAGTCGTACGAAGAACATAGTGGGTGGTTTCCATGACTTCCTTAAGGTTTTTTTTTGCGACTATTTGGCGCAACTTAGGAAGGTCTTCTTTATATTTTTCTACAAGAAACTCAACATGTCCTAACAAGATTTTTTCTTTTTTAGAAAAAAATAGTTGAGAAGCAGTCGCTGTAAACAGAAACAGTGCAGCAGCTATACATATCCCGCAAAGCAATTTCCGCTTTAAGGTTTTCACGCACTGTTTTGAAACATAATCTCCTTGGAGAAATTGAATACTCATCTGGTCATTTTTAAGAGAGTCTAGAGCAAGGCCGACTGGGATAGCAAATGGACGCACCATATCCCAAGAGACGCCTCCTCCTCCATCTCCATGGACTGGCACGAGTTCCTGATCTTTAGACAACAGCGCTTCTATCTCCGCAGCCATTTCCCCACAAAATAGAACCTTGCGGCTCTGATTTCCTTCTTCTTTGTGAGCAAGAAAACAAAAGGCACGATCAACTTCTCGCTTGAGTTTTGCAACTGCCATTTGTTTCATGCCCTTTCCAAGGTCGACTGCCCCCACGTGAAGGGTCAGATGAGATGATATTTTTCCCTCCTGCTGGGAGACAATTTGAATTTTTGTCAGTCCAATATGAAATATAACAAGGGTTGAAAGCTCTGGACAAGTAAAGAAAGCAAAACGAGAAAGAGCCATTGGAACAGCTGATACCCACTCCGGAGAAAGCCCTTCCTCTTCATATGACGAAATATGGTCTTCAAGATTCTTTTTTGAGACGGTGAAAAAAAGTGCTTCAGTTGCATCTTCATCAGGGATGTAAATCGGCTTAATAACGACTTTATCAAGCTGATAGGGAATCAACGCTTCTAACTGAAAAGGAAGGGTTTTGTGAAGAGCACGCTCTCTTTTTAAGGGGGTTTTCAGCCGCCGGAGGAGGAGGTCTTGCCCTTCAATTCCCGTAACAATATAAGGGTTTTTTTTAGAAAAAAATGCGTCTCTCTGCTCTTCCAAAAATTCTATAGATACTTTTCCGTTGATCCGTGAGATACAGGCGAGACGGATATTTGAATCTTCTTTGTGAATCCCATTAACTTCCATGAGCCCATGGTAAAGGAATCGCTAAAAAAACAAAAGGATGGAAAGTTTTCCGTCTTGATGTTACCATGGATCTTCTAATGAAGGCGAGAAATATCGAAAATTGATTGTCGAGACAGGTTCGTAGATCCATGGCATATGTAATTTCAGCAGTTCGACTATTATTCACAGTCTACTCTCTGATGCTCATTGTAAGGATCTTTGGATCCTGGTTTCCAAGCTTTCAACAGTCGTCCTTCTTTCGTTTTCTTTCCCACTACACAGATCCCTATCTTAATATCTTTAGACGTTTTATTCCTCCTATTGGAGGAGTCCTGGATTTAAGCCCGATCATTGGCTTCTTTCTCCTTCAAGTTCTTGAGTATCTGATCACACGCCTTCTGATTATGATGATATGAAAAAGCATGTAAAGCCCATTAGACTAGGGACGCTCACCCTTCCGACAAATGTCTTTTTCTCTCCTCTTGCTGGTTGTTCTGACTATCCTTTTAGACAAATGGCGTCTCTCTTCAGACCGGGGCTTATGTTCTGCGAAATGGTGAAAATGGATGCTCTCATCCGCCACGAGCCCTCCACGTATCGTCTCTTAGACTACGATCCTTCAATGCACCCGATTGGTGCTCAGCTCTGTGGCAATAAACCTGAACTTGCAGGGCCCACAGCTCGTATCATTGAAGATCTTGGTTTCGACGTTGTTGATCTCAACTGTGGTTGCCCTGTTGATAAAGTCACCAAAGATGGAAGTGGAAGCGGCATGTTAAAAAATCCAGAGCTTATTGGTGAAGTTATCGCCAACATGGTTGCAGCTGTCAATATTCCTGTTACCGTGAAGATCCGTGCTGGGTGGGATGACAAGAGTATCAATGCCTCCCTTATTACAATGATAGCAGAGCAAGCCGGTGCTCGGGCAATCTCAATCCACGGAAGAACCAGGCAACAGAAATATACTGGTAAAGCAAACTGGGACCATATTAAAGTCGCCAAAAAGGCTGCTGTCTCTATTAAGGTCATCGGAAATGGTGATGTATTTGATGCACAAGCTGGTCTCGCCCTTTTCAAACATACCGAGTGCGATGCCATCCTAATTTCAAGAGGAACATTTGGGAAACCTTGGATCGCTGAAGCTGTAAGACTTTTTGATCAAGGCCTTTCTCCTTTCATTCCTGATGTAAAAGAAATGCTTTTAACCCACCTTGCTTATACCGCAGCCTATCAAACAGATCGCAAAGCTCTTCTTGATATGAGACGCATTGGTTTTTGGTACCTCAGAAACGGGACAGGAACAAAAAAACTTCGTGAATCGTTGAACCATACAAAGAAACTCGTGGCAATAGAAGAGCTAATAAGAAGCTATGACTGGGAACAAACAAATTTTAACCATTCTTATTTTTAGCGGGACGGTTCAAGGGTTTTTTTTTCGAGCGAAGGCGAAAAAACACGCTGATCACCTGGGTCTCAAGGGATATGTCAAGAATCTTTCAGACGGAACTGTAGAGATTGGCATTGTAGGGAAAGAGACTAACGACTTAGTCGCCCTTCTAAAAAGCGACCCATTACCCATTGAAATTGGTACTATCTCCTTCTCTTCTCGCCCCCTAGATCAAGAATATCATGGCTTCAGCATATTTTAGGTCAGAAATATAAACATGCTGAGAATGTCAAGCCATGCATCGTAAGATCCTCAGAATAGTTATCATACCTGAAAGCTGCATATTCGTAGACCCTGAGCATTTGATTTTGTCGCCACCAATACATTCCCTCGTAATAGACTCCAAGATCAAGATAATACTCCTTCTGATTGAAGTATCTTCCATGCCCAATCCCTAGGCGCCACTGAACCATCGGAACAAATCGGTGTTTATTATCCTCTAAATGAATTCTATCACAAAGATTAGGCGTTACCTTTTCTCGATGTTCAATATCGTAAAAACCATAAAGAATTGCTCCTGAAAAGAGCCCTCCAATATACCATCCATCCAAAAAGTGCCATTTAGAGTTCACTCCACCTCTAAGCCCTATTCCCCAATACTCACAATCATCATTGATATGCGCAGAATTATTCCCTAAAGAACCGCCTGTATATCGAAGCGTTTGGCATTGATCAATCCATGCATTTTTAATACTAATGAATGGACGAAAGGAAAGTTTTTCACTCACGTAATAATGACGCCCTAATTCCAAGTCGATATTATAGAAATCGAGATCATACGTCGCCTTCGCAAATACAACACCTGTTTGTGTAATAACAGAACCGCGGAGGGGGATTAAAACACTATTTTGTCCTCCGCGAGATTTCCCAGATGCATGATTTCGGTAGTAAACAAAAGACATGTAAACATCCCACTGATCAAAAGCAATGTTCTTACCACTCCCGATGCGTAAGCCCCAGGACCATCCAAAATCAATATCTTTAGTTCTGCCTTTTAGTGGAACACTTGTTAAAAGTGTGCTATTGCTATAGGCAAATGCCGTTCCATTTGTGCGTTGGTACCAGTAAAGAGGTTCAATGGTTAAAAACCATTCGTCTCTCATCACTCCAGGATTTGCACTTGGACGTGCCTGACTGACCATCATAATATGAAGGTTTTCTCTTAAAGTTTCTATTTCTTTCTCGAGTTTTTCAATTCGGGAAGAATTAGTCTCCAGAGCCCCTAAGAAGGGGATTTGGAATAGTAAGGAAATAAAAAATAGTTTCTTTGTCAGTTGCAAAACTACACTTATTTAAATGCGCATCTGACCTTACATTAATTAATAACTTATTTTGTTTAAACTATTTTGTTTCATGCTCTGGATTAGAATATCCACACTAGGAACAATCCCGATCTCCCGCGGCAAAGCCTACAGTTCCAAGTCTGAAAAAAAAATCGTGCACTTTTTTATGAATATTCTGCTTGATTTTCTAATTTCTTAACACGTTCTTCCAATTCTGAAACCCGTGTTTCGATTGAAGGTTTTAGTTGCACACCTCTCTTGCACTTACCGAATAAAAGTTCCTGCATGGACACTTTTCCTTCGGTAAATTCTTCAATCTTATGAGCCGTTCTAAGTGAAGGGCGAGTAATCCCCTTTAATATTTTCCAGAGGTTTGTTGTGCTTATCCCAACCGATTGGGCGAAGGACTTCTTTTTTAGTCCTGACTTGCTGATAAAATCTTCTAGTAACATATCTCTCTAGCTTGCAGCGCTTCTTTGCACAGGCAATATTATTCCAACACCTTTTTTTATTCAATTTTTTTATAAAAAAAATTATTTTCTAACGAATTTAGATAAACAAACAGCAAAATGATTAACTTGAGTTAACTATTTTATCTTCTTAACTGAACACACTGAAAAGAGAGAAAAGAACATTATTTGATTTGTAATAGCCAAGACTTGACCTGACGGACATTTTTTATCTGACACCTTCAAACTCAGAAGTTGTCACTTTTTAGTCATTGTTTCCTCAGAATTGATTTCTATCTTCTCCTAATAGGAAACCTTCTTTTCTCCGATCATTTTCTCTTGAGCCAAATATTTAGCCTCAATAAAAATCCGAAGGGGTGTTTTCCTATAACAATACTTCCCACCGTAAGGACGCTCATCGCGTGTACTCTTCCAGCCATTTATTGACATCTTCTTGAAGCTTTTCAAGATTAGAGTAGGCTCTCTTTCGAAACGCTGTTACATAGAACTCATTTTGCATCATCCTAAGGAATCTCATTCACAAATCTCATTGGTCTGTGGAGAGCGAGCTTTTGTCCTTGTATGATCAATACCTCCTGTTCGGAGTTGAGTATGTCAGCTGCAACAGAGAAAGTTCTTCCTATCGTAAAGCTTGGCAAAGCCCGCTTTCGAATAGGTGGCGATTACTGTCTGTTGGTAGATTCTTCCCACTCCTTTAATTATTCCTACTTAAGTATAAGTATCTTGACCAAGAAGATACCCGGGATGTTCGGTTACAATTCCTCTCCGAGCTTCTTCTTCCTCTTTTTTCTCTCAAGAGGCTTTACCTGGTCTTCTGTTAAAACAAGGCCTTCTTGAGCAACTTTTGTCTCTAGTGCTTTAAATCTTTTTCTAAAGATTTAAAGATCATGACATAGCCAAACAAAGCGAACTCATCCTGTTAAAACCACTTACATTTGATTATCAGAGTAGATCAAAAAAAGGTGAGGCTCTTACAGAGCCCCACCTTTTGTAGGATCTTAATTGCTACGGTTTAGACTAGAAGTCCCATTTGAAATCTAATGTTAAACCGTGCATGCTGACGTCATCAGAATATCTCTCATATTTGAGCACTGCGGCGTCATCAATCTTAATCATCTGGTTTTGTCTCCACCAATAATTAGCTTCGAATCCAAGCCCAATCCCAAGATGTTGCTTGTTATTGTGGATGTACTGGTCAAAACGCAACCCGAGCTGCATCTGCACTGTTGGCGAGAACGCATGTCGGTTAGCATTAAGTTTGATTCGATTATCTTCAACAGCACTGAATCGTTCTTTGTGGTCTACATCAAAGTATCCGAAAAGAAGCGCGCCAGCAACATTACCAAAAAGGCTAAATCCATTTCCAAGGTACCACTTAGAGTCAACACCAACACGTGGTCCTAGACCCCAGAAATCACAATCATCTTTAATGTGAACTGTATTCACACCAAGTCCAAGCTTATCACCGTTACCACTAGAAGTAGCGACTCCACCAGTATAGCGGGTGATCTGTTCTTGATCAATCCAAGCAGTCTTCAAACCCCAGTGCGGGCGAAAAGATAGCTTTCCACTGATGTAGTATGCGCGACCTAATTCCAAGTCAATCGCTTGATAATCAAAATCATACTGCGACTTTGCACTAGAAGCATACAGGAATGTATCAAGACCTGCACCACTTGTTGCTACAATGGTGGCTGATCCACGAAGTGGGATAACTGTGCTGTTAAGTCCAGCACGAGTTGAGTCACTTCCGTTGGAATCAAACCAAGAGTACTGGGCTCTAAGATCCCAGCCATCATGTTCAAAATTGTATCCAAGACCGAAACGCAGACCCCAATCCCATTCGAAATCGATATCTTTAGTTCGACCTTTTACAGGAAGAGCTCCTGCAGGATCATTGTCTGAGTATGCAAATTCTGTTCCACCTACTTTTGCGTGCCAGTATAGCACATCAGCAGTGAAGAACCAGCCATACCCATCGACTTCCGCCCGAGCTGTAGCTGTTTGTGCACCATATGTTCCCATGGCAGTCTCAGTACGCACTTGCTGCATTTGGTTTTCAAGTTGCGTTACCCGAGAATCCATGTCCATGCCAGCGAAGGCAGTGGACGATGCCATAAGGGTAACAAGGGCGATTGAGAATTTTCTCAATAAGCTCACTTTCATTTTTTTACCTCATGGGGGTTAATTTTTAGCTTTGTTGCCTCAATTTTTTCTATAATGATAACGCCTAAATAAATGAAACATTTTTTTCTAATTTTATTTTAAAAGATATTAAAAACATGTCTCTTTTGTTTACGATAACCCTCCTCCTGAGAGCTGCAAAGTCGTTACCGGAAGCTGCCATAATAGGTTAATCTTCCTCTAAACTCAGAGATACGAAATTATTTATATAATTGTACAGAATTATCTAAATTTTTTATTTAATTAAAACGTAAGTATAATAATTTAAAGAAACTAAACAGATTTTTTCCCCATAAGTCGAGGAGTTTATTAAGGATTAAGTTGAAATTGACTACTCTCCTGAACAGGTTCCTCTTCTTATTCATCAATATATGACCAAATCATCTCATCTGTGATATTCGGCTAAGTAGCCTCTACTCCAAAACGCCTTTCCAGAAAAATCTTTTTAAATGAGGGAACTCTCTCCAAGTCATTCTGGAGCTAATCCCTTTCAATCACTGCACCACGACAAGGGATTCCACCCACCTCCGGAGAAGACATTAAAAAAAGATTCCCACATATAAGAGCCTTTATACTACTTTTAGATGATCTCTCTAGCTAGAAATCCCATCTAACATCAACTGTCAATCCATAGAATGCTATGTCTTCAGAATATCTCTCATACTTGAGCTCTGTAAAGTCATCGACTTTAAGCATCTGATTTTGTCTCCACCAATACTCAGTTTCGAAACCAACTCCGATTCCAAGATGATGGCAATCGTGGTGGAGGAAGGTATCATAACGCATTCCTAACTTAAAGTTCACCATCGGCGCAAATGCATGACGGTTTGCATGAAGGCGAATTCTTGCGTCTCCAACGGCGCTATAGTACTCCTTATGGTCCACATCAAAATGGCCTAATAGAAGGGCCCCAGAGACATTTCCAAAAATGCTTAGCTTATTTCCCATATACCAGCGGGAATCAATCCCTGTACGTGGTCCCAGGCCCCAGAAGTCACAATCTTCTTTAACATGAACCGTGTTCCCTTGAAGCCCAAGAAGTTTTATTCCTTGATTAAGCATTGGGTTTCCACCTGTATAGCGAGTTGTCTGCTCTTGGTCAATCCATGTAGTCTTCAACCCCCAAAATGGGCGAAGTGAAAGAGTAGAGCTAATATAATAGTCGCGACCTAATTCCACATCAACTGCTTGATAGTCTAAATCATACATCGACTTTGCACTGGTTGCAAAGATAAACTCACCAGTAGTTTGATTTGCTTCAGGAACTGTTGTCAATGTACTCGATCCCCGAAGGGGAACTACCGAATTATTGAGTCCAGCCCGAACAGAATCTGATCCACTAGTGTCCCACCAAGTGTAGCGAGCTCTGAAATCCCAACCATCATAGTCGAAGTTGTAACCAAGACCTGCTCGAATACCCCAATCCCAGTCAAATTCCATACATTTTTTTCTCCCCTTAATAGGAAGAGAAGAAATTTTATCTTGATCTGTGTAGGCATACTCGGTTCCGCCTACCCTTGTCTTCCAATATAGAAGCTCAAAAGAGATAAACCACCCATTGCCATCAACCTCTGGACGCGCAGTCGCGGTATTAGCACCATAGGTTCCTATTGCTGTCTCGGTTCCCACTTGCTTCATCTGCTGCTCAAGCTCGTTTAATCGTACTTCTCTATCAGCTGCTGCATATGACTGGAAAGAGATCATAAGAAAGGAAAGGATGCCCGGTCCAAAACTCCTTAAATGTCTCAACTTCATCTTTTTACCTCTTGAAGGGGTTAAATATAACAGTTCTTAGTTCCCTGATATAAAACATGATGAAGAATAAACAAAAGAAATTTTTATAAAATTACAGAATTTCTGTAAGACACTCTATTCCTGCTCAATGATGTCTAGGAAAGCTTGAAGCTGTTTTGACCTTGTTGGGTGACGCATCTTGCGAAGGGCTTTAGCCTCAATTTGACGAACTCTCTCACGAGTCACTTTGAACCGCACTCCAACTTCTTCCAAAGTCTTAGGCTTCCCATCGAGGAGCCCAAAACGTTCGATAAGAACTGTTCTTTCTCGATCAGTCAACGTCGAGAGAACTTCGTTCATCTTATCCTTTAATATGGAATATCCCGTGGCCTCATCAGGAGATTCGATCGAAGTGTCTTCAATAAAGTCACCAAACTGACTCTCTCCGCTATCCCCTACCTCAGCTTGCAGAGAGATCGGATGCTGAGCAATCTTATAGATCTCACGAATCCTCTCAGGGGTTAAACCGAGTTCTGTTGCCAATTCTTCAGGAGTAGGCTCCCTCCCAGTCTCCATCATTAACTTCTTGGCGCCACGAAGGACCTTATTAATAGTCTCAATCATGTGAACAGGAATTCGAATCGTCCGAGCCTGATCAGCAATTGCTCGTGTTACCGCTTGACGAATCCACCAGGTGGCATAGGTAGAAAATTTATACCCTCGACGGTATTCAAACTTTTCAACCGCTTTCATCAGACCCATATTTCCTTCCTGAATCAGATCAAGGAATGAAAGCCCTCTATTGGTATACTTCTTTGCAATCGAGATCACGAGGCGAAGATTTGACTCCACCATTTCTCTTTTGGCCTCTTGGCTCTTATCCATCCACCGCTGAAGCATTCGAACGTCTTTCTTAAACTTATCTAAAGTACGGCCTGCAGCAAGTTCACGCTTTGCCAATTTTCGCTCAGAGGCTATCAGCTTTGCTTTCGCAAATCTATTTTTCTCAGCACGAGGAATGAGTTCTTGAATTTCTTTTTCCAAAGCCAAAAAGCGACCATAGGAAGAAAGAATGACCTCCCCAAAGTCATCGGTAATATTGTGTCGGAAGTGCATCCGTCTTAAGTAAGCTTGAGTCCGCACATTGCACTTTTCAATATCTTCTGAAAGCTTAACTTTTTCAACTTTTGAAAGCTTCGTCTCTAAAGAACGGCTCAAAAGCCCCTCTAAGACAATATCTTCTCTGTAGAGTAGCTCCTTAAGCTTGGGAAGCTTCTTCAAAAAACTATTTTTGTCCTCGATTTCCTTTTCGGCAATAATTTTATCAAAGCGATCCTTTCCAGAAATTAAATAGTTAGCAATAGAGACAGACTCGCGAGTTGAATAGCGGAATCGCATGATAATTCGTTCGATCTGGATCTGTGCTTTTTCAATCCTTTTGGAGATTTCCACCTCCTCTTCCCTAGAAAGAAGGGGAACAGAACCCATTTCTTTTAGGTACATTCGAACAGGATCGTCGCTACTTCCTTCCATCCTTTTCGGAAGGGATTCCATCTCCTTAGCTTCTTTCTTTCTTTCCTTTTGGCGGTCAACTTCAGACTGATTTAAAATCTGAATATCCATTCCGCTTAAGAAAATCAACACTTGATCGATCTGCTCAGCAGAATCAAAGGTCATCGGAAGAATTTCATTGATTTCTTCATACGTGATGAACCCCTGCTCCTTAGCAATAGCTACGAGCTCTTCGATTTTTTGTTGATGCTGGGGATCGAAACCCTGACTAAATCCGGATTTACTCATTGTCTCCTATGGAATGACACGCGACAGGTCTATTCTATGCAATAATTCCAAGCATAAAATGCGAGAACCACCTATTATAATCTCGTCCATACTGCAGAAAAAAAGGGATATTGTCAAGAGGTCATGCATCGCTATCACAAAGTGATTCAAAAAACATTAGCGGATTTCCTTCCGGGAAGCGTCACTGAATACCGATTTCCTTCAATTCGAAGAATTGCTGATGTTGTCTTTTTCCCACAAAAAATTATTTTTGAAGTGCAATGTTCTCCGATTTCAATCAAAGATGTCCAAAAAAGAAACCGAGACTATTCATCCCTTGGCTTCGCTGTAATTTGGATCTTGCATGATAGGATTTATAATAAAAAAATTGCTACCCCTGCGGAGCTTTACCTCCGTCAAAACCTCTCCTACTATACATCTATGACCCCTTTTGGACATGGTTTTTTTTACGATCAGCTCGATTTTTTTAAAGGTATGACGCAAATCTACAAAGGTCACCACCGAATGATCAAAGCATTCCACCCCAAGCCATGTCCTAAGCTACCCTTCTTTTTTTCCAATAAACTCAGAAACCGCCCCCTAACACTCCCTGGAGACATCAGGGAACATCTTCTCTTTAATGGACAGGGGAAGTGGGCATGGAAACTTGAAAAGAATTTGACACGAAAATGGACACTTAAAAAGGTTACGAAGGAACTTTTTCATTCACTTCTTCTGAAGAATACATCCTCTTCACATAAATTTTTAGAAAAGAAAAATACAATATGATTCCAAGAGACAACGCAAAATGAATCGCTTTTCCCACTGGAAATATTTTTTGAAGGGCAGCTTCATGGGGGTGTTTAGGATTATACCAAATTTTCCAAGATTTCCCTTGCCATGCTTCGACTAAGTCCTCCGCCAAATAAGGATTAGGATAAACCGGTTTCGGGAAAGAATATGTTCCAACAATTCTCCTCTCCTCGATCTGAAACTGGTAAGCAGCCTCAACAGAAAATTTACCCACTTTTATTTCGACTACTTTCCAATCAAAAACCTGAGCATCTGCAAAATGTGTCAAATGAAAGTAGCGATTAAGATTATAAAAGAATTCTCCCCCTATCCAAAGGCTTGCTCCACCAACGATTAAAAACATAAATATAAAAAAATTCTTAGAGACCAAAAGGCACCTCACTGCTTGATTGACGAATTATCCCCAAATTGGTATATTTTTCTCCATCACTCAATTTTAACGAATGGAATATTTTATGTCTGAAGAAGGAAAAAAAGGGCCCGCAAAGAAAAAGTGTCCAACTGCTCAAAAGCGTATTAAGCAAAACAAAAAGTGCAACCTTCGTAATCGTTCTTTTGAATCTAGTGTAAAAACTGCAGTCCGTTCTTTTGAAAGTGCACTTACTTTGAAGGATAATGAGAAGATGCAAGCTGCGCTTAGTTCTGTTTATAGCCTCATGGATCGTGGGGTTAAGCGAGGGGTTTTCAAAAAGAATAAAGCAGCGCGCGCTAAACAACGCATGTCTTTAATGCAGAAAAGCGCTTAAGATCTACTGTAAAGATCAAGCATCTCCCGGACCTCATTCCGTATGGGATATCCAACAGCTTCTTGAACTTCAAGCCAAGCAAACGAGATGCTTTTATTCTCCTCCACCGCAAATGGATCATTCACCTCAACCACAAAATTAAGGTGACGTTTCCCATCTACATCATAATGACCTAAGTAACGAAGAACCTCTTTGATCTCCATTGCTGTGTTTTCTGTCACCGCTCGTTGAATCGCTTGAGGAATTGTTTCTTTATCTTTTACTTGCGCACAGGGAAAGTGATAGAAAGAATTCATATCTTGCAAACCTTCCACCAAAAGAATTTTTCCATCCCCTTTGCAAACAAGTGTATCAATGACCACCCCTTTGAGTCCCTCCTCTTGGGCCGCTTCAATTAGATTTTTGTACATCGATGATTCCTTTTAGCCTACTTATAACTTTATGGCACAGGCTAGGCAAGCGATTAATTAAATGACACACACACCCTTTATCCAAGGAGGCGAAGGAGTTATTGTTGCTGCAAACAGTCAATATGAGCGCTTCCCTCCCTGATGGTGGAGACATTACAGCGTGCATTCCTCCCCATTACCTTTTTTGATTTAGGAACTCACTAAACCAAAAAAAATGGTGTGCATCTAAGGGAACCATCATTCTATGTGTCCCCTGAAAAAAGAGGCTATTGGGAAATAGATAAAAATTTTCTCGATCTCTAATTATCTCTCGGATATAGGTACAAACATGACAGCAGTTACAAAGTGGAATCAAAAAAATTACACAGGTGGAGATGGAGTCATTGTCGCTTCAGATATGAAGCAAGAGTGGATTTTGAAATGGTGGTGGGTTCATTACTCCAAACACAACGACTCTCCAGTGACTTTTTTTGATCTTGGAATGTCAAAAAGCGCCATTATTTGGTGCAAATCAAAAGGAACTGTTATTCCTTTCTCCCTGCCAGACTCAACAATTTCAAAAAAAAGTGACATCCCACCTGACATTCAAAAACAGTGGGAAGGCAGCTACTCAAAGCGCATCTGGGACTGCAGAATCGAATGGATGCACAAGCCATTTATTATTCTTCAAAGCCCTTATGATAGAACCATTTGGATTGATATAGATTGTGAAGTTAAAGATTCACTAAGCTCCTTGTTTGACTATTGCAACACCGATGATGGAATCAGCCTAATCAAACTCAACCTTAAAGCCAATACTGTGATTAACTCCGGTGTTGTTGTTGCTAAAAGACTTGCTCTCGCTTTTACTTATTGGGCAGAAGCCGTATTAGAAAAACACCACATCACCATGAGTGACGAAACAGCGCTTATTGAAGCCCAAAAAAAACATCCCATTAAGATCACACCCCTCCCCTTCGGCTTTAACTTTCTCAACTTCTGGAAAACCAATTCTCCCGTGAGTGTCTACCATCATGGCGGAGGCGTTGGGAAACGAGAAATCCTAAAACAAATCAAGTAATTATTATGGAAACACACCTCAACTGGAATTCTAAATGCTCTGGAGATGGCGTCATTGTTGGAACCGATATAACACAAGAATGGCTTCTAAAATGGTGGTGGGGAAATTATTCAAGTCATAATTCATATCCCGTCACATTCTTTGATTTGGGAATGTCAAACAGTGCCCGCCTATGGTGCGAGACAAAGGGAACCGTCCTCTCCTTTTCCTTCCCTAAAGGCTTGATTAAGTCGAAAGAAGCAATCGATCCAAAGCAAAGCTCTCTTTGGGAAGAAAAATATCCTGGAAATCTTTGGGAAGGGAGAACCGAATGGTTTGCAAAACCCTTTCTCCTTCTAAAGAGTCCCTACAAGCGAACCGTTTGGATGGACCTTGATTGCGAAGTGCGCCTCCCCATCAATAAACTCTTTAAATATGCTGACAAAGGCGATGGATTTAGCATCTTAAGATTTCAAGTTAAAGATCTCGATATCTACAACACTGGAGTCATCGTTTGCCGTCATGGCTCTTTAATCCCTCAAAAATGGGCATCCCATACACAGGAAAATAATCACAAACACTTTGGTGATGAAACGGTCCTAATGGAAATGCTAGAAAATGAAACTCTCAATATTACTCCCCATCCACTTCTCTACAATTGGCCAACAATCATTCCTCAAGACCCCAATACCGTCATCCGCCATCACGCTGGAGAATATGGGAAAACTAGAATCCTTGGAGGGTTATAATGAGCAAAGGAGTATTAACCGGATGCAATGCCGAGCAAGAATGGATGCTCAAATGGTGGTGGAAAAATTACTCCAAACACAACAATCATCCCGTTACTTTTTGCGACTTTGGAATGACCTTAGGTGCCAAGAAATGGTGCGAACAAAAAGGAACCGTCCTCCCCTTTAACCCTAAATCGATCCCTACAGAAAACAACCACTCTGCTCCATGGTCAGATAAAGTGAGTCTTTCAACTTTGAATAAACGCTCCATTTGGTTTTCCAAACCTCTTGTTCTCTCTCGAGCTCCCTATAAAAAAAACCTTTGGACCGATGTCGACTGCGAAATCCTCAAAGACATCACCCCCCTATTTGGGATGATAGAAAGTAAAGATGGATTCGCCATCGCATACGATACAGAAGAAAATACAAAACATGCCAAAAAATACAATTTGTTAAAAGACAATGTGAAAGTTCTTCAAGCAGGTGTCATTGTATTTAAGAAAACTTCTCCTGTTATTTTCGCATGGATTGACCACTGCTTAAAACATATTGATACCGAAGTTTCAGATCAAACAGCTCTCAGTCATCTCTTTGCAAAAACCCCCTTTGACATCACCATTCTTTCCAACAAATACAATTGGCTAATACCTGAATTTTCATCTCAACACATTGCCATTATCCATCATACTGGAGCCAGCCGCAAGAGGAAGCTCCTGTCCGAGATGAAGTTTCATGAATAGAGGGGTGCTCACTGGGTGTGACGAGCGCCAAGAATACCTCATAAAATGGTGGTGGAGAAACTATGCCAAACACAACGATCATTCCGTTACTTTCTGCGATTTTGGAATGAGTTCCTCAGCGCGACGTTGGTGCGAAAGCAAAGGAATGCTTATCTCCCAACACTCCATCCCCATCAACAACCTATCCAAAGGAATCAGATCCGCCCCCTGGTGCGACACCCTCTTTCCTCTGCTCTGGAGCAACCGCAACGTCTGGTTTCGTAAAGCATTTGTCCAACAAAAGTCCCCTTATGTCAACTCCATATGGATCGATCTCGATTGCGAAGTTAAAAAAGACATCGCCTCACTTTTTGAGATGGTTCAAGTTGGAGATGGATTTGCGATTTCATATACATCGGATGAAGAAACAGTCCCCCTCTATGAACGCAAGCTTTTAAAAGAAGGTGTCAAAGGGGTTCAAACCGGAGTTTTTGCCTATACAGACTCTTCTCCCATTATCCCTGCCTGGGCAAAATGGTGCAAAGACCACTACCAAATCGACTTCGCCGAAGAAACATGTCTTTCCCACCTCCTCCATAAAAAAACTTATGACATCACCTATTTCTCCCGAAACTACAACTGGACAACTCCAGAGATTCCTAACCCTCATGCACTTATCCTCCATCATGCAAGCGCGACCCGAAAAAGAAATCTCCTAGAAAAAATAGGTTTTAATGGATAAAGGAATACTTACAGGATGTGACCAACGCCAAGAATGGATGCTCAAATGGTGGTGGACAAATCTTACAAAATATAACAACGCCCCCATCACCTTCTGCGACTTTGGAATGTCCCCCTCTGCCCGCGCTTGGTGCCAGTCAAAAGGAACTATCATCACACAATCTAAAGAGATGTTTCCCATCAAAGATATTAACAAACATGTTGCCAACCCCCCATGGAAAAAAAAATAACCCCCCGCATGTGGGATCATCGCCCCATTTGGTTTTACAAGCCCCTCGTCCTTCCCAAGAGTCCCTATGAGCGTACCCTTTGGATCGATGTTGACTGCGAAGTCAAAGAAACCATTGCACCTCTCATCAACCTCCGCCTTACAAAAGATCTTTTTGCGATTCGTCGGACCAGTAAAAAAGATAACAAAGAAGCCCGAAAGATGGGCTACCTAGGCCCCGACGTTTGTGGCGTTCAAGCAGGTGTTATCTTATATGAAAAAAGAACACCCGTTATTCCCGCTTGGATCAACCGATTTCTAAATAATCATCCAATGGAATTTTCTGATGAACATTGCCTTGGCCATCTCCTTCACGAGACCCCCTTCGGAATCACCTACTTCTCCGCGCTTTACAATTCTACCGACTTCGAACCTCCCAATCCAAATGCCATCATTCATCACCATTCCAGCGCCCGCCAGAAAAGAATCCTTCTCCAGCAGATTCAACTCGGCTAAGGAATCCTGTTTATCAGAATGTGACAAATTTCATCCTCGAGCTTTACCTTAATTTCCCTCCCTTCCTTCATATAACCATTGACAAAGATTGCTACCGCAAGCTCCTCTCCTGTCTCCGTCGTCACAAAGCCACAAAGCGAAGAAACCCCCGTCATGCTTCCCGTTTTAGCAGCAACCCGCCCTCTAAAACTCAACATTCTCCTCTTAAGAGTTCCCACTTCTCCTCCAACAGGAAGTGCTGTTTTAAGAAAGCGATTCGAGTGCATCCTCTTCAAAAATGTCATCATCTGATCCGGCGAGGCCAAATTATAACGAGAAAGCCCACTCCCATCCACAATCCGCATCTTCTCAACGTCAAGACCAATCACATCGCGCATAAAACTTTCTACAGACTTTCTTCCCTTCTCCCAAGACCCCCCCATCCTTTTGAAAATACAATTGGAGTACAAGTTATCCGTATTTTGAAGAACCACCTTAATTAACTCACTCATCGGTTCAGAAAAATGGCGCGTAAGGCAAACACTCCCCTCAGGAGCCCGTCCCAACTTTAGCTCCCCCCTCAGCAAAATCCCCTTCCGATCTAATAACTCCTTAAAAAGGGTTGCAGCAAGAAGCTCGGGCTGTGTGACTACAGCGCCCCCCACAAAGTTATGTTCCACATTCAATGCGCTCAGGGGAACACACCAATATCCTGGCTCCTCATCCCACATCCAACCTGGACCCATCGGCCCATCTTCAAAACAGCTCATATCCAATATCAGATCCCCCTGAATCTCCCTCACATCCATTCCTTCTACAAGCCCAATAAAATCTGTCCCCTTCAAACTTGGATCCCCCGAACCCACCAAATAACAATTCCCTTTGACAACACCCTTATCAATCACCCCATCAACCTTCACCATCGTTTCAAAACGATCGTCGGCACCTAGCTGCTCAAGAGCCGCCGCCGCTGTGAATAACTTCAAAGAACTTGCTGGAACAAATCGACATTGAGCATTTCGCTCATAAAGAACAACACCTTTGTCAAGAGACACCACCTTGACACCCACAAGCGCCGTTGGATCAACACTTCGAATAACCCCTTCAATCGAATGGTAAATCCAATCCTTTTGCTCCTTAAGCGAAGACCCAAAAACCGTTCCAAAAAAACAAATACACAATCCTACAGTGCGCATAACCGTCTCCGAATTCCTGATAATCTTTTACTTCCTCTTTTTACACACTCCTCAATTACCCCCTCTTCCCCCAGAACAATCAACTCACTCTTTGCCCGAGTAATTCCCGTATAAAGGACCTCCCGACCGAACATCTCTGATCCCTTAGGCACCAATAAGACCACCTTCTTAAACTCACTTCCCTGACTCTTATGAACCGAAATACAATACGCAAACTCAAACTCCGGCAAAAGCGCAGCAGGAAACTCCCGCTCTCCAAAACGTGCCACATCATTCCTTCCAATCGCTCTTCCAAGACTCCTTTTCACTAACACTCCCATTTCCCCGTTGCTCAGCTCCATTCGGTGATGACTTCTTGTGATCATAATAGGAATCTCTCCCTCATTTTGCATCAAATCATTGATCGCTTCCACCCCAAAAGGCCCCTTTCTCAAACACGACAGCACCTGATAGCCCCCTTTTTTCCATCCCTCAATATCCCTCTCGAGCTTTCCATATTCAATTATTTTCCCTTCGCGCACCGCAGCAGCCTTTCCCAGAATTTCCATCCGATCACTTCGCATACATTTATCCAAATGCACATAGCCTCGCCCTCTCTCCTTCATAAAACCACACAGCTCTCCGAATATCGTACCTGCCTCCACCGGCGGTAATTGATCATGATCTCCCACCAAAATAAGCCGCGTTCCTCTCTTTACATTTCTGAGAAGCGCCGACCACATCCCTACATCAATCATCGAACACTCATCAACAATTATCATCCCAGCTTCCAGCTTTTTGCCAGAAAAAAGCATCTCTTTACCATTCCTTACCTCCAAAAGAGCATGAAGTGTTCCCACCGGAGCCTCTAATTTTTCCCGAAGAAGACCCACCGCCTTACCTGTCGGCGCACAAACACACACATCTCTTCCCCATTTCTTTACAACCTCCCCAATCACATACGACTTCCCAGTGCCTGGCCCCCCTGTTAAACAAACAACACTTTCCCCCAAACACTCCTCAACTGCGCGTCGCTGCCCCACATTCAAACTCCCCGCATCTCCCAAATCAACCCGTTTGACATTCGCATCCAAAAGCCGACCAAACTCCCGGACAACGCTCCCTTCAAGCACCCAATTCTTCTGCAAATACACAAGATCACCCCATCTTCCAACCAGTCCCTCAAACCGCTCCTCATCCCCCCGAAGAGCAGTACCCTCATTTCCCTCCTTTCGAATACACAAATGTCCCTCCCGCGCAGCTAGCATCAACTCCGACCCCAAAGGCGCCCGCTCTCCAACAATTTGATCAATATCACACATTTCCATAGACGATAACCATACCACTCCTCATAAAAAATACAAATACGTATACTTAAGCTGCATTCAAGTTCAAAGGTCAGAAATAGGCTCCATAAGAGTTCTAAACACTCCCATCCAAACCGAAGTCATCAATAGCGGGCTTATGAAGAGAAGCGAGCAAGTCAAATTATATAGCTTTGTCTCTCTATTATACTTAGCGTAGTTTGAGTTACTTCTTGTCAATATAATAAGTGTTTGAATTTGATTCAGAATCAGTCTATGATTCATTATCGTGGAACATTCTAGAAAAGATCTTCTAAATAATTCTGAAAGAAATTCTTTAAAAGAATTGCATCGACGCGAACGGGATAAAAAAGTCTGTGATAGAATAAAAGCCATTCTTTTCCTGGATAATTGATGGTGTTCATCCTCAGCATAACTCAAAGCCTGCTTACGGGTGGATGGGAAAAGGTAAGGCCACCGTTTTAAAATCGAATACTGGTCGATACCGGATTAATATTAACGGCGGCCTTGATTCAGATAATAATGTACGTTATAGGGGAATATCCGAAAACCAATTCTCTGCATTTGGCAATTATTAGTAATCGATCCCTCAGATATTTGTTTTAATTAAGGCTCCCCCTGGCCGGATGCGGCATTTTTTCAAGAAACTATTTTAGAAAAGTTCAAAAATATACTATGAACTATTTGCCTTCCCATTTTTCTTGGGAATAGGTTCTTTATACTTCCCTCTAGAAACTTCTCCGATTCCGATTCAGAATAATCTATTAAAACATATTTTAAGTTAGGCCTGATTTTGAGTTGTGGTAAACAGTATCGTGTAAAGAAATAGGGTACGGTTATTGCGCTTCACAGTTGTAAGGGCTTATTTCTACTCACTCAACATTTTAATTAATTTTAAAAAATTTTATATAGTTTATTTAATATATATTAATGTTACAATAACATTTATATAAACTGAAAAAACAGGCCCTCATAAAATGATGTTATCTTTTAACCCATCCTTTTCAGATTTAGAGATCTATACTAGTAGTGACGTTCATTCTACACAAAATTACAATGATCCCACTCCCGCCATAATTGAAGTTGAAAACATCTCAAGTCAAACTAAAGCAAATCCCACAGAATTAGTTTCTTCTGTTGAAGTAATAGAAGGAGAACTTCAGAGCTTGGTCTCATCTATCAGAAAATTGTCGAAAAAAATATTTAATTCCTTGCAAGAAAACGTTTCCAAACTCATTCAGACGCCCAACACAACCCATCAATCGGAACATTTAATAAGAGATTGTTCTAAACTTTCTTCATCCATTAGACAGCAGAATGAAGAAATGGAAAGGGGTTTTTTCAGTATCGATTTGAATGATTGAGGTGTGAAATCTAAAAATATTCTTTCTTTGAGACACCCTCCTCTCTCTAAACAAAGAGGATTCCTAGCTTAAAGGCGAGGGGGTGCAATATTATAGGCGTTATTTATCATAATCCAATATTACTGTTTTCCGTTTGTTCTCCCAATCCTGACTATTTATTTTAGCTCGTAGTTGTACAAATAAATTGGATTGAGCCCCTATTAGACACCACCGCTAATATGCTGGTGTTCCAAACGGAGGGTTTTACAAAAGCACTCGCCAAAAATCATCCCTATTCCTTTTTGATTTCTCGATAATTTATAATTTTATCCTGATCATTGAGGATATGCCTTCGCATAAGACTCAAATGTTATTCTCTAGCCTTTGCACATTATCTTTTCCTTGCGTCATATCAAAAAGCTATCTCATGATATTTACACATCTATAATTTTGAAGTTTACATGGTTACCGTCTTTATTATGGCGACTTTAAGTGAGTATGTAGAAACAGTTAGGAGAGAAAGCGTTACCTAGCGTTTGCTCACATAAGGAAGGGTAAGAGTAGGGCTTCGCACACTGATGAAATTAAGTTGACAGGTTTCGAAAAAGAAGGATAGAGGGACCAAAAGACAAATATGGAAGAGAGGAGCTAAGCCTCACATACGTGCTAGTGAACACAAAGCATTTAGAAGCTCTATTCTGGGTCTGCTCTCTACCCTTTTGAAAGACCAAATATTAGAAAAACGACTGTAGTTATGGTTCTTTGGAACCAGATTCCTCTAGACTGACTATTTTAATTTGTTAGATCTAACTCTCCTTTGTTGCTAAAGCAACCTTTTAACTAGTCTTTGAAAAAAAATATTTAGTTTGTAACAGCTCCATAATTGGCGATTCTGGCACAAACTTTTTTCTAGATTTTAATTCAGGATTTTCAAATAATCTCTGGGTAAAAATAAAATTTTAGCTAATAAGGTGGAGAAATATCATGACTAGTCTTATACCCGCTTTTTCTAATAATAATCTAACAATAAGTAGCTTAATACATTCACCCGTGCAGCCTGATAGTAGCCATC
>CAMGYI010000002.1:0-446987 GCA_946127115.1 uncultured Chlamydia sp.
TATTCAGGGGTTATGTCAGGTTCAGGCTCTTTGACTAAACAAAATACAGGAACCCTAATTCTCAGTGGAGCAAATACCTATGCTGGAGGCACAACCGTTAGCACTGGTGTTCTCCAAGGAACAACTATAAGTCTCCAAGGAACAATCAATAACAACTCTTCAGTCATCTTTGATCAGACAACAACAGGAACTTATTCAGGGGTTATGTCAGGTTCAGGCTCTTTGACTAAACAAAATACAGGAACCCTAATTCTCAGTGGAGCAAATACCTATGCTGGAGGCACAACCGTTAGCACTGGTGTTCTCCAAGGAACAACTATAAGTCTCCAAGGAACAATCAATAACAACTCTTCAGTCATCTTTGATCAGACAACAACAGGAACTTATTCAGGGGTTATGTCAGGTTCAGGCTCTTTGACTAAACAAAATACAGGAACCCTAATTCTCAGTGGAGCAAATACCTATGCTGGAGGCACAACCGTTAGCACTGGTGTTCTCCAAGGAACAACTACAAGTCTCCAAGGAACAATCAACAACAACTCTTCAGTCATCTTTGATCAGGAAGCGACCGGGACGTATTCCGGAGCTATGTTTGGAAGCGGAGCCCTAACGAAAACCGGCCTAGGGAAGGTGACTCTAAGTGGAATCAATACCTATAGTGGAGGGACATTGATTAATGGAGGAATATTGAGGGTCTCTAATATAAATAACTTAGGAACAGGAAATATTACTCTAAACGGAGGGGCTCTTGAGTCTTCAACAAGCCTTACTCTTACAACAGATATTGATCTAAACGGGACAGAAGAAATCGATGTACTAACAGGAACCCTGGCACTTTCGTGTCAAGTTACTGGAGATGCTTTAGTAAAAACGGGAACAGGAACTCTTTCTCTAAGTAGGGTCAATACTTACACCGGCCTCTCAACGGTTAATGCAGGAATATTGGAGTATCAGATTCAGGAACATTGGGGAGTGGAAACGGATTGATTGTGAATGGAGGAAGCTTTGTAATTGCAACGGGTGCTGGTACAAAAACGATTGGTACTTTAAATGGGGGCGGTTCTGGAATCAATTTAAATAACAATATATTAGAGGTCGGAAGTGGAGCATTTTCAGAAGCAATCTCGGGAACAGGAGGAGCTTTTACAAAAAATGGTTCTGGAACTCTAACTCTTTCTGGGAATAATACTTTTACTGGAGATCTATCGATTGACCAGGGAACATTAAATATTTCTATAGATAGCAACCTAGGAATGGGGAACTTGGTATTAAATGGAGGGACACTATCCCTTTCTGCGTCGATAACAACTGGAAAAGCAATTTCTGTTACTGCTTCTAGTCAAATTGATACAGCAAGTGGAACAAATTTGACAGTCTCTGGGGCCATTAGCGGAACAAATGATCTCACTAAATCAAGTACTGGTACAATGTCCCTAACGGGTAATAGTTCAACATTTACGGGAAGAACAACTGTACAACAGGGTACTCTTGATGTCACCGGAGTTTTGGGCGGACCAGTCACTGTCTCCTCTCCTTCGTTTTTACAAGGAACGGGAAGTGTAGGGACTGTGCAAAACAATGGAACAGTCATTACTGGAGCTTCTATTGGAACCCTTGTCATTACTGGAGATTATACCCAAGATTCTTCAGCTTCTTTGATCATAGAAATCGATGATAATCCTCTTCTTTCAGATCTGCTTCTGATCTCAGGAACTGCAAATTTAGATGGTAGTGTAGGTTTAAATCCTCTGCCAGGTATTTATGAAGAAGGGATGGTTTTTACCTTTTTGCAGGCCAGTACTATTAATGGAATATTTAGCCAACTTTTAGAAGTGCATCCTCTAGAGTTTACATTAAACTATCTTGCAAACTCTGTGAGAATCATCATCCCCTTCACTCAAGCGGTTCTTCCCTTACCTATTAGTGAACTAGGCGGGAATGCTAAAAACATTGCCAAGTCTCTCTTTTCATGTTCCGGGAGTCTCTCACTAGAACTAGACCCCATCTTAAGGTCTCTTGTAAAAATTTCTCCAGGAAATTTTTCCGCAGCACTTCTTCAGCTAGGACCACAGCAATTTGGAAGTCTTGTCCTATCCAATCTACAAACTAGCGCGCGTGTAGGGTTATCAATGAACCGAACAAGTGATACTTATGAAAACTATTACCTAACTCCTTGTTATCAATCTTTCAAAGACCCAGCCACTAGCTCTGATCAGTCAATATGGTTTAATCCCATTGGTTATTATTACAAACAAAACGAGATGCAAGAACAAGTCCCCTTTAATAATAGAACCTATGGATTTACAGCAGGATTTAGCACTTGTCTTTTTAATCAAGTTGTTTTAAGTGCTGGAACGGGATATACCCATTCAAGACTTAATTGGTTTAAAAATAATGGTGATGCTCATATCCAGTCTGTTTATCTTAGCCCTTCTGTTGGATATGTTGGAGAGTACGGATACGCAGGACTCGTTCTTTTAGGATCTCGCAGCTTTTATGAAGTGAACAGAAAAATTCACTTTTCAAATTTCAAAGACAAAGCACACAATGACCATAAAAGTTATGATCTTCTTGTTGGATGCAGAGGAAGTTTAAAGCTAAAATTTCCAGAAAATTTCCAAAAAAATATCTTTCTTCTTCCTACAGTTAATCTTGATTATCTAAACATTTTTGAAAGCGGATACCAAGAGTCGGGAGCAGGAGCTGTTAATCTATCCGTTAAAAACGTTCATTCAGCTTTCCTTCTTCCGGAAGTAAAATTTAAACTTCTAAAGGAGTTTAATACTCGCTCGGTATGCTCCGCTCCAAGTATCTATGTAGGTTGGCTAAAAAATATACCTTTAACAAACGGCACCTATACTTCTAGATTCTACAAACAAGAAACTTGCACGAAGAATTTTACTGTGCAAAGCTATCATAGCTCAACAGATCAATTGATTTTGGGAGCTGAGGTATTAGTCGCATATAAAGATAATTGCTCTTTAAAACTAGGATATGAAGCCAACTTAGGAAATCATTACAACGTGCAAGAAGGAAACCTTAACTTTAACTGGACTTTCTAATCGTCTGGAATGAACTGTCTAAATATAGTGTCCATTAAATCATTTTTCAGATAGTTGTTACCCATATTCCACAAGTCATGCAGCATCCTCGTATATTTTTTGATAGATGGGCCCCCAATTAACTGAAGGAGTTTTATTCTCAATGGATTAAGGTTCAATACAATTTCTGTCATTCCAAGATCTATTAATCGCCAAATAACATGTTACACCCTCAAATAATATGAATGTCTTTGTTATAACACTGTAGAAAAACTATTTAGATCGTTTTCTGATAAATTCAAAGATGGTTTTTTCTCTTGATGACTATAAGCAAGTCCAGCGGGAAAATTTACCAGGAAATTTGAAAGGCTTCGATGTCGGCTATGTTCTATTTGGGAAATATTCTTTAGTTGGTCATTTACTGTTTCAATAATAGCTCTTTTTCTAAGTAATACTTTGTCTTTAAATGACATGAGCTTTTGATTCATGTTGGCTCTTAGCATTGTAAAAAGCTCTAAACCTCTCTCCAAAAGAGCGTGCCCGAGCTTCGAAGAAATATACACTTTATCCCCAAATAGCTTTCCAAAAATGCCCTTACTTAATCTATCTAAAACCTTATATCAAAAGTTAAGTACTATATCAGCATGGGCTTCAAATAGATTTTTCACTCTTAATCCGGTAACATGTTTGGTACAATAGCGCGATTTTCTTTATATGGAGCAGACTATCCAACCAGTGGACGCCGAAGGGGAAAGTTTTTTATTTTAACGAACGGATCGTTTGGGTGTTTCAAAATCGAAAGTTAGTGTGCTACAGATTTAGACTCTCTTTGGGAGCGGAAGTGCGTTTCCCAAAGATATTTGAAAGGCTTGCAGCTAGCAAGAAGTTCTTCTTTGGATCCTTCGGCAACCTTCTGGCCGTGTTCAAGGTAAATAATCCGATCAGCGTACTCGATCGTGGATAGACGGTGAGCAATGAGGACTTGAGTAATTTCTCCATGGAGTCCTTTAATCGCCATCTTGATTTTATCTTCGCTAATAACATCAAGAGATGAAGTCGCCTCATCAAGGATCAAAATGGGGGCATTTTTTACAAGAGCGCGGGCGATTGCTAAACGTTGTTGTTGTCCACCAGAAAAATTCTTGCCGGTTTCAGCAAGCATGGTGTCGTAGGTATTTGGAAGATCTTTGACAAATTCATGAGCGTGAGCCTTCTTAGCTGCTTTAATAATCGCTTCCTTTGAGAAGGGTTTCCCATACGAAATATTAGCTGCGATCGTGTCGTAGAAAAGGAAGGGCTTCTGAGGAACAAACGTAATATATTCTCGGAGCGATTTCTGGGTATAGTCTTGAATGGATTTTCCGTCTATCCGGATCTCCCCTTTTTGGATATCGTAGAGGCGAGGTATGAGTTGAACGATAGTTGATTTCCCAGCACCAGTGCTCCCCACAAGAGCCACAGTCTCCCCTTTCTTTACAGAAAAGCTGAGGTCTTTAAGAATCCACTTATCGTCGTACTTGAACCATACCTTATCAAACTCTAGCACAGTAGAAAAACTGCTCATTTTGATTGCATCAGGGCGGTCATTGATCTGAGGCTTGAGATTGAGAACCTCGTACATCCTTTCAGCAGCAACAACTCCTTTTTGAATGTTGCTATTTTCCTCAGCAAATTTTTTCACAGGCTCGTAGAAGAGATGAAGAAGACCCGCAAAAACAATAAGCTCAGAAATCCTCATATCTAAAATATGAAGACCCACAATAATGACGGTCGCTAAGCATACTGTAGTAATGGTATGGAGAATGGGACGGGTAAGAAGGTCGTATTTGGCAGTTTTACTCTCAAGCTTGGCCATTTGAACGTTTTGCTCTTGGTATTTCTTAAATGAGAAGGATTCCATTGCAAAGACTTTGACAGTTTGAATTCCTGCCAAAAAGTCAATAAGAACTGAAGTGAACCCCTCTTGGTTTTTCTGCAGCTGGCGCGTGATTCTTTTCACTTTTCGCGTCACAAAAATTACGGGAAGAGCAATCATAGGGAGCCCTAAAAAGATTACCGTGGAGAGCTGCCACGACATCCAGAAACACCCAACAAGGGCCGCAATAATGGAAAAGGGCGCTTGAATATAGTTTATTAGAAAGGAATTAATCGAGGAGGCAATTTGGTTAGCATCCCCCGTCACTCTTGAGGAAAGGGTTCCAATATTATATTTTTGGAAAAAGCTCATTTGCTGATGTTGCAGATGTTCGAAGTATTGCTGTCTTAAATCCCGGCTAATCCGGATTGATAAAATCTGCGTCGTATAACGACTAAAAAAAAGAAAGAGGGCCTTGAAAATTGCCACCATCAGAAGGAGGGTAATAAAGGCCTTCATATTCTGTTCGAAATGAAAGTGGCGCTTAATCTGGTACATCACTCGCTTGAGAGGATTGCTCCCCGTCTTCTTGATCATGAAGCTTTGGGCATCGTCTTTGGTGATATGTCCTGTCTTCTCCCGATCAATCTTTTTCCATTTTTCTTGGATATCTTCCTGGGTGACATAATCGCTTTGCTCACCCTTATCATTTTTGGAGGAAAACAGGGCAAAGAAATCGGCTCCAGTATCAGAAATAACCCCTATACTGAACATCTCCACGTAGCTAGCAACAGTTAGACCGATAAGAGCAATAAGGGTAACAATAAAAAGAGAGAGGTGTCGACGAACGCGCAGCGCAGCTTTTAGGAGCAGTTTCATGAATCTAGAGTACGGAATCCTAGGTTAATTGTCACTCTGAAGCTTCCGCCTCAACAGTGAAAGCCCCTAATTTGCGAAACTTTTGATATCTCTTTTCTAAAAGTTCGTCAAGTGGGATCTTTTCGAAACGCTTTGCCTCTTTCGCAATAAATTTTTTCACGCCATCATAGACGAACTTTGGATCATGGTGGGCTCCACCCTGTGGTTCTTTAATAATTTCATCGATAACGCCAAACTCAAGAAGATCCTCAGCCTGCATTTTGAGGGTTTCTGCTGCCTCTTCATTTTTAGTAGCATCGCGCCAAAGAATCGAAGCACACCCTTCGGGGGAAATCACAGAGTAGTAGGAGTGCTCAAGCATTCCAAAGACATCCCCAATGCCCATTCCCAATGCCCCTCCAGAACATCCTTCTCCAATAAGGACAATGATAACCGGCGTTTTAAGATTGGCCATCTCCAAAAGATTGGTTGCAATGGCTGACCCTTGACCTCTTTCCTCAGCCGCAAGCCCAGGATAAGCTCCGGGGGTATCAAGGAGGGAAAGAACGGGTAGATTAAATTTTTCAGCAAGCTTCATGACCCTAAGGGCTTTCCGGTACCCTTCTGGATGCGGCATCCCGAAATTTCGATAGAGACGACTCTCAGTGTCGCACCCTTTTTCTTGAGCAATAATAACAAATTTCTCCCCACCAATGACTCCTAGACCTGCAACAATCGCTTGGTCATCGCGGTAAAGGCGGTCGCCAAAAATCTCGGTAAAGCTTTCACATAGGTTCTTAATATAATCTACGGAACGAGGACGATCGGGATGTCGGCAAATCATTACGCGCTCCCAAGGGGAAAGTTGTGAGTAGACCTGATCCTTAAGCTTATCAAGCTTTTTCTCAAGCTTGATAAGCTCCTCATCGGTCCAAATCCCATTGACCTTATTTTGCTCTTTTAGCTGAGCAATAGTCTTTTCGTGATCATGGATATGTTTTTCATGGTCTAACATTCTTCCACCTTCGTTAGTTTTCTACTAGATCTCCAGGGATCTCCGCATCATGAAAATCTGTCACAATTTCCACAATGGTTGGTTTAGTAATAATAATGGCATACAATTCTTCAATGTCATTTTGTGCAAGCCGGATGCAACCATCACTTTCATAACTTCCAACTGTTGAAAGATCTTCACCATACGTTTCGGTCCCCACATCAAACACCCATGGGGCTCCATGGAAACCATATCCGCGGGGATTGTCTCCTTCTCCGCTGAGTTCTTCCGAAAATGGGATCCACCGCGTTCCAAAAACCCGCACCATCTCCACTTCATCATCTTGAAAATAACCCGACATTCCTGCCTTATAGATCGCTACCTTGTCCCCTAAAGAGAATTTCCCTTTCGGGGTGAGCAAGCCCGAGTAGGAATCTTCATTAAAACGACCAAGTCCTACTTTGTAGGTTTTTAGTAGGTGACATTTACTTGTTGCTCCATCCAGGGCATAAAACCACAGTTTACAACGAGAAAGATCAACAACTAAATAAAACTTTATATCTTTCTTTAATATATTAAACTGGTCACCTGGAGAGATCTTCTGTGTGTAATAATCTTTCTTCCCATTTAAGCTCCGTGCAATGAAATGGCGCGATGTCGAAAAATGGGCAGCATAGTCAGTAATCCATGCGGGCCTTCCTTTCATCCAAGAGACATGGCTTTTATAACGAACAGTCTCAACAACTGGAAGTTTCTGCTTTCCTTTTGTAAAGAGGCGCCAAACTTGATCCACTTCTTCTTCAGCAACTTCATCTTGAACGGGCTGCAGATACTGCTGCAAACGCTCTTCAACCACCTCAGTAATTTCCACAGTGGCCGCAGGCGTTGCTACTAATTCCTTAGATGTATTTTCTCCTTTCTTTTTAAAGAGAGCCAACCCACCAATCACAGCAAAAAGCGAGAGAGAACCAATAAAAATTGCTTTAGGTATCGACACAATATTCTCCAAAAGTGATGCGAAGATTATCCTGATTTTTTATTCTTTGCAAGGGAACAAAATTTTTACTCGATGCTCCAGCGGTAAGCAGACATTTTTTCCATTAACGGAAAAGCAAGTAAAAAATCTGCTGACCAGAAATGACCCCCTCCCGCTAGGGGAATCACCTCCATCTCACTCTCAAAATTTGGCGTGATGGTGACCATCACCCCTCCTCTGCTAAAAATAACTTTATTTGATCGCCCCTGAAATCGTTCCAGAGCTTTAGGAAGAATCTCTCCTCCTCCTTCAATCATTCCTTCATCAGCTGAAACAAAAAAAACAAAGTGAAGAGGGGCTGTTTCGTCAAATTGACTTTGACGGATAGTGAGATTGACTGTGTCCTTCTCCCCTACTACATCAAAAAATAACCATTGCTGACCTCTCTCGGCAAAGGAGTAGGGTTGCTTAGAGATATGAGAGGCTACAGGAGTCACAACACGTGTCCACCCTTTAAAGCGGGCTCTCTCATCTCCAGGCTCTATAGTCAAATCTTTAAACCCATCGCGACTCCCGTTAGAAGGACGAAAAATCCCATAACAATTCGAGTCTGCCAACGGAGCATAATGAGGGCCAAAGCTCGTGATGTGTACTCCATTCTTATGAATCACTCCCAGTCCAGTATTCGCCCCTGATGCGGAGCAAGCAAAACTTAAGCTCTCATAGTGGTAACGCAAAAAACCTAGACTTTGATCATGGTCATATACGGTTAATTCTTCATGAATCTTGGGAAATAACTCCTTATCTTCAAGCAGCCTTTGAAAGGCTTTTGCAAAAAGGGCAATAAACGGCTGTATCCTTCCTCTCTTTTCAAAAATGGCCTCAGAAACAACCTGAATTTTGGAACTCAAAGCTACATGAGATGCAATAGTAAACAAAAGTGAAAATGTCTGAGTATTCCCTGTCACCCGATATTCTGATTCTCTTACCCACATACCCTGAAATAGCTCTCCATTGTGATCACAAAGGGAGAGACAAAACTCGGTGAGTTTTAATCCAGATTGCATCAGTTCATCATCTTTCCACACCCACCCAAGGTATAGGCAGATAAGAGCCAGTTCAGCATTCTCCTTGGGGCGAGGGATGTGTCTTTCGAGAGCACGCATCTCATTTTCTTGAAGCACAGCGCCCTTTTCAAGCTGTTTAACCGCAAATAGCTGTCTCTTGCCTTCATACAAGTAATCAACAAGTATACGGTATCCTTCTTCTAATTGAACACTTTTCCAAAACCCTTCAGTCTTTCCTTTTCGAATAAGCCTTTCGATCTGATTGTTTAACCTTTGATTCCCCTCCTCTCTTATAAATAGAATGGAAACTAAGAGCCTGTAAAAATCGAGATAATCTTCTGGAGATTCCAGAGAAAGCGCTTTGCATTCCTCAATAATAGAGAAAAGAAGGGTCTCGCCAACTTCTTCACCTTTTAAAAAGGCATCAGATGCCTGATCTAAAAGGTCGGAGCCAGAATCTAAATCCTGGCAACTCATGAAAAAAGAGACGAGACCACTCATAGCTTCCACCCAAGCAGTAAGATACTTCTACCTTACAGTGCAGCTCCCTGCTGCTCTTCAGTTTCTATTAAGTTTTTCATCTTCTTTCCAGGAGTGAATTTCACTGCCCGTCTTTCTGGAATGATAATAGGTACTGAAGCATTTTTTGGGTTTCTTCCAATTTTTTGTTTTCTTTTTACAACTTCGAAAACGCCAAAATCACGAAATTCTAAGCGGTCTCCGTCAGAAAGGTACTCCGTCATACAATCTAAAAACGACTGCACCACAAGGCGCACTTCATTGGGATGAAGACCTCGGCGGCGAGATATCTCACTAATGAGCTTCTTTTTTGTAATCGTTGCCATATCACCTTGCTCCTTTAAATGTTAAACAAAAGAGATTAAATTCCTCTTCTCATGCCTTACTGTTTTCTTTCAACAAAAAAGATCAATCAAGAATTTTATTCTTTTGCTTTCATTCTTCTATCTTACTGATTTTCAAGCAAGTTCTTTTTCAATTTTGATTAATATTTTCTTTTTTTTACCGGCGCCCAAAAGAATATATTTGCCACCAATGATATGTTTAGATTCTATCAAAAGAGCTTGATCTTCGACTTTTTCGTTGTTGATGTAAGCTCCACCATTTTTGATCAATCGAATGATTTCTCCTTTACTAGTAGAAAGTCCTGATTGTGCAGCGACATCAGCATACTTTTTACCGACGATATCACTTATCGCCATCGAAGTATTTGGCATGTTTTTTGCAATTTCTTCAAGCAGCTTTGAATCCAAAATTGCTTTAGAACCTGGTGCTGCTGCCTCAGTCACTTTTAGAGCGGTTTGAAGTCCCTCTTCTCCATGGACAAAACAAGTCACTTCTTCAGCAAGTCGCTTTTGTGCAACATTCGGAGTAAAAGATCCCGATGTGATTAACTTGTCATACTCCTTAATCTCCTCTAGCTCGACAAAGGTAAGCATGCGGAGAAGTTGTACCACATCACTATCAGCAACACGAACAAGATATTGATAAAATTGGTAAGGGGATGTTTTTTGTGGGTCGAGCCAAATCGCTCCTTGCTCACTCTTTCCAAATTTCGCTCCATCGCTTCGGGTAATCAACGGAAAGGTCAATCCATAATTCGCCTTTCCCGCAATCTTTCGAGTGAACTCAATTCCTGCAGTGATATTCCCCCATTGATCACTCCCTCCCAATTGAACAGAAACTCCTTCCTTTGCAAACAAATGGTAGAAGTCATATCCCTGAAGCAATTGATAACTAAATTCAGTGAAACTAATTCCTTCTTTGGACTCGAAGCGACTCCGAACACTCTCTTTTCCCATCATCGGTCCCACACGAAAATGCTTTCCAACATCTCTTAAAAAATCGATGAGATTGAAGGACCCAAGCCAATCATCGTTGTTTAAAACAATGGGTTCTTTCAAACACTTTTCAAGCTGCTTTCGTATCCCTAGAACATTCTGATCAAGGATTTCTTTGGTGAGAAGCGGGCGTTCGTGGCTCTTCCCAGAAGGATCACCAATTTTCCCTGTAGCTCCACCTAGTAGAGCAACCGGTGTGTGACCAAATCTCTCAAGCCAAGCAAGAGCCACAACCCCCACTAGGTTCCCTAAGTGGAGACTATCCGCTGTGGGATCAAAACCGATATAAGCTTTAAAGGGATTTTCGGCGAGCTTCTTTAGCTCATCGCTTGTAACACTGTCAACAAAACCACGCTTTTCTAAAAATTCTATCACGTTCTCCATGGGAGTGAGTCTAGCCCTAACAAGGGATTTATCTCAAGCTCGGCCTTGTACATTTCTTCTACCGGTATTGCTACCTCTGAACCTTTTATTAAAATTTTTAGAGATTTAGATTACTACAACCATCAACTTCTGTTGTTTACACTATGTAGAATGGTTTTTGAATTGTTTCCAATTCCTGTTTCTAAACAGTACCCAATTTCTAAGTTTGCTTTAAGTATAAATAAACATGGGATTTGTCCATTAATTGAGCCGTCTCTGAAAACTAAACAACCATTTTGACTCATCGGAGACACTGGTTGAGATACAGCAAAAAAAATGTACAAGGTCGAGTCAAGGGGCAAGTTTCTTTAGTTTTTCAACAACAGCATTGACCTTTTGACTAAGATCTGCGGTATTTTGATTCTCATCAAAAAGAGAAATGGATTTGCTACGGAGAACGATTCTATCAGGGGCATGGCGCGTAATCCATCTATGAATTTCAAATGACTTTCTTTTCAAAGCCTGAGGAGTAATTCCTCTATCCATTTCCTGCAATCGCTTACGTAGTTTCTTCCGTGTTTTTTTAGTCTTTTCACTTTCCTCTGCGAGTCCATTTGCCATTCAGTTGATCCTTTATGCAGGTAGTTCTCCAAAAGTCGCAGCATGACAAATATCTCCTAAAAACTCAAGCAATGAAACGGAAAAATTCTTGCCCTCAATGTAAATATTAGCGAGAATTGGATATTATGGAAGAAATGAAGAAAGCCGCGGGCTACGCCGCAGTCGATTTCATAGAAAATGGGATGCTCGTGGGCCTTGGAACAGGCTCAACAGTATTTCACTTTATCACCCGATTAATTGAGAGGGTTCAAGAGGGTCTTGATATCCAAGTTGTTTCAAGTTCTATCCGCTCTGAAACTCAAGCGATGGAAGGTGGCATCCCCGTTGCCGACATCAACACCATTACCTCAATTGATCTTACTGTCGATGGCGCTGATGAGATCACCCCAGAAAAGATCATGACCAAAGGAGGCGGTGGTGCCCTTCTTCGGGAAAAAATCCTTGCAAATACTAGCCGCGAAATGGTTGTGATCATCGATGAATATAAAGTTGTCGAGAAATTGGGAAAGCATCCTCTCCCTGTGGAGATTCTCCCTTTTGCCACTAAAGCAATTATCGATAAAATCCAAAAACTCGGGTACCGGGGATCCCTTCGTGAACACAATAACGATGGATCCTACGTTACTGATAATGGGAACCATATCTATGACATTCATTTTGAATCACTTCGCGCTGATCCTGAAAAAGATCACGAAAAACTTTCTCGAATCCCAGGTGTCTTAGAAACAGGGTTTTTCTTTAACCTAGCAAGCCGAGTCCTTGTTGGAAAGACCAACGGAGCAGTTGATTGCTGGTCCTAATTGTTCTATAATAACAATAGAGAGACCAAGGGGGAATCGATGAACTTTGAGCTTATTCCTATACAGTTCAATAAGATCATGCAATCACAGAACTATACCGTATTCATTTTGGGAACCGAAGAAAGGCAGTTTGCAATCTACACCTCCCCTCATGTAGGACAAAACCTACAAATGCACCTGGCTGACCAAGTTAAGCCCCGACCATACACCTACGATCTCATTAACTCGCTCTTCAACGGCCTTGATATCAGTCTTCTTCAGGTGGTCATCACCGATGTTCAAGACACCATCTATTTTGCCCGCCTCTTTGTCGAGCAAGAAACCAATGACCTGCGAAGAATTCTAGAAATCGATGCTCGCCCAAGCGATTGCCTAACCCTCGCCCTTGAAAACAACATCCCTATCTATTGCACAAAAGAGGCTCTTGACAAAACCATCTCCATCGAAGAATAATGCCGTTCTTAAAAAAGAATGTGCACTCTAGTATCTAATATTAAAGCGGTTTTTTGCAAGAATAGTAAGGGCTTTTACAGCTTCGGCGGCGTCCGGCCCCTCTGCTTCAATCTCGATTCTGGCTCCACGAGTGGCAGCGAGCATGAGGATTCCAAGGAGAGACTTAGCGTTAACATTTAGCCCCTGGTAAACAAGAAAAACCTGCGCCTTAAAATTTTGCGCACACTTCACAAGTTCTGTTGCAGGCCTGGTGTGAAGACCTTTATCATTGAGAATAACTATGGGTTTTCTTGCTTTGTAGACCATTCATAACTTTATAAGATTTTAACTTTGCCTTAACGGATACCCTCTCTATGATTTTTCAGCAAGCATTAATTTCTTTCTCGAATTCATCAACAAGCAATGAAAAATGCCTAATGAGATTCTCTATAGGTCCATTTTCTCTCATATTAACCCCGGCCATTTCTAACAAATCTACAGGATAATGAGAAGAACCAGATGAGAGGAATTTTAGATAGTCTTCTCGAGCCTTTTCTCCCTCCTTCATGAGCCGCTCTACAAGAGCATAAGAAGCGCTAATTCCTGTCGCATATTGATACACATAAAAATTGTAGTAGAAATGAGGGATTCTGAGGTACTCGACATCAATTTCTGGATCTAAGAAAAGGTCTTTTCCATAATAGTCTTGATTGAGTTTGCGATAGGTTTTCTTTAGGGTTGTTGCGTTCAGTGGGACGCCTTTTTCTGCTAGATTATGGAGAGTAAGCTCAAACTCAGCAAACTGCGTCTGACGGAAAAGCGTAGCGCGAATATCATCAATTTTTTGATTTAGGAGGTAACATTTTTCCTCGTTAGACCCTGCCTTTTCCATTAGGTAACGGAATAGAAGTTCTTCATTAAAGGTTGAGGCAACCTCAGCCACAAAAATAGGATAGTTTGAGTACTGAAAAGGCTGCCCCTTATTGCTGTGGTAAGAGTGAACACTATGTCCTGCTTCGTGAGCTAGGGTGAAAACATCCCGCAGTGTTCCCTGAAAATTCATCAAGATATAAGGGACACTATCATAACATCCGCTTGAATAAGCACCCGATCGTTTGCGTGCATTTTCGTATCTATCTACCCATCTCTCTGGACCAAACCCCCTATCTAGGATTTTATGGTATTTTTGGCCAAGCGGCTTTATCGCATCGAGGACAAGCTCTGCCCCTTCGGAGTAAGAATATTCCTTTTCATACTCAGGAACTAGAGAGGTATAAAGGTCATAAAAATGGAGTTGATCAAAGCCAAGCAGTTTTTTTCTTAGAGAAATATACTTATGAAGAGCTGAAATATTACTTTTCACTGTTGAGACAAGATTATGATAGACCTCCACATCGATTTGATGGGGAGTAAGAGCCGCATGAAGAGCTGAATCATACCCACGAGCCTTAGCTTGGAAAACATGAGCCTGAACTTGTCCATTGATGAGCTCGGAAATAGTGTTTTCAAATTCCCCAAATTTCTTATGAAGATTGAGAACTGCACTTTTCCTTAAGGTGCGATCTTTTGACTGGAGGTAGAGCGAGTAGCTCCCATGAGTGAGTTCACACTCTTTCCCTTTTTCATCTTTTGCTGGCTCAAATTTCAGCTCAGCATTGTTAAGCACTCCAAAGGCTTTGGACGGGGTATCAAGGGCCTTGCTTGCAAGAGAAAGAAGGTGTTCTTTGTCGGAAGTGAGAGTATACGGTTTCAGGGCGGAGAGTTTTTCAAGCTGAATGCGGTGGTCTAAGAGCAATTTGTCTTTAAGGTATTGATTGAATGTTTCCTCAGGAAGCTGAAGAATTTCTGGCTGAACCCAAGAGGTTTCATTTTGGAAATCAAAATAGAGAAGAGATATTCTGTCATAGGCATTTTTGTGAATGTCGTTGGCAACATCTTCATCATGGCGGAGGTGGGCATAGGTATAAAGTTTATAGAGACGTCTTTCAATCTCGTTTGTTTCTGTAAGAAGCATAGAAAGTTTGTCCGCCCCTTTCACAATTTTTCCTTGATATGATGCGAGGTGGGGCCACCGCAAAACATTGGATTTATTTTTTGTCAGCCTGGTAAAATCTTCTTCCCACTGCTCAAGATTAGGGTATAATGAATTAACATCCCATGTGTCTTTAGCACTTACTTCTTTTCGTTCTTTAGCCATAAATTCTCCTACAAATTGAAAGCCAGGGTATGCAATCAAGTTTTCTTTAGCAAACAAAAAAACTATACTAAATCCTGTTTCAAAATTTAGGTTTTGACAGAGTCAATGCCAGATGGTCTTAAACAAAGCAGCCTTCTATCATGAGGGTCGAAGATCTGGGTGATGACGCAGATGGGGAAATAAATTTTGAACATGATCACTCTTAATTAGCATATAGATTCATGAAATGCTGATTTTCATTGAAAAATAATCCTTTCCTATAATACTCTCGGGGCTGTAAACTTTACGGAGATAACCCAAACGGAGTGATGCATATGGCTCAACAAACTCAAAAAAAAGTTTCCCTTAGGCCTCTTGGAGATCGTCTTCTCGTTCAAAGAGTTGAACAAAAAGAAACTCTTAAAGGAGGCATTATTCTTCCTGATAGTGCAAAAAAGAAACAGGAAGTTGCTATTGTCGTTACCATTGGTAGTGGGAAAATCACAGATGATGGTAAAACCCTTCCTATGCCTGTAAAGGCTGGAGATAAGGTTTTAATGGATAAGTATTCTGGACAAGAAGTGACCGTAGATGATGAAGAATATGTTGTTCTTCGCGCTGGTGACATTATCGCAACGATTGAAGAATAAGAAGGAGAAAGATTATTTATGGCACCTAAAAACATTAAATTTAAAGAAGATGCACGCAACAAGATTCAGAAAGGGGTAAAAGCTCTAGCTTCTGCAGTCAAGGTGACTCTCGGACCAAAAGGGCGCAATGTTGCGATCGATAAAGGTTACGGACCCCCTAAAATCACAAAAGATGGTGTGACCGTTGCAAAAGAGATTGAGCTTGAAGACAAGCACGAGAACATGGGCTCTCAGATGGTCATCGAAGTGGCCAGCAAAATGAACGATATGGCAGGCGATGGGACAACCACCGCAACGGTTCTTGCTGAGGCGATTTATCGTGAGGGCCTTCGAAACGTGGCTGCTGGGGCGAACCCCATGGAAATCAAGCAGGGAATCGAAGAAGCTGTTAGTATTGTGACTGGGGAACTCAAGAAAATGAGCAAGTCGATCCAAGATCGCAAGGAAATCGCTCAAGTTGCTACTGTTTCTGCAAACAACGATCCTGAAATTGGAGAAACGATTGCAAAAGCAATGGAGCGCGTTGGAAAAGATGGAACCGTCACAGTTGAAGAGGGAAAGGGATTTGAAACCACTCTTGATATTGTTGAGGGTATGAACTTTGACCGCGGATATCTTTCTGCTTACTTCATCACAAATCCTGAGACTCAAGAAGCTGTTTACGAAAACGCTTTCGTCCTGATTTATGAAAAGAAAATTTCTTCGATGAAGGACTTCCTTCCTATTCTTCAAGCTGTTGCAGAGAGCGGCCGCCCACTCATCATTATCGCTGAAGATATTGAAGGAGAGGCACTCGCAACGCTAGTTGTGAACCGACTTCGAGCAGGACTTAAGATTTGCGCTGTAAAAGCTCCTGGATTCGGTGATCGCCGCAAAGAAAGTCTTAAAGACATCGCAATTTTGACAGGCGGAGAATATATCAGTGAAGAGCTTGGAATGAAGCTTGATCAAGTCACTGTGGAAATGCTTGGAACTGTGAAAAAAGTCGTTGTTAAGAAAGAAGATACCACTCTTGTTGAGGGGGGAGGAAACAGCGAAGAGATCCAAAAGCAGATCAAACTCCTTAAGAGACAGATCACAGATAGCACTTCTGATTACGACCGCGAAAAGCTTGAAGAACGTCTTGCAAAGCTTTCGGGTGGGATTGCTATCATCCGTGTGGGTGCTGCTACTGAAGTGGAAATGCGCGAGAAAAAAGACCGTGTTGATGATGCTCTTCAAGCCACTAAGGCTGCTGTTGAAGAAGGAATTCTATCAGGTGGTGGAAGCGCTTTTGTGCACTGCTTGCCTGCTCTTGAAAAGCTTATTACAAGCCTTAAAGGATGTAGAAAAGTTGGTGCTGAGATCATCATGAAAGCAATCTCTTACCCTCTTCGCCAAATCGCTGAAAATGCGGGGCAGGAAGGATCGATTGTCGTTCAAAAGGTGCTGGGAATGAAAGCAAATGAAGGTTGGAATGCCCTTACCGATGAGTATGGTAACCTTGTTGACATGGGAGTTATCGACCCCACAAAGGTCACCCGCCTCACTCTCGAACTTGCTGCATCAATTGCTTCTCTCCTTCTCACGACAGAAGCCATTATCACCGATGAACCTTCAGAAGACAAACCTTCCCCTGCAATGGCAGGTGGAGGCATGGAGTACTAGTACCCCATTCTCTCTTCGAGAAAAAAAGCACTTCCGGTTAAGGAAGTGCTTTTTTTTTATGCCCTAATGATTTATCCGTGGAAATATGAAGAAATTCATTATAATCCTTCTTGCCATTACCCTAGTTATTGTAGGGCTGAGTTATCTCGCCTACCTAAATTCTTCTATGATCCTTGCGGGAGTTATCTCAAAAAAGACAATGACACCTGTTTCAATTAAGGATGTTATTTGGGGAAAAGATAGCTTCACGATTGACGATATCATGATTGCCAATCCCAAAACAGCACGACTCCCCACTGCAATGAGGGTAAAAAGCATCAAAGTAACCGCTCCATATAAGCAGTACCTTGAAAGCCCTATTCTAATTAACCAAATTCACTTGGATACTGTCTATATCAATATTCAAATCTACAATAAAGAGCAGACTGAAGGCAACTGGCAAACGCTTATGGGTAATATGGCAGTTGATCATAAGAGCCCTCTCTCAATAGAGAGGGCTGCGCTTATAAGAAAGCTAATTCTTACCAACATTCAAATCGATCTAATCCTTTCAGATGGGAAAATTCATCACCTTTCCCCCATTGAGCGCCTTGAGTTTGACAATATTAGCTCTGATAAGGGGATTCCCACTCAAGAAATTTCAGAGATCATCGTGCAAAAAATGATGCAATCAATCTTTTTGGAGAAAGGTCTCAAATCTATCATTGAGGCTCCTGTTAATATCATTAAAGGAGTCATTCCATTTTTATGACCCATCATCTTCCCCTTACCAAGGACAAAATGCAAGGACTACGGACACTTTTTGTGATCCAAATTTTCTCAACTTTGAGTTTCAGTGTTCTCTATTCAACGCTCGTCCTCTTTACCACTAAAGGTCTCCATTTGAGAGCAGACACAGCGATTGCTATTACTGGATCATTTGTAGCCTTTAATTATTTTCTCCATCTCTTGGGAGGTTATGTTGGGGGGCGATTCCTCAGTTATCGATTGCTTTTTTCCATTTCAATGCTTTTCCAAACGGCAGGATGCATCATCCTTTCCATGGTAAGTCTCGAATCTCTCTATTGGGGGCTAGCAATTTTCCTAACGGGATGCGGACTTAACGTAACGTGCGTAAACTGTATGCTCACTCAGCTATTTGAGTCCCACGATAAGAACCGTGAGACAGCATTTATATGGAATTATAGTGGGATGAATATTGGATTTTTAATCGGTTTCACTATGAGTGGGATCTTTCAGACCTACGAAAACTATTCGATTCTCTTTTTGGTTGCCGGCGTCAGCAATATAGTTACCCTTTTGGTCACTTTATGTAACTGGAAGTACCTCAAAGATGTGGGAACCCACCTCTCACATACCTCAGTAGGCAAACAATTCCGCCTCGGAATCATGGGAATCGTGATACTTATTGCATTAAGCCTCGCCCTTAGATGGCTCATTAATCATTCTAGATTTAGCAATGAGTTCATTATTATTGTGGGGATTACTATGTTTCTCGTTATTGCCGGAATTGCCTTTCAACAGCGAATGAAAAATGCCGGGAAAAAAATCTGGGCCTACTTTATTCTCTGTTTAGCTTCTCTAGTGTTTTGGACCCTTTATCAAATGGCCCCGATGGGACTTACCCTATTTGTCCTTCACAATGTCGACCGAATTATAATGGGCTTTACCGTCCCTCCCCAGTGGCTTCTCAATATAAATACGATTATCATTATTGTGGCTGGCCCTACCCTAGCCTATCTTTGCAGAAAGCTCCGGGAGAAAGGGTATACCATCCGCATTCCTATTCAGTTTGCGATAGCCCTCATCTTAATTGGAATTGGATTCGTCCTCCTTCCTCTTGGAATTCACTTTGCTGATTCTAGAGGTATCTCAGGATTTTCATGGGTGATTGTAAGTTACATCCTTCAAAGTCTTGGAGAAATCCTCCTTTCTCCGATTGGATACGCGATGATTGGGCAATTGATTCCTTGCAAGCTCCAAGGGCTTATGATGGGAACGTGGTTAATGGTCGTTGGAGTCTCGGCAACCTTATCAAACTACTTTTCACAATTAGGCTTTGACAAAAGTAAACTCAGTAATCCCCTTGAAACAAACCCCAGCTTTTCTGAGACCTTTAATTTTCTTGGTTGGAGCGCTATGATTGCAGGAGTGGCTCTGTTTATGCTCACTCCATTTCTAAAAAGATTAATCCAAGAAAAAGCCATCCATACCAATCCCCATCCTTATAACGCCGCCGAGGACACACCAAAGTAAACTTCGAGTCATTTACCCGTTTGTGCTAAAACCTGGGAAGAGTGTCATTCCTCCATCAACGAAAATACTGGTTCCATTGACATAGTCAGCAAGATCTGAGGCAAGCCAAACGACAGTATTGCCAATGTCCTCGACCTGACCAATCCGTTTATAGGGGATCACATTCATCAGTTCTTCTAGAGCTTCAGGAGTTTCCCAAGCTTCTTTATTGATCGGAGTTTTGATCGCTCCGGGGCAAATACTGTTTACTCGGATCTTTTGCGGAGCTAACTCTTGGGCGATACTCTTCATCATGAGCATGATTCCTCCTTTAGAAGTAGCATAGTTAACATGTCCAGACCAAGGGATCATTTCGTGCACTGAGCTCATGCAGATGATTTTTCCCAAAGCGCAAGAAACATCTCGCATTCCTCTTCGGACAAACTCCCGAACCGTTTCGCGAGCACAGAGGAATTGTCCCGTAAGATTAATCCCAAGCACTTTGTTCCATTTTTCGAGAGTCATTTCAGCAAAGGGAGAATCTTGCTGAAGACCAGCATTATTGACTAGGATATCAATTGTTCCAAACTCTTTAACCATGAGCTGAAACATCGATTGCACTTCTCCTTCATTTGAAACATCGGCCTTTGCAATAAGAACCTTTCCACCAAACTTGGAAACCTCATCGGCAACTGTTTCGGCTTTTTCCTTGTTACCTGCATAGTTTATAACTACATCTGCACCCGCTTTTGCAAGTGCAACGGCAACTCCATGCCCAATTCCTGAACTAGATCCTGTTACAAGTGCTTTCTGACCTTCGAGTAATTTCGTCACAAGCAAACTCCTTTCCCTCTAAATACGCAAATCACCTCTCTTTTGCAAGCAATAATCTAGAACTTCACTTCCCCCTGCAATGAGAGGGAGAGCTCTTGCCTCTTCATGAGTCACCCACCTCCCTTCGGTATGTTCTTTTAAATGAATTTGGAGTGTAGGCTTCCTTTCAAAAGTGCAATAATAAACAGTGAAATCATATTTCAAATCCCTCCGTTCAAAATAGAAAGTGAGAAAATGAGAAAGATCCTTCGGGAGCACCGCAATCCTCACTTCTTCATGTAACTCTCTCCGTGCTCCTTCAATACGAGCTTCTCCATCATTGAGCTTTCCCCCAGGAAGACACCATTTTTCACCTGAAAAACATTTAGGATGGCGTTTGAGCAGTAAAAAGGTATTCTGATACTGACAATAGCATCCTACAGCAGTAAAATCTGCGATAAACCCCTTGGGAGCTTCTAAAAAAATCCGAGGAGACATTTCCAGTAAAATTGGTTATTGTGTAGAATGTCATAAACATGGCCATCATAGATATATTTCCAAAAATATGTAAGCTTTTTCCTGGAACTACAGGTATTTTTCTTCAAGTCGGAATGGTTTTGGTCAGTTACTACCACATCCTTTCCGAAAATGTTGTGATCAACACTTCTTTCGAAGAAGCTCGAGGCCTCGAAAAATTCGCAAATGTCCTGCTCATGCCAACTCAATACCTCTGCGAAGGAAAAACTGTGAATTTTAATGGCCAAGAGTTTGAAATAAAGCAACGGTTTCAGTACAAAACTAAAAAACAGATCTATTCCCCTATTGCCCTAACATTTTTCACACCAGGGATTCTTTTAGGATGCACTATAAAAGGGATTGCTCTCTCTAATTATGAGGTCAAGGCACGTCACATCGCCCTAAAAGCCCATTTTAACTCTACCGAGGTCCTATCAAATCTTAATCAATTCCACGCCCTTGGCATTGATATCACTGACTGGAGGGAAGGAGAGGCGTGCACCCCTCAAGGGTATAAACGATGCCCCGGTGATGAAAACAATCTAGCTCCCGATAAAGAAGCACTCGTTGAAATCTCCAAACTTTTTTCAGAAGCCGGAATTCTCTTCTGGGTCGACTGTGGCACATGTATTGGAACCTATCGATATGGAGGAGTTATCCCATGGGATAATGACCTTGATCTTTCGATTCTCGTTGATGACTTTCAAAATGCTAAAAATATCCTTAAAAATCTCAACTCCAAGAAGTTTGTTTCTCAAGATTGGTCAAGCCGGGGGCATCCCGGAAGCTATATCCGTGTTTACGTAAAAGAAAACCAAAACCATATTGATATCTACTGCAACAATATTGACCCCATTGCAAAAACAATCACTTACATTGTTTCTCATCTCGATAGCAACTTCATGGCAGAAGACTGGAAAGAAAGGGAGCGAAGACAGATGTCCCCTATTCCCTTTGATGTTGTATTTCCTCTTAAGAACAGCATATTTGATGGGATCAAAGTCCCCGTACCTAACAAAACTGCCCGTTTTATCCAGTACAAGTACGGTCCCAATATCAATCCCCCACGGATCTATAATGAAAAAACCGGTGAATACGAAAAAGATCTTACCCACCCCTACTGGAATGTTCCCCTGGCTCACTAAGACTCCTAAGAATTTGATGAAAATCATGAATTGATCAATAAATATAACCTGAGGACACATAGAAAGCCCCTTTCAACCATGAAGTGCAATCGATATTTGATTCAACCAATTATAAAACTCTAAATTCTCACTAAGCTCTGGGTGAAATGTTGCAACAACTACATTATTTTGTTTTAGAAGCATCGGACGCTTTTCTAAAGTAGCCAATATTTCTACACCTACACCTACTGAAATAACCTGGGGAGCTCGAATACACGTCATCTCCAGTTCTAATGAGCCAAAAGAACTGATTCCTTTTGCAGTAAAACTTTCAATTTGCCTCCCATAGGCATTACGTTCAACATTAATATCAATAAGACCTAAGTGATTTTGGGAGCAGTGGATGGGGTTAGAAAGTAAAATCATCCCGGCGCAGGTTCCAAAAATAAGATTCCCTTTTTCGTGAAACTTGATGATGGCTTTCTTCCAATGCAGTGGAGTCATTAGCTTTAGTATAGAGGTTGATTCACCCCCTGGAATCACGAGAGCATCTGCTCCCATTAATTCCTCAGGTTGCCTGACCAGTTTTGCTTGAAGCCCTGCTCTCTCTAGGCTTCTCTGATGTAAATAAAAGCTCCCTTGTAATGCGAGTACAGCAAACCTTCCCGTCATCACCACCCTCTACGAGCAAACGTTTCATTTTCAGGTATTTTACTGATGTTAATTCCCACCATAGGCTCTCCTAAAGATTCAGAAACTTGAGCTAGGATATTAGGGTCTTGATAATGGGTTGTTGCTCGAACAATTGCTTGAGCACGTCGTTCTGGATCTCCAGATTTAAAAATGCCCGATCCAACAAATACAGATTCAGCTCCCAACTTCATCATTAAAGCTGCATCTGCAGGAGTGGCAATCCCTCCAGCTGCAAAATTTTGAACAGGCAATTTCCCTTCATTTGAAACACGTTGGACAAGACTAAAAGGAGCTTCAAGATCTTTTGAAGCACTCATTAATTCATCCTGTCTTAATGTCGTTAGCCACCGTATCTCGCTTTGGATAGTTCTCATATGCCGAACTGCTTCTATAACATTACCCGTTCCTGCCTCCCCTTTTGTACGTAATAGCGCAGCCCCCTCTCCAATACGACGTAAAGCTTCACCTAAATTGCAACACCCACAAACAAAAGGGATATTAAATACTTGTTTATCAATATGGTATTTATCATCTGCTGGGCTCAAAACTTCACTCTCATCAATAAAATCGACACCCAACGCTTGCAAAATTTCTGCTTCAACAAAATGACCGATACGAACTTTTGCCATCACAGGAATCGATACTGCGTCCATAATCTCCCGAACCATGTGGACATCACTCATACGGGATATTCCTCCTTCTAAACGGATATCTGCAGGAACTCGTTCCAGAGCCATCACTGCTACCGCCCCTGAATTTTCGGCAATTCTTGCTTGGGTGGGGTTTGTGACATCCATAATCACACCCCCTCTAAGCATTTCAGCTAAACCTGTTTTTAGATTTATTTCATCTTTTGTCATTATAAAAACCTCATATTTGATTTAGCCCCAAAGTGATCTTTATTAACACTCGACTAAATTTGTCTTTTTCCCAGGGCTAAAATTTATCGTTTTGTTTTTAATATATCCTCCATCAAGAGAAAAAATATTTGAGCGATTAAAATTCTGACGAGCTTTCAATGCAGCTAAACTACTTCTGATTCCCTTTTGGCAATAGAGTACCACTGAATCATCAATAGAACATTGTTCGAAAAAATTCTCCAACTCATTGAGAGGAATATGTTGTCCGCCCACATGCCCTAAGGATCGTTCTAAGCTAGAGCGAATGTCAACAAGCAACGTATTAGTATTTGATTTAAAAGTAGTTTCTATCTCTAAGCTAGTCAATTGAACCGGTGACGTTAAGATGGAAAATTTGGGAATAGAAATTTTGGGAATACGATACTGTTTAATCTGAATTTTCTCGCTATTAAAGACCCACAAGTTTCCTGGGGCTACATTTTGATCATTCGTAAGAACCTCGACTGTTTTAATCACTTGCATTATTGCAATAATCGCAGGAGTATATCCGAGGATTCCTGCGTCTGCACACCCTGCTAGCTGGGACGGATTTGGTGGGCAAGGGAATAGATCTTGATACTGCCTCGATCTCTTTTTTGTTTTTGGAAAGTTAAACACGGCAAGATGGCCAATGTTTTGGAAAACGGCTCCATAAATAAATGGTTTGTTTAATTGTGCACAAGCCTCATCGATTAAGTAATATGAAAAGATAGTATCCGTTGCCCCGACAATTATATCATAATCGGAAAAAATTGTCTTTATATTTCTTTCTGATAAAAATTCAGGAATGGCTTCAATCTTAATAAAAGGGTTGCTTTCAGAGAGTTTGTCTTTTGCGATGCATACTTTTTGTTTGCCAACATCTCCTGGATTATAAAGAGGTTGTCGGCATAAATTACTCATTTCGATCACATCTCCGTCAAGAATTCCTAGAGTTCCTATTCCCATAGAAGTCAGATATTGGAGAATAGGACACCCAAGTCCTCCCGCACCTACAACAAGAACACTAGAGTCACGAAGTGTCTTTTGACACATAATTCCAAATCCAGAAAGCATCATCTGCTTTTCATAAAATTGAAGTTCTTCAGTTGTAAAATCATTGATCATACAACACCTGCTATAATATTTCTCAGTATTCTACATGCATCTTTGGGATTGTCACTGTTACACACTGCCCGCACAACGGCAATGGCATCAGCACCAGCATTGACAACCGTATGCACACGCGCATAGTCAATGCCTCCAATGCAAACAAGAGGAAGATTGATATGCTGTTTAACGACTTTTATCATCTCTACCCCTAATGGAGGATAGTCTTTCTTCTTTGTAAGGGTTGGATAAATATGCCCTAATGAGACATAGTCACAATAGGGTTCAATTGATTTTGCTTCATTAAGGTTTGCTGCAGTTCCTCCAATAATAAAATCTTTTTTCACATTCTGTCTAACCCAGGAAGGGCTGATATCTTTCTGACCTAAATGGACTCCTGAAGCATGAACTAATAGGGCAATATCCAGGCGATCATTTACAATAAATGGAACTTGAAAATCACTACAAATATTCGAAATTTCTTGAGCTAATTCTATTCTTGCCTTGTCGGAGTCTCTTTTATCTCTAAGTTGGATAAAGTCAGCTCCTCCCTGACATGACATTTTTGCAATGGTTGCTGGACAATGTTTGAATCTTTTCTCTGTATTGATAACGACATATAGACCCTTTATTTTCTTATGCATGGGCGTATTCCTTTAGGAAGATTAAAGATGTTTAGGCGCCCTTTAGAAGGAGTGCTTGCAAGAGCAAAAAATCGTTTAGGGATCCTCCCTGCTAGATAAGCATGTCGACCACCTTCACTTGCTAACTTCATCGCTTGTGCCATTTGAATCGGATGATTTGCTCCTGCAATTGCCGTATTTAGTAAAACGGCATCAACTCCTAGTTCCATCGCTTCCGCAACATCAGAAGCTGTTCCAATTCCAGCATCGATGATCACAGGGATTTTTATAAAATGTCGAATCAGGGCAATGGTATGTTTGTTTTGGATCCCTCTTCCAGAACCTATGAGAGAACCAAGGGGCATAATTGCAGAACATCCCAGGCTTTCAAGTTTTCGGCAAACGATCAAATCGTCGCTGCAATATGCCAATACATAAAACCCTTCGCGAATTAAGGTCTCAGCTGCTGAAATCAGCTCAATAGAATTAGGTAAGAGGGTTTCATCATCCCCAATAACTTCAAGTTTAATCCATCGAGTATTCAAGGCTTCTCGTGCCAATCTGGCAGTTAGAATTGCATCTTGAGCTGTGTAGCAGCCAGCTGTATTTGGAAGAATTGTTAGATTTTTTTTCGATAGTTGACTGAGAAGATTTGATTCACCTGGCTTATGATGTCTCATACTGACAGTGACAATCTCTGCACCACTTGCCTCAATTGCTCCGTTTAGGGTTGCTATATCGGGATAACGAGCCGTTCCAACTAAAAGTCGTGAGCTAAACATTTTTCCACATAACTTCCAAGTTTCTAATAACATCTCTTTCATTTTATCCTCCTTGAAAAGACTCTACAATATCGATTTGGGATCCTTCCAGAACCTCTTGAATATGCCATTTATTGCGGGAAACAATCGTTCCATTCATTGCATGCTCCTTTTATGAATTCTTAATAAGTTCAACAATGACTTGAGTTGTGTATGGAGCTAAGAGAACTCCATCTCTTCCATGCCCTGTTGCTGTATAGAGGTGTTCAATCTGTTCTCTTTGAATTACTGGTGTGCGTTGAGGTGTCATAGGACGCAATGCAGCTCCTGCTTCTAAAAACTCAAACTCAGAAACAATCGGCATTACATACCATGCTTCTTTCAGGAGGCTTTGAATGCCTCCGATGGTAACAGTCTGCTTAAAACCAACATCCTCCATTGTAGCTCCAATTTTTAGTGTTTTATCTTGCTTTGGAACAAGATACACTCTAGGGGTTCTAATTATATGAGAGATCTGAATAGCATCAGGAATAAGTGCCGTAATAGATTGACCTTTTAAAGGATATACATCTATATTCGATCCTAGTGAACTTGACCAAGCTCCTGTAGCTATGACAATTTTATCTCCCTTCACCCGTTGTTGGTTATCTAAGATGACTCCTAATGCTTTACCTCTTTCTTTCCAAACCTGTTCTACATGAACATTTTCATAAATAACTCCCCCTTTCTTTAAAATTGCTTTCACCAAAGCTTTCAATAGCTCTCGACTATTAATTTGGGACTCTTGAGATACCCAAACACCTCCTACAATATGGTCAGTCAATAACGGTTCCTTTTCTCTCACCTCACCGCCAGAAAGCCATTTGACCTCAATCGTCTTGTCAATAGGCCTTTGATGTAAGTGTTGAAGCACTTGATATTCATCTTGACTTGATGCAACAAGAAGAGTTCCCTTTCCTTCCATTGCTATAGATTGATCGCTATCATCTTGAAGATCTTTTAAAAAAGTTGGGTATAAAGCAAGGCTCTTCATTCCTTGAAAAAAGATCGAATCATCGACAAACCTTGTTTCAGAATAAGGACAGAGCATGCCTCCACTTATCCAAGATGCACCTGTCTCAATTCGACCTTTATCAAAAACTAAAACCTCATATCCTTGTCTCAGTAGTTGCCAAGCAATGCTCATACCAATAACTCCCCCCCCAATAACAATTGTTTTTCCTATCATAACTTTTCCAGGTTGAAAAAAAGAAGAGCTTCGATCTCCTCTTGTATAATTATGCAACACTTTTTGTAGAGTTTTGCTGGATGATTGGCTTGCAAGCCGCATAGGGAGTTTCTGGAACAAACTCATTGGTATAGCACTGATTGGAATCATAGTTTCTGGGAACAATCTGGAGTTTTTCTGCATAAAGACCTACTTTTTTCCAGTCTCGCTCAGTATTTAAAAGAGTTCTCGAAAAGAATGGAAGGCAACTTATAAATATTTTTTTGTATAGAGACGTATCCAAATGAGGATATTCTTGACAGAAAACCTCATAAGCTTTGTAAGGGTTTTCTAATGTATAAGACAATCCCCGTTGCGTTGCTTTCATAAACTTCTTTACTAATGAGGATTGTTTCTCTAACATTTGCTCGTGAGCTATGAACATAATCGAACAAAAGCAACAGCAACCGAGGCCTGCTAGCTCATCAATTCGAAGCATGCCTACTTCATCGTGATTGAACTCAAGTTCGATTTTCTGGAAACATCCGATACCGATTCCAGCGTCTATGCTTCCCTTGATAATGGCATTTGCGACATTCATTCCAACACGAATTGTTTCATACTGGTTTTTTGATATCCCTGCTCTTTTAGCTAAATCGTCAATCATGACCTTTCCAAACTCACCAACATAACCTAATCTTTTCCCAACGATATCATTAAAAGAGGTGATAGAACTCTTTTTAGAGAAAATGAGACCTGTTGGAGGTTCATCCATTAAAGTTCCAATAGATTTAACGGGATACTTACGACTTCTGGCAGCATAACAGTGCACCATTGCCTTTAACCCTAAGTCTACACTTCCTCTCCCAACAAGCTCCGTGACATCACTCGGGTCTGTTGGCTGGAGAATAGATAAATTAACGGACTCCTCCTCATAATATCCTAGGTGCTTTGCGACAAAAATAGGGGTGTGGTAGGGGTTTGCATACCAGTTTAATAATAGGCTTGTTCTCTTGTTGGTATTTGACATAATTTTCTCCAAATGAATTGCTGTTTTTTGTGAAACCAATAATTAGCAAAATGACAGGGAAAAATTAGAGAATACACCAAAAGCATAGATCGCTTAAAAAAAGAAAGAATAAACATATTGAGTCCTTACGCTAGCATTAACTAGATCAAGTTAACAGGTATAATCTCAGCTCATTTTAGAGCACCCTGCTCATTTTGCAACACAAACCTAAGCTCCATCTTCCTTTTTGTCAATTTTTTTTTGGTTTAAAACATGTAGATGATGCACAGACCCGTTCCCACGACCCACATTCAGATATTTACCTGTTTGAATTGATTGTGTTAGGTAATCTTTGGCCTTCTTAATGGCTTCAAGAATCGATGTTCCTTTAGCTAAGTAAGCGGCAATCGCTGCTGATAGGGTACAACCTGTTCCATGAGTATTTTTTGATTGAATTCGTGGATGGGAAAGCCAATGAATTTTGCAGCCTGTTTCCTTGGTAGATATACAGTCATCACAGTCACCGTTTAAATGACCTCCTTTGACTAAAACAGCTTGTGGTCCCATTTTAAGCAAATCAATGGCTGCTTGTTCCATTTGAGTTTTAGTTGCGACTTTATACCCTAATAACTGTGAAGCCTCCATTAAATTCGGGGTTAAAACAGTTGTAATGGGTAACAGTCTCTTTTTCATTGATACAAGTGCATCAGGAAGAAGTAAAACATCCCCACTTTTTGCCGTCATGATAGGATCCAACACTATATTGGTAGCTCTATATTGACATAGCATGTCCGTAACAGATTCAACAATATCCTGACGCTGTAACATCCCTATTTTTACCGCTTCTACCTGAATATCATCAAAAATTACCTCCAACTGTTCCTCAATACAAGTTGTTTCTAGTTTATAAATCGATCTAATTCCGAGAGTATTTTGGACTGAAAGAGCTGTTAAAACGGTAGTTCCATAACATCCAAGTGCCGAAAACGTTTTGAGGTCTGCTTGAATACCAGCCCCTCCACTTCCATCAAACCCTGCAATTGAAAGCACCTTATGAATCATTTTTTCTTTCATATAGCTAAGAGTGTTTACCTAAAGGTTGGTAGCGCTAGCTTTTGAAATGAGGCGAACGCTTCTGAGCCTATGAGGGTACACCATAACTTGATAATTGTATCGGCCGGCCTTCCCACAATTTTGTAGACACCATCATCGTAGACTATTTCCATGTTTCTTCTCAAATTCACTTGGGATCACATACCCCAGCATCGAGTGTTGCCCCGGTTATTATAGTAACATTCAGTACAGTTAAGTACTTTTTTTTGAGAAGCTTATAGCACTTCATAGGCTTGGCCTTGAATGCACTCTTTTTTACAAGAGCGCCTCTTCAGTAAGGAAACTTTAACTGTTGCACTTCGGAGTTGAAAGGGTGCATTATAGAATATTGCATATTTTATTTAACTAAGGATAGACCGATTGTTCTATGCTTCCCTGTTCCCCTCTCGAGGAGAGAAATGTCAAATATGGGCTTGAAATGCGCTCGAGGGACAAAGATTAACGTTTTCTGATATGAATCTGGGGGAATGATAAAATGTTCGCGGGCTTTCTTATGAAAGTCTTCGTTGAGGCTGGAATTGGCTTTCATCGACTTTACACCATCAACAATTGCAGGCAATATAAGAAAGCTGTAACCTACAACTCTTCCTAAAGTCGAAGTATAAACCGACTGAGCCACTTCCTGAGTGTTGGTGCAGGGGATGCTGATCTCCTTTGAGGAAAAGATGTAGGTTTGGTCAGTCGTATTTTGGAAGGTGAGCTGAATTGGTTGATATCCTTTAGCAATGACATTGCGATCGAGATAGACCAAGCAATCCTCTTTTGTAAAGGCCTTGCAACCAATATGCACCCCATCAATCTCTGAATAATTCCGCACACAGCAAGGATCCAGGGCGGGAAGATTGCTGGCTTTGTAGGAAGCACAACCCGTCAAAAATAGCGCTAAGGGGAAGAAGATCCATTTCATCTATTATCTCCAAAAAATCAACTCGGAGTGTAACGAGAAAGGTTTTTTTTGTCGAAAAGAAAGCCCTTTACTTTTGTCCTGAGATCAACTGCACCCAAGTTCGATTTTTAATAGATTCCTTAAAAGCACTGGAGATAGAAGCTGGTGCTCTGGGACTTTAGGAAGTAATAAAGGAAGAATTCCCTCAACGGATTAATATTAATAGTACCCTTGATTCAAATAATCTGGAAGTCACAATACAGATACAGATTGACGTTGCTGTGAAGATGATTCCTTGGATTTAAAAGGGGTGGCTTGGCCAAGGCATTCCTTTAGGAAGACCTTTTTCTTTTCGGAGTTTTTTGGTGAGTTTTTCATGGAGAATATTGCCAATGCGATAATACTTGGAAGCTTCTCTACCAAAGAGAAGATTATTCAGCTCACCAGGATCATTTTGCAAATCATAAAGCTCATATTGGAAACCCGTTCCATTCAATGAAAAGTAAACAGCGTAGCACCAGTTTTTATAACGGATGCAACGAATATGAGAACTCGGGACTTCATCACTCAGCAGATAAACATCATCATAAGCAAAAACGATGAAATCACGAACTGAATCTCTCTCTCCCATAATGACAGGCTTTTGGCTAATTCCTTGAAATAATGAATGGTCATAAGAAAATCCAATCAAATCCGAAATTGTAGGAATCAAGTCTAAATGGCTATAATAGGCACTAGTCAACAATGGTTTGGGGTAAAGAACAGGATTAGAGATGATAAAAGGGATGTGAATTTCCTCTTCGTAAGCAGTATAAGCCTTTTCCCGCATGCCATGCGACAGTCCTAATTCCCCATGATCGGCTGTTCGGATGATGATGGTATCGTCCAAAAGATGTTGTTGTTCCAACGTATCTAGAATCTCCATGATCTCTTTATCCACCAAGGTATGAAGATAGGCATAAAAATTGACATAATCAAGCTCTTGCTTTCGGTTTTTGAAAGGAGCCATCCGATTGAGTGCATCTCGTGCTTTCAGCTGAACCGAAGGTTTAGTTTTTAAAGTATCATAAAAATTACTAGGTAGATCGATCCCCATATTTTCATAATCTTCTAGGAGATATCCAGCCTCATCCCAGCCAATTGGAGATACCCACACATCATGGGGATTCACAAGAGAGATAAAGAGACAAAAAGGCTTCCGCGTTTTCTTATCCTCAGCTCCTACTCTCTCTAAATAATCTAAAATAGATTCTCCCCACCCCTCAACTTGCTTGTCATCTCCTTTTGTCATCCCCCGCACATAACGTCCATCATTATTAGCATGACCTCCCCCAAGCGTGGAGAGAGCAAATTTTTTGTCTGCAATATAGGCGCTATGGTCTGCATTTCCTGAATCAGGAGGGTTCCAATACAAAGGCCCATAGGTATCTTTCATCTTGACAATATCTTTTTCAGACCATTTCTCTAACCCAGCAGCAGCGTAGCTCAAATGCCACTTCCCTTTCCATACCACTTCATAGTCCGTATTTTCTTGGATGAGTACTGCCAAGTTAGTCAAAACCTCTTTTGAAGGCAATACAGGAGAGGGAGAGGCATCGCTGAGCGTAAGTGCTACCTGATTGACTGTCGAATATTGACTGGTCAAAATAGCAGCTCTTGAAGGAGAACACATGCAGGCTGCGGTATAGGCACGTTCAAAAGAAAGACCGTGTTCCATCAGTCTATTTTGTGAAGGGAGATGCGCTTCCACCCACCCATCTGGCCAATGCATTGGGTGCCGTTCCTGATCTGTTAACAGAACAATAATGTTAGGCCTTTGCAGTTTTGATTCTGCAGAAAAAAGAATCTGGGGAAGCCACAATACCGAAATGATTAACCAAATAAATCTCATCTAAGCACCTATAGTATTTTTTTAAATTAACTCAGCAAATCAATATTGTAAAGAAACAAGGCCCGACGGATTTAAGAAATTGAAGAGAGGTATTCAATGTAAAGTTTGACCATTTATCGTAAAATATTGCTTTCTCTCCCAGCCAATTCAGGCGGGTTCTTCTTGACTAGCACATAGCTCTGGACTAGAAAATCGGCTTGATGATTTTTGGAGGGGGGGGTGGACTTAGACGAAATGGCACTGGTAGCGTCGCGGGGGCTGATGTAAACTTTGAAAAATCTCAATACTGATTTTTAACGATTTACAAAACCAAAAACTGTAAAAAATCGAGATTTACACCAGGATCCCCTCCAAACCAAAAAGGGGATGAATATGAAGATGCTTCTCTCAGGAGAGCATTGCGATCAGAGTCAGGTTGTAAGCTTTATAAACCTCAAGGATGCAAGCTTTCATGATAATGTATCCTACTCTTGGATGGTTCTCAAATAGAAATACCTCATACAGAGATCATCACTATCGTGATGATCTCTGCTCTTTAATGGGCCTGTCGGAAAAGCCTATTCCTACATCTTTTGCTCCCTTTTCTGAAAAAACACAAAGTTTGTAAATCTCCTATACTTAGATATATATCGATTTATAAAATTTCTTTTTTTCTAGAAAATTATCTCGAAACCTTACAATCAGCGACTTTCCCGAGTAGGTCTATAATGAATTTATGATGGATTTAATTCGTTAAAAAATGATAATATCCTGGAACAAAGCTGAAAGTTTTTAACAAATAATTTGAAATCAAATTCTTATATAAATAACACTTATTCAGTCAGATAGGTGTAAGTTAGGAGAAGTATAAATGGAGAACTGTTCATGGAAAACATGCGCGCGCACTTAATCAGGCATGTAAATCCTGAGCATGCTTATCAAATAGATTTTGAAGAATATCTCCCGCAGCCTGAACCAATTCCTGATGTTGATCTAAGTCAAAGAGTGCACGAAGCTGTGAAATCATTATTTCACTTCATTGGAGTTGTTTTTCATGCAACATTGAACTCTGCTTGCTCCACCATTCGACATTCTGCAAGTTCATTTCGCCATCTTGTTTTCAGCTCATACGGAATCACAGATTTTTATCTAGCAGCTTTTAAGGTTGCCTTTTGGGTTTTTGGTCTTGGGTATACCTTCGTAGCAACAGCATCTCGCACAGTCACCAAGGAATATTTTCCAGAAAATCCAGAGCACTTAAGGCGCTTTATGCCAGAAGGAATGGATCCTCACCATATTCAAATAACAGAAGTGACGTTAGATGCAAGTGGAGTTCCTGAAGCAATCCAGGTTAGTAAATTGCTTGAATTTTTTGGAGAGATTGAATTTGAAGATAGCAGTAAACCTGAATATATTCCACTATCCTTTCGTAGAGAAAATGGGAGAGTCTATACTCAAGAGGAGCTTCAGGAAAGTCTAAATACTTTCGTTACATCTGTGAATGAAAGGAGAGCTTTTTTGGGAACGCCTCCAGCCTATGATACGATCAACCTGATGGCTTTTTATCAGCAAATTGAAGACGCTGTTAGGTTGTCGATTCAAAAAGTATCTGAAGGTCTAATGGATTTTAGGGAAAAAAATCGGGAAGCGATTGCTCTTGGCGATGCAGATACCATTAGAAAATACAAAAGCCTTTTAGAAGACCAGGCTAGGCTGGTCATTGATCTAGCCATTAGTGGAAAATATTGTGGAGCTCGTTATATGGGGGAGGCAATGACACGTTATAACTATCTCTATGCTGAATCGGCCCGTTCCGACACTCTACAGGACTCTTTGATTACATTATTGGGAGACAAGAGAAATGCCGTAGCCCATGCGCAAATACAAAGACATTTTAGAGGACGACATGAAGGGGCTGATACCCATCAATATGCTCAATATATGCAGCAGATGGGAAGGCTCCTAGCCATACCTGGAACAGGGAATATCGTTGAGCATCTAGCGGGAATTTACCTCTTTGATACAGATCATTATCTGGAAGAGTTCTTCAAAGAGTACACCAAAGATGCCATTGGAGATGCTGTTCAGGAAAAAGTAAAAAGTTCACAACATTTTCGTGAGCAAATTTGTAATTGGTTAAAGGGACAGTCTAAGGAATGGAAACCCGAAGGTCAAGAAGATCCAGCTCTTAAAGTGCGCGAGCTTCAAGAGGTTATTGATAGAGGTGTGGACACTTCTCAATTAGAAGGCCTTATTAGATCATTCGAATCACTTCTTGCGACTCTTAAAAAAACGGGAGCTGAGCTTCCTTCTCTAGAAAATGGTTGGGAGAATTTTATTCAGGAGCTTATGGCGCTCCGTGAGGCAAAAGAGTGGTTCTTCAATGGCAAACAAGTTGATTTAGAGGGTCTTCAAGCAATACAGAAACGGATGCAATTGATGAAACTGCGGCAGGGTTTCATTACGGAATTGATGAGGCCCCTATTGGAGGATGTTCTAAGAACCTGTGTTCCATTTGAAGCACCGATGTCATTTGAACGTTTCGGTGATAATTTAGCTAAACTTGCAAAAACAGAGCAGATGCGCAAAATTCTTCCTCTTGACGGTAGTGTTTTTATGAGAATTCTGAATCAAGAGGCAGAGCTTAGTGCAGTCGTCCAGGATCATTTTAGAGTCACAAATGAAACGGAATTTTTAGGTGCTTTAGAGCTTAATAACATCCACGAAGAGGGGCTTCCTCTTTTAATACTTAAATGGTTATTATGTGCGCATCGTATTGCTGTTCCCGAGAAACCAGAAGAGACAGTAGATCTACAAGACGATGTCATAAGTGAAGCTGACCTTCAAGCCTTTCTGGATGAAGTTGGCCCAAGAAGAGCTGAGCTAGCCATTGAGGGCAAAAATACGGCTTTGAACGGGCTGTTTGACACGGCTTTTCGAACAAAACCTAATGAAATCTCCTTAGCTGCAGAATGGGCCCTCCCTTCAAGAGATCCCTTTTATCCTCGTTGGAAAACAGTCGTTTGTATTAATGTCCCTAAAGCTGGCGCAGAATTTTTTAGAAGCCCTCTTCTGAAACTTGCAACATCGATTTTCTTGGTCTATAAGACAGTTCAATTTATGAAAAAAGCCTATGCATATAATAACACTTTAGTGGACCGAGCAATAGTCTACCTAGAAAAAAATACGTCTACAAAAATCAAATCTATTGCTTTTAAGACTCAAGCTGTTTTTTCTGATTGCTATCAGTGGGTTTTAAAAAATAAATTGAGATTTTTTATCTACGGATTGATTGGAAAAGTAATACTTACAAATGCTCCTTTTGATGCTGTACGCCGTTTGGGAAGAAGGATTGACCCATTGCAGATATTACCGGATACATTGTCTATGTATAACTTTTTTCTCTCGTTCGGATTTGGCATTGTTTCTCTTGGGTGGAATGCATCAAATCAAATAAGCTCCTCTTTGAAAACTTTGTCAAATCAATCCCAGCAAGAACGGAATAGGGTTTCAAGAAAAATAAGTTATTCCCTTTGGAAAGATAAAGCTGGCTATGTTTGATGAAGCTTATTCGAGGTAAGGGTTTGTATAGAAATAACTTCTAACATTTATCGCTATACTGACCAGTAGGATGGGGAGGCTTGAAATTGTTAGAGTCTTCCAAAAACTTATGAAACGACTGCAGCATGTAGTACATCTGCATGTTTGTATCATCAGCTGATCATTTCTAAAACCTCTTTATCTATTTGCCTTATTCATACCTTATAAACTGCAATTGAAGATGAGGGATCAATGAATTCTTCCAAAATCAGCTTATTAAATTGCTTACGATATTGCGTGGAGTTTGTCCCTGCAGATTTCAGAGCAAGAAAAATGGTCTATAGCTTATCGGACTTTTGAAGTGTTCTAACAAGACCTCTTTTGTACTCAAGTTGTGTGACTTTTGAAGAGAGTGGAGTATTATTGTAGTATCAAGACTTAGACGCATAAAAAAGCAGCTAAGTTTTGAACCTAACTGCTTACTAAACAAGCACTCCGGATGCTGGATTCGAACCAGCGACCAATAGATTAACAGACCTATCCACCAGAAAACTCTGAACACACAAGAGTAAATCAGAACCACTTTTCTCTCGCAAGAAAATTCAGAAGATGTTCAGACTTGTTCTAAAATATTCTCCCATTTCCCCACCAGTTGCGGAAAAAATGCGGAAAATTTAAAAAACTCCTAAGATTATAAGGATGTTTATTAGAATTGTCTCGAAACAACGAAATGCGCTGTGACAAATCTTTGTCTATGAGTCTCGTTGGTCACAGAAGTCACAACAGAGGGCGCTTTGTTCTGCGCTAAGGGCGTTACTCTTTATCTATATCTCATTCGCAATATGCTTGAGGTGGAATCTGAACTGCACGGACCAAGGTCCAAGGGATTTTAAGTCGCTACCATCATACTAAACCACATGAAACTGCGTGACTCAAGCACGAGAGAAACAAAAACTTAAATACTTTCCAAGTACGCTCCTTTCATCTCCATTATGCCCCTTTTTTGCAGTCTAGTGCGTAAGAATTGCGTAAGGATCTTACTTAACCTCTCCTATAGCTGGCCCATCATGCGCATTTGCTGAATTAGCTGCTCTTCAGTTGCAATCATGCGCCCTTGCCCCTGGATTCGAGCAGCTCTTTGCATCCATGGATTTTTTAAGGCCTGCTCCGTCTTCTCCTCTTGAGATGTCCCTGGACTTTGCATAATTATTTGGTTTTTGACCGCAAAAGTAATAGCGCCACCACAGTATCCTAACATTTTTGCTAGTCCAACCTCAAGGGGAGACAAAACAGCAACAATATAGGTTTTGCGGCCAATCTTAAGAGAGCTAACGGCTTTATAAGGGGCTGACTCAGCATATTTTTCAAAGTAGGGCTTAAGACGTTCCCCAAAGTAATTTTTCTTATAGATAGCTGTAAGAGCAACCACAGAAATTAAGTAGAAACCAATTTTAGTTGGAGAATATTTATTACTCTTCTGAGCTTCGATATGCTCCTTTATACGCACCACAAAATGGGGAGCCCTATTGTCATTTATCCAATTTTTAATCTCTAAATATCTAAGAAAAATAGTACCAATCCTTCCTGCTTGTTCTAAGCTACTTTGGAACGCAAAAAGGTTTTTGAACCACCCCTGATCCAAGATCATCACATTACTAGGTTCGGTATCGATTAAATAGATTCTGCGGCTCCCTTTTTCGGTAACATCTCCCTCTTTTCCGAGTCGGACATTTGAAAAAGAAGCATCAGCAAGCCCCGTCTTGGTGACAAGCTTAACAAGTTTGTCAGCCAGTGCTTCCTGTTCCTCTTTTGACATTTGATCGATGGCATCAACAGTATCTTTAAAACTTAAACAATCAACTTTTTCCGCAACAATCAAGAATCTTTGATCAATGGGTAATGTCTGATCTTGGAGCCTCCCTGACTGGATTTCACACAGCTCTTTCCTAGGAAGGGTGATTCCATCAAGCTCATTAGGGTTTTGAGCAACAATTTGTCGAATGCGGTCCGCCATTGCAATCCTCAAAAGCGAGCAATAAGGGCCTACATCGAAAAAATCTCCAGATAATTGAATTGGAGCTCCCCCAGCAACATAGCCATCAGGTTTTCTCTTCCCTGCATGCTTTACAACTTTTCCAGGAAGCCCACCGTGCTCTAAAACACTGTAATATTGTTTGAATTCTAATCCACCTATTCCTTGAACAGGTTTTTCACTTAAAATTCTCCAATCCTTACCAGTAAAAGCTCGTCCAATGGCCTCAAATCTCTGTGGGTTCAATGTCAGCGGACTAGAGAACGCTCTCAGTGGCTCTCCATCCTTAAACTGGGCGTGTATAAAGTTTGTTACGTCTGAACTTTGAGTGTGCCATGCCTCAAGTTGATCTTGAGAAGGCCTAACAGGCGGTAAAAAGTTAACTTGATAAAATAATGATTTTGTAAATTCAATCATGACATCTCCTATATTTGCAGAGATTCTACTCTTTCTTTGGATAAAATTCTACCGTTCTTTTCCTTGACAAAAAAAATCTTAAGTGTTTAATTACATGACAGTTATAGATAAAAAGCAGAGCGATTTGTCTATTTGCTCTAGGAAAGGCCATATTGTGTTGGCTATAGAACTGATAACCCCTTTCTCACCCACCTTAATATATCAACCTGAAACAGGCTCACACCATCACCTGGACTTTTTCCCTGGGGGGTCGGCCAAGGACGAAGGTTAGAATAGAGCTTCATCCAAAATGCGTATCCCTTTTTTCCTGCTTCATCATGGTCTAATGACAGGAGGATAAGAGGAGCTTGCTTCAGCCGCACATGAAGATGCCGATCTGGTTTTTTACTTACTCCTCCTAGAGCCACACACCATACAAGATGAGAAGCGTATTGCCGGATCAGTATCGCATCCAATTCTGACTCGATTATTACTACGGGCTTTAATGGGTCTCCAAAGGTAGAAGGACATCTCTTACTTCCGCACACTTCAACATACTTGGGGAAAAGATCCTCTGGGTGCCAATTATTTCTTCGAATTTTGACCTTAATTGGTTCACCCTTCTCATAGGTGGGGATGACGATCCCTCTTGGTAGCCACTGCCGCTTGAGACGCCCATTTTCCTTTATATATTCAGGAAGGCCCCATTTTCTTCTATCATCGAATAAGTCATTGGGATTCCAGCCAAGAAAAAACCGTTGGATAGTCTCTATAGACAACTCTCTATCAAATAGAAGCTCTAGAGCCCTTGGGTCGTTCATTAGCTTTTGATGTGAGGTCTCGATAAAAAATTTTGCAGCCTCCTGCCATTCAGGAGCTACTGATAAGGATAATTGTGGAGTGAATTTTTTTGTCTTCTTATAGGGATTGCAGTTAAATGCCCTTTCTTGAAAATTTGGTCTCGTACCAACCTTCTGACATGCCTGGTTAAAGGTCATCCCTAAAAAATCTCTACAAAACTGAATTCCATCTCCCTTACAATTACATACCCTACACCAGTATCTTCCAGACTCTCCTTGGTTAGGCCAGATACAAAAACGATCCTTCCCGTTTTGACATTGAGGGCACGAAGATTTGTATTCCCCCCCATTTGTCGATGCAACTTTTCTAGGGGATAAGTTGCATTCTACGGCTAAATCAAGAAGATTCATTTAACTACCCTTTAAGCTGTGACACATGTGACAGCTGTGACTCATAGAGAATATGAAGGTACACCCTTGCTCTTGAGAGTTGTGACTCTGTGACAGTTTCCTTTTTTTCAGGGACTTAGCTCCCTGATCATCTTCCGGAAAGACCGTCTCTCTTCAAAAGACTCCTTTGTAAAATGCCCGTGCTTTGTGTTCGCACACTTGATCCGAGCGATCCCGTCAGAAGTTTTCGGTCCCGCAAAGGCTCCATGCATCCTACAAACCCTTTTTCCGTTAACGGGGTAATTTTTACATTGAGCTCCGCTTCTTTTACTTTTTGCTCTACACCGACTCATATTTATTTTTCCTTGCAAGGGATATCTTTCATATTTTTTCCCTACCCCCCGCCTGAGGTGAACTGCGAACCGATAATGGCCTGTCCTTCATTATGGATATGATTATGTTGAACATGGATTTGTTGCTCAGGCTTCCGGTACTTATCCAATTTTTCCTTACACTCAAGCACTAGCCTCGATAATTTGATCCCTCTGGACTGGTATAGAGACCGACTGTCAGACGTTGGCGCATTATTTGCTGCGATTAACTCCTGTGTACTCATGGAGTCAAGGATGATCATCTTTTTGATAAGCATTAGCTCAAAGACATCCCTTGACCCCATTTCTTGAAACAGACTCATCAAATTTCCACATAGACGGTTAAATAACCCCTCCCACTTGGCCCCCGGTTGGGAATGCAGACGTTCCATCATGGCGTTAATACACTCAGAGATGGCAGAAGAGGCGATATTGGGATCATAAACGCCGAAGGTTTCATAAATCTTGGCACAAAGAAGGTTTTCATATCCCTCCTCATGAATATCAGTCCCCCTTACTTTAAATTTGATGCAATCCCCTTTATCAGGCCCTTCATACACGGCGATTTCAAGCCCATTATCTGCTTCTTTAGCTCTATCCCACCATCTGCAAACCAAATTGACTTCGGCCTGTGAGGGTTTAGTAATCGCCATTTTTTTATTTTTGTTTTTTGACATCATTTCTCCTATTTATCCCGATAAAACCTCTGACGTAAATCGATAACAACGGGTTGTTTTATTGCTGCTTCCGGGTAGCCGCTCCGGACGCGTCGGACTATTGTCAGCACCTGGGATTAAGAGGTTATTTTTTATACAAATCTTTTCCACATAGCGATGGTCAAAACCGGAACATATTTCTTCTCGAAAGGTATTAAGGTACACAAAAAACTCTACCTCTCCACTATCACTACGTTTTCTAAACCCGGCCCGATTTACTGTCCGGCTCTCGTCAATTGGATCACTAATCCATGAGCTAAACCTACTTTCCCCATTGTTTTCAAAAAACTTCCTCGTCTGTGTAAGAACCTGCCGCTCCTCTTGCATCCCATTGTCACCTCTGTCCCTAAGCCAGTCCTCAAAACACTTCATAACCCCCTGCAAAGCCTCTTCAGTTTCCCAGCCTGTGATTCCAAAGGAAGATGAGAGCTCACCTGACGCAGCAATTAAAGCGAAATGATTGAATACTCGAATCACTTGACCACAAGAATCTTCAGGAAGGTACCGCTGGCTGATTCCGGAAATGACCGTTTTAATATACTCGATCGACCCATCAATATCTTGAACAAGTCGCCTTAAAAAATCTCTTGATGCAGTCCCATATAACTCAGAGCAAATATTGCGAAAATAATCTGAAAGAGCCGCTCCATCCTTAAACCCATGTAAATTTTCAAATATCCCGTTAGATCCTACATCCGCAGAAATCTCTATTAAACGCACCTCTTGCCCAGCTTTGATCCGTTTCCCCCCTTCTTCCATATGTTGTGCAAGGCTAAGCTCTCCATTGGAGAGAAAAACAAAGCGCCATCTTGACTGTTTCCTAGGATCCCCTTTGCGATCCGATCGAATTTTCCCAATCCCATTACCGAGCATATAGGCAACTTCTCCTGCCTCTTTAGGTAATAGTTGGCCTAGCTCATCCAAACATAGTAATCTATCGTTGTGAAGAGCAGCAATGCCCTCTAAACCATTTGCTGTTGCTCGGAAGGAATGGATTTCTTTTTTACTTCCCCATATAGAATTTGCTACAACCTCTGCTGTCGATTTTCCAAGTGAACTCCCTCCTCGGAAATGGATTCCTATATTCTCATGATCCATTAGACGAAGCATCGGTCCTGTAAAGCCGGCAGCAAGAGCAAGGATTAGCCGACTATTTCCACACGCTTTTTGAGCTACTTGTTCCCGCCAGTTATCTAAAGAACCGCTAGACGTTTCACTCGAATCAACAGCAAAATTATTTTGGTAAAGAACCTTTTCCTTCTGTATGAATCCAATTGTTTCAGATGGAAGGACATACACATTATGAAACCAGCCTGTCTGCAAAACGCATCGCGCTCTTCGAACGGGCTTACAAAGAGAAAGATATTCCAGTAATCGTTCTTTTATTTTCCTATGCGGAGAAATTGTAAGGCCCATGTTATAAAGCTGTGATAAGATTTTCGTCCCATCACTAGCCATTAAATCCATAGGCATGACCCAAATATGCTGGACCCCATCAATATCAGAAAATTCTAGAATGCGACCATGATTATTATTCGATGAGTCGCGAGTATAGGCTGTTACCCTCAGAGGAGAACAAAGAAATATTCGAGTTGGAGGGTCTATCTCCCTTTTTCCCATCTGAATATACCAAACCCCTTCTTCATCGATCTCGAATCCCTCAGGAAGGTTTTCAGCCTCAACCAGCTTGTTAATCTCCTCTATTCGCTCTAGGGTACCCTCAATCCTGTCGGGTTGGGAAATCTCGTAATCTACCGATTTGACACTAGACATTACAACCCCCATATTTTCGTGAAAGCTCACTCCATCTATAAAATTTTCCTGTAATCCATATTAGGTCCCAGCACAATCCATATTTTGTATGCAGTTTATGTTGTAGTTGAATTGCTCTATCCAAATCTTCTATATCTCCTTTGATATAGAATCGGTCGCATAGATTTTTTAGCTTACCGAGATCTTCGGAGAATTCTTGAGGGTTTCTATTGCTATTTACAGACGGTCTTTGTTTTGAGAGATGGAAGACGGATTCCAAGGTTCTTTTGCCGTTTTCAGGAATTGGGATTTTTGGTATAATGATATTCATAGCTATTCCTCATTTTTTGTGGAGTTATGGGGCCTGGTGGCTGCCAGGCTCTTTTTATCTTTATGTTTGTATAGAGGTTCATAGGCCGTTCTTAGACGCTCTCGAAAAAGTTTTTCTAAGTCTTTCATCAGGGCGTTTGCTTTTACTCCTTGGGGTGTAGCTTTCATTAATTTCCTCCTTCCTTAAGTAGTCTGAATAGGGTTTGTGGAAGAACCAGGCGCCTCTTTTTGAATTTGACAAAGGCAGGAGCAAGCGTATTGCTCTCACTTTCATAAGCCATTTTGCGAAGGCTTCCCATGTTTGGCCATCTATAGGTGTTGGTAAAGTCCTTAAAGGTTAAAGGGATTTCTTCCTTTTCGTGGATAAAATTGAATCCTTCCTGACTAGAAGGTAGATCAACATCTATTGGCGATCGCAGATCATTATTGCTCATGAGGTCACTCCTTAATATTTTTATGTGTCCTAACTAACTCTCATGGTCTCAGACATATAATTTTTAATCTCGAAATAGGAGGTGGAGATGGAGGGAACGATCTTTTTAAGGCTATTTTGTTTTAGCTTTATACCGCTTATTATCGATTTGGGTGCGGTGATGCATTACCTCATTCGGCCAGCTGGTGAAAGTGGACAGAGTGATCTCTCCATGATTTGGGGGAAGCTTTAGTTTAGATGCAGCTCGACTGAAGGTTTCATTTAAGCACCTCTTAGAAACCTTAAAAAAGTGGTCTCTAGTCCCTTCTTGCCGATTTATTTGGGACAGAATAGAAAAATAATTGAAGTGCACCTTTGATATTTCCGCGAGGACTTGGCCAAATAGTGTGGGAACCTTTAAGAAATATCTCTTAGGGAATGGAGAGGACTCAGCAGCTTCTTCAGAGTGCAGGGAAAGTGGGTCAAACTTGTGTAGTAGTTTCACTTCAGTTGGCAATCGAAGTCTTGCACTTACTAAGCAAAGTGAGGCAAAGGCCAAGGTTTCAGCGGCACTGTGTTGGGATCTTGGATCTCCCCATAGAAGCTCCTCAGATAAATTTTTTAAGATGTCCGCCACGAAAATAATGTTTGTTGCAAATTTCTTTTTTTGGGCTAATCTGATGATTTTTCCGTCGTAAAGAGTTCGATCTTCTGGAAAAATGATATCGATAAATCCTAGACAATTGGTAGGGATATTAGCTTTAACATATTCAAGAAAGCTCCCCAAGGATTCTCTCCAAATTTTCTTCGAATAGTTTTTTTGTGTGCACAACTTCCCAAGCCTTTTAATGTAAGTAATTAAGGGTTCTTCAGAAATAGGTTGAGGAATACCGTAGGTTTTATATTTATGAATTTCTTTTATGCTTAGTGCTGTTGTCGGGCACCCATGCACTTGGATTGTTTTCATTCCCCATTTGGAATAATAATCCTCAGCTGGTTCCAATAAAGCTTCTGGATAAGGGGGAGGTGGTTCTCTCATGGTGGGCTCAGACATATCTTGAAATACCTTGTAGTTTGTTTCCAAAAAGATCCAAGAGTAGGCTTCAGCTCTTTCCCAAGGTTTTATCGGATCACGCTCGTCGAGTATCACGGAGTGGTCTTGATGCAAAAAAACTCGTTCAATGAGCTCGTTTTTAAACAGTAAAATCAATTCCTTTAAATGATGGATATCAGGCTTCATCGTTTTGCTCCTCGCTATCGATTAGGTTGTTATTTGCCCTTTGAAGGACCTTTGCTAGATGGGCCTTATTGAAATGAGTATATCGGCGAGTCATGTTAGGAGAACGCCAACCAAATAATTCCTGGAGCTCTCCTTGGGTTGCTCCCGACATAGCTAAATGGGATGCCGCCGTATGACGAAGGGAGTGGAAAACGACATCAGTGAATCCAAGTTCTTTCAAAACCGATTGGAAGGCTTTTCGAATCATCGAATAGGGATGCCGCTTAGCAGGGTCTTTGGATGGAAAGACATACCCCTCGCCATTATTTAGTTGGCACTTGCCTTTTAAAAAGGTGTATATTTGGTCGGGCATAGGCAAGACTCTGATGTCATGGTTTTTAGTGACTTCAAGGGTGATCAGTCTATTTTCAAAATCGACGTTTTTATTCTTGAGATTAGCGATTTCTCCGAAGCGGAGGCCAAGAGATGCTGCCATAAGGACCATTCCATAGAGGTTCGGGTTTTTATGCGCCCTGCAAGCCTGAAGAAGAGCTTGAAGCTCATCTTTAGTCAGAAAACGAGTTCTCCCTTTGCTCTCAGACAGTTTAGAAATTCTTCTGAAGGGGTTTTCTAAAACCCATTCCCATTCTTTGGAAGCAAGGGAAAATGCCTTACTTAAAGTGGAGAAATATCGGTTAACCGTTGAGCCAGACCGAAAAATATTTTTTGGAGTTTTCTCGTTAAGAAGAAGCTCTCTTGCCCTAGCTAGCAAAGAGGGGCTGATATCGATAAGGAGCTTTTGACCGTAGTGCTTCTGCCACCAGCCCAGGTGGTGAGACTGGCTTCTGATCCTTTTGGGAAACCTGGTTAAGTAAACTCTTTTATATTCCTCGATCAGGTCATTAATCGTGTACTTGCGAGCTTTTGTTTCTTGGGGGATGCGCCCTTCTAAGATTGCGCTTTCAGTTGATCTCACCCAATGTTTGGCTTCCGTCAATGTGGCACATTTTTTTCTGAGGGGCTTTGCTCGCTTTCTTCTTACCTCTGCATAGAAGGTCGTTGATCCATCTTTCTTTGGATAAGGTCTGATACACCTTGTACTGTCTGATTTTTTGGACATTATCTCACTCCAGTTTGGTCATTATAAATTATTTGGAATAAATGGGAATAGGATTTGTAATCCGTTGCTCTTTTACATGTTTTCCCGGGGAATTTATGTGAAACAACAGGAAAATGGCCGATTTTCCGCACTTTTTCCGCATTTGAGATAAAAGTTGATAGAAAAATGGGCTGTTTTGAATCGAGATAAGAATATAACGCAATCGTTCTGATTGATTCAGACCAGTTGCGTAAAAAATGCGTAAATTGGGGGTTGTAGAGGGGGTTTTTCATAATGTCTCCTGACGTTTAAGTTACGTACAAGAGCCTCTGATAGAATGGGATGAAAAAAACTCCGGATGCTGGATTCGAACCAGCGACCAATAGATTAACAGTCTACTGCTCTACCGCTGAGCTAATCCGGAACAGAGTGCACCATCATAAACTCTTCAAGATTTTAGATCAAGAATAGCAAAATTTTTGTATTCAAATGGTAGTAGTATCAGTTAAGATGTTTGGCTATGGACCAGCTCAGTGGATATATCGATACCATCGTTTTTACTAGTGAAGAGACTGGATTCACCGTGGCACGTCTTAAAACGCCCAAGCAAAGAGATCTGATCACAGTCGTTGGTCCGATGCCAGGGATCAATCCTGGGGAAACCCTTCATTGCCACGGTATTTGGAAGCATCATTCCCGTCACGGAAGGCAGTTTGAAGTACAAAACTTCGAGCTAACAGCTCCTGTTGATGTCCTGGGGATTCAGAAATATTTAGAATCAGGAATGGTCAAAGGAGTCGGGCCTATCTATGCCAGACGTATTGTTGAGACTTTTGGAGTTAAAACTCTTGAAATGATCGATAAACATCCTCACCGACTTACTGAGGTTTCTGGTATTGGAACCAAAAGGATCGAAAAGATTAAAGAGTGTTGGAGCGAACAAAAATCAATCCGCAATGTGATGATCTTTTTGCAGACCCATCAAGTCCGCCCCTCTTTTGCGCAAAAGATTTTCAAGAGATATGGAGAAGAGAGTATCGAAAAGGTAAAGGAAAATCCTTATGTTCTTGCTAAGGAAATCTATGGTGTTGGTTTCAAAACAGCTGATGGGCTCGCCCAAAACCTCGGTATTTCCAAAAGCTCCCCTCTTCGGATTAAAGCAGGCATCGAACATGTTCTTTGGGAGCTGAGCAATGATGGAAACGTCTGCTATTTAAAAGAATCCTTCATCCCTGAAGCTGAAAAAATCCTTGAAGTCGATGGAACACTTATCACCGAGCAGATCAGAGCTCTTGAAATGGAGGGATACATCATAGAAAATACTTTGGAGAGCAAGCCCTACATCTGGGTTCGCCCTCTCTATAATGCAGAGTGGGGTGTTGCCCGAGAACTCCAAAGAATCTATGAAGCCCCTTGCAAAATCCGTACAGTTACGCTTGACAAGGCAATCAATTGGGTACAAGAAACGCATCGAATCCGCTTCGCTAAAGAACAAAAATTGGCAATTAAAAGAAGTCTTGAGGAAAAAATTCATATTATTACAGGAGGACCTGGGACAGGAAAAAGCACAATCACCCGAGCTATCCTCTCGATTACTTCCAAAGTAACCGATAAAATTACTCTCGCCGCACCCACCGGGCGCGCCGCAAAACGGATGAGCGAAATCACGGGTAAAAAAGCGTTCACGATTCACAGTCTTCTAGAATTTGACTTCAACAGAGGAGGTTTTAAAAGAAATCGCGATCATCCCCTTACTGCCCGCCTCATCATCATCGATGAAGCAAGCATGATCGATACTTTTTTGATGTATAGCCTTCTAAAAGCAATTCCTGATGAAACTCGCCTCATCTTTATCGGTGACATCGATCAACTTCCAAGTGTCGGAGCAGGGAACGTTTTGAAGGATATGATCTATTCCAAAACTCTCCCTGTTTCGCGCCTTAAGTGGATCTTTCGACAAGGGAAAGGGTCTCGCATCGTTGCCAATGCTCACCGGATTAATGCAGGTTATTTTCCTGAAACGGAGCATAAACAAGGGAGTGACTTTGTTTTTTTTAATGTCGAGTCTCCTGATGAAATTCTCGGAAAAATTATCCAGCTCATCGAACATCACATTCCTGAAAAATTCCCCCTCAATCCCATCGATGATATTCAAGTCCTCTCTCCAATGAAAAAAGGGGTTATTGGAACAGACAACCTTAACCATGCGCTTCAACAAAGACTTAATCCCCAATCCCTGCACATCGTTCGAATGGGCCGCCACTTTAATATCCACGACAAAGTAATGCAAATACGAAACAACTACGATAAAAAAGTGTATAACGGTGATGTCGGTCGCATTACAGCGATCAATATGGAAGAACAAGAGCTCATAGTAACTTTTGATGGGAAAGAGGTCCCATACGACTTCTTCGATATCGATGAGCTTATGCTCGCCTACGCCGTCTCGATCCATAAATACCAAGGAAGCGAATGCCCCTGCGTGATTATCCCTGTCCACACCTCACACTTCAAGCTCCTTTTTCGTAATCTTCTCTACACAGGGATCACCCGTGGCAAAAATCTCGTCATCCTTCTGGGCACAAAAAAAGCTTTGGCCATCGCAGTCAAAACCGATAACGTAAAGACACGTTACACCGGCCTTCAGTATTTCCTTGAAGGCACCCTTGCTAAAGAAAGGCAAGAAAGCCTCACTACCACCCCAAAACACCTTTTCAACTAATCTAATAAGTTCCAAAGGGAGGAAGAAAAGAGGATGACTGGGTCCACCTGAAACTCCAGTAACATCAAGAGTTACCTTGTTACACAGTTGTTATTCCCGTAAATATTGGACTGTTCCTTTGTTAGAGTCATTGTGCCAGTATTTGAAAGGAGGATGACGCGATATCAAATAAATCTTAATACGTTGACCCTGTAAATTCAATCCAAGTCCTTGCGATTAAATTAAATAATTGCTATAATCCAAGTAGGACCTGTAGGTTTATTAAGAATTTTATGAGAAATCAGGAGCAAACCCATGAAAAAAAGATCTAAGAAGCTAATTAACAAGGTTTTAAGAAAATTTAAGCGAAAAACTCGCTTTCAGCGCACCATGAGATTCTTCAAAGGATTTATGGGTATCTAAGCTATTGGGCTCCCTAGTGGAGCCCCTTGTATCTCCAAAAACTCCAGCGATTTAGGCTCCCCTGCTGTCAAGATCATCCCTTGGCTTTCCACTCCCATTAATTTTGCTGGTTTTAGGTTCGCCACAAGAGCCACCTTTTTTCCTATGAGAATCTCTGGATCAGGATACTGCTTCCGTACCCCGGAGACAACCGTCCGACGCTCAAATCCAAGGTCTAGCTCAATCTTATAGAGCTTATCACTCTTAGGGATCTCAGCCGCAGAAAGAATCTGAGCTACTCGAAGATCAAGCTTCTGGAAAGCATCAAAGGTAATCGAATCTTTTAAATCCTCGGCAGGTTTTAGGACATTTTTTAGGTCTTCGAGTTGCTTTTTAATCACAGTATCCTCCACTTTAGAGAAAAGCACTTCCGGCTTCGGAAAAGTGCGATTTGGCGAAATCCCCATTGCTAAAACGCTGTTCCAAGTTTGATCTTTTAAAAACTCTTCATTTCCCAGAAGACGCCAAAGTTTTTCGGCAGTCTCAGGAATAATCGGGAATGAGACAAGAGCCAGAGTATTCAGGACAAGCAAACAGCAAGCAATCGTCGTATTCTGACCATCTTTGCTATCCTTCCATGGTTTCTTATGATCAAAGTAAATATTCCCCTCTTGGGCAAGTTCCATGATAAGCTGAGTCGCCTTTCGCAAATGATAGTGATCATAGGCCTGATGGATCATTTTTGAGAGTTCTTCTACTTTTTCAAGGAAGAGTTCATCATCATGTTTCAAGTCTCCAAAAGGAGGCATCATACCCTCGCACTTGCTTTGAGTGAAAACAAGGACGCGGTTTACTAGATTCCCATATTTTCCCAAGAGTTCGCTATTGCAGCGCATTTGAAAGTCCTTCCAGGAAAACTCACTATCTTGTGTTTCAGGAGCATTTGCAGCAATAGCATAACGAATCTGATCAGCAGAAAAATGTTTAAAAAACTCCTCCAAATCGACATACCAACCAGCCGATTTACTAAATTGCTTCCCCTCAAGATTATAAAACTCATTCGCAGGAATCTCGTCCACAATTTTATAGGGCTCATCTTGTCCCATTGTCATTGCTGGAAAAAAGATCGCATGAAATGGAATGTTATCCTTCCCAATAAAATTGACCAATTTTGTCTTTTCATCACACCAATATTGCTTCCATGCTTCGGGCTCTCCTTTCTTTTCAGCCCACTCTTTTGTTGCTGAAATGTACCCAATTGGTGCGTCAAACCAAACATAGAGAACCTTTCCCTTAACCCCTTCAATGGGAACAGGAATCCCCCAATTTGAATCACGAGTAATCGCCCGAGGCTTCAAATCATCGATATAGTTCTGGGCAAAGTTCATTACATTGGATTTCCAATGTTTTTTCTTGATCCACTTTGCAAGCTCATCTTTGAATAGATCAAATCGGAGAAACCAGTGCTTTGTCTGTTTTAGAATTAGTGGAGCACCGGTGAGTTTTGAACGAGGATTCTTGAGATCAATCGCCTCATAACTCGAAGCGCATTTGGGACATTCATCCCCTCTTGCTTCTTCAAATCCACATTTAGGACACGTTCCCTGAACATACCGATCTGCAAGAAACCGTTCATCCTTTTCAGCATAGAGCTGGTCAGTGACTTTCTCTTCGATATACCCATTTTTATAGAGCTGTTTGAAATAGGTTTGTGTAGGTTCTACGTGCCCTTTCCATGTAGTCCGAGAATAGTGGTCAAATCCAATGTTCATCTGCTTAAAAAAATCAAAAAGAACCTGATGAAAATGATCGACATGCTCCTTAGGCGTTCGTCCAGCCATTTCAGCACTCAAGGTGATCGCCACCCCATGTTCATCAGAACCACAGATATAGAGAACATCGTGCCCTAAAAGTCTCTGAAAACGGGCATAGCAATCCGCGGGCAAATATGCCCCAGCAATATGACCAAAATGCAGTGGCCCATTCGCATAAGGAAGCGCTGCCGTTATCAGAATTCTCTTCACCTTTCTTCTTCTTCCTCTTCTTCTTTTTTCGGTGGGTTTTTGCGGATCTCTTTAAGCATCTGAGTCACATTAAGGTCTTCATTCCCACTTTGGATTTGTCTTTGTGCCACATCAATTGCGTAGTGTGTCAACTGAAAATTATCCGAGAATAGGATGGTATAACTTTCCTTTGTTAGTTCATCTTGTGCCATGATTTCCTCCTTCGTAATTCTTGGCTATTATAATACTCTTTAATGCCTCGTAGGCAGCCTCTAGATTGTCATTAACGATTGTATAGTCATAATATTTTGCCTGATCGATCTCATATTGGGCCCACTTCAGCCGTTTTTTGAGAGTCTCGGGCGATTCTGTTTTACGATTTTTAAGCCTTTCTTCAAGAATCTCCATCGAGGGCGGCGCAATGAAAATATAAAGGGCCTTTATCTTTTTCTTAAGCTCCATCGCTCCTTGGGTATCGATCACCAAAATGACATGCTTCCCATCCATGCGTTGCGCTTCCACAAGCTTCTTTGAGGTTCCATACTGATGGCCAAACACCGTTGCATGCTCTAGAAACTCTCCCCGTTTTACTCGCTCCTCAAACACCTCACCAGTCAGAAAAACATAGTCCTTTCCATCAATCTCACCAGGGCGAGGTTTTCGAGTCGTACACGAAATACTCTGGACCACCTCTTCAGGATATTCCCTTTTTAACTTATAAACGAGAGTGGTTTTCCCTGTTCCTGCTGGAGCACTTACAATGATCAGTTCGCCTTTCTTCTTCATTCGATGTTCTGCAACTGCTCCCGAATCTTCTCGAGTTCACTTTTTGCAGACAAAATCAACTGTGTGATTCCAAACTCTTGCGATTTTGCTGCGATGGTATTCACCTCACGATTCATCTCTTGCGTGAGAAAATCTAGCTCTCGTCCTACCCTTCGTTTATCTTCACTCAAGATATCGCGAAACTGTTTGACATGAGAGGCGAGACGTGTAATTTCTTCGGTAATATCGACCTTATCTGCAAAAATGACAAGTTCTCGGGTAAGGCGATCCTCATCCCCTTCATGATTCATCTTGACCTCTTCAAGTTTTTTTGCCAACCTCTCATGAAACCGCTTCGAAGCATCTTTTGTAAGCTTTTCTACTCCGTTAATATCCTCCGCAATCTCGCTCAAACGCGAAAGAATATCTTCTTTAAGAGAGTTTCCCTCTTTCTCCTTCATTGCAATAAAAGTAACCATTGCTTCATCAAACCCTTGCATCAGCTCGTTTTTAAAGGCTTTATCAACCTTTTGGACTATGGGAGAAGAGGTCATCATAAATTGCATAAGAGATGAGAAGGGAATGGCTTCTTCCTTCTTATAGCCCAATCCCAGTGCACACCCCATCCATTCCTTATGGATCTCTTTCATCACCCCTAGGCTTGGAACTTCAGAAGAGCCGTTTTGACCACTATCCTTCGTAATCCGGATCGTAACATTGCCTCGCTTTACCTCTTCCGCCAAGCGCTTCCTAAGTCCCATATCTAAGGAAAGAAATTCTTTTGGAATATTCGAGTGAATATCTAAACTTTTCCGGTTCACCGAGTGAATTTCAATGATAAAGTGTCCCACACTGGTTTTGAGGTGAGACCGTCCATAGGCTGTCATACTACGCGCCATAGAGAAAATCCTACTTTGGTTGAGAGGGTCTTATAACTGATTCTCCACCGCAAGTCAAGGAGCGCACCGGCTCAAAAGAAACTCGATGAATCGGACAAGGGCCATAAGCTCTAAGAGCCTCCACATGTTTTTTTGTACCATACCCTTTATGACGATCAAATCCGTAATCAGGGTACTTCTCATGATACTTCTTCATCAAAAGATCCCGATGACACTTAGCAATAACCGAAGCAGCTCCAATACTTAGTGAACGACCATCCCCCTTAATCACTGCCTTAGCAGCAATATGTGTCGGAGGGAGGTGGTTGCCATCAATGAGTAGATAATCAGGCTTAACCTTGAGCTCACCCACAGCTAGTGCCATTGCCTGGAGCGCCGCACGCAAAATATTAATCTCATCAATCACTGTACTCTCAAGAATGCCGATACCATAATGGATGTCTGGGTGTGTGATGAGCACATGATAGAGTTCCTCCCTTTTCTCGGGAGCGAGCTTTTTGCTGTCATCAATCCCTTCAACTTGAAGCCCTCTAGGAAGGATACAAGCAGCAGCAACAACGGGGCCAGCAAGAGGACCTCGCCCGGCTTCATCTACACCCGCAATCAGCCGGCGCCCAGCACTATAGGCATTCTCCTCAAAAAACGTTCGATCGTTCAACCCTACTCCGATTTAGGAGTTTCGTCTTCAGGCTTTTTCTCCTCTCTGGAAGCCCCAGCTTTGGAAAGCGCAGGATCTTCTATAAGAGTTGGACCTTTCTTGTCCTTTTTCCGTCCCATTTCCTCCTTAACCTTCGCTGCTTTTCCAGCAGTCCCGCGGAGATAATAAAGTTTTGCCCGTCGTACTTTTCCTAATCGAACAACTTCGATCTTGGCAATTCGGGGGCTATGCAGTGGGAATACCCGCTCCATTCCAGCGCCATAAGCCACTCGGTACATCGAAAAGGTTTCAGAGATGCCCGAACCTTTTCGAGCAATAACAGTCCCAGTGAAAACCTGGATTCTTTCTTTTTCCCCTTCGATAATACGGATGTGAACTTTGATCGTGTCGCCGACATTAAAATTGGGAATGTCTGTCTTAAGTTGACTGGTTTCAATTTTCTCAAGTAGCGCATCGCGGCTCATGATTCATTTCTCCTGAGTTAGATATTCTAGTTTTTAGGTCGGGTCGAACCCGCTCTGTTTTCTCTTGTGCCTGCGCTTTTCTCCACGCCTTTATCTCAGCATGATTCCCGCTTTTTAAAACCTCAGGAACCTCTTTTCCTTCAAAAACAGGAGGACGGGTATAAACCGGACAATCAAACATCCCATTTTCAAAAGAGTCTTGTTGTGCTGCCTCTTCGTTTCTAATCACTCCCGGAACAAACCGAGAGACACTATCAACCAAAACGATGGCGGCAGGAGCGCCACTCGTAAGCACATAATCCCCAATGCTAATCTCTTCATCGACTTCGTTCTCAATCGCGCGCTCGTCGATCCCCTCATAGTGGCCACATACAACAATCAAATGTGGTTTTTTAGCCAGTTCCGCACACCGCTCAGCGGAGAGAGGAGTCCCCTGAGGGGTCAAATAGACCACATGGGAATTTTCTTTTTTAACATTTCGTATCGCTCTTGTAACAGGCTCTGCCATCAGGACCATCCCCGGCCCTCCACCATACGGACGATCATCAATCTGCTGATATCTCCCTGCAGAAAAATCCCTCATATTTACAAGGTTAATCTCTAACAGCCCTTTTTCCCGTCCTCTTTTAATCATACTGACATCAAAGGGACCCTCAAAATACTCTGGAAAGAGAGATAAGATATCGTAACGCATCGAAAAAACTACTTCTTTTTCGCTTTTCGCTTTTCGCTGCGCCTTTTCACTTTTGCGAGTTCCCGATCACGAATACTCTTAATCACTCCGGGGGCTTTTCGGGCAATTAAAGCATGTGCTTTCTCGGTCAGCTCAGCTCCGTTATCAACCCAAAATTGGATGCGATCTTCCTTAACCACAGCATCTTTTCCCTCTTCATGATGAGGATCATAATGTCCCAGATTTTCGACATACTTCCCATCCCGCGGAGAGCGAGAATCTGCAACGACTAGGCGGTACGTCAATTGATTGGTTCGGCCCTGTTGTCTTAGGCGAATCTTTAGTGCCATCTACGTAAACTCCAATTCACAAATTGTAATAAGACCACCCAGCATAAATGATGCCCGGAAAAAATGGTATTAAAAACCTTCACAGCCTTTCCAATTTCCAACTTTATCAAAATATTCATTCACTTTCTAAGAAAAAAAGAGAACGAAATACCAAAAAATATAGAATACAGAAAAATAGGTTGAAATAACTCATTGATATGCAACAATCTTTTTTGCAAAAACAAAGTTATCATACGCATATCAACGAGTTAAATCTTTAGGACTTTCTGACAAAGCCTTTCAGAGAAACGTATAGAAGATTGAATGATTAAAGGACTTTTAAAACGAGCTAAATGTCAAGGACGAACCACGAGAGCCATAAGCAGGAATAAGTATCCGTTAATTTAACGAACTGACTATTTTCCTTCGAACAAGCTGCTATTCTATGCTGCAAATAAAAAGTAGAGGGCATGTGCTACTTTAGAGATGGAGGCAATGGGATCTTGCGAAAGATTGAGGCAAAAGTTTTTTTGTCTTGTTTGATCTAAATGTCTAGTAAACTAACACAACATAAAATTCCCTATCTTCGTAGCAAGCCACGGGAAAAAGTGCAGGTTTTCGTCTTGGATCAATCAGTTCGGCATACCAAGTGAGAATTTTCGATAACCTTACCCTGTTTTCTTCTTCCTCCAGCATCGCCTGAATTAAACCCAGTTGAGCAAGTTTGGAAAAAGCTCAAAGACACCTGACTAGCAAATCGTTTTTATGATGGATATCAGACAATCCTAGCGGCTTGTTATCAGGCTTGGAATTGGTTTGTTAACGTCCCTCTAACCATGTGTTCGACAATTATGCACAAGAATATGGGTTAACTTATGAAATATCATTCCAGAAATAGTATTACTTAAAAAAAAGGGATGAGGGTTTTCCTTTAAGGGAGCTGAGCTGATCTTTCATCTGAGGATCATTTATGAACTTCCTCTTCATGCCTGGCATTTTTTTCATCATCTGCTTGATCTGTTTAAAGCTTTTAATCATTCGATTCACGTCATCAATAGAAGTGCCGCTTCCGTTTGCAATCCGACGACGACGGGACGGAAGGAGTTCATCTAGACCGATACGCTCATTGGAGGTCATGGAAAGAATAATCGCCTCGATTCTAGAAAGCTCCCTGTCAGACATATCAAAGTCTCCCCCCATCTTATTGAATCCGGGAACCATGGAGAGAAGCCCTTTTAGAGAACCCATCTGCTTAATAGAGCGCATCTGCTTAAGAAAGTCATCAAAAGTGAAGGTGGCTTTTCGAAGCTTCTTCTCCATTTCCAAGGCTTGTTTTTCATCGACATGCTCTTGAGCTTTCTTGACAAGATTAATGACATCTCCCATTCCAAGGATGCGATCGGCCATTGATTGAGGATTGAAAAGTTGAAAATCGGTAACTTTCTCCCCGATCCCTTCAAACTTAAGCGGCTTTCCCGTCACTTCACGAATAGAGATCGCAGCTCCAGCGCGAGCATTCCCATCAAGCATAGTGAGGATTGTTCCCGTAACAGTAATACGGCTGTCAAACTCAGCAGCAGTCTTTACTGCATCTTGCCCTGTTGCTGCATTCGCAACAAAGAGGATCTCATGGGGGACAACCGCTTCCTTTATTTTTTCTAGCTCTTTCATGAGCTCTTCATCAATATGAAGACGTCCAGCGGTGTCAATAATGAGGACATCAAACGCTTCTTTCTTGGCGCGTTCTAAAGCATTTTTAGCAACCTTAACAGCATTTTTTTGATCTCGATCAGCATGGATGGGAACTTCAACCTGGGCACCAAGCGTTTCCAGCTGGTCAATGGCAGCAGGACGCTGCAAGTCACAAGCTGCAATAAGAACTTTCTTATTCTGTTTCTTCAGATAGAGTGCGAGTTTTGCTGACTGAGTGGTTTTTCCAGATCCCTGAAGACCACACATTAAGATGACGGATGGACAGCGCTCTGTATCGAGTTTCGCCTCATCTTCCCCCATCAGGGTCTTTAGCTCATCATGAACAATTTTGGTAAAAAAATCACTAGCAGTGACTGATTTGAGAACCTCTTTCTCTAGCGCTTTTTCTTTGACTCGTTTGATGAAATTTTTTGCAACTGTGTAATTCACGTCGGCATCGAGGAGAGCCATTCGGACTTCTCTTACCGCATCAAAAATATTCTCCTCTGTTAACTTTTTTTTTGAAGCTAACGCTGAGAAAACATTTTGAAATTTTTCTGTGATACCACCAAACATTCAGCTCTCCTTGCTTGAAAGAATCTAATTTTACTCGTTTTCTGGGTGATATTCAAGGAAAAAGAAACGATCATGTCCAGCCCAATCTTTTTCACACCGCTTTTGTTTCCAATGACTTTGGTCAAATAGAGTACGAAGGGAAGCCCCTTGCTTAGCCCCAATTTCAAAAAAGAGTTTTGCGCCTGAGTTAAGATACGCAGGAAGTTCTAGCGATAACCGCTCATAAAAATCGATTCCTCCCACTAGAGCTTGTTTGGGCTCATGGAGACGCACTTCATCTTCTAGTCCCTCATATTCATCTTGAGTGATATACGGGGGGTTGCAGACCAAAACATCGCACTTTCTTCCATTAAAGGGGACCAGTAGATCTCCCTCAATAATTTCAACAGTAAGCTCGTTTAAAAGCGCATTTTCCCTTGCAACAGCAAGTGCCTTTGTAGAGATGTCTGAAAGGATTACCGTGCAGTCTAAACACTTATTTTTAATTGCAAGTCCAAGACATCCACTCCCGGTGCAGAGATCCCAAACAGTACAAGGTTTCTGAAGAAGAGCTTTCGTTATCAGATCGGCAAGAATTTCTGTTTCCTGCCTCGGAATAAGGGTTTCTGAAGTCACCTTAAGGGGAAGGCCAAGAAACTCAACCTCTCCTAGAATATATGCAAGAGGCTCTTTGTCTCCTTTCCGTTTGATCCATTCGCGGTACTTTGCAACTTCATTTTCTTCAAGGGGAGCATCATAATCAAAGTAGAGTTCTAATCGTTTTAGATTAAGAAGAGCTGCAAGAAGCTCTTCAGCCACACATCGCGCATGGGACACTCCTTTCTTTTCCAAAAAGTCCGTGGAAAGCCTAACAAGCTCACGGATATTATGCATGAAGCTTTCCCTGGTAGAAATGGCCGATAAGCGCTTCCGTCACTTCTGATAAGTCCCCTTCCATGATTTGATCTAGCCTGTAAAGGGTAAGGTTAACGCGGTGGTCGGTCACGCGGTTTTGCGAATAGTTATAGGTTCGGATTCTCTCTGAGCGATCTCCTGTACCAACTTGTCTTGAGCGAAGGGAAGCCCTCTCCTCGTGCAGCTTGCGTCGCTGTTTTTCAGCAAGCTTGGCAACAAGAACGCGAAGGGCTTTTTCTTTATTTTTATGCTGTGAGCGTTCTTCTTGGCAATAAACGACAACACCTGAAGGAACGTGGGTAATCCGGACAGCAGAGTCGGTTGTATTGACATGCTGCCCGCCAGCTCCTGAAGCGCGGTAAGTATCGATCTTGAGCTCACTCTCGTCGATCACAATCCTCTCTTCCTCTGCAGGCTCCATTAAAACGGCAACTGTGATTGCCGAAGTATGCACTCGCCCTTGCGTTTCAGTAACAGGAACCCGTTGAACGCGGTGGGTTCCTGCTTCGTACTGAAGGTGGCGATGAACATTTTTTCCGGTGATGGAGATTACATATTCCTTATATCCCCCTGCTTCAGAAACTGCTAGGGAAAGGGTTTCATACTTCCACCCCATCTTATCAGCAAAGAGGCGATACATGCGCACGCAATCGCCTACAAAGATTGCCGCTTCATTGCCTCCTGTTCCAGCACGAATTTCCATGATCACATTTGCGTGATCGCTAGGATCGGGAGGAACGAGAAGCGTTTCGATTTTGGCTTGGAGTTTGGTTAACTCTCTCTCAAGATTTTCAATCTCTTCACGAATGACTTTAAAAAATTCAGGATCTTTTTCTTCTTTTAGGAGAGCCCGGCTATTCTCAAGGTCTTGTTTGCTAGTTTGAAACTTCTCGTAAACACACTTGAGCTCCGCTAAATAAGAGTGCTCTTGTGAGAGTTCTTTAAACCTCTTCTGGTCCGAATGAACATCAGGAACTCCCAAAGCAGTTTCAACCTCCTCAAAACGGCTCAAGAGCCTTTGCAGTTTCTGTTCCAAAATCACTCCTTAGGAGTTTTTTTCGTCGCAGGCTTTTTAACGGCAGTTTTTTTTATAACAGACTTTTTCCTTCCCTGCTCTTTGTCTTGAGCTTGCTCTGCTGCTTGAGGTTTTCGGCTGTAACGTTTCTTAAACTTATCAACACGTCCTTCAGAGTCAACAAACTGCTGACTTCCAGTAAAGAAAGGATGAGAAGCGGAAGAAATTGGTACTTTGTAGACTGGGTACTCTTTTCCTTCGTAGGTATCGGTTTCCTTGGGCTGCAAAGTGCTTCCACAAACAAATTTGTGTCCAGTAGCTGTATCTACGAATAGGATGTCCTGGTAGGGAGGATGACCTTCTTTCTTCATTGAAAATTCCTTTGATATCAATCGGTATTTTTCCTAAGGATTAAACCTCTTTTGAAGATAAAAAACAACATAAAAACTGATTTTTTATTCATGGATATGCTAGCCTGTTGGGTATGATGAACAACTCTCAAGCATTTCGTTTAGGTCCAAGGACCACCCCAAAAATTGTCAAATGGACAATTATTGCAACGCTTATTTTGAGTTTTTTCTCCCTGATTTCAAATGCTCTTTTTACGCAGGTTTTTCATACTCACAGTCCCCAACACCTATTCAGCCTAACGGCATGGGGCATTCACAATTTTTTCATTTGGCAATTTATTTCTTATCTTTTCATCCAGCCCCTTGCTGGCGGAGGGATTTCCATGGCCCTTATCCTCCACGTCTTTTTTGACCTCTATCTTCTATGGGCAATTGGTTCTTCTCTAATTCAGGCACGCGGGGAAAAACACTTTATCGGCCTCTACTTTGGTGGAGCTCTTTTTGTTGGTCTAATCGCCTATGTGTGTTTATTCCTTTTCGGATCACCGCTTCCATTTGCAGGTGCCACTACATCCATCTATATCCTGTTAATCGGGTGGGCATTTCTCTTCCCTGAGGCCAATATCATGCTCTTTTTGCTATTGCCAGTTCGTGCAAAGTGGCTCGTTTTTGGCCTAATCGGTGTAAACCTTTTTCTTGATTTCTCTAATGGAAATTTCCTCTCATTCTTCGTAACCCTCGGAGCTATGCTATACGGATATTTTTATTCTGTTCTCTTCTGGGAAATCCTCGGCCCATTTTATCGTCTCCATGGGATAGAAAAACGTATGATCTACCTAAAACGAAAGATATGGAGCCGTTATAAAAGGGTTGTCGATATCGAAGTACAGTCCTCAAAAGTTTATGACTTTAAGACTGGAAAAGCCGTCATCCAAGACGATGAATTCATGGATGCATGCCTTGATAAAATCTCTCAGAAGGGAAAGGCTTCTCTTACAATGCGCGAGCGTTTCCGCATGTGGCGCATCTCCCGTAATCAAACTTAAAGCACCACTTATCAAAAATAAAATGGTGAATTCAACGCCTGTCGAGAACCGGATTTTTGATCTCCAAATGCATTTTTTCCATAAGCACCTTCGAGCTAATTATGCATTTTATTTTTGATAAGTGGAATAGTCATACCGTCTTTTTCTATTGAGTCTAAAGGCCTAGCCTTGGGAGTCCTCTAGTCAAACTAGTGGTTTGCCTTTTAAAAATCAGCTTCTTTTTGCTGGGCTAAAACCGCCATCCTTGCAGAATGGAGCCCCTTGAGCACACCCTCTTCGTATCGAAAAAAGGGGTGATTTTCTAGCTCGGGATAATCATTAGGTTGTAGAATATCATCGGTTGTAATGTTCGGAATGATTGTGGCCGCGTAGCTCAGGAGCTTCTTTTCTTGAAGGTCGATAAGCTCATTAAAAAGCGTTTCTAGCTGCTGCTTCATTTTTTTTCCTTTGCTGTTTAAAAAAACTTCTAATTAATTCGGCAGATTGAACTTCGAAAAGCCCCCCCTCTATCTGAGTGGTATGGGTCGGGTGTTTGCTCTTAAAGACATTTAAATAACTACCGTGGGCTCCATGGCGCAGATCTGGGGCTCCATAGACAACGCGGCCGACGCGAGCCAGAAGAAGCGCTCCTGCGCACATAAGACAGGGCTCTAGAGTCGTATAAAGGGTGGTCTCTAGAAGTCGCCAATCCCCCAGTAGCTGAGCTCCTCTGCGGATACAGAGAAGCTCAGCGTGGGCAGAGGGATCTTTCAGCTCTTCCATCTGGTTATAAGCTCTAGAAAGAATTTCTCCGTTGCATGTGAGAACCGCACCGACAGGAACTTCGTCTAAATCATAGGCTTTTTGAGCTTCCTTAAGTGCCTCTTCCATCATCTTTGTATCAAAAAAATCTTTATTCATAATAGGAACACTATAACCCAAGAAGGATTGACCGTGAAGGCAAAAGATAATTTGAATAACCGTTGACTTGAAATATATCTCCATCCTTGATACAATGAGGACCGTCATACTGATGAATTTATGTCTATAAGTCCTGTCTAACAATAATGTCTATCGGGAGTATAAATAAATGTCTTTAGATAAAGGTACTAAAGAAGAAATTACTAAGAAGTTTCAGCTTCACGAGAAGGATACTGGCTCCGCTGATGTTCAGATCGCCATCCTTACTGAAAGAATCACAGAGCTTACAGACCATTTAAAGCTCGCTCCGAAGGATCACGCTTCCCGGCTTGCCCTTCTTAAACTGGTCGGCCAACGACGTAAGCTTCTTGATTACTTAAATTCGACGGATACCAAGCGCTATCAAACGCTCATTAATCGTCTGAATCTTCGCAAGTAAAATCTTAAATTTAAACCCTAGGAGAGTCATCCCCTAGGGTTTTTAAAAATTTCCTTTCTTGCCATCTATATATCTTCCTGCTAGACTCGACCCTCACACAAAGTAGGAGTCCTAATGGAATCAAAACAGCAAAAGCTCGAAGCCCAGTCGATTACCGTCTCAGTGGGCGGAAAGGAAATCTCTTTCGAAACAGGGAAAATTGCCCGCCAGGCAGGTGGATCTGTCATGATCCGCTCCGGGGATACTATGCTACTTTCAACCGCTTGTATGGGGGCTCCACTCGAGGAAGTGGACTTCCTTCCACTAAGAGTCGATTATCAAGAAAAATTCTCTTCAGCCGGGAAAACCCTCGGTGGCTTTATCAAGCGTGAAGGAAGACCCAGTGAAAAAGAAGTCCTCACCTGTCGCCTCACTGACAGACCCATCCGCCCAATGTTTGAAGATGGATATTACAATGACACCCAAGTAATTACAAAAGTCCTCTCGTATGACGGAGTGAACCCAACAGAACCTCTGGCAATTTGTGCAGCAGCTGCCGCACTTGTTATTTCTGAAATCCCCTTTATTAAGCCAATTGCTGCTGTCCGCGTCGGTATGGTTAAAGGAAAATTCATCATCAACCCGACTAACGAAGAGATGGAAAGCTCCGTGCTCGACCTGCTCTTAGCCGGTACAGAAGATGCAATCCTGATGATTGAAGGCTATTGCGATTTCTTAGATGAAGACCAAATCATGGTCTCGATTGATGAAGGTCATGAAGCAATTAAAGCAATCTGTCAAAAGCTTTCGGAATGGCAACAAGTTGTTGGAAAAGAGAAAAACCGCGCAGACCTCAGATTCCTTCCTGAAGGACTGAAAGAAGAAGTAAACGCGATCATGGAAGCTCCACTGCAAGATGCCATTCGTATCATTGAGAAGCAAGTACGTGAAAACTCTCTTTCAGCCATCCGTGAAACAGTTAAAGAAGCTCTCCTCCCTGAGGAAGGTGCAAAATACAAGCCTTTTGAAGTTTCAATAGCAATAAAAAAAGTCACTGCCCACCACATGCGGCAAATGATCCTCAAGGAAAAGAAACGGTGTGACGGTCGAGGAACCTCCGATGTCCGCCAGGTTTGGGTCGAAATGGGACTCCTTCCTCGAACACATGGCAGCACACTATTCACTCGTGGTGAAACGCAGTCGATTGCTGTCTGTACCCTCGGTGGTGAGTCAATGGGCCAACGTTATGAAACTCTTGATTATTCTGACGGGCTTCGTAACTTTTATCTCCAGTACTCCTTTCCACCCTACTCAGTGGGTGAAGTGGGACGGATGGGTACTCCTGGAAGGCGAGAAGTAGGACACGGGAAGCTGGCCGAACGCTCGCTTCAAGCGATCATCCCTAAAAAAGATTCATTCCCCTATACCATTCGTCTAGAGTCTAATGTCACAGAGTCTAACGGTTCCTCTTCAATGGCCTCCGTTTGTGGTGGATGTCTGTCCATGATGGAAGCTGGTGTTCCAATCAAGCGCCCGATCGCGGGTATTGCAATGGGACTGATTCTAGAAGAAGGAAACTACGCGATCCTCTCTGACATCCTAGGAATGGAAGATGCTCTTGGCGATATGGACTTTAAAATCGCTGGAGATGACAAGGGAATTACTGCCTTCCAACTGGATATTAAGGTTGAAGGAATCAATAAGCAAATTATGAAAGTTGCGCTTGCTCAAGCAAAAGAAGGACGTATTCACATCCTTAATAAAATGCTCGAAGCTTGCCCGAAATCAAAAGATGATTTGTCACAATATGCGCCTCGGATTGAAACCATTAAGGTCAAGCCAAGCCAAATCGGTACGATTATTGGCCCCGGGGGAAAGCAAATTCGCGCAATTGTTGAAGAGACTGGTGTCGACATTAATATTGATGATGACGGCTATGTGAGCATCGCCTCTAACTCTGCTGAAGGAATGGCCCGAGCACGTCAAATCGTCCACGATCTTACAGCAGAGGCTGAGGTTGGTAAGACCTACAAAGGAAAAGTCGTCACGATTAAAGACTTTGGTCTCTTCGTTGCTTTTCTAAATGTTCAGGGGCTCTGCCATATCTCAGAAATTGCTCATGAGCGCGTCAATAATATTGACAATTACTTCAAAGAAGGTGATGAAATTGAGGTGAAAGTCCTTGATATTGATCGCAACGGAAAAATCCGCCTTAGCCGCAAAGCCCTTCTTGAAGCACCCGCTGCAAATTAAACATCCTTCTCTTCCTACCTCTTAAAGGAAGGAGATGCCCGGGGGGGGACTACTTAACAGCTTGAGAATAGACGTGTATCGCTGTTTTCTGTTAGCTCCTGCTTCTTTTAAGAAGATTCTAACGAAGCTTCTCCACAGACTAGCACCCGGGATGTCCTCGGACTAGAGTATTTTCGGGAAAAATGCTACACGTCCGTTGAGCTCTCGTATCTACAGTGGAGGAAATCCTTTCCATTATATAAATTAAAAAATTGTATTGTATGTGTATTTATTCGCATCTCTTCCCACCTTTTGTTTGGAAAGTGTCTAGGTTTTTTAAAAACTCACACCTAGAAGAAGGAGTTTGAGGACGCGAGATTTTTCGTATAGGCACTGATCTTCCTACAGGAGAGGGTAGGTCTACACTTTTTGGTCGATGATAGAGAATCACTTCGAAAACGATCACAAAATATGCGAGAGAAATTAAATATTTGAGCTTCTTTCTATACCAACACCTTTAATTTGGCGAAAGTGGTACCTCAGAATAAAATAAAAGTTAATCTTTTGACATTAAAACTATTCCGTAGAGAAGATAATAGTGCGAAAGAGCAAGTAAATTCTAAACTCCCTGAGGCGCAGGCCCTAGATCTTCACCTTTTTTTGATAATTCATCATCATCTGAAGGCGGTGGTGGTGGAATCTTGCAATGAGCTTCAATCATTGCTTTGAGCTTTTCTCTCTTCTTCTCCGCATCCCAGCTGCCATCCATAATCGCATGAACATCTTCTTTATCCAAGGATTCGAACTCAATGAGCATATCTGTCATGAGTTGGACTTTGTCTTTTTTCTCATCGAGAATCTTATTTGCAAAAGCATTCGCTTCCTCGAGAAGTCTGCGCACTTCTGAATCAATTTGCTTCGCCGTTTCTTCAGAGTAGTTCTTCGAAGATTGCCCCGGCATCATATAACTTCCTTCATCAGACCGTTCGTCGTAGGCAACAGGACCGAGTGCTGTGTTCATCCCCCATTGGCACACCATGCTTCTTGCAAGCTTGGTTGCTTGAGAAATATCCATCTGAGCACCACTTGAGATGTCTCCAACGAAGAGATTCTCAGCGACCCGTCCGCCCATCAAAACAGCGAGGCGATCAATGAGTTCTTTTCTCCAGTAGCTAACCTTGTTCTTCTCAGGAACAAAATGGGTCGCCCCAAGGGAAAACCCTCGAGGGATAATCGTAACTTTTTCAATAGGATCTCCCCTCTCAACACTCAGACCAACAACGGCGTGCCCTGATTCATGAAAGGCTGTATGGAGTTTTTCTTTTTCATCGAGTTCTAAACTGCGCCTTTCTTTTCCATATTTCACTTTATCGCAGGCATCAAGAGTATCTTGGTGGGTCACAGCGCTGCGCTCTTTACCTGCTGCTAACAGTGCAGCCTCGTTTAAAATATTCATTAGATCGGCCCCTGAAGACCCAGGAGTTGCTCTAGCAACATCCATAAGATCTACATCCGTATCGAGCTTAATCTTTCTAGCATGAACCTTCAATATCTCGAAACGCCCTTTAATATCGGGAAGATCAAGAATCACATTTCGATCAAATCGACCAGGTCTAAGAAGTGCTTTGTCAAGAACGTCTGGACGGTTCGTTGCAGCCATTAAGATGACTCCTTCATTGGTATCAAATCCATCCATTTCAACAAGTAACTGGTTCAAAGTCTGCTCTCTTTCATCGTGTCCACCACCAATTCCAGCGCCGCGGTGACGTCCTACAGCATCAATCTCATCAATAAAGACAATACAAGGAGCATTCTTCTTCGCTTGGCCAAAGAGGTCTCGAATCCGGCTTGCACCAACGCCCACAAACATCTCAACAAAATCGGAGCCTGAAATCGAGAAGAAGGGACGATCTGCCTCTCCAGCTACCGCTTTTGCAATCAAGGTTTTTCCTGTCCCTGGAGGACCAATCAATAGAACCCCTTTAGGAATTCGGGCACCAAGTGCGGTAAATTTCGAAGGGTCTTTCAGAAAGTCAACAACTTCCTGAAGCTCTTCTTTGGCTTCTACAACCCCCGCAACATCTTTAAAAGTCATTTTGTGCATGTTCTTATTAAGCATTTTTGCTGGTGACTTTCCAAAGTTCATCGCACCACCTGATCCCATTCCCTTCATTTGTCTTGAAAAGATGAAATATAGAACAAGGAGGACAATGACGACTGGAAAGATTGTCAAGAAAATATAACTCAAATAATTTGGTGAAGGTTCCTGACTCTTAAAGGTCTTTTCTAACACAAGGTTACGCGGCTGATCAGGCGCCTTGAAAAGAGTCCCTGTATTCCCAGCAAATGCTTCCCATTCTTTCTTCCCTTGAGCAAACCAAAGGGAAAATGCTTCAGGAGTTTGTCTCTCCAAGGCCTTCGTTGAAAGCTCCTTATTATTAAAAAACCAAGTCACATCGGAAACACTCTGTCGGGCTTTATTCAGCTGCGCTTCATTATTATCCAAAGCAACAAAGGTCTCTTGATATTGGTTAAGATCAACCATATAGTTTCGAACGCTTCGCAATTCCAATAAAGAAACATGATTTTCAGATTTCAAGAGATCTAAGGTAATTTGATTAAGTATGACAAGACCCGACTGATACGCCGCTAAGGCCTCTTCGGTGCTCTTATTGCTTTTAAGTACTTGGCCAACATTGGTTTCAGCAGAACGAAGTTCTTGTTTCATCATTTCACTTCCAATGCCTAGAGTCGGAGATTTATAACTTTGAATGAGTTTTTCAACATGCTCGCCAAATCCTCTAGTCGCGTCAGTTGAAGGGGTTTGAGAAACGGCGCGGTACTCTGCTTGCAAGTCGGTCAAACTCATCTCCCTCTTTTCAGGAAGAGAATAGATTACAACACTGTTCTGCCTCTCTTGAGTATCATGGAAAGAACTGACAACACTAAATCCCCCTTTAGGGATAGGTGTGCCACTTAAAATGATGAATCGCTCAGCAGCTCCACGAACATTTTGCTGCAACGAAGAGAGGTTCATGGAGAGTTCGTCTTTTCTTTCAGCGAGTTCGTGATTCTCATTAAGGAGTTCGAGATAGCGGTACCGAGACTTGGAATCGTCACTAAGGCGCTCCTTAAATTTTCCCGTAAAGGTCACCAGGTTATCATTTTGGGCAATCTTTCGACTATCATCTTTATGAATTAAATCAAGATTGACCAAGTGCTCCACTTGGTGGCTAAACGAAACCTTTCCCCCTTTATCACTCGACAAGTTTTGTACTGTCAAAATGACTAAGATGGCGGCCAATAGAAATAATAAGAACCCACCAGGAAAACGTTTCCTTGGTTCTTGTGGTTTTTCAGGCTGATCCATCCGCTTCTTAAATGTATTCTTGAGAGACCGAAAATCTTTCTTCGGCCCTTTAATTTTTTTTATTACTGACATGGAAATTCCTTAGCAACCCAAAAAGTTTCGTTAATCACAAAAACACCTCAACATCAAGCCTTAGCAATTCGTCTATTTTAAATTATTTTCCTTTTTCTGTGTAGAATTATATAAATATTTCACAGTAAAATATTTAAGTTTTCCCCGGTGAGACTATCTCCCACAACCTCATCCTCTTTCGTAAAAATTGGAGCCTTATCATAAAAGAATGAAGGAACATGGTGCGCTGCAAACCACTTTTTCAATTTTCTTTTAATAAGCGGCTCGATATCCGACAGCCTTTTTAGAGAAACACCGTCTTCAATTTTAATCTTTCCCTGCCAAAACTCTTTCCAACCTCCATTTTTCCCTTCTGTCCAGAGCTCACTTTTTTCAAAAAAGTCAGGAAAAGGATTCTGATAGATGAACAGGTGCGATCGAGTCACTTGAAAGGCCACTCTACCCACTTGAATTAGACGTGAACAGCGGCGCTCTCTAATGAGTTTCATAAGTACCTCTAAAGCGTCGTGTGAAAAGGGAGCCATCCCTTTCAAATAGTATTTAAGTTCGACGGCGTGAACCCCCTGTTCTAAATCAAGATAAGCACCAAAAGGGCCGTAAACCAGTTTTTTTTCAATCTCTTCCCCTTTTTCATCGAAATAGTCGGCAAGTTCTTGGCACATTTTCCCAATCCTTGCAAAATTCCCCTCCATTCTCTTTCCAAAAATTTCTTCCAGAGTCGGAAAAAGGGTTTCTCTCATTCTGGAACGGAGGTATTTGAGATCTTTATTAGTAGGGTCTTCAAAGTAGTGGAGTTTTTTTTTGTGAAGGTAGACAAGGAGATCTTTCTTCTTTATGGAGAGAAGAGGCCTCCACACGGAAAGATTTTCAATGGACCGTTCAGCATATAGCCCCCCGAGTCCTCGCAACCCCGCCCCTTCTGCAACTCGTTTGAATACTGTTTCGGCATGATCGCCACTGTGGTGAGCTAGAAGAAGGGCTTGATAATGATGCTCTGTATGAAGAGTGAGGAAGAATCTCAACCTTTCGTTTCTACAACGATTTTCAAGGTCTCCTTCCTCCATCTTTTCTAATCGACAGAGATGAAAAGGGAGTGAATGTTGCACAGCAACTCGACGGAGCAACTCTGCCTCTTTTCTACTTTCTACGCGCCATCCATGATCAACATGGGCTACATGGAGAGAAAAATCGAGTTCCTTTTTGGCTTCCATGAGAAAATTGAGCAACGCCATAGAATCTGGACCTCCCGAAAGCCCCAGAAGAAGTGTCCCCCCCTTCTTTAATCGGGGGGTGAGAAAATCTTTTACAATACGATCGTACATCGCTTCTTTCGGCAAAAAAGAAATTAGGATACACTTAAGAGGGATTTATTTTGCATGAATAAGGTAATGAATGCCCCTTGTATGGCGATTGCTCCTTCGCAATTATTTTCAAGTTTTCTTCTTATGTGTCGTTGGGTTCATCTCCGTCCTCCTTGTCACACGGGTTCAGGAAATTGCGCGCCTTGCTGCCTTAGACTCTCATTTAGAGAAGATTTTCCTCTTTACCCTCTTTCAAATCCCCTATATCCTCCCTATTGCGATTCCAATTTCTGGGTTAATTTCAGCAATTCTTCTTTTTCAACGCCTTTCCCATACCCAAGAACTCACCGCCTTTCGAGCCTCTGGAATCGGAGTCAAAACATTGGGAACGCCCTTGCTTATGGCTGCCTTCCTTCTTTCTGTCGTGAATTTTGCAATTGTCGCAGAAGTTACTCCAAGATGTCGCCATATCTCCCATAACTTGATCCAAAGCGCAGCAACCATTAACCCTCTATTTTTGATGAAAAAGTCTAAAATGCTCAAACTGCAAGATTCTTATGTCGACATGAAGATGACTCATTTGGGAAGAGAAGCTAAAGACATTATCTTTGCAGTCAAAAATGAATCAAATGACCGCATTAGTTTAATGACAGCAAAAAAATTTACTGTTGATGACAATTTGATGACAGGAAGTCAAGTAACCATCATCTCTAATGTCACTGAGGAGACTGATTTTTTTGACAGCTTAATCATCGAAAACCAAGAGCTGGTGTCGACTTCTGCCTCAGCCCTTTCAAGTCTCATGAAAAAAAATACCCACAGGTTAGGAATGGAACACCTTCCGATGACAACACTCCTACATACGTTTTCCGACTCAAACGCAAAAGTGAAGAGCATAAAGCGGGCGAAATTTGAGTTTTGTCGCCGCATTTTTTTTCCATCGATTACGTTTGCTTTTACTCTCTTAGGCTTTTCCTTGGGAATGCAAATTGGACGGGGGCGGAAGAAAACGGGGCTTTATTGGGCAGTCCTCCTCTCAGGATTTACTTTTATATGTTCAATCGCCGCAAAATCATTCCAACTTTCTCCTCATAAGGTCATTTTCTTTTATTCTCTTCCTCTGCCGATCCTTTTCTTTGCCTCGTATTGGTTTCAAAAACGAATCCTAGGAGGAATTGAGTGATATTTACAAAACTTTGGCAACGCTATCTATTAAAAGAGATTCTCAAAAGTTTCTTCCTGTTTTTATTCTGCTTTTTCTTCTTATATGTATTGGTCGATTACTCAATGCACATGCAGGAAATTCTAAAGAATAAGAAAATCTTCTGGGGAGACTTGTCCATTTATTATGGAATGCTTTTCTCAAAACGGTGTGACCTCCTCCTCCCTCTCTCTTTGTTGATTTCGAGTATAAAGGTTCTAACAAGCTTGAATAAACGAAATGAACTCCTTGCATTTCAGGCAGCAGGGATCCCCATCCATCATCTCACTCGCCCCTTTTTTTTTGTAGGACTAATCTGCGTTGCACTAGGCTATTACAACTTTGAAATCCTAGCCCCGAAATCTCTCAACTATATCGATCATTTTGAACAAAAATACCTAAAGAAAAAAAAATCTCGCAAAAAAACTGAAACAGCTGTCCATGCTCTTCTCTTAGAAGATGGCACGCGCCTTTTATATCAATATTATGATACTAAAAAAAAAGAATTTGTAGATATTTTTTTAGTGCAATCTCCAGATGAAATCTATCATATGAAAACACTTGGAGTTGAATCTCCTCACCCAATTGGAACCTTTGTCGATCAGATGAAGCGAAATGAAAAAGGACAGATAGAAAAAGTCGCTTCCTTTCCAAAGTATGCTTTCGAGTCACTTTCTTTAAATTTTGACCTCCAGGACCATTTTGAAGAATCGATGGAGAACCGATCGATTACTCAGTTAGCAACTATGACTCTGAATAAAACTCGCCTCTTTCATGAAAACCGCTGGCTCGTTCATACGAATCTCTATTTCAAACTTTTTATGCCCTGGCTCCCCGTTCTGGTTCTGATTGGATTGATTCCCTTCTGCGTAGTTTCAAGTCGAACTCACCCAACATTTCTCATATTTTCTTTAACAATTTTTGGATATATCGCCTTTTTTACTATCATGGATGGGTGTATCATTATGGGTGAGCTGCGGGTTCTTCCCCCATTTTGGGCAATCTTCACCCTTCCAATCGCTTTTTTCTTCATTTTTGGGCCCCGATTTATTAAAATGTGCATCAGATGAATTACAAAAAATTACTGATTCCCCCTATTCTAGTTCTTTTTGTTTATGTGAGTTGGTTTAATCCTCTGATCCGTATTTGGTGGGATGTCATTGATCTCAAGACATTTATGTTCCTTAATTCTTGGATTTACCATAGCACTTTTTGGCAAAACTTTTGGGCATTTACAGGACATCGCATCATGGATTGGATCCATGATCTTTTGATGTTCCTCTTTTTCTTTATCAATATCCTTTGCGCAGCAACTGCTTTTAAGAAACGGAAGATTGCGGAAATGATTTTTTCGGTTTTGTTTATCGCACTCGTGATTTGCATGGTCAATGGAATCCTTTTCACAGAGTTTATCCATGCTCCACGAAAAAGCCCTACAATGGTCGATAAAAGCGCCTTTCGCCTTTCTAGTGCTGTTGATTGGATTAAGGTTAAGGACCATTCTCGGAAAAGCTTTCCTGGGGATCATGCAACGACTGCCACTCTATTTACTTGTCTTATTTTCTATCTCATGGGGAAACGGGCGGGATTTATAGCCATTCTATATGCGATCTTCTTTTGCCTACCCCGCCTGATTGCAGGAGCTCATTGGCTTACAGATAATTTAATCGGCAGCGCTTCGATAGCCATCCTAGTTTCCAGTCTTGCTTTTGGAACTCCCTTTGCTAACTGCTGTATTAACGGTATTGAAAAACTACTTACAAAGAGAAAAGAGCCATGTCCAAAGTCCTAGAAGATTATGAAAAATTAAAGGATCGGGGAAAAGATCTTCGCCTACTTTCTTCGGTTTCTATGCTTCTGGAATGGGATCAAGAAACCTTTATGCCAAAGGATGGGATTGATTTTCGTGCAAGCCAAGTTGCGCTCATTACCTCTCTTCTCCACAAGGAAAAGACCAGTCCTGAGTACAAACATGCTCTTGAAAAATTGATTAACCTTGAATCTGGCAAAGTAAAATCTGATGTGCTTGATGGAAGAAAAAAGGCCTCCCTAAGAGAGCTCCGCTCTGACTTTCTTAAAGAAACAAAGCTTCCTAATACTTTTGTGAAAAAGCTTGCAAAAGCAACCTCCCAGGGTGTAAATGCTTGGCAAAAGGCCAAGAAAGATAATAATTACGAAGCCTTCTTCCCTCACCTGAAAGAGATCGTCGCTCTTCACAAAGAAAAAGCCGATTATCTTGGTTATGATGACCACCCCTACGATGCCCTATTAGATCTCTATGAGCCGGGGATGACTTCAAAGAAACTCGACTCCCTTTTTGGAGTGCTGAAGCCTTTCTTGACCGACCTTACAAAAAAACTCTCTAAAAAAAGAGAAAAAACGGCCTTTCTTTCGGCTAACTATCCTTTGCATGAACAACAAAAGTTCAACCATTTTCTGCTGAAAAAAATGGGGGTGGATTTGGATAGAGCCCGTCTAGATTTTTCTGCCCACCCTTTTTGCACGGGTTTTAATCCTCATGATGTCCGCTTTACCACCTTCACAAGTACAACTTCTTTCTTCAATAACATCTTCGCCGTCCTCCATGAAGGGGGACATGCCCTCTATGAACTTGCTCTCCCCTATGAAGACCTAGGAACACCCCTTGCTGACGCATGCTCTCTGGGTATTCACGAAAGCCAATCTCGCTGGTGGGAATGTTTTATCGGACAAGGGCGCCCTTTATGGGAGTTTACCTTCCCCCATCTCAAAAAAGCTTTTCCAAAACAGCTTAAAGGGGTCACCCTCGACCACTTTATCAATGCGATTAACCACGTGGAACCCTCTCTGATCCGTGTCTATGCTGACGAAGTGACTTACATCCTTCACATCATTATCCGTTATGAAATTGAAAGGGAATTTATTACAGGATCAATCGACCTTGCTGAGCTTCCACGCATCTGGAATGAAAAGATGGAAGAGTCTCTTGGGATTGTCCCAAATACTGATGCCGATGGATGCCTCCAAGATATCCATTGGGCTTTTGGCCTGATCGGTTACTTTCCTACCTATGCCCTCGGAAATCTCTACTCCGGACAAATTTTCGAAACCTTCACACAAACTTTTCCAGACTACGCAACCTTTATAGCCAGTGGAGATCTCTGCTTCATCCAAAAATTTCTCCATGAAAAAATCCACCGCCATGGACGCGAGTTTCATTCCCTTAAGCTCATAGAAAACGTCACAGGATCCCCCCTTTCCGCTATGCCTTACATGCATTATCTAGACTCTAAGTATTCATTGTCTAAACTCTAAGACATGAATACTTTTCACAACAATGTTTTCGGGAAAAGTTACTTGACTTCTGGGCAATCAAGAAACACTTGCAATAAAATAGCTAAATAAAGTCCAATGCCGCTACCCTTTTGACCATAAAGTGCACTAAGTAGTGGGTTCAAGCTGAAGGTTGAGCGTATGACTAAAAAAGAAAATAAAATGGGATGGATTGTAAAAACAATTCTTTTTGATCTTCTCTTTGTAATATTCTTTTTTCATGGAGCTTGTTTTGCAAATAGTCCAACCATTAAAGAAGAAAGAAAAACTTTTATTGTTACTGGTGCTTCAGGTGAATTAGGCGGTGCAACGGCAAGATTGCTCGCCCATGATTATGACTTGGTTTTGACCGGTAGAGACCTTGCTAAATTGCAAAACCTAAAAGAAGAACTAGAAGCAAAAAATTCAGGTCACTATGGCATATGTGCTCTTGATTTTATAAGCAATTCATCTAGAGATAACTTTGGAGAATACTTGAATCAATCTCACCCATCCATTGCAGGACTCGTTTTGATTACACCCAGACCACAATTCTGTGGAAAACCTTTGGTACAACAAGATGAAAATGTCTGGTTAGAAGTATTCCAATGCACATTTACTGCTCCACTAGAAGCTTTAAAAGTGATGCTACCCTACCTATCTAGTCCCAGCAAAATAGTTGTCATTGCAGGAAGCACTTCGGTGCAATTACAACCCAATTATGGTTCTTCGTGTGTGATTCGTCGAATGTGGACAACCCATACAAAAGCTTTATCCCATCAATTGGCCCACCAAGGAATCAGCATTAATGCTCTTTCCCCAGGTGTTGTTCTAACTAATTTTCATAAAGAAAGAATTCAACAACAAGCTAGTGAAAATGGATTGAATTATGATGACCAAATGGAGAGAGAGATCGCTAATATCCCCCTTCATCGCCATGCGAAACCACAAGAAGTGGCTCAGACGATTAAATTCCTTCTCTCCGAACAATCGGATTTTGTTAATGGAATTAATTTGGTTCTAGATGGTGGATTCACTTTAAGTTATTAGGGTAATATTCTCTAATTACGAACAGGAATAACTCTCATTTCTATTAAACTACACCACTTCTCACCTGGAAGTCGATTTAAAATCAACTGTCATCCTAGACAAGTGCCCCTTCCTTTTCAAGGACCGTTACGAACGGAATAATTTTTTTTCAGATTTTGTTAAAGTACTTTCTGAGACATCATTGTAGGTTGATCTAGAAGGTCTGGTACCTATTACTTAATATATCCTTTTCCTATCAAGTAGTTCACTATATGATTAACTGAATCCATAACAGAGAACGTCATTGTATCAATTACGATGTCAGCACGCGATGGAACTTCGAATCGATCTGTAATTCCTGTAAAGTTTGTAATCTTTCCAGCTTGGGCTAAAACATATAGACCTTTTGTATCTCTTTCTTCACACATATGCAAAGGTGTGTTTACAAAAATTTCTATATAATCATCTCCAATAGACTTTCTATTATAAAAACGATCCTCTTCATAAGGAGCAACACAGGCGCAAACCGCTATACCCCCGTGTTTAGAAATTTCTTTGGCTACAAAACCCACTCTACGGATATTTGCCGACCTATCTTCTTTGGAAAAGCCTAACCCCTTTGACAAGTCTTGCCGAATAATGTCTCCATCAAGAATCGTTACCCTTCTATCTTGCTTTTCGAGTAGCCTTGCAACCAAGGCATTCGCAATTGTTGACTTTCCAGAACCAGATAAACCTGTAAAGAAAATGGTAAATCCCCTTTGAATTTTAGATGGGTAAGCTTTTTTCAGGATTTCTATGATAGAAGGGTAGGAAAACCATGCTGGTATTTCCTGGCCTTTTTGAAGTATATTTCGCAATTCAGTACCAGAAATATTAGCGACAATATCCTCTTTTTCAATTTCGTTTATTGGATAATACCGGTCCTTATTTTCTACATATACAACCATCTTGAAAGGGACCATTTCTATACCGATTTCTTTAGCATACTGCAAGACTAGTTCCTGAGCAGCATAAGGTTCGTAAAAAAGTTTTCCCATTTGATCCATCCCTGGTCCTGCATGATCTCTACCTACGATAAAATGAGTTGCCCCATAGTTTTTACGAATAATAGCATGCCATAAGGCTTCTCGTGGTCCAGCCATTCGCATGGAAATTGGCAATAAATTTAACGTACAACTCCCTTTTGGATAATATGGAAGGAGGGCTTGGTAACACTTTACCCTCGTAAAATGGTCTACATCATTAGGCTTCGTCATTCCAACAACAGGTTGAAGTAAAAGGTGTCCTCCAATTTTTTCAATGGCACGAATAGTGAGTTCTTGATGAGCTCGGTGCATAGGATTTCTTGTTTGAAACGCTACCACTTTTTTTATGCCACAATCTTTAAAATATTTTTTAATCTCTTTAGGAGAGTGGCGAATGTTTTCGAAATCATAATGTTTGGGAAGCCCAATTTTCTTAATATTCCCCCCAACGTAATAGTCCTTCGTTTGATTCAATAAGAAAGCTACACCAGGATGGTCTATGGTGCTTGTTCCGTAAACATATTCAGCTTCTTTTACTTTATCAGGACACCAAATACTGCTTACATACAAGATTGCTAAAATTGTATGCTCTTCATCTCTCAGCTCTAATTCATCCCCAATATGAATGCTTTTTGCTCGGATCTTACTAATATCGAGAATGATGGGGATAGGCCAAATATTTCCATTTGGAAGGCGCATGTTCTCTACAACACCGTTGTACTCTTTTTCATTCATAAACCCTATCAATGGAGAAAACCCTCGATTCATAATCATTTCAAGATCGCATATTTGCCGCTTTGTCAGTGGAACAGATTCTTTAGCTAGTAAAATGGAAGAAAAGAAAAACAATATTGTTAAAAAAATTCTATTTAATATCATTCTTAGATTACTTATAATTTAAATGTAGTCCTCTTAGCACAGGACAAAAATTTTTACGGATTGATTTGATAAAACGCACCCTTCTCCTTATTGAAGCTGATGAGTATTGACTATCTGCTTGGAAATTTCGTAAAGACAATTCTTTGATCAGCCATTCTCATGATGCCTTTTCAAGTCCTTGAAGGGTGCAAGTTCGATGCAAACAGAAGCCGCGCAGCACACACTATCATATTCCCCACCACCTCTAGTCAGAGATACTTACCGTAATCCAATATAAAAACCAAAAACCTCACAGTTCGTTGTCGACCATTCCCCTACCTAAGGCGGTTATTAGCTCTCCACAAAAAAAGAAAAGTGAATTTTAACGCTTAGAGAATTGGAAGCGCTTTCTTGCACCAGCGAGACCATACTTCTTACGCTCACGCTTGCGAGGATCTCTAGTGAGAAACCCTTCACCTTTGAGCACAGCACGTCTTTCTTCGTCTTCCTTGACGAGGGCACGTGCAATTCCAAGTCTTGCAGCAATCATCTGACCCTGAATTCCACCCCCTTTGGCGCGAATGATAATGTCATAATTATTTTCGAGTTGTAATTTAACAAGAGGGGAAAGGATGGTTTCCCTTTGAAGCTCAGTCGTGAAATACTCTCCGAGCTTCCGTCCATTGATGTCAATATTTCCTTTTCCACGGCGAAGTCTTACTGCAGCGATCGCTCGCTTACGTCTTCCAATTCCGATTGATTCCTTCTTCGTTACCATAGTTTCCTTATATCTCTAAAAATAGGGGTTTTTGAGCTGCTAGGTTGTGAGTCTTCCCTGCAAAAATACGTAGTCTTTTAAGCTGTGATTTTCCCAGCTTTGTCTTGGGCATCATCCCTTGAATAGCATGCCGAAGAATATAGGTCGGTTTCCTTCCTTTCATTACACGGTAAGGAATCTCTCTGAGACCACCAATATGTCCGGTATAGTGTCGATATACCTTTTGTGCTTCTTTGTTTCCACTGACAACTACATGCTCAGCATTAAGAATGATCACCCCATCCCCGCTGTCAACATGAGGTGTGAAGTTGGTTTTGTGTTTCCCACGCAATATCTTGGCGACTTCGGAGGCGAATCTGCCTAAAGTCTTTCCCTTTGCATCAAGAGTTACCCATCCCTTTGCAGCTTGAGCTTCTTCTTTAGTCAGTAGAATGGTCGAATCTTTTCGCTTAGCCATTTCTGGTTCCTTTCTCATTAACGTCTGAGGTAGGAATATAACAGGTTCTGTCGTTTTTTGCCAACCCTTTCATTGACTAAATTTTTCTTTGAACTTTGGAGGGATGAAACTACACCCTTGAAAATTTGAATGCACTTAGGTTAAACTTAGCTGTTATGGATAAGCCAAGAACATTTTTTATGCGCACCTATGGGTGCCAAATGAACGAACTCGACTCCGAAATAATGATTGGACAGCTCCTAAAACGGGGGCTAAAACGGGTCTATGACGAAAAAGAAGGGGACCTTCTCCTCTTTAATACATGCTCAATCCGAGACCTTGCGGAGCGAAAAGTCATGGGGAAAATCGGACAACTCGGTAGGGGCAGGAAAAAGCAACTGATTGGAATCACCGGTTGTATGGCCATGGCCAAGAAAGATACACTTTTTAAAAAACTCCCTAATGTTGACTTCGTGATTGGGACCAATAATATTACCGATCTAGACACTGTTCTGAGTAATCTTTTAGAGACAGGAAAACAACAAATCCGAACAGACGATCAATTCGAAGAAAATCTTGATTATCTTATCGCGAGTCGAGATGACAAATATAAGGCTCATGTCTCCATTATTCGAGGATGCGACAAATTTTGTACCTACTGCGTTGTCCCCTACACTCGCGGTCAAGAGGTCTCCCGCCCCCCTGAAGATATCGAAAAAGAGCTCCAACTCCTTGCTGATCAAGGATACAAGGAAATCACCCTCCTCGGACAAAATGTAAACAGCTATGGAAAAGACAAACCTGATTGGAAAGAACTCTTCCACGATCTTCTCTACCGCCTTGATAAGGTGAGCGGAATCGAACGCATCCGTTTCATGACAAGTCACCCCATTGACATTACACGCGAACTCATGGAAGTCATTCGAGATCTCCCCTCCCTCTGCGAATTTATCCACTTTCCGATTCAAGCAGGCTCCAGCCGTATTCTAAAAAAGATGCACCGAATCTACACCAAGGAACAATACTTCGAGAAAGTTTCTCTATTAAAAGCAATAGTTCCTAATGTCTCTCTTGGAACAGACATTATCGTGGGTTTCCCCACAGAAACTGAGAAGGAGTTCGAAGAAACTCTGGAAGTATTCCGCCAGATCCGCTACTCGGTTGCCTTTCTCTATACCTACAGCCCCCGCAAGGGAACCCCTGCAATGCGTTGGAAGGACGACATTCCCGAAGAAGTTAAGGAGAACCGCCTCCAGCGTCTCATTGCTCTTCACGAAAAGATTTCAGCAGAAGAGCGCCATAGATTTCTGGGAAATGAAGTGGAAATCCTTGTCGAAAGAAGAAACCGCGATGGCCAGCTCAAAGGACGCACCCGCTGTTGGAAGAAGGTGATCTTCACAGGCAATGACTCAATGATTGGTACCCTGCAAAGGGTAAAACTCCACAGCTGCAATCACCAAACGCTTATTGGAGATCTAGTACCAACGGGATAGACCTGCAAAACTCCCCTAGCTGATCAGAGTCTCTTCTGTATCGCTTGCGCGATGATAAGCTAAACACTTTCAGAAAGAGACTCTGGGTAATTATTAGCATTAGCATAAAAATCTAAAAAGATCTCTTTTATTCCTTTTTGAAGCCCTTTTTTCCAATAAGACCAATAACTTCGACTATGATAGTTGCAAAATACTCAGAACTCAAGCAACCAGGTTCTAGTTGTCTCTTACATCATGAGTTCTCTTTCAGGCACTCCGCTATCTTTGATAAAAGCTGCAATGAAGAGTCCTGCGAGAAACCAGGTCACCACAAGATCCACCATCATAACAAAGGTGAACTTCCACCCAGCACCAAACCAGTTCCAATCCGGAACAAAACCCAATATCCCAATAGTGAGCCCAACAATCGTCACAAAAAAAAGGCGTCCAGCATAGCCCATCTCAGTAGCTTGTTTTAGAAGCCAGCAAATGAGAATTGCTCCAACAAACTGGGTTAAAAAAGAATAGAAGTAGATTTTGAAACTTGTGGGATCGGTTCCCTGCAACTTTACTTGCGCATAAACCAAAGGCCCTTTCTTCATTGCTGCTTTCTGCTCGTCAAGATTTTGAGAGATTTCCCCCGGAGAAAAATCGGCGTCTGTTGACTTGAAGTAAGGAGCAACATAGACCCCACCTTTAGGCGCATTTTCTTTGACTACCCATGAGACAAACTCCTGATTAGAAAATTTATTCATAACGGAATCGTGCCAAGGCAAGACAGCCCATGAAACAAATGACCACGCAAAAGCAATGATAGCACCAACAAATCCAACAAAAATAACTTTAATCACAAGACCACCTTAAGTTTTAAAGCTTAGAGTAACTGTTATAGCATTTTTTGAAAAGTAGCCTCGTTAAGAATAGCGACTCCAAGGTCTTTGGCTTTATCATACTTGGAACCTGGGTCCGCACCAACCAGGACAAAGTCGGTTTTTTTACTAACGCTTCCGCTCACTCTTCCTCCCCTCTCTTTGATAAGAGTTCCAGCTTCGGTACGGGAGAAACCATCAAGGGATCCTGTTAGGACAAAGGTTTTTCCCGCAAAAGCATGCCCCTCAATTTTTTTCATCTGCGCAATCGGCGTCACTCCCAACTCTAAAAGAGCCGCAACCTCTGTTTGATGAAGCTCACTTCCCAAAAAATCAACGATAGAACTGGCTACCTTGCTACCAACCCCATCGATCCCACAAAATTCCTCCTCTAACATCTCAGAAAGCTTTTTGATGCTCCCTGCGGCATCAGCAAGTAACTCTGCTGTTCCTTCGCCTACGTAGGGAATCCCAATCGAAAAGATAAAGCGGGCCAAAGTAGTTTTTTTTGATTTTTTAATACTTTTAAGAAGATTCTCAATCGATTTTTCCTTAAATCCTTCGATCTGCTCCAATTCTTTTTCTGTCAATCGATAAAGGTCGGACGGGGTCGAAACAAATCCCATTTCAATGAGCTTTTTTACAATCTCGGGACCAAGATGATCGATATCCATCGCATTTTTACTGGCAAAGAAGGAAATCCTCCGCAGATTTTGTCCTCCACAGGTTGCTTTATTGGGACAGCGGACCGCTACCTCTCCTTCCCTGCGAACAACTTTTGATCCACACACCGGACATTGATCCGGTATTGTCCAAGATTTCAATCCAGAAGGACGCCTTGCTGTCAAAACTTCAACAACTTTAGGGATGACATCTCCTCCTTTTTCAATCACAACACTGTCTCCTTCTCGAATATCTTTCCGAGCCACTTCTTCTTCATTGTGAAGCGTCGCGCGCGTAATAGTGCTGCCCGCAAGAGAAACAGGTTTCAAATTGGCAACGGGGGTGAGAACTCCTGTTCGTCCAACCTGAACATTAATCGTTTTAATCACCGTTTCAGCCCGTTCAGGAGCAAATTTATAGGCTGCAGCCCAGCGGGGTTTTTTTGCGGTTGCTCCCAACATATCGTGATACCGGAGTTCTTCAACCTTAATGACGATTCCATCAATTTCAAAAGGAAGCTCAGCTCTAACTGCTTCAATACAATTAGCAAATATAAAGATTTCATTGACATTTTTACACACTTGGAAGTGTTTGTCATTTCCAATAGGAAGGCCTAACTTTTTCAGATATGCATGAATTTCTGATTGGAGAGAAAGCCCAGATCCAATTGCATTATACACCACAATATCTAGTTTTCTTTTTATCACCTCCGTGTGATCTAAAAGCTTCAACGAACCTGCTGCTGCGTTCCGAGGATTTGCCCATGTAACATCTCCTGCTTCTTCACGTTCACGATTCATCTCGATGAAGTCATGTTTTGGAATAAAGACTTCGCCCCTCACTTCAAGTGTGACCTTTTCCTTAAGCTCGTGGGGAATGCTATGAATCGTTTTTACATTGGTCGTAATGTCGTCTCCCTTCTTTCCATTCCCTCGAGTCATCCCACGAACCAGTATTCCTTCCACGTATCGGAGAGACATTGCCACTCCATCTATCTTGAGTTCAACGCAATAATTAACCTCTCTCCCTTCTAAGTTTTTGTCGACCCGTTTGATAAAGTCTATAACTTCCTCTTTCGAGTAAGTATTACTTAAAGAAAGCATCGGATATTCATGTTTTACCTGCACAAATCCTTTTGTGGGCATCTCCCCAATCCTCTTTGTCGGAGTGTCCCCGGGAATCCATTCGGGGTGCTTTTCTTCAAGCTTCTCGACCTTTTTGACAAGGAGATCGTATTCATAATCGGTAATTTCAGGTTGAGATGCTTGAAAATAAAGTTCGTCATGCTTTTGTATTTCTTTGAGAAGAACTAGGTATTCGTCTTTGTTCATAACTGAATAATTAAGGTTGAGAGGGGAGGCAGCGTAAGCCGGATCCCTTGTTTCTCTATGCCAATGTCGTAGTTTATTATGCCATATCCCCCAAATTCTTTTGAATCAGTAGAAAAAATTTCTTTCGGGGAGATGCATTGTTTAAGCGGCATAAGGTAGTGGCTAATCTCTTCAGGAGAAAAATGGTGGATGCAGAGGAGAGTTTCTCCTTCGCTCTTTCTAAGATAAGAAAAAATGCTATTTGTTTGATCTGAATGATCAACCCATTCAAAACCTTTTTTTGAAAAATCATTTTCGTATAGAGCGGGATGCTTTTTGTAAAAGGCATTCAGCTGCAAAGCGCAGTCTTGAAGTTGTTGATGATAGGGCATAACAAGCACGTCCCAATGAATCTCTTCGTTGCAATTCCACTCAAGCCATTGTCCAAACTCTCCTCCCATAAAGAGAAGCTTTTTCCCAGGATGGCAGATCATGTAACTTAAAAGGAGACGGAGATTGGCAAATTTTTCCCACTCATTCCCCGGCATCTTTGAGAGAAGACTCTTTTTTGTGTGCACCACTTCATCATGGGAAAGTGGGAGAAGGTGGTGTTCATTGTAAAAATAGGTCATCTCATGGACGAGAAGATGATGGACAGATTCCCGGCCTTCGTGGGGAGTTTGAAAGTATTTTAACGTGTCATTCATCCACCCAAGGTCCCAGCGAAGGTCAAATCCCAAACCTTTGGGATCAGTTACTCCAGGAAAAGCATGAGACTCCTCTGCAATCATCAACGCTGAAGGAAAGTGTTCTCTCACCATTTGATTTAAGGTCTGCAGAAAATGGATCGCTTCTAAGTTCTTATTTCCCCCATTAGCATTGGGGACCCACTCCCCTTTCTTTCTTCCAAAATCGAGGTATACCATTGAGGAAACAGCATCTACACGAAGGCCATCGATATGCATTTTTAGGTAATAAAGAGCACTCCCAAGCAAAAAATTTGCCACTTCATATCTCCCAAAATTAAAGATATGGGTGTTCCATTGAGGATGAAATCCTTGATGTGGGTCTTCATGTTCATAAAGATAGGTCCCATCAAATTGAGCAATTGAATGTTCATCTTTTGGGAAATGACCTGGAACCCAATCTAAAATCACCCCTATTCCATTTTGATGAAGCTGATCGACAAGGAACTGGAAATCTTCAACTGTTCCATAGCGGCAAGAAATCGCATAAAATCCTGTGACCTGATACCCCCAAGACTCATCGAAAGGATGCCCCATTACCGGCATAAATTCGACATGGGAATATCCCATTTTTTTGACGTAAGCAATCAAGCTAGGAGCAATAGCGCGATACCCTATAAAATCCCGACACTTTTTCTTCCATGCGCCTAAGTGAATCTCATAGATATTCAGCGGTTTATCCAAGCACTTCGTGCGGCTTTCCATCCATTCATGATCCTTCCAAACGTGCTGATCAATCCGAGTGACAACAGAAGCAGTATTGGGACGCATTTCTCCTTGATATCCATAAGGGTCCGCTTTCTTTTTGATTACCCCTTCTAAAGTCTCAACCGCAAATTTATACTTTTCTCCCTCCTTAAGACCTGGAATAAAAATCTCCCATACCCCAGATAAACCCATCCGCCGCATTGGATTTCTATCGATATCCCAATCGTTAAAATCTCCAATCAACGAAACATGCTTGGCGCAAGGAGCCCAAACTGCAAATTTTACCCCCTTAACTTCTTCATGTAAGCAAATCCGTCCTCCCATCACATCATCAATATTCAAATGTTTCCCCTTCCCCAGAAGTTTCTCATCTTCCCGGGAAAATGTAGGGGTGAAAGCGTAAGGGTCGTGAGCAACTAGACCACTTGGATGGGTAATCAGATAATCTTCATTGGTCAGAATAGATTCAGAATTGTATTCAAAAAAACCTTCCCCATCTTTTTCCAAAGAAACTTTCTTTCCCTTAATCTTAAGCTCTACCTGCGTTAGGAGGCGAATTTTTTTTCCTCCATTATGGAGGCCAAGGAAGCCGTGAGGGTCAGTCATTTCCATACTCAGCCATCTTACTGACGATACTCCTCCCTTGTCTACTATTTTCTAATCGAATATACTCATCGGGTATGAATGGGACCTTGATTTTATTATTAGTGTTTTGTAGCTCTTTGTTTGGGGGAATCAAAGTTACCTTTATTGTAAACCCCATATCTGGAGTAGGAAAGCAAAAAAAGATTGAGAGGGTTGTAAAAAGAAATCTCAATCGAAAAGTCTTTGATTACGAAATTCTCTATACAGCCTACCCTAGACATGCCACAGAGCTTAGCGCCGAGGCGATTAGGCGAGGATCTGAAATTATTGTTGCTGTTGGAGGGGATGGATCAGTCAATGAAGTCGCTCAAGGAATGATCGGCTCGAATGCAGCTTTAGCCATTGTGCCCACTGGCTCAGGAAATGGTTTTGCCCTCCACTTGGATATCCCTACCGACTCTGCCAAAGCAATCCAAGTGATCAACAATCAGCATGACCAATGGATCGATACCGTCCGGATCAATGAAGAAGCATATTTGGGAGTAGCTGGAATCGGTTTTGACGCTGATGTGAGCGCCACGTTTGCTAGTTTTAACATCCGCGGTCCCGCCTCCTATCTTCTTGCCGTCCTCTCTGAACTTCCTCAATACAAACCGCAATACTATGATCTCATTATTGACGGAAAGCCTCTCCACAAAAAAGCGTTCCTCATCTGCTTTGCAAACACCAAACAATATGGAAACAATGCTTTCATCGCCCCCAATGCAAAAATCGATGATGGTTTTCTAGATGTGATTATCTGGAAAGAATTCCCTCCCCATGCAGCTCCCAAACTTGTCCACGACCTCTTCACTAAACATCTTGAAGATTCCAAGTACACGGAAACTTTCCGCTGCCAAGAAGTGATCCTTAAAAAACCCCTCAAAACGCTCCATATCGACGGAGAACCTCTCGACTTTGAAGGCGACGTCTACATCCGGGTTCTTCCCTCTTCCCTAAAGATTCTCACTCCCCAACTCGGGTGAATACCAGGTGCCTTTTCACCTGATCATAGACTAGGACTTTATCCTTAACCGCATCATCCAATGTGGAATAGGGTTAAACTTTGGAATGAATTCTTCGATTTTTTTGAAACCTACTTTTTCATAGACATGAATTGCTTTGAAATTGGCCGACTCAGGATCTATCAAAACGGTTGAAACCTGAAGAAGGTTATCACTTAGAAATTCTTGGATCATCTGGCTTGCAAGTCCTTTTCCAAGAAATGATTCTTCTCCAATTAAAAGATCTAAAGTAATCGTCTTTTTTCCATCTTCAAGCCATTTATTATAAGCATCTTGAGAATCATAGGGGCCGCCAACAAGAGAAGTCAAGAGAAGTCATGAGAAATCCCATAGGCCGACTATCTACGTATGCAATCCAATATTCAAAGAAGTACTTACCATTATGGTAAACCCCCTGAACCGAAAGATCCAGATTCTTTAGGGTATTTTGAAGACCTTCCCCATAGTAATAGGGCTGAACATGCTTTTTTTGCAGCCACCCTTGCACTAAAGTCTGATGTTTTTTTTCTATTCGTTGAAAGGAGAAATCAGCTTTTTCCATTCTGACTACCTCTATTTTTGGAAACGGTCAAGAATATAAAGAGTATCCGCTTTGAGAATAATTGGTTTCCCAGCTTTAAAAATCTTTCCGCGTCCTCTTCTTCCTGTGCGCAGTCGAAACGAATCGATGGAAGATTGGAAGGTAAAGGTGATATCCTGATCCTTTTTAGGATGAAGAACTAGGCGGCGGATCAATTTTTTAGACCATTCCAAATCAGCAATCAAAGTGTCATTTAGCTGGATATGGATAAAGCGCCCCGCGTGGAGTTCTTTGGGAAGACAAGGAAGGATTGCGATCCCCTTTTCCCATTTCTGAACAAGGAGACTTCGGATCAAACGAGCCCCTTCCCCAAGAAGAACAAGTGGGGATGCTTCTTTTGGAATCACATCCTCTTCTTCCTGATATCCAAGATGGTCCACGTCGTTAAGGCTTGGGGAAAGAATCCCTTCAAACCCAGCTTTAAAAAGATCTATAAAAGAGGTCCCAATTTTATCATTCTCCTTTGCTTCAATCTGCCTTTGGCAAAATGCAAGGAGGCGCGATGTGCCTGTTTCTAAAATCGGATGACTCGGCACATGCTTTCCGAGCTCGAACCAAATGGGAAGAATTTCTTGAACGCTTTGTCTCCTTTTGACAAGTGGCCAATCTTGCTTCTTAGAACACCCAAAATACATCTTCTCTCCACATACTTTTGGAAATGCCAAAAGAGTTGTTGGAATAATCAGCTCTTCTTTGAGCTTTAGAATTTTTGTTTCCCCATCAAAAGTAAACGAAACCCCTTCCTCAGTCCCCCTTTCAAAAAAGAGGGTGATTTCATGAGAAGAGGCTACAAGGCGGTAAGAAAAATACCCCTGAGGTCCCTCCCCGAATACGCGGATCCAATATCTCTCTAAATCTTGCATTATAGTAAAGCGCGTCAGAGGTCCTTTTATATGAGGGATCACAAAAAGACTCTGCTTTCCACCGGTGGACAGAAGACTTTCTAACTTAATCTTTGCTGGAAATATTGTCGCTTTCCAAGAGCTTCTAGGAATGAGGAGAGGGGTTCCAGCCTCATGCGAAAAGGGTTTGTATTTTTCTGTCAGCTTTATTTTCACCGATGAAACCTTCAGGGTTGTTGCTTACGATTTTTACTTTGACTAATGTATTAGGTCGAAGGTTTTTTTTTGGAACAAATACAGGAAGAAAATTTTCTGTATGCCCCATTAAATAGCCTGGACATTCTTCATTTTCTAGCAGAACTGAAAATTCTTGGCCCAGCAAATCCTCGCGAAGAGAAAAAGCATTTTGATTTGCAACTTCTAAGAGTCTTGCTTTTCTTTCTGCAATCATGCCCTGAGAAACCTTATTAAGCATCCGTGAAGCCCTTGTCTTGGGACGGTCGCTGTAGGGGAACATATGAACCTTTGCAAAGCGGATCTCCCGCATTAGCTGCAGTGTCTCCTCAAACTCCTCTTCGCTCTCACCAGGGAAGCCTACAATAATGTCGGTTGTAAAGGTGAATAGAGGATTCGCTTTTTGGAGCCTAGTTGTTGCATCCAAAAAATCCTGTCTGATATACTTGCGGCGCATCCGTTTCAAAATCGTATTCGATCCTGATTGAAGGACAATATGCATGGAAGGGCACGTTTTTTCTCCATTAATCACTGCATCAAGAAGATCATTATCTACTTCATCAGGATCAATGGATGAAATGCGAATCCGTTCCAGCCCTTCAACTTTGTCGACTTGGCGTACCAAATCGCCCAGCTTTTCAGGACCAAAATCCCCAATATTAATTCCAGTCAAGACCACCTCCTTATACCCATTTTCAACAAGAGAATCGATCTCTCGGAGGATATCAAGCATCTTTTTGGAGCGGGAGCGACCCCGAACAAACGGAATCACGCAATAGCTACAGTATGAATTACATCCATCTTGAATTTTTACAAAAGCACGAGTATGCGCTTCAAACCGCTCAATACGAAACTCTGGCCATTCCATTTCAGGGAAAACCGCTGGAAGAAGCTCTTCTTTCTTTCTATTGGGAATCACATCTGTCACTTCTGGAAGCGCCTCAAGCTCCTCTCCTAATCGCTCTGCCAAACACCCCGTAACCACTAGCTTCGAGGGATTATGGTCGCGAGCAAGCTTCCGAATTTGGTAGAGTGAGCGCTTATCCGCAGACTGGGTCACCGTGCATGTATTCACAATACATAGATCAGCCTTATCCCCGACACCAGCTTCTTGATACCCTTGTTTCTTGAGTTGGTTCAAAAGAGCTTGCGACTCATATTGATTAGTTCTACACCCTAAAGTGACAATTTTATATTTCTTCATGGGGGATATTATGCCAATTTTCTCTGGAAATTCCTACAAAAAAATTCACGAAGTGTCTATAATGAGTTGGTTCAAAGGAGAGTTTTTATGACTCAAAGTCCAATTTCAATGGCAGTCGCATTATTTTTTGTCATTAACGTCCTAGGAAATATTCCCCTATATCTTTCTCTACTTGGCCGATATTCTGCCTCTAAGCAACGCCTTATTCTCATTAGAGAATTTGGGTTTGCCCTCATTATTCTTCTCCTTTTCAATTATTTTGGAAGTGGTATTTTCAACGTTCTTGGGATCAATGAACATATCCTTGGAATGGCTGGAGGAATTCTCCTCCTCCTCATCTCAATCACCATGATCTTTCCTTCAGAAAGCAAGGAAAAAGGACCTCAACACGAACCCCTGATCGTTCCCCTTGCCACTCCCGTTATCGCAGGCCCCGGTTCTATCACCGCTGTGATGCTCTATTCATCACGAGTAGAAAATCCTCTCCTCATGACAGGAATTATTTGCGGCGCAATGATTGTCTCCTGCGTAATTGCACTTCTTTCCTCATTTTTCAAATATGGTCTTGGTGAAAAAGGGCTCGTTGCATTTGAGCGCCTTGGCGGAATGATTGTCGCTCTCATCGCAGTACAAATGTTTGCCACTGGTGCCATTGAGCTTGTAAAAACCAGTTTCTCCCTATAAACTAGAGAAATGCAGATTCCTGATTTAACAATCTTGTTATAAATGTTTTATGATTTTGCCAATCATCCCTTTGGACTGCTCAGCAAAGAAATTACCTGAGCTCCAGGCTAAACCCAGCATACCCTTCTGAAACCGACCAGTCTAAAACACAATACGTCCAAGGTTTGCAGAAGACATAATAAATGTTAAAAAAACTCTAATCTCTTTCAGCGTAGAGGACATAAGCGTCTCGCATCGCATTAAGAGCTACCACGGTTGAAACTGGCTCCGATCTGGAATCATCATTTAGATACCACTGTTTTCCAATTTTCTGATATTCGACATAATGACCATAACGTTTGGATACACCCCGATGAACAATAAAACCCTTTACTGTATGAAGCCCCTCCTCTGCTAGTTGAATCTGACCATTCGGAACAAAAATTTTCTTTGAAATTTTATTGTCATGATTATCAAATCGTTTTAAAACAATTGTAATTTCTCTTCCAGCTGTGAAAACACCCTGTCTTTCCACCTGTTTTCCAGTAATCGTTGGAGATAATTTAAACAAATCACCCCTACTCTCTGATAGATCGCAAGTAATCGCGTCTTTCAAACTTGCTCCAGAAGGAACCCGATCTAAACTAACAGCGAGTGAGGATATCGGCTCCCTTCTAAAGTTTTTCCTAATTCGCACTGTAACCTGATCAGCAGAAAAGGTTGGTGTGTCTGGTATCTCTCCTAGCACCTGCACATTACTCATACCACGGAAAGCCTCTTTCATCTTATCCGGAGAAACAGGAACCTCATAGATAGCCGTGCTTTGTATAAAGCTTGTCAGAGGAAGATGATTGAATAGCGCTGAAGTCAACACCTCATCAGCATCCTGCTGTCCTTGAGATGGGATATTGAACTGTGTTAGACACCGCACTCTTACTTTTTGCATATCAGCTGGTGTTAATGAAATTTCTGAATCATACCTGCGGTCAAATTCTCGCAAAGCATCAAAACGCCTGTCCCGCTTAAATGAGTGTGAATTGAAAATTGCGCCATAAAGTCGAGGATTACTTTTAACCAGTTGGTAGGCTGAAATCACAAAACAATTATCTGAATAGTTTGGAATCCCCTTAAGTCCTGTAGGTTCCACACCTCCCGAGCGACGTATGGGTTGGCCTAGAAGAGACGTTTTTACTGATAGAAAATGTGGATGGATAGTAGGCACTTTTAAGTCGGGACGTGCTGCTAATGCTCCATCCATATGTCTGGTTGTTGTTTTTGGAGATGCCACTTTGGATACAGCTAGGGTTTGCCCACCTGTTGTTGTTTTTGGAGGTGCCACTTTGGATACAGCTAGGGTTTGCCCATCGAGAATGTGTGTACCCGTGTTAATTATGACTCCTATAAGAAGGTTTTGATCAAATGTACTCCCTCTTCCAAAGGTAAAATTCAATTGATTAATATTTTTGCAAAAAGTTTTTAAATCTGTTTCAGAGACTTTCAAACAGTTTAAATCTATACCTTGAAAAGCTGTAGTGATGGACTTAGCCACTTCATTCTTGTCGTAGCTTACTCCCTTTATCCATGCCCACAGACGATCCAGGAAAAAACAGCACGATCGCATTTTGACACCATTTTTCAAGCCAATATCGCTTGTAAATAGGACGCCGCTTTTTGCGTGGGTATTTATATGTTCAATGATATTTGAGCATCGGATTGCATCGCCCATCTTTATAACTCTTTATATAATTATAGTAATTATAGTAATTATAGTAATTATAACATAAATATCATTTTATTTACATGGTTATTAATTTTATATAAATCTCTTTATATTAATTACTTAATTACTTAATTAAGTTAATATCGCATTGAATACTATGGACGAATCTGGGATTTATTATACCCTGCCCAAGCTTAGAATACTCCTTTATTTTTTAAAATAGGTATAATTAATATTCTATTAGATAAATTTTATTACTAATAGTCAAGCTATTTAATATAAATAACTTAATTTATCAAATCAAGAGGCGTAGCCGTTTGATTTGATAAATCCCTCCTTCCAGAAGGAGGGATAACTGAAGCTACCGATGATAAGATGGTCATCAAGGGGAATGCCAAGAAGGCGGCCTGAGGTGATGAGAAGCTTAGTAAGCTCAATATCGGCCAAAGACGGGGTAGGATCACCACTAGGGTGATTGTGAGCAAGAGCAAGGCTTGCAGCGCGGTGGTGAAGGGCGCGGTAAAAAACCTCTCGGGGATGGATAATCACCTGAGTAAGAGTTCCGATACCGAAAATTTCATCATGGAAGAGGTTCCCCTGCGCATCACGGAGCATAATAGCAACGCATTCTTGTTTTTTATCGCGGAGTTTTGGACCGATATAGGCATGGAGGTCATCCGGACTATAGATGGGGTATTTGGGACGATAGGCAAGATAGGTCATCCGTTTAGCAAGAGCAAAAGTCGCTTTAAGCTGAATTGCTTTGACCATTCCAATTCCTTTAACTTCTATGAGAGATTGAACAGAGGCGTCAAAAAGACTTGATAGAGTTCCGAAGCGAGCAAGGAGTTCTTCAGCAAGACAAATAACAGAAACACCGCGCCTGCCGCTTCCTAAGCAGATTGCGAGAAGCTCGGTGAGTGAAAGGGCATCACTTCCTTGATGAAGAAGGCGCTCACGAGGGCGTTCTTCTTTAGGAATTTGAGCAAGTACTGTCATCTTCGATATATTCTCTTACTTTATGTTCTAGGTGAGCAGGAATTTCCACTGTGATAAGCACATCGTTCCCATCATAATCTTGATGAATGACTCTCCCCTCTTGCATAAGTTCGCTTACAACAGCGTAATCTTTTTGAGGAATACGAAGACTCACGGCTTTCCTCAGATCTTTGAGAACCTCCATCATCATTTGCAGAAGCTCACCAAATCCATCTCCTGTGAGTGCTGAGATAGCAACCACACGGGGATATTTTAGTTTGTAACGAGCAATAAGCGACTTATTTTCGAGAGCATCAACCTTATTAAGAACGGTGATAATCGGCTTTTTTTCAGTACTCAGTTCTTTTAAGACTTCGTAAGTAGACTCCACATGTTCCTCCGCAAGGGGGTGGTTTACATCAATGAGGTGTAGTAAAATATCAGCAAAAACCGCTTCTTCAAGGGTGCCTTTAAAGGCAGCAACAAGGGTGTGGGGAATCTTTCGAATAAACCCAACAGTATCGATCAAGAGCACGTCTTGATGGTTTGGAAGAACAAACTTTCGAGTTGTGGTATCAAGTGTTGCAAAAAGTTTATCCTCCACAAGGACTGCAGCATCAGTAAGAGCGCGAAGAAGGGTTGACTTTCCTGTATTGGTGTAGCCAATGATAGAAAAGGTAGGAATCTCCGACCGGTTCCGTGCGCGGCGCTGCACTTCGCGCTGATGGCGTACTTCTTCAATTTCTTTTCTAAGACGGGTAATTCGCTTCCGAACAAGACGCCTGTCTAATTCAATCTGTCGTTCCCCCTCCCCCTTTAAAAATCCTCCGCCTCCAGAGGACTGCCTAGAAAGGTGAGTCCATAGTCGTTTAAGTCTTGGGAGCTGATAGTGGCTTCGGGCGAGCTCCACCTGCAGCATCGCCTCTTTTGTTTGAGCTCTTTGCGAAAAAATCTCTAAAATGAGCTCCGTCCGATCGATAACGGGCTTCTTAAAAATTCTCTCGAGATTCCGTTGTTGATTGGGAGAGATTTCATTGTCAAATATCACCACGTCAGCATTCAGTTCTTCCGCTTTTACTCGGAGCTCTTCAACTTTTCCTTTTCCCAAAAAGAGGGCAGCGTCAATAGAACGAATTGAGCAAGTCTCTTTCCCCACAACTTCGAAACCATAGGTATAGGCAAGAGATGCGAGCTCATCAAGATGCTCCTTGCAAAGGGGAAGATCACGTGCTCGATCATAACCGCCTACAATAAGAGCCGTTTTTAGATCGCTAATTTCATACTTAATATCTTCGTAGAGTTTGTTTTCTTTCATAAATCGATTTCAAGTCCATCATACGCAAGAAAAATTTTTTCAGGAAGTTTTTTGGAGTCTTTTTTATGTTCTATCTCGTGAGAAATATGCGTGAAATATGTTTTTTTTGCACCTGTTTTTTTTGCAAAATCGATCCCCTCATCAATGCTTAAATGTGCAATCGATTTCTTCCATCGCCTTCCACTCAATATTAGAGTGTCCAACCCCTTTAAGGAATCAAAAATCGACTCGTCATATTCCATAATATCAGTGACATAAGCAAGATTGTTAAAACGGAATCCATTCACTTTCATCCCTATCTGGACATAAGAAAAATACTCCACACTCAATCCTTGAAACATTGTTTTTCCACTCTCCTCATCAAGAATCGAGAACTTAAGTTTTGTATCGTGAACAGAATCTTTAGGAAAAAAATAATGATACCGGACTTTTAGGTCTCTATAGGTTTCTTGAGAAAGCAGGCAGGGAACAGGTTTCTTTTGCCGAAATGTATAGACCCGAAGCTCATCAAGTCCTGCGATGTGGTCATAGTGGGAATGGGTTACGATTAGACCATCAAGGGTATCGATTCCATACTTAAGCGCTTGAGTGCGATAGTCAGGACCAATATCTACTAGAAATCGTTTCTTTCCATCGGTCAAAAGAACTGAAGGACGGTGCCTCTTGTTTTTTTTGTCTGAAGACATGCAAATTTTGCAGGAGCATCCAATCATGGGGACCCCCGTAGACCCACCTGATCCTAAAAAAAGAAGTTTCAAATCAGCGCCTCTTCCATCATGGTTTTTGCTAAGAGTTTTCCTAAATAGCTATGGTAAAGGAGCCCCCTTGAACCCATTGCAGTAAGCACAAAAAGATTTTCATCCAGCTGCTGAGCAATAGGGTGGTAACCTTTGCGATTTGATACTCGAACATCCGCATAACATCCCTTAACTTTAAAAGACCCAATCGATGGAATAAACCTCTTAATCTGATTCAAAATTAAATCTGTTGCAGTTCCCAGGCATGGACCTTCAGTCGTATAGTCCCGTTCATACGTCGATCCCAAATAGCATCGGTCTTCTCTCTCACTCATAGCAAGATACCCTTTTCCAATAATACTTGATTCTTTCTTCCAGTACTTGGGTTTTTGACACACAAGAACCTGCCCTTTATTAAACCTCAGGTCGAGAACCCTTCCTGCTTCAAATGCACGCACACCTCCTCCAGCAGCCAGGACCACTTGATCAAATTCCCTAAGATCAGAGAGTAAAATATTCTGCTTTACAAAGTGTGCTCCTTGCTTTTCACACACCTTCCAGAGCCCCTTTAAGTAAAGGCTTGCATGAACGGTGATTCCAGAACAAATAAAGATACCAGAAAGATAGTGACTTCCTGGAGCGAAAGCGTGGCACTTTTCAGCGCTCCACCACTCGACATCCTCTCGCTCTTCTGCTCGCTCTTGGAAATCCTTTTCTTGCTTTTCTGTAAGCGCAAGTCTTAGGATTCCTGTTTCCTTGTAGGCTTCTAGCCCCACAAGTTTCAAAAGCTCTCGCGTTGCAGCAAGCCCTTCCTCACCTTTCCAAGAAAGACGCGCTGTTTCTCCAGGATAAGAATGGAGCAATCCCGAGGCTATACCAGAAGCACCGCCTCCCACTCCTTTCCCATCAAAAACCGTAATGTCTCCTCCCATTTGCTGGAGGTGATAGCAAACGCCTAGACCAGAAAAGCCAGCGCCAATAACAGCAATTTTTTTCATGCAGAAAACTTTAATTCAATTAAGAAATTTATGTCATTCATCTTTTAGGGAAGTCTCCTCTGAATATAAGCGCCCTAAATTCCTTACCTAAACTTAGGGTATTTCTTCTGCACTAAAGCATAACTCTCAACGGCAAAATTAAAAAAGAAAAGAATCCCGGGAGTAAGCATTGCGCAAAAGGGAATCATGACAAAAAACCATTGGAGGGCTATTTCCAATGTCTCCGTGCGCACAAAAAAATTGACACCTGTTAAAAAGGCAGCAAGAGAAAGGATCCCAACCCCCAATAGGAGAGGAACAAGCCCTAATAAAAAGAGAGCAAGGTTTAAAAAAAGATTTCCCTTAAAACGATAGTAGATATCTTCAGCGAGCTTGAGCTTCAGTCGCGAGTTTAAAGCAATCTGAGGGGTCGCAAAAAAGAGCAAAAATAAATTAAAAAAGGACAAGACCAGCGAGCCCAGAACAAGCAGAAATGGGCCAAAAGCCAAAATCACCCCTAGCACATCTCCAAGGGCGGGAATCTCTTTTAACAAATAAAAGATCCCCATTACCATCCAAAGGAACAAATATGCCAAAAGAAGGGGAAGAGTTAGATATGAGACACCAATAAGGAGCTCCCAGGATTGGGATAAGATCTTCTTAATACTGAGAGGAATCATCTTCACTTCATGGTGATACATCCGCGCCAAAACAACACCAGCTGCGAGAAGAAGTCCAGATGACAAAAACACCGGGAAAAAGGTTAAACTAAGAACCACCCATTGTCCTGCGTTAACCGCTAAGGCTCGACAAAAAACAAGCATAAGCCCACATATCACTAAGATAGGAAACATGAAAAGGAGTTTCTTCTTCGAAAAAGAAAACCGAAGGGCGCGATTAAAAATATGCTCAATATCTTCAAATGTCATGAGATCATTCTACCAGACTCAAAAGAATAATTCAAACCCAAGATTCTAATACAACAAGTAAGGCAACTACCCGAGCTAGGTGAAGAATAATCATTGACACCCTCTCCCATCTAAAGGAAGGAGAATCTCAGGCTGCTTAACAGTTCGAGAATAGAGGTACATCAGTTTAAGGGTAAGCTTATAATGTCGATCATGGGAATTTTCATGACATCCTCTTTTTTAAAAGTTGCTCTGAGTCTATGCTTTTAAAACATCAGAGATGTGTTTGGTTGATAGTGCTAACTTTTGAAATAATGTAAACGCTTCTGAATCTGCGAAGGCATACCACACCTTAGAATAGGTATATCGACTATTTCCTCTGTTTGAGAAACAACGTTTGCAAAAGTATTCCAGTCAATTAATAAAAAATTTACAATGTATTAGGCGACTAGTTTTATCATAAATTTTGCAGAACATTGCACCGCTAAGACACCCAAGAATCCATGGACACAGTTCTTCTTAAAGTGCGATAAGGCCTTGATCATCCAGAATTTGTTTGTTGATCCAAGCAAAGGCCACATCTTATCAAATTCCATTTCCTTAATTGCTAGAGGGATTTTAGGTTTCTCTATAGTAGAAACTCCTCTCCGCTTCAGAACAGCTGGCCTTTTTACTCCAAATAATTTAGCTATTTATACGATATTTTCCCTAAACAAGTAAAAAAGCTTTTTTAGCCGCAGCCTCTGGATTAATACGGAGATCTCCTAAGATAAAACCACACCCTTTGCATCTACATCGTTGCTGATTTTTAATAAGTTTTTGTCGTTCATGTTCTTTAGTGATTAAGGCCCCTTATAAAAATAACGAGGTCGAACGATAGGGGTTCCCTTGCAACCTCTAGCCTCTAGCCTTTCATAAACGGTCTGAATTGCAATCCCAACTGAGCGAGATAGGCCGAAAAGTACAGTATAGTATTCGGGGTAGGGGAAACCAGCAGCAGTAAGAATTGTTCCTGACATTGCGTCAACATTGGGATAAGGACTCGAAATCTTGGGGTTTTCCTTTAAGACTTTGGGCCCTTCGGTTCGGAGGAGCATGGCAATCTTCACAAGAGGGTGATCAGCAAAATGCTCCTGAGCATAGTCGTAAAAGATCGTTGCTCGAGCATCCTCGGCACGAAGAACAGCATGGCCAAATCCGAAGACAAGCTCTTTAGATTCAAGTCTTTTTCGGATCAGATCCTCCACATCAGAGGTGGAAGCTTCTCCTCCTACTTCATCAAAAACAGTGCGAACAAAAGTCAAACAGTCTTGATTTGCCTTACCGTGACGGGGACCCGCAAGAGCGCACATTGCCCCGCAAATTGATCCATACATTTCTTCCAGCCCAGAAGCGATAGCTTTCCCCACAAAACATGAAAGATTCCCACCTCCATGATCATAATGAAGAATATTGAAGAGACGGAATACCTCTGTTAAGTGCGTTTCATCACTATTTGGAACATTGATCATGCGCGCGAAGCTTTCCATATAACCCAAATCTCCACTTGGAGGAGAGGTTTCTCCCCATCCAGCATGATAATTGATCACAACAGCAACTAAGTGAGGTAGTTTTGCAATAAGATTTATACAATCCTCTTTATAGTTTCTCTGCCCTTCGAGCATTCCAAGAATAAGAAGGGCTGCATTGAAAAGTTTCATGGGCTGCCCTTGCCTTGGAAGCGATTCAATATGCTTAACTACAGCACTCGAACAATGGGCCCTATTTTTTAGCTCTCCGCTAAAGGTTGAAATGTCGGAGGAACTCCCCTCTTTCCCATGCAGCAGAAGATATAAAATCCGCTCCGGTTCCCATTTATAGAGCTCGGAAATGGGACGTCCGCGATAGAAAAGTCCTTTGATAGGATCAACTGAAGATGTGGTGCAATACCCTACTGGATATCCCCGCATCCCGGTTTCGAGTTGATCTTTGGTCACTTGAAAAAGGACATCATCCATAACTTTACCTTATTTGAGGAGATGACTAACAGCATCTCTTTCTTCTAACAATTCTTTTTCCGTCAGGGCAAGCTTCTCCTTTAAAAAAGAATCCCTTTCAAATCTATCAACAACTTTAACTTGTCCAGGACTAGTCATAGCGCAAGGGAAGGAGAAAATCAACCCTTCCTGAATTCCATAAGGGTTTCCATCCGAATAGATGCAAGAAGAAAATATCGGTCCTGGATTAAGAATAGCATGTACACCATCTAAAATAGCGTTGGCAGCAGATGCAGCAGAAGATTTTCCACGAGCAGCAATGACAGCAGACCCCCTCTTTTGCACTGTTTGCATAAATTCCCCTTCAAACCACAGGCGATCGTTAATGACATCCGTCGCTTTCTTCCCCCCGATTCTGGCATTAATAAAGTCAGGGACCTGTGTTGCAGAATGATTCCCCCAAATCACAACATCTTCAACTTTATTAACTTTCACTCCAGCCTTTCTTGCCAGTTGATACTGAGCACGGTTTTGGTCAAGTCGAGTCATTGCATGAAACTGACTCCGAGGAATATTTGGAGCGTTATGCATTGTAATGAGACAATTTGTATTGCACGGGTTTCCCACAACAAAAACAGTCACACCTTTTGCTGCAACATCATTAAGAGCCTTTCCTTGCTTTACAAAAATCCCCCCATTTTCATTCAGTAGATCTTTTCGCTCCATTCCAGGACCACGGGGCTTTGCTCCCACCAGAATTGCAATATTGACATCCCCAAATATTTCTCCAGGATCACTTCCAATTTTCACCTCTTTTAGGTGAGGAAAGCCGCAATCTTCAAGTTCCATAACAACCCCTTTAAGTCCTTCAACTTCTTGAGGAATCTCCAGAATATGTAGGGCAATCTGCTCATTTTTTCCGAAAAGCTCGCCACTCGCAATTCGGAAGAGGAGGCTATAGGCAATCTGTCCACCACCACCAGTTACTGCAATCCGCTTAACCATCAGCACTTTCTCCATTTATTCCAGATACCCATTAAAAGGTTTACTGGCATATTCCTCAACCCATTTTCTTTCACTGAAGCAAAAAATAAGTCTCACCTCGAGATTAGCTCCATTAAAAAACTCTCTAAACCATCATATACAGCACCTTGTCATTTCTCCCCAAAGGGGCTTTCAACTCTTCTAGTTCATGCAGAAGTTGTTTCTGTTTTTCTATATCAACTTTCCCAGAAACGAGCTTTGATTTTTTTTAGACAAATCCCAACCTAGCTACGCAATATCAAATTGGTGTCTACATACTATTCTACAACTTCTTTCGCTGTAGAAGCGATCTTCTCCTACATACGCCTTGAGGTTATCGAGCTGATTTTGTTTGAGTCCAGATAATCTTCCAAAATAGTGAAAGGTCGAAAGCTATCTCCTATGCCTTTCTTTTTGTACTTTGGAATACTCCTTAGGGTTGCTTCTTGCTCAAAAGCGTCTTGAAAGCTCGATCTAAGTCCTTAACACAGACTTAGAGGGTCTAGCTGAGTTAAATTTAATTCAACTATTTCATTTTAATTATCTGGGTATAAAATCTTTCTTTTGTTAGACTTTTATCCATGAAAGTTGCGGATTTTCGCTTGTTTTACCTTTCCTCAATTAATCCTGAACGTCAGGGAAATCTAGAGACGCTCGGTAACTGGATGCTTCGCCCGGTTCATGTTTTAACTGGCCATGGTAAGATCTATCTCCCACAGACTACAAGTTGGGATGTCGTGCCAAGTTCAGAAAAAAGATGGCTTGACACTGTCATTTCAATTGCCACGGTGCTCCCAGGTCTTATTATCGGAACCCTAGCAAAATTCATGGCTCATGCGAATGAGAATGGATGAGGACAGACTTGTAACCTATCTTTTGTTCACGGACCCACCAGACACCCCTCTTGAAAACACTCACAAATCCATACAAACTTTAGGTCAAAAGATGCTAGGGCTTATTGCTGGTGTTAATGAAGCAAAAGCAAGGGAAGCCTGGTCTAGCGAGGATATGAGGGGGTACACAAAAGCATTCAAGGAATTACTAGAATCAGAGTCCCGTCTTCTAAGTCAAGCCTTTGAAGATATCGGAGAGCAGCATTGGAATGCAATTTGGAAAGCAGAAAGAGCTTGCCCTGATTATGCGATCACCTATTCGATTAAATACACATTTCTTGTTCAACTCTATTTTCAATTCCGCAAGGGAGTTTACTACCCTACACCCGAAATTCCTTATTTTCTTGAAGCGGAGCGGCGCCCTTTATTCTTTAAAGAGGGGACCCCTGAGCACCAGCTTCGGGAAACCTTCAACGCTTTTCTTCAGACGTTCGAGCCTATCTGTAGCAAGGCTAATGACCTCAGATTCTGCGCAGAAGAGCGAATTGATAACAACCAGATGATAAAACCTGTAGAAGGTCCATACACATCCTTCCCAATAAAAGGACAGCTTATCAGACAACCAGAGATCCAAGATGCAATATTGGCTAATCAAAAACGCTTTTCTTCAGACGTTCGAGCCTATCTGTAGCAAGGCTAATGACCTCAGATTCTGCGCAGAAAAGCGAATTGATAACAACCAAATAATAAAACCTGTAGAAGGTCCATACACGTCCTTCCAAATAAAGGGACAGCTTATCAGACAACCAGAGATCCAAGATGCAATATTGGCTAATCAAAAGTGAACCCACAACCTACTCGATTGATGATCTGCAGAGAATAAAGCAAGATCACTGGGAGGGAGTACGCAATTATCAGGCACGCAACTTTATGCGAGATGAGATGAAGGTGGATGATTTAGCTCTTTTCTATCACTCAAATGCAACACCCCCCGGAGTCGTGGGAATTGCAAGAATTTGCAGAGAGGCTCACCCTGATTTCACGGCATGGGATCCAAAAAGTAAATATTTTGATCCAAAATCAAGCAAAAAAAAACCTCGGTGGATGATGGTTGATGTAGAGTTCGTCGAAAAATTCCCCAGTCTGATTTCCCTTAAAGAACTCAGGGGCTACCCAGAGCTTAAAGCAATGGTTCTGCTCCAAAAAGGGTCTCGTCTCTCCGTTCAAAGAGCAACAAAATCAGAATTCACTTTTATCAGAAATTTGGGTATGTGTTAGACTGTTTTGCTATGGGAAAAAAGCAGTACATTCTTACGTTATCTTGCAACGACCAGGTCGGAATTGTGGCAGCTGTCACTGGTAGTTTGGCAGCTAAGGAACTCTTCATTCTAGAGCTATCCCAGTATAGTGACCCCTCTACAGAACAATTCTTCATGCGCATCTATTTTGAAACGACAATAGAGGTGTCTGAAGAAGAGATTGCTAAGGCTTTCAATACCTTTGCCAAACGGTTTAAGATGACTTGGGATCTTCATAACAAGGATTTCCGCCAAAAAATTCTTTTGATGGTTTCCAAACACAGTCACTGCCTAAATGGTCTCCTCCATCGATGGTCCAATGGATCCCTCCCTGTTGATATTGCTGCCGTGGTTTCCAATCACGGCGATCTCGAGGAGATGGCCTCCTGGTATAACGTCCCTTTCCACTTAATCCCTATCACTTCTGAAAACAAGAGTAAGCAGGAAGGCAAACTTCTTCAACTCATTGAAAAAGAGAAAATTGACCTTATTGTTCTTGCTCGTTACATGCAAATTTTAACCGAGAAGCTTTGCCAAAAAATGTCGGGACACATTATCAATATCCACCACTCGTTCCTTCCAAGTTTTAAAGGGGCAAAGCCTTATCACCAGGCGTTTGACCGTGGTGTGAAAATTATTGGAGCAACAGCTCACTATGTAACAGCAGATTTAGACGAGGGGCCGATCATCGACCAAGAGACGATCCGGGTACGGCATGACCAAGTGCCAAAAGAGTTGGTGCAACTTGGTCAAGATATTGAATGTCAAGTGCTTGTAAGAGCGGTAAAGTGGCATATTGAGCAACGCGTTATCCTTAATGGTCATAAAACAGTTGTTTTCAACTAACTCCCCCTGCTATTGAGTAGAATATGGAAGGGGGAAAACCGTCAAACACCTCTATTCATGATCATACTTAGTCGGATCTTTCCCAATGATTTGAATTCCCAAGAAACCGTCTTTGGAGGGATTATTATGGTGGAAGCCTGTCGGCTGGCTCGCATTATCGCTGAACGGCACGGCGGAAAGATCTGCGTAACTGTATTTGGTTGATTCAATTCTTTTCCACACTCCTGCCGTCCACAAAAAAGAATTAGATAGTAGAAGAAAAGTTTAATACGACTTGCACTAGTATACGATCATGGGGTACAATGCTGGCCATATGATAGACGTAAAAAAGATTAAAGATGCGATCTTAGATGCTCTTGATGGTGCAACTGTAGAGCTTAAAAACCCTCGGGGTGATGGCCTCCATTTTGATGCCATTGTAGTAGCGTCCCAGTTTGTCGGAAAGAGCTTGATCGAACAGCAACAACTGGTAATGGAAGCATTGGCAGAGTTGTTTGGTTCGTCGCTTCATGCGATGAGTTTGAAAACATACACCCCCGACGAATGGGAGAATAAATAAAACCATGAGTACAATGCAAGAAAGAATTAAAAAAGATGTCGAAACACACCCTGTGATTTTATTTATGAAAGGGTCGAAGATGATGCCTCTCTGTGGTTTTTCAGGGCAAGTCGTTGAGGTCTTAAATGATCTTGGAATTGATTTTGACACCCGCAATGTTCTCGAAGATGACGAGCTTCGCCAGGGAATTAAAATGTATTCAAACTGGCCGACCCTCCCCCAGCTCTACATTGGAGGGCAATTCATTGGTGGCTGCGATATCGTCATGCAGCTACATGAACAGGGCGAACTAGAAAAACTCCTCAAGATTTAATGATGGAAGAGCAGACAACGGAGATCGCAGATATATTCCTGCACCGAGGGTGGATTATTCCGATTGCAATTATTATCGCCTTGATCCTCATTGTCCATTTTATTGTCAGCCGATTCTATAAACGAGTCTACCCAAAATTAGAAAAGACTCATTTAACTTGGGACTCCGCGTTGCTAAGATCTTTAATCCGTCCGCTCAAGCTCATTATATGGATACTAGGTCTCAGCTTTTCTGTACAGCTATTGGCTTTCCATTTTGAGAAGGACAGTTTCGTTGATCTGTTTAAGCCATTCCGAAATTTCAGTTTCGTTGCCGTTAGTCTTTGGTTTATTTTAAGATTTATCAAGAATACAGAGACTGATTACATTTACCCACGTGAAAAACGCTCAAACAAGAAGCGGTATGACAAAACAACTGTCCGTGCAATTTGCCAAATTTCAAGAGTTGCTGCAGTGATAATTGCCGTATTGGTCTATTTGCAAACGCGAAATGTCAATATTTCTGCTGTTCTAGCCTTTGGTGGTGCAGGAGGTTTGATTGTCGGTTTGGCAGCAAAAGATCTTTTAGCAAACTTTTTTGGGGGTCTCATGATCTACATGGATCGCCCTTTTTCTGTTGGAGACTGGATTAAGTCTCCCGATCGAGAGATTGAAGGATACGTTGAAAATATTGGGTGGAGACTCACACGTATTCGAACATTTGAAAGGCGACCTATCTACGTTCCGAATGGAGTATTCTCAACAATTTCAGTTGTGAACCCCTCTAGAATGTCGCACAGGCGTATTAAAACACGGGTAGGCATCCGCTATAATGATGCTAAAAATGTATCGACAATCGTTGCCGAAGTCGAGGAAATGATCCGAAATCACCCAGAAATCGATGAGAAAACCTTGATAATGGTTCGCTTCGATGAGTTTGGACCTTCGTCGCTAAATTTCTTAATCTATTGTTTTACAAAAACAACTAAATGGGCCGACTATATGCTGGTGCAGCAAGATGTCTATTTGAAAACGATTGAAATCATTGAGAGTCACGGTGCAGAGTGTGCTTTCCCTACAACCACATTGCATATCCCTGAAGGGGTTGCACTCAAACAATGAACGAAATCATCTTCCTCTTTCATATCGTTGCTCTGGTAAGCTTTATTCTCATTGCGCTTAGAATTGGAAAAAAAACCCTCATGGCAACTCTAGCGATTCAGATTGTCTTAGCCAATCTCTTTGTAATGAAACAAATGACCTGTTTTGGCCTTAATGTAACATGCAGCGAGGTTTATACGGTTGGCTCTATTTTTTCGATGAACTTGGTTCAGGTTTACTTTGGAAAAAAGTTTGCGAATCAAACGCTTGGAGTTGTCTTTTTTCTCCTCTTTTTAGTCATTATCATGTCGCAATTTCAAATACGCTATATCCCTTCAGAGTATGATACCATGCACAGCGCTTTCGCTGAGATATTGGGATATACCCCACGCATCATGTTTACCTCTTTTGTGTCAGCATTTATCACTCAGAAGATCGATATGACACTTTTTGGATGGATCAAAAAAAGATTCCCCAAAATTCCATTTTTCATCCCATTTGCCCTCGCTTCTTTGGTAACACAGTTTCTAGATACAGTCTTTTTTAGCTTCGTTGCTCTCTATGGAATTGTCCATTGCATGAAGGATATCATTGTGATGAGCTATATCATTAAAATAATTACTATCTTCACAATTGCTCCTTTCACCCTCATTGTTAAAAAGTTGATTCGCTATGACCCCGTTCAAGTTTGAAGTTCTTCATCAATCAAAGAAATCTCGCGCTAGGGTTGGACGGATTCATACGCCTCATGGGATTATTGACACCCCTAATTTTGTCGCTGTAGGAACGAATGGAACACTGAAAGCACTCGACAATGAAATGGTGAGCTCGATCGGCCTGCAGCTGATGTTTTGCAACACCTACCACTTACTTCTGCAACCAGGACCAGACGTAATTGTCAAAGGTGGGGGGATTCACCGTTTTATAGGCCGAAATATGCCGATTATTACTGATTCTGGAGGGTTTCAAGTTTTTAGCTTAGCCTATGGAAGTGTTGCAGATGAGCTAAAGAGTAAGGGAATGAAAAAGCACGGGGGCTCAGTTTTAAAAATCACTGAGGAAGGGGTACACTTCCGCTCTTATCGAGATGGAAAGAAGATATTGCTCACTCCAGAAACTTCCGTTGAAGCGCAAAAAGCAATAGGCGCCGACATTATTATCCCCTTTGACGAACTTCCCCCTTATCACATCGGAGAAAAAGAATTAAAACAATCCCTTGACAGAACCCATGCTTGGGAAAAACGCTCTCTCGAAGCTCACCTCAAAAATCCACAGAGCCAAGCAATGTATGCCGTGATTCATGGAGGGGTGAATGATGCTCTTAGAGAAAAGAGCTGCAACTTCCTTCGGAAGATTCCGTTTGATGGCTTTGCGATCGGTGGAAGCATGGGAAAATCAAAAGGGGAAATGGTTCCTATGCTGACTTCCCTCTTGCCCAAGCTCCCTGATCATGCCCCTAACCACCTACTCGGTATTGCTGATCTAGAGTCATTAAAGAGTTGCATTCCTCTAGGGATCGACACCTTTGATAGTTCCTATCCTACCAAGGCAGCTCGCCACGGGACCCTTCTAACCCAAGAGGGAGGGATAAAGATTATTCGAGGGCGACATCGCGGTGAGTTTCAGCCGATTGAGGAAGGTTGTACCTGTTATACCTGTCAGAATTACACAAGAGCTTACATCCACCATCTATTTAAATCTAAAGAACTTATTTCCATGACATTAGCTTCAATCCACAATCTCCACTTTATGGTGAAGCTCATGAAGACCTACAGAAACGATATAATAACAAAAAATATATAGATAATATTTTATTACTATCTATATATAAATAAACATGTTATAATTATTTAAATTAAAATAGGTACGTTCAAATGGATATTGGAGAGTCCACCTCATATCCTCTTCAGGATCGGTTATTTCCAGAAAATCTCACAGGATCGATATATTACGTCGATCCTGGGCACTCACATACGGAGGTCGAATTCCTTGATGGACAAGCCCCCCTCCGCTCTACTATGCAATTCGAGCGCCGAGATGAAATGCTCTATCATATTGCCAAGGAGCGGATCAAAGAGAATAAAAGCCGGTGGGAAAGCAGAGAAATTACAACAGCTGATCGATACCGTGGTTTTGAAGATGGCCTCAAAGCAAAAATTAAAGGTGTCTGCTCCAGAACAATGCACATTATAAATGCAGCCTGGACAAGTCTTCGCAGAAGGAGGAGCCTTAAAGGCTTCGTTAGCAAAGGACTCATAAATTATGACCGAGAACTTCTAGGACGAGCTAAGACGAAAGCATGGGTTAACTTTAGTGTAAAACAGGTGCGGGATTTTATAGTAAGACCTGATATTCAATCTCTTGCATCTAAGGATTTATTCAAAACGCATTCAATCGTTCAATGGCATCACAACGGCGAATCAGGTTACTCATTTATGAATGAAAAAGGAGACAAAGAGTTTCTCCAAAATACTGTAACCTCAAGTAATGATCGATTTGCAAAAGGGATTTCCATGATGCGTGTTCATGATGATTGTTTCACGGGTGAATCGATTGCGTATACGGGACGCGGAGATACTAAGTCTAAGGCCATGGAACAACTGAACTATCTCTTTCAAGAAGAGATGGCAAGAGGCCCTGCGGCCCAAAAGGGGCTGGTGAAAACTGAAGCTGGGTACGACTTTTCCTTTACGGTCAATAATTTGATGTCTTCTAACCAATTTCTTGGAATGAGCATCACAAGATTAATGGGAATTGATGAAAGAGAATCCGTTCTCAGAGAAAAAGCGATTTTTGACACTCTTTCAAAGGAACCTCCTATTACTCTGACTGACAAAAATGGGGAACAACACTCCGTCACGATCAAACCACTCTATTTTAATCAGGGATTTAATTCCTTAGCCAGCCACGCCTTAGCTAGAACTCCTTGGAAGCAAACAGAAATTAATAATGAAGGATATGCTTTACTCTTTCCATTGATTAATAACGCAATTGCAGATAACACGTCTATCAGTCCAAAAGATAAAGACCTATTACGGTCAGCAAGAGATCACCTTACTAACCCCAGTAAACTCAAAGCGGAACAAGAATTTTTCTATCGCGATCTTGTCATGAAAATTTTAAAAATCCCTGTTATTAATCATTGTGAAAATAGTATCGACCACACATCTCTTTCAAATTCTATTTCAACTGCCTTGCAGAGTTGGAGAAACTTAGGATACGATATTCCTGTTGAGAACCCCCATGATATTCTCGAGCAACCCTCTTTTAAAGAGTTTTATATGGCCAACATTCATGGAGTTCACCAAGTCACACAAGCTTCCCGCTCCTCAGAAGGAAAGATTAACGGACAACAGCAACTCTCTCATGCCCATGGCTTTGAGTGGAACGGAAACTCCATTGCTCTCCGGATGGCCCCTGACCGTTATGTTAACAAGGCAAGAACAAAGTTTAATCTTGATAGCCCTCTGATAAGAGGACGGAAACTCATCAAAACAAAAGGGATGGCGACGTTCTATACGAATAGTCACCCTCTAATTGTTAAGCAAGAAGAGGAGGAAAAGAAAATGAAACAAGAACGGCAACGCCGTGTTCAGAATATTTATCTGCGAGCTGGTGCCGCAGCTGGTGCATAATTTTTATTGATCCCTTCCACTCTATCTGCTAAGATCGGCGTTTCTAGTGCGTTAAAATCAAAAATTGATTATGTCGATATTCCTTGTCATTTTTATGTATGCTGCTTGGTCTAGCGTTTTCTCACTCGGAAAAATCGCTCTTGAAAGCAGCCCTCCTGTTTTCTTAACAGGCTTCCGCATGGTCTTTGCAGGAATTATTCTCCTCAGCTGGATTTTCATTAGAAATCGTAGCAGTTTAAAAGTTGGGAAAAAGCAGATTCTTCCTATCCTAGCCCTATCGGTTTTTAGTATTTACTTAACGAATGTTTTGGAGTTTTGGGGTCTCCAACATCTAACAGCCGCTAAGACCTGTTTTATCTATAGTCTCTCCCCCTTCTTTGCAGCAATTTTCTCCTATATCCATTTTGGAGAAAAGATGAACAAGAAAAAGCTGTTTGGAATGCTTATTGGTTTTGCAGGTTTCTTCCCTGTGCTTATGATGCAAACAGGAGATGAAGGACTTCTTAAAGCCTTCAGCTTTTTCTCCTGGCCCGAACTTGCAATTATGGGAGCAGCCCTCTTTTCAGTCTACGGATGGGTGCTTCTCCGCATCATTGTTAAAAACCAAATTCTTTCCCCTCTTTACGCAAACGGTTATAGCATGTTGATTGGAGGATCCATAGCTTTCGTTCACTCCTGCTTTGTCGACAATTGGTCTCCAGTACCTATCGCAGCGGGACACTTAGCTCCCTTTATCCAGGGTATTATCATTATAACCCTTGTCTCCAATATCTTTTGCTATAATCTCTATGGATTCATGCTAAAGAAATACACTGCAACCTTCCTCTCATTTATGGGTCTCCTGAGCCCCATCTTTGCCTCACTTAACAGCTGGATTATTTTGGGAGAATCCCCTTCGTGGCAGATTTTACTTTCCACTTCAGTTGTTTCCTTGGGACTCTTTATCGTCTACCAAGCAGAGCTAAAGCAAGGCTACATTGTTAAGGGCTCAAAAGAACCTGCGAAAGCAGAGGCTTGACCCCTTCTCGAAGGTTTCCTTCCTGATCGCAGATCCCAAAGTTATGGCCCCATGCTAGATTCCACTCAAAGTTTTTCATGAGAGACCATATATAAATCCCTCTAATATCTACTCCCTCTTCATACGCCTGGCTTATAGAGTAAAGTGCGCGCTCCATATAACGCTTGAGCTGAGATTCATCCTCTGTTGCAATTCCTATTTCAGTAATAAAAAGAGGCTTCCCTGTCTTCTCATGCATTTCTACCAGAGCCCCGTAGATGGCTGCAGGGTCTTCACGAAATGGCATCCCTGTCATTTCTTCGTGGGTATAGTGGGTGGAGTCTAAGACTGTTTTGTAAAAGCCCATTCCAATAAGGGGACGAACGTAGCAGTTGATGCCTATAAAGTCGTTAAGTTGCACAATCTCTTTCTCTTCATAAAAAACATTGGCAAAAAGAGGAATCTTATAGTGATACCTCCCTGTCTCCAAAAAGTCCATCACCACATCATGCGTCATGCGGGTAAGGTAACTAGCGGTTAAAACTTCAACGAGGTTCCATCTGTGTTGCGCAACAAACTTGAGCGCTTGATGCACTAATCCAATCTCTCGATCCTCCCGAATTTCTTTAAGTGCTCGGTATGTTTCACAGTGCGCTATTAGGAGATTTTTTAGAAGGGTTGCTGAAAGAGAAATATTTGTTCGGTTGGGTGGAAAGTCTCCTAAGACATACCCTGAAAATGCCACGATAGCGGGTTCATTAACTGTGCACCAGTATTTAACATGAAGATTAAGCCTCTCATAAATCTTTTTCGAAAAGTTAACAAAGTGATGGATATTCTCTTCCTTTTCAAACCCTCCCTCATTTTCAAACCACTGCGGGTGGGTGAAGTGGTGGAGGGTGACCATGGGCTCGATCCCTTCTTCGGTAAGTCTCTTGCAGAAATGGACATAATGATTGAGAGCTTCTTCATTAAATTCCCCTTTCTTGGGTTCAATATTACTCCACTCAACAGAAAAGCGAAAAGTTGTCATATGAAGATTTTTTAGAATTTGCACGAACTTTTCAGGATTTGTCCATAAATGGCAGGCGGCTCCCGATTGCTGAGAAAGAGGTAGGGTCTCTTCTTCCCAACGAGCCCACTGAGCCTCGGGACAGTTTTCCTTTCCAGAATATTGATACTCGCTTGTTGCGGTTCCCACAAGAAGATTTTTGAGCCACTCAAAGTTTTGAGAAAGCCGAACCTGTCCCCATTTTTGAGAGTCTGCATAGACTCCTTTAAATCCTTTTGGAACAGAGTCAAAAGAACGTCCAATAAAGTTTAACAAAGAGGTCCCACATGCGGCGGGCAGGAGGAGTGCAAATTTAATTGCTCTTAGCGCAACAGATGTAACATAAATATCTTTATTGGAAGGGAGAAGGGGTTCTTCAAGATTTTTCCACGCCCACTCGTTAAGGGTTTTGGTGGACTCAACAAACGATGTTTCCACAAGTCTCCAGAAATATGTGCGGTTACCAAGACTTGAACTTGGGACCTCTACATTATCAGTGTAGCGCTCTAACCAACTGAGCTATAACCGCAGGTAAAAAATTGTGGAGGCTAGGAGAGTCGAACTCCTGACCTTCTGAATGCAAATCAGATGCTCTACCAACTGAGCTAAACCCCCACAACATTGGACTTAGGTGCCAGAATATAACCGATGGAGAAATATATTTCCAATAGAAAAAAAATTTCACTTTTCGAAATCTCTCTCCTTAGGGTAGACTTGTGCTCTACTCGAAAGTAAAATCCCATCCCAAAAGGTAGTATGAATACGCATGAAATTTCCAATGGTTCTCTACGGCAACTCTGGAAGGTCTCTTCAGCGTTGATGATCTCTTTTTTATCGATGGTATCAATGATGTTTGCCGACCGCCTCTTCCTCTCCTATTATTCAGCAGATGCCCTGAGTGCAGCGACAAGTGCAGGCACTCTCTTTTGGGCAGGAAGTTTCATGTGTGTCACCTTTGCAGCAATGGGAGAGGTCTTCGTCGCCCAATACAACGGATCAAAACAGTATCAAAAACTTGGCAATCCTGTTTGGCAGATGATCTGGTTCTCGGGTCTTTCCCTTATTTTCTTTTTTGCACTCGGATTTTTTGGAAGTGATTACTTTATGAAGATCGGTCTCATGAATATCAGTGAGGCAGAGTATTTCAGATGGAATAATTATTATGCTCCTTGGCTTACTCTCCTCACTGCTATTTCTGCTTTCTATATTGGCCAGGGTAAAACAAGCATCATTAAATGGATGGGCGTCCTTGGGAATGGAATAAATATCATCCTCGATCCCATCTTTATTTTTGGAAAATTTGGATTTCCTTCAATGGGTATCAAGGGAGCAGCGATCGCAACAGGAGTTGGAGTTATTGTCCAAGTTGCGATCATCGGAACTTTGTTCCTCCGAAAAAAGAACCAAGAATCGTTTGGAACAGGAAATTGGAGATTTAACAAAAGTCTGTTCTTTAAATGTCTGCGTGTTGGTGCCCCTCCTGCTCTTTTTGTCTTATTTGAACTTCTCGGGTGGGCAACGTTCTACATGATGATGGAGCGAATGAGCACGAAACATATTCTGGTTGCGAGCGTCACTCAAAGCATCCTTCTCCTTTTTCTCTTTTTTGGACTTGGCCTAGAAAAAGGTGCAGCGGCTATTTCTGGAAACCTGATCGGAGCTAAGAAACACCATGAGGTGAAACGTCTCTTCTGGTCAGGAATCAAACTCTCTCTGATTTTTGGAGTGGTCCTTGCTATCTTTTTAGGAACCTTTTCTGAGTTCTTTATCAACCTCTTCTTTAAAAATCCCGAGGCTTTAACGGGATCGGCATTGGAAATTTCTCCCGAGATGCTCGGAGAAGTGAAGGTCGCCCTCAAGTTTGCAATGATTACATTGATCATCTACTTGACTCTGGAGAATGTGCGATGGCTTCTCAGCGGCCTTCTGACCTCTGCAGGAGACACTTTTTTCCCTATGATCTTAGGGCTCATCTCTATTTGGTGCTTTATGCTGCTTCCCACCTACTTTTTTGTAGTTATCCCAAAAGCGCCTATAGAAAGAGCTCTCAACATCTGGGTATTTTACAGCTTTATGGCAGCAACCCTATTTCTAATCCGTTTTGCGAGGGGAAAATGGAAAGAGAAAAAACTAATCTCAGACGGTGAGGGGGAGACCAGCTCCGCGCCAAGCCATGACACCACCAGGGAGGTGAGCAACTAATTTTCTTCCATGCTTTAGAGCAATGCTTGCAGCTAGAATAGAGCGGTATCCCCCTGCGCAAACAAAAACAATCTGGCCTTCTGGAAGTTCACCTACCCTTTTGCTGAGCTCACTACAAGGAATGTGGCAGGAATTTTTAATGTAACCTCTTACCCATTCACCAAATGAGCGTACGTCGATCACATGGACCCGTTCTTCTGCGTCATTGAGTGTCTGAGGAGATATCCTAGCAACCTTTTCAATTTTTTCTCCGCTCTCCTCCCAAATATCGATTCCCCCTTTCAGATAGCCTTCTGCACTGGTAAGCCCCACACGAGCAAGAGAAACAAAAGCATCTGGAACAATCATAGGATCATTAGTTACAATAAGAATGGGGACATCATAGGAAACAGACGTGGAAGCCCAAAAACCTACTTTTTCTCCCCCACCGATACAAATCGATCCCGGAATATGGCACCTGCTAAATACATGCTGATTCCGCAAGTCAATAATTGCAGCCCCTTTCTCAAACTTATTCTTAAAGTCAGAAAGTTCTAAGGGAACTGCAGAAACGAGTTGACACCGCTTACTACAAGAGTTGTAGTCCTTCATCAGAACAAAATAGTCAGGGATCAGGGGGATCCTTAAGAGAATCAGATCGATAAACTCTTCCTCGGTGATATCCGGTTTTAAAAAGGGGTTAGTAAGTCTTTCTTGTCCTAGCGTTGAAAAGGGACGACTTGCAATTCCCCCTCCACAAAAAGAACCTGATCCATGAGAAGGATAGATTTTTAAAGTGTTAGGAAGACTCTCAAGCTTTTCCTTTGTTGAATGATATTGTTGCTTTGCAAGGCCCATTGTTCTGTCTTTTCCAATAAGATCAGGACGACCGACCGAGCCAACAAAAAGAAAGTCTCCAGAAAATAGTGCTCGAGGCTTGTTTCCTTCTAGAGCTAAAAAGGAAATATGTTCAGGAGTGTGGCCAGGGGTATAAAGAATCTTAATGATCAAGCTTCCAAGCTGAAAGGCATCTCCATCAAAACACTCTTTATGGGGGAAGTCCACTTCGTATTTTTCCCCTTTATCGTAAGCTGAAATTCCGAGGGTTGCCTCTGCTCGAGTTGCGAGATAGCGTGCTCCAGATGCATAGTCGGCATGGATATAAGTCTCAAAAACATGAGAAATAACAAGTTGATTTTTCTCTGCATATTCTAGGTAGATATCCACATCAAACCGGGGATCAATAATTGCAATCTGTCCCTTTCCCTTACACCCTACCGCATACGAATAGTGAGAAAGCCCCTTCTCTTCAAATCTCTCAAGCAACATATTATTTTACCTCAAAGGTTACAAGAGACGAAAGTAGAGTATTTATTGTTTATTTGCGAGAAGAAGATTTTCGTTGGATTTCATTGGGAACTTTTTTTCTAAGACGGATGCGATTGGGAGTGACCTCAACAAACTCATCATCTTGAATGAAATCAATAGCCTGCTCAAGAGTAAGCATGGTTGCTGGAGTGAGGGTCAAACTCTCATCTGTACCGGAAGCGCGAACGTTTGTGAGTTGTTTTTCTCGAGTAATATTGACCACTAAATCATTATCTCGATTATTTTCTCCAATGATCATTCCTTCGTAAACATCGTCACCCGGTTTTACAAAAATTGTCCCTCGGCTCTGTAGGTTAAAGCAGGCATAACCAGTTGCTTTCCCTTGATTCATGGAAATAAGGGCGCCATTTTTTCGTCCCGCGATTTCCCCTCGATAGGGACCATACGAATCAAAAACTGAAGTTAAAATTCCTAGTCCTCGTGTCACCGTTAAAAACTCATTCCGATATCCGATGAGGCCTCGGGTAGGGAGGGAAAACTCTAGAGTTGTAATGTTATGCTCATTTGTGTGGAAGTTCAGCATCTCCCCCTTGCGCCGGTTGATCTCTTCAATAACTGTACCGGAGAATTCTTCGGGAACCTCGATATGGGTATGCTCAATGGGTTCTTCTTTATTTTCTCGCAGAATCACTCGAGGTTTTGAAACTAGAAACTCATATCCCTCTCGACGCATCGCTTCAATAAGGATCGAGAGGTGCAACTCTCCCCTCCCTGCAACTTGAATAGAATCGTCTCTTCCTTCAACCTCTTCAACATTCAAGGAAATGTTAGATTTTTTTTCATGAAGGAGACGCTCACGAATTTTATTCATCGTGACATACTTTCCATCCCGTCCCACAAAAGGGCCAGAGTTTACTGAGATCTCAACAGATAGAGTAGGCTCACCAAGCTCAATCGACGGAAGTTGCTGGATATGATTGGGATTGCAAAGAGTGTCTCCAATCATCACGTCAGGAGCACCAGAAATGCTTACGATATCTCCCACTCCTGCCTCTTCAAGTTCTACTTTCTTGAGACCATGATATCCATCAATTCGTGTCACTTTATGTTGGGTAGAATGACCGCCCTTTTCAATCATTGTGAAGGAATCTCCCTTTTTGATAATTCCTTCAAGAATGCGTCCTGTCGCCTGTCGTCCCAAGAAATCACTATGAGAAATTGTACTTGCCTGCATTAAAAAAGGAACTTCTAAATTTCCAGGAGGGTGCGGAACTTTTTCGACCACTAAATCAAATAATGGCTTCATATTCTCCCGAGCATCTCCTTCATTAAGGAAAGCATATCCTCCAGTGGCAGAAGCGTAGCAATAAGAAAAGTCGAGCTGCTCATCACTGGCTCCCAGTTCTACAAAAAGATCGAATGTTTTATTGAGAGCATTTTCAGGGTCAGCATGGGGCTTGTCGATTTTATTCAGAACAACAATGGGATTGATCCCTATCTTTAGCGCTTGAGAAAGAACAAACCGGGTTTGAGGCATCGGTCCCTCACCAGCATCAATAATCAATAGGACACAATTGACCATCCCTAGTACCCTCTCCACTTCTCCTGAGAAGTCGGCGTGTCCAGGGGTGTCGATTACATTAATCTTGTATCCATCAACAAATAAACTTGTATGTTTTGCAAAAATGGTGATTCCACGTTCTTTCTCGAGCTCGTTAGAATCCATTGCCCTTTCAGGAATAGTTTCATTTTTTCGAAATATCTCTGCTTGCTTCAAAAGACAATCAAGGAGGGTTGTTTTCCCATGGTCGATATGGGCAATAATCGCAATATTACGAATCTTTTTTGGAGGATACATCCCATTATCTTACTAAGATTTTTCTAATAAAAGCAACTATTAATAGAAAAGAAACCATCTTTGTTAAGTTTGACAATGTTGGGGGAAAAATCTAGGATGGAGGTCTATGAACCTGATTAAACAAAAAATTAATTGGCTTGCCATCATCGGACAATTGGGGCTCTTGCTCCATGTTCCCGCAGGAATGGCTGCAATTACCCTAGTTATTGCTCTGATTTTTAAGGAGTGGTTTGCCCTCATCCCTTTTGGAATTGTTGCAGTTTTTTCTCTTGTTTTAGGCCAACTCTTGTATCGATTAAGAAAAGAATCAAAGACATCTCATCTATGGGATGCAATGATTATTGCTGGCCTTGGCTGGCTTATATGCTCACTAATTGCTGCCGTCCCTTTTTGTTGGATCTCATATCTTCAGCTTCAAAGTGAGGTGGAGTCGGAACTTCTTCAAGTATTCCGCAATCCTTCCAATGCAATATTTGAGTCGGTTTCAGGTTTTACAAGCACAGGACTCACAATGATGCAACATTCGGGGGTTTTCCCTCACGTTTTGCAGTGGTGGCGTTCTCTTTTAGAGTGGACAGGAGGACTTGGGCTTGTCGTTTTTGTGCTTGCTCTTACCCACCTAAATAAGGAAGGATTTCAGCTATATTATGCTGAGGCTCGGAGTGAAAAAATGACAAAAAATATCACAGGAACAGCCCATTGGATTTGGGGAATCTATTGCATTTTTACCGGAATTGCTTTTTTCCTTTTCTTCGTCGCTGGGATGCCTCTCTGGGATGCTGCGAATCACGCAATGACTGTCATTTCAACTGGGGGATTCACGATTACCCATACAAATTTCCAGGACTACGATCTGTCTATTCAAGTGATTGCAATGTTTATGATGCTCGTAGGAGCAATCAGTTTCTCAGTTCATTTCCGGGTAATTCGAGAGAAAGAGTATGCCATTCTATGGAAAAATTGGCAACACCGATTGCTCTATATCTTTGCGATTGGTGGAGGCCTTCTCATTCTCCTATTAAATTGGTGGAACGGGCTCAGAGGATATAAGCTCGATGCTTTTTTTGAGTGGATTTCTGCTCTTACTACCTGTGGATATTCTTCAATGCATCTTTCTCTACTTAGTCCAATGACAAAGTTGTTTCTGATTATGGGAATGTTCATTGGAGGAACAACAGGCTCAACGACAGGTGGCCTCAAGATTCGCCGACTTATCTATCTCGTTTCTGGAGTTGTCCTCCGAATTTTAGCGATCACTTCGAAAAATGAAAAGTACATTACTGGAGAATTTAAGGAAACCAAATCCCCTCCAAACCAAGAACCTCCAGGGATTGTTCTTCCACATACACAGACGAGCGAACGCCTTTTTACTGCAGGAATTCTATTTTCTCTATGGACATCTACTCTTTTCCTCGGATGGTTTCTCATTTTAAAATGGGTTCCAAAAGGGCGTGGCCTTGATGCTCTTTTTGAGGTAACGAGTGCGATGAGTAATGTGGGTCTTTCAAGTGGAATCATCCATCCAGACTTTTCTACTGCGGGAAAATGGGTTATTATGGCTTTAATGTGGATGGGAAGACTAGAAATTATTCCGGCACTTATATTACTCTTAACGCTTCCAATGATATTTATTCGGAGCTCGACAGATGGAAAATAGTCCTAAAAGTTACCTTGCTACAATTCTTCTGTGTTTCTTCTTAGGAACCTTAGGAATTCATCGATTCTACATTGGCAAAATTGGAACAGGAATCCTTATGCTTATTACAGCAGGGGGCCTTGGGCTTTGGCAAATTATTGATTTTGTTGTTGCCGTTGTCGGCCACTTGCTCGATAAGAAAGGACGCTACATCAAGCCGTGAAAAAAGTCACATTGAAAAACATCTCGCCCCTCGGACATCCTTTGGAAGCTACATTTGTCCCTGATAGAGGGATGAACCTGATAAGTTATAAGTTGGGGGGAATAGAGGTGATTGATCAGGCCACCCGCCCTCTGTTTGATGAAAGGTTCGCTGGACTTGGGGCACTGATTGGTCCACATTTTTATCACCGAAAAGAGATTCCTACAAATTTTGACCTATCTTTATTTCCCCACGTTGCTAAAGTAATGGCTCAAGGGGGAAAAGAACCTTTTCCCCATGGAATAGCTCGCTATGTTCCGTGGAAGTTTGTCGCAAGCTCCACCCAAATTAAAGGAAGACTTTATGGAAATGACCTTTATAAAAAGGTCCCTTTAAAGGTGCTTGAAGGGCAAAATTTCGACATGACGTTTGAATCACGCCTCCTTACTGACGGCCTTTTCATTGAATATAAGGTCCATAGCAAAAATCCATCTATTTTGGGCCTCCATTATTGCTATAGCCTTAATGGATCAGGTTCCGTCTGTGGAGCGGTGCAAAATACCTACCGTGACCAGGAGAAATGGAAGCCTCTCCCCTCCAACTGGACTCAAAATAACCACCTCCACTTTTCTCTTCCCCAGAAAGCTGACTTCGGTTTTATTCCTGAGAAAAAATCCCCCAACGATCACGATTACCACATGAATCTCAATACGCCTGAATATTCCCTCCATATCGATTACAATACAGTATCTGATACAGAAACCTCCTTCCAGATATTCCACCCCAAAGACGCGACCTACGTTTGTGTTGAACCTCTCACGGCCCACTTTCCACCAGAGCCCACGCTCACGTGCTCAACCCTTGAAGCCAAGCTCCGAATTCTTGATCCCTAAGAGAGCATCGTTGTATTATCCTCTAGGGGGAAAACAACAGATGGTGTAGAAGGAAAAGTGAGGTGTCCAATGGTTAAAAGAGTTGTTATTCTGGGTGGGGGTTTCGGAGGCGCATATACTGCAATGCATTTGGAAAAATACCTAAAAGAAACGAAGGAACCCTTTGAAATCGCAATTGTCAATCGAGAAAACTACTTTGTTTTCCAACCGATGCTTGCAGAAGTCGTTGGGGGATCTCTAGGTCTCCTTGATACAATCAACCCCCTGAGAAAACTCCTTCCAAAAACTAAGCTTTATGTGAGGGAAATTGACTCGATCGATATTGAAAGTCAGAAGGTGATTCTCGCACCAAAATATTCTCACACTCCCTTCGAGCTTCCTTATGACCATCTGGTGTTAGGACTTGGAACCGTAACGGACTTTCGAGGGATGTCAGGGCTTCATGAGCATGCTCTTCCCTTTAAAAACCTTGCCGATAGTGTAAATATTCGAAACCAAGTCATTGAGGTTTTGGAAGGCGCTGCGAATGAAAAAGACCCTCTTTTAAAACAAAAACTTCTCACATTTGTTGTGGGAGGCGGCGGATTTTCAGGAACAGAAGTGGTTGCTGAAATCAATGACTTAGTCCGAAAACTTGCAAAACAATATGCCGAAATTGACCCCAGTCAGATCCGGGTGGTTCTCATTCATAGTAAAGATCGACTTATGGAAAGGGAAATGCCTGAGACTTTAGGACGTTATGCAGCTATGCTCCTCAAAAAACGAGGTGTTGAGATTTGTTTCAACGCTCACCTTAAAGCAGCAACTCCTGAAGAGGCCATTCTTGACACTGGAGAACGAATACCTTCTAAAACGGTTATTTCTACTGTTCCTTCTTCCCCAAACCCTTTGATTGAAGGGCTTCCGCTGCGCCTTGAAAGAGGAAAGATTGTTGTGAATGCGAGAATGCAAGTTGAAGGACATGAAAATGTTTGGTCCATTGGAGACTGTACAGCGATTCCAAATCTAGAAGGAGGAGGACTTTGTCCTCCAACAGCTCAGTTTGCAATCCGAGAAGCTAAGGTCCTTGCTCATAATATTGCTGCTTCACTTTCTGGAGGAAGAAAAAAAGAATTTCGATTTAAGGCCTTAGGGATGATGGGAGCCCTCGGTCACCACTCTGCTGTAGCAGAGCTATTTGGAAAGTTTAAGTTTTCTGGACTCCCTGCTTGGGTCATGTGGCGCTTGATTTATTGGGCAAAGCTTCCCGGTCTTGATCGAAAAATCAAAGTGGCTCTCTCGTGGGCACTTGATACCATGATTCCTATCGAAGCTGTCCAAGTTAAAGCAAGCCCAACACAAGGAATTGCTCAACTCCATTTTGAGGCTGATGAAATTATTTTCCATCAAGGAGATGTCGGCGATTACCTCTACATTATTGTAAATGGAGAGGTTGAAGTTTTCACAACAAAAGAAAAGAAGAAAAGACTAATTGCCAAGCTTGGGAAAGGAGAATATTTTGGAGAAATGGCTCTTCTTAACCAACGGTCAAGACTCGCAACGGTCCGTTGTCTCTCCCCGGTGGATGTCTTAGCCCTTCGAAAGAATGATTTTGGTGTTCTTATTTCAAACTTCCAAGAACTACGTAAGGATTTCGAACAAACTGAAAAAATTCGTAGAAGGGAGATTGGGTAGTAACCTAAACTGTTTATTATGGATATTTGGCTCGATACAACAGATATTAAAATAATCACCCTAGGAAGCAGGTTAGGAATCCTAACGGGAGTTACAACCAATCCCTCTCTCATTGCAAACTCAGGGATAAGTCTAGAAGAGAATATCGACGCCATTTTGAAGGGTCAGGGCGGTCCGATCACCGTTCAGGTCACAGCTGTGGATCATTCTGGAATTATTGAGCAAGCTGAAACGCTTCGTGATTTTTCCGAGCGAATTATCGTGAAAATTCCTGTAACCCAGGAAGGTCTCAAGGCAATGGAATCACTTTCACATTTGCAATTTCCTGTCATGGCAACAGCGATTGTCACTCCCTATCAAGCATTATTTGCCTGCCATGTAGGAGCCTCCTTCATAGCTCCTTACTACTCCCGCATCTTAAATCCTTTAGATGTGTTAGAGGGGATAATCCTAATGTTAGATCGATATGGTTTTGAAACAGGAATCGTTGCTGCCTCTCTGAAGACGGAAGATCATATCGATGACTGCTTCCAGCTTGGCATTGATGGCATCACGATTAAGAAAGAACTTTTTGAAACTTTCATCGCTGATCAAAGTGGGACTTTTGAAGCATTGGACCGCTTTTCAAACGATTGGAAAAAAGCAAAACCTTCCAAGCTTCTTCAATGAGGCATGCTAACACCTCTTTAGCAATTACCTACTCCCTCCTTGCTGCTTTATCCTATGCAGGATTGGCTTTTCTTATCCAAACTGCCGAAGGATTTCTTCCCAATTCAGTCCTTATCTTCTTCAGGCAATTTTTTGGACTTCTGATTCTCCTTCCCATTATCCCAATTAAACTAGGAAAGTTTAAGGAACTGAAGACAAAAGTTTTTCCCCTACATATGCTCCGCGCATTTGCTTCTCTCTCTTCCATGTTCTGTCTCTATTTTGCTCTCCGCTATCTTCCCCTTACCGATGCGGTTTTACTGACCTATACCCGCCCTCTTTTCATCCCTATAGTTGTTTATTTATGGTTTCAAAAAAAATGGACACGAAACACATGGAGCGGCCTGATTGTGGGATTCTTAGGGATCATTTTAATTCTTCGACCCGGAGAAAAAATCTTTGATGTGGCATCTCTTGTGGGGCTTGCTGCTGGGTTGCTCGGTGCAATCGCATTTACTACAATTCGTCGACTCACAAAAACAGAACCTGCTGAGCGCATTACCTTCTACTATATGTCACTTTCTCTTCCGTTAGCATCTATACCTCTGGCAAACAACTGGCAAACTCCAACCCCCTATGGGTGGGGCTTGCTCGTCGTAATTGGTTTGGTTGCCATCATCTACCAGCTCCTTTTAGCCCGTGCTTACCGCCATACAAAAGCTGTGAAAGTAGGGTCTCTTCTTTATTCAAGTGTGGCATTCGCCTATCTTTTCGATTTTTTTCTTGGAAATAAAAATATTCCTTTAACTGCCATTATTGGAATGACTCTCATTGTCTTTGGCTCTGTGATTACTCTCAGGGACCAACAGTAATACCAATTGGGGGAAAATAAGAAAATAAAGAGTGTTATTTATTCAAAAACACCTTAATTTCCCTTAAAAATCGGACTTGATATGAGCTCCGACATACTCTCTTATGGAGATCTAATGCTGAAACAATTACAAATTATCCAGTTATACTACGAGGAAATCACATGAGCTCCAACATATTCCGATTGGCGGAGCTTTCAATTGGAACCGCTTCTAGATTAGCTAATTACAATATTGGAAAAGTGGTTGGTGCAACTGCAATCCTCCAAGCGGGAGTGCTTCACCTGCAGAGGACCGACCACCGCGTTGCGAAAGACACTTATAAGATCACAGCGGTCCTTATCATCCTTAATTGCCTAGGAACACTATGGACAGCGGGGAAACTCGCAAAAATATTGCAAGATAAGTACCAATTCTCCTTGATAAGTCCAAAGATGCTTACGAATAATTGGACTGTTCCAGACTGGTCCACGTCTAAAATTTTTCTTTACAATACTGCAGGTGTCACCGCTGGAGCAATTACTCTGATTGTCCTCTATGACTCAACAATCTTCGCATCAAATTTATTTAAACCTGAAGACACCCTCAGCGACCAAACACAAATCTCATGGGGAGCCCCCTTCTCCCAGAGATTAGCCCAGACGCTTTATACAACTCAGATTGTTTTAAACGTTGCTCTTTTTTATTTGGGGTCTAATCGGATTGGATCATCCGTCGCAATTGGTGGACTTACTGGATCTCTTTACTCTTCATTCAAGCTGGAGTGGCTAAACCTTGAGAAAGATTCAACAAGTTATTCAGGGAAAATTTACTACATAACTCTTTTAACCCCAAGTGCTTATGATGAAAATCATAGAGTGACCTGCTCAGAGGGACATACAGCAGAGCGAAATACCCTTATAACGCATATTTTCGAGAAATTTCAAGAAGTTGTAAAATATACGAGTTACGAATCAAACTATCGTATTTGGGTTATAACAAATGAAGATGGCAGATATATAAGATCCACCTATACACTCGAGCTTTCTATGAACGAATTGCCGAGCTGTTTTAGCTGCGATGAACGTCTTATACATGGATATCTTAGTGCTGAAAGAGGACCGATTAGTTGGGATGGGGATGTCCTCGAACCTAAGTCCAACTTTGGGGCGGCACTCTATCTAACCTACGGGATTATACAACTCAGTCTAATCTTAGCACAGCAAAAATACCACCGCTTAGCTGGCTCCATTTATAAGATCCAAAAAGTCATGATTGGCCTAGATATCCTTGCTATTGCTGGAAAAATTTATGACTACCAATCAATGCATCATGCAGAGTTGATCAATGAGGCAATTGTTGCGGCTCTTGCAATCTCAGCGATTGCTCTCGTATACATTTTTTATTACCACAGGACTGAGACAGGGAAAAATCAAATCGATCACTTTTTTAAAGAAGCGATCCCAGAGAGCGATCTCGCAAATTTAATAGTCAATTCAACAACGCCAACTTCATTCAGGATAATGCAATGGGCATTAACAAGCAAAATCCTCCTTGACTTAGCTCTTACTCCCGATACTTCCGATGAGCAAATTCACCTTATCAGTGCAGCTATTGAAGCGTTTACTCTCCTCCAACTCTCTCAAATAAGCTGGATCTTCTTTGAGAGAAAATACACAATGCCATTGATGAATCATCCTTTTAAGTTATTTGATCTTGGCCTTGCAGAAATGACAGATGCTGCGCACAAAAGCTTTAAAAAATCCTTAACTGAAGTCACAACTCGATTCCATTTTATTGTCCCTAACAAAAAGTTTCTACTGCCAAATGCCGAGGCGATGCAAAAAACTCTTCAAGGGATCTACGATTATTCAACAAATTTTTTTAAAGACAGTTTTTGGCAACATTACTGGCACGTTACCTACCATTATAATATAGAGGTAAGTCGCAGACTCATTATGAATGCTCAGATCTCCCCTCGTTCCCTTAAAATCGGGGATATTGATTATTCCAATCTTCTTACTTCTTGGAGCGGACACGCATACAAGCGTTGGGCAGGAAGTACTTCACTTAACTTGCAGATGCTAATAGATTAGTAACACGATGGTCTTAGGATGTAGAGAATTGTTAGCCAACAACTGTTCTCATTTTGGACAGCCGCATTTGAGCGCGGCCTTTGGTGCTTCGACATATTTCTCTATTCAGTGAGAGATGTGCTACTAGAAAATTGACAATAGCTAATTGAACCTTGAGCAAGGTCTTCTTTGTGAATAGCGTTTGGAGTGCTTCAATTTCTAGCAACCAATAAAATTTGTCCTAGTTTTACATTTCCAGAAAGGATGTAGCCCCAGTTTTATACGAATTAGCAAATAGGTTATTATAAATTAACAACCATTTCCCATATCACCATTCCCTTCATTGGAACAACCTCTCCTTCAACCTCTACCCTCATTAAAGGGGTTTTTACCTCTCTGTTTGCCTGAGTCATGATTGCATTCAGTCGAAGGATCCCTTCCTCGATCGAGTACACTTCAAACCCTGGATCAAGAAAGCGAAGAAGCTCCGGACACTTAAATGCCAAAGCAATTTGTGCGTTGCAAAAAATTTGCTGCAAACTATTTCCATAGATTTTAAAAGCAAGGTCTGCGTTAGACTGCACTGCCTCAAAGGGAGGAAGTAAATCGTGGCTCCAGATCGGTTCATATCGGAGTCCCCCACAACTTTCATAAAGATGAAAGTTATGAAAATAAAGTGGAAGGGGACGGAAATTCCTCTTCCACTCCCTCTCATTGAAGGGATTTCTTCCCAAAGTAATATGCTTTAAAAACTTTCTTCTCTCCAACTTGTATCCCTCTCCTTCTAGAAACTCTGAGAGCTCTTTTTGATAGGTTCCAATGGGATCTTCTCCAAAAGGATCGACGTGCCATGTCACAACACTTGGATGACGTTTAGGGAGACACAAACAAGAATCCGAAATTCCCACAGGTCCTACATGAAAGTGCGGCTTCGGTAACCTTGGGATAAGAGCACGGATTTTTCTGTAAGAGGTGTCTCCTAAAAATGCTAGTGTGAGATGTCGGTGTTTCGCTTTTAATGTCCGCGTATCTGGGAGGGTTTCAGGCCAAGGAGCATGAACTTCAAACCCAAAAAAAAGACGCTTTTGGTCCTCAACATCTTCCATGCTTAGCCTGCCTCCTTAGCAGCATACAGAAAAGCGCGTAGAAAAATCCCAAGACTAACCCGAATATTACATGACTTTTAAGAGAATTGGGAAACTCATATATCATCAGATCTTTCCACTGAAACTTTGAGAAAACCACAAAGAAAAAAGGAAGAAGATAAAGAGGCATCAGAATCCATCACACAATCCCAAACATAAAACCCACTCCAAACGCTTTTAAACAAGGCAGTGGTAGGATAAAGACAACTCCAAACACAATTGTTGTTATGTAGTAGGCTATATTCAATATGATTCCTTTAGAATACTTTAACTAAAATATTTTTTCCATATTAATTACTACTCCTCTAGAAAATTTTTCAAATTCACATAAACATAAGGTTGAAGGCTAGCAGGAGATCCATCTAAGTTGGCATGGGAAATCCAAGCTTCAAGTGTGGACGGATGAAAAATAGCATTGTGAAGGTTTGTTTCATTCGTTACAGGAGGTTTAATGATATCCTGCAGAGTCAGATGATTGATCTCTCCATAAGACTCGTAAATGCGCTCAACAGTGATGGGATAGCGATCAGGATGCCCAAATCCCCTTAAAACAATAGTGTCTTTAGGCTGTTGATTAAAAAGAGCAACAAGCTGATTTGACTCATCATGAAACCGAATCTGCCAATCATTGCAATAAGTTTTGTAGTTATTTAGAAAAAATTTATCATTTTCTCCAGATAGCCCATAGTTTTTAGGAAGATGGTGCGGGGCTAAGAGGGCATAGCTTTCCCCAGGTGCAATAAATTTCACTTGATCTGCTGTTGCATAAACACCAACCATTGACTCTTGATTACCATCAGATAGAACATAATAATACTCACAGGTTCGTGGTACCTTGCAGATCAACTCTTTAGCTTGTTCAAGACTTTCACAATTCTCTAAAATCTCTCTTAGAAGAAAAGCCATAGGAAGTCCTTCCCAGGATCCATATCCTTCTCCCCCGATTTCTCCTATTGCTATTTTTTTCTCATTCATACCTGTCACAGTACCGATAAAACCGGCATATCCAAAATTCATATAGGCATGTTTCTTTTCTGGTTTAACGACCATTAACACTGCGCTATTCTGTAGTTTTTTTCCAATCCCGTAATCAAGAACACGAACGTGGTAAAGCGATCCATCGTAAGTTGCTTTTTCTTTTACGGCAATCCCGGTGCAATGAAACATCTCAGGAAAAAGATTCATCATAAGAACTTTTTGGAAAGGAACCCCTGCTCCATCAGCAACTCCATGCATTTCTTGTAGGAAATGTTCAGGGATATAGGGAAGAATTTTAGGAAGCTGAGACAAAAATGATTGAACACGGTCATTCTGTTTGATATCAGGGTTATCTATAAATCCTTCTAAATTAGCATGAATTTTGTCTCTTAAGATTTTCCCATGTTGCATTCCCCTTGAATAAGGGTCTCCTTCAAGATGGAGGACTACTATTTCAGAATAGCAAATGGAGGTAAGAAAAAGTAAGCAAATTAAAAATTTCATTGCGTTCACCTTTTATCAGTTTTTTTAGAGCCTTACAAATTTTCCTATCCGATCCTAGGGATTTGTCTTTAATTAGTATAGTACTTTTTCAGTAGTGCCTTTAAGAATAGTGTTGCAAAACCTCTATCCCCCGGTAAGAACGTTAGACTTGCTTGCGATTAAAAACTTTAGATCGTTATTAGAAATCTCCCCATTGACCTACCGATATTGATTAGTTCAGTAAAAAGGGCATTATCGTCTCGCTTAAAAAATGAATCTCTCTATGTCAAAAAGCAAATTTTAAATTAACTCGTACGCCATAAAAATTTTGGCGCGACTGCTAGAATACGAAAACCTTTGCTTTGTTCCTCTAAGAAACGAACAATTCCTGCATTCAGTCTTGAGACAAGGAAGACACATTCTATAATGCGACAGAGTATGCTCCATGGCTCTTAGAGCTCTTACGTCTTTCCCCAAAGAAAAATATATGTCCAAATCCGCAAAAGGCAATGCTGTAAAGCCTAGAAAAAATGTCAGAGCAAAGTCAGGGCTAAAACACGGAATTCTCAATTAAGGATGAGGATCTTTCACAAGCAAGATTGAGTAGAACGGAGATCTGCTTAGTTAAAATTCTACCCCAATATACAAGCTGAACCTGTCCGAACACTTGGTACCAATCCGAAACTGAAAAAAATAGGTCGGGGAAAAAAATTCTTTGTATGTAATGTGGCTATAAGAAACATATGAATCACAATGGAATCAACAAAAATCAATTTTTGCAACAAAATCAAATTTAGAATCCAGGCATGTATACATTCCCTTCAGAATCAATATTGTACCCTTCAGTCAAAGCATGAGGAGCTGTTTTAGCGATTCCTGCAGCTTTATTAAAGTTTAGAGGAATAGTGGAGTTTTCTTCAGAACAAAGCAAATGCTGCTTATGAGTTTCTAATACTCGTGCGATAAAAGGGAGCCCTAAAATCACTGCCTGCGAGATTCTTTCTTCTTTTGAGAATCCCAATTGAGGGTTATTGGCCAGATTTACAAGTACAGCAGGTATATAAGTGGGGGTTCTCTCCAATTCTTCACCTTCTCGAATATCTAGTTGCTCGATAATCTGAGCCTGTATTGCCGGAGACAATTTTGAAACCGCCTGTTTCAAAATTGTACCATCCTTAGAGGTAAATAAGCGTAGCATAGCTCCCACCCGTGTTAGTACACGATCCGTTCGATCTTGGACATTTAATCCCAACCAGTTAGCTCTAATAGCCAGATATGTATTATACGCATCCATTTCTGTTTTATGAGGGATGGCTAATACCTTACAAGATTCGATCACCACCTCCATTGCAAGAAAAGAATGCTCTGTATAGACCAATGAAGATTGGTGATTTACGTGGCCTAAAGCACCTGCTACGTCGCAAATGTGTACAAAAATATCAAACGATAAAGCAATTGGAGATGATGTTGCAATACCGCTTTGTTTTAATTTCAAGAACATCTTTGGCCCACCTTCAATATGGGTTATGTGCCCATAGTGAGCCAGATTTGCTGTTTGGTTAATTAATTTTTGGCTGTAGGTGCAAGTCGATTAAACGTAGGACAAAGCTCGGGATGCTTTTGGAGAATCTGAATGACCTCTTCATGAAAGTCATCATGGTCTGGAGCTTTTGCTCCATAAGGTTTAAACACTTCTCTCGCTTTTTCCGATATCACTTAAAACAAGGGCAGCCTCTAGAGCTTGAATGACTTCCAACTCTGTCATTCCTTGAAATCTTGATTTCAATAGAGATACCCCTTGTACATGCAGTTGTTCAAAACTTTTTCTAGACAGCTTTGTATCTTCTGGTTGAGCGTTAGTAAATTCTTGATAGGCCTTATCACTTCCATCAAGAATTAACTGTAGGCTATGAATCGTCATAATTGTCCGGTCAAATTCAATAAATTTCTTTCCAAAGAGTTGCTCAGAATAGGAGCCTTTTAACCCGGCTCTCCCTTCTTCTGTTTTGCGTACATTTTCATCTGCTAGCCAGAGAATTTCCGAATATTGATTTACGCAAAGTCGAACCCAATCAGCACCTCTTACTGTGGAAGATATAATCGGCTGCAGTTGTTCTGGTGAATCAGCAGAGCTTGTATTTGCATAGGCACAAGCACAGGTGACAACTCCTAAAAAAATGCCAGCCAAAAGAGCTAATCTAATTCGTCTAGTTTTATGCATGGTTGATCCTCCATTGGTATGGGTATAAAAAGATGAATAGATTTTTCTCTGGTTGGGCGAAGGAGATGAAGGACGTATCCAAGAGGGGATGGTAGACGGAGATTATCCTGGGATATAACCTTTTGTTTTTGATAATATAGCAAAACCCTGTGCTAGACACTAAAAACAACTCTCCACTGTGGGGACCCGTGTGACAAATGACATTTTATTAACTCCAGACTGGTCAAAACAACGCAAATGTATCATAAATCAAAATTTATGTCATCCTCAAAGAGATCCTGGTACAAACATCGATTTTTCGCAATTTTCTGTTTTGGAACTCTTGCAAACCGGAGGTTCGCAAGAGCTTCTTTTAGGAAGTATAATGAACTATTCCCAAGAAAACTGAAAAAACAAGCAATTCATAGTATTTTTGAACTACTTGAAAAATGCCGCATCTGGGCAGGAGGGCTTAATTGAAACAAATACCTGGGGAATCGATTGCTAATAATCGCTAGATATTGAAGCAGATTGCTTCCATTAAATGCAAAGAATTGATTTTTGGTTATTCCCCTATAACACACTCTTCGATTCCTTTTAGAAAAAGAACTCTCATAAGGAGATCTCAGACCGGTATACCAACAATCTTTGTCCCTATTTTTACCCTTCATATTATTTTCCTTGATTAGCAGCCAAGTGACGCTGCTTTGTCTCTGTTATTCGCTTTGTTGGTTTTGTGGCAGTATCCTTTGTCTGCTTAAGACACCACCTTGCTTAGATTAGAGTAGGGGAAGATATGAAAAAGACATCCGACATCCATTAGGATGTAATAATTACGCATTCTAGTGTCAATATAAATGTTATTTATGAAAAATTTAAAATAATATTTTTTTAAATAATAATCGATTGGTTATATACAAAAAAGGAGGATCCTTAAATGAACCGTAAATACATCCTGCCTATACTGGCTTTTTTCGGGCTCTTCTTTGCTCTCTTTATGGTATTTTATGGAGCAAGGACCCCTCCGATACCTCCAATTGAATTCCCCCCTCCTATCCCCCCCTATAGACATTACGTTGCTGGAGCAGGAATTGTGGAAGCGGCATCAGAAGACATCAAGATTGGGACACCCTTTAATGAGATTGTCACTGATGTTTTCGTAAATGTGGGACAAATCGTAAAGAAAGATACTCCCCTCTTCCAGCTCAACATTGAAACGCTCAGTGCTGAGTATGAAGAAGCGCAACAGAAGAGGGATGTCGCCAAAACCAAATATGAAGATCAGAAAACAGAGCTTTCTCTCTATCAGAGTCTCAAAGATAAACGGGCAGTGAGTAAAAATGAACTCAATAAGCAGTACTATTCGACAGAAACCGTCTTAAATGAACTGAAAGAAGCCAAGGCCTCGATCGACGTCATTGCCTCAAAAATTCATCGCTCAACAATTCGTGCCCCAATCGATGGACAAATCCTCCAAGTAAACATCCATGTAGGCGAATCTGCGGATGTCAATCCTTTCGATAACGAACCTCATATGCTCTTTGGACAAACTGATCCGCTTCATATTCGGGTAGAAGTTGATGAGGATGATGTTTGGCGCGTACAAGAAGGGTCCCCTGCAGTCGCATATGTTCGGGGAAATAGTTCAATCAGAGTCCCTCTGAACTTTCTCTATATTGAACCCTATGTCATTCCCAAAGCTGCACTAACCGGAGACAACCAAGAGAGAGTCGACACTCGCGTACTGCAAATTATCTATTTTTTTGAAAAAGGAAAACTACCCATTTATCCGGGACAGATCATGGATATCTATATCAAAGGAATCCCGGCAAATGAAAGGTACTAAATTTGCTTTACTTCTCTTATTGACAGGATGCGCTGTAGGGCCAAATTATCAGTCCCCATCCGTTATTCTTCCAGAAAACTATGGAGAACCCCATAGCGATGAAGGAATTGATGAAGTCGCTCTCAAAAGATGGTGGACAGCTTTTGATGACCCACTCCTTGATGTTCTTATTCATGAAGCTCTTTCCCAAAACTATGACTTGAAAATCGCCATTGAAAAGGTCAATGAAGTCAGAGCCCTTTACCAAATTGAAGCAGCCGAACTCTACCCAAAAATCAACATGACAGCAGATGAGCAACGCACCCGCATCAGCCAGTCTCTTTTCGATGCTCCTTTTATGGGACCTCCCTATCAAAACTTCTACAAGGTTGGCTTTGATGCAAGTTGGGAAGTGGACATTTTTGGAAAGCGAAGGCGAGAAAAGGAGGCAGCCTATTATGAATACGAAGCCGAGATCAATAGTGCCCGCGATGTATATATTACACTTCTCGGTGAACTAGCCTCCACCTATATTGAAATCCGGAGCTTCCAGCATCGAGTGACGCTTTCGAAAAAGAATATCTACATTCAAAAAGAGCTCTTAGCTCTTGCTGAATCTCGCTTTAGCGCAGGACTCGATAGTGAAATTGAGCCTCAACAGGTTCGCTTTAACTTAGAAAAGTCTGAAGCAATCCTCCCAGAACTTGAAACCAATTATCGCCGTGCAATTCACCGGATGGCGGTACTCCTTGGAAAACATCCTCAAAGTCTCTATAATGATTTTGATGAGCAACGCGCTATTCCTAAAAGTACAGCCTCAATTCCTATTGGTCTTCCTTCTGATCTTCTCAGACGCCGTCCAGATATTCGACAGGCAGAAAGAACTCTCGCTTCAGCTACCGCAAATATAGGCTCTGCCATTGCTGATCTCTTCCCTCGATTTTCCCTTTTAGGAACCTTCGGTTTTGAAAGTAACCGCACAAATAATTGGTTCAAATCGCGTAGTCGCACCTGGTCGATTGGTCCCAATATGCAATGGCCAATCATCTATTTTGGGCGGATTAGAGCAAATATTCGGGTGCAAAATGCCAAGCAACAGCAGGTCCTTTTCGATTACGAGCAAACTATCCTTACCTCGCTTGAAAATGTAGAAAATGCCCTGGTTTCCTATTACAAGGAAGATGAAAGGGTGGACCGCTTTGAAAAACAGGTGGGCAGTGCCACACGCACTTACGAGCTAACGCGAGATCGCTACGTTAGTGGACTTGTGGATTTCTCAGCTCTTCTTGATGCTGACAACGCACGCATCTCGGCAGAAAATAACCTTGTAGATAGTACCCAAGCGCTGAGCACCAATCTTGTTGCCCTTTATAAGTCACTTGGTGGGGAATGGTAGATGCTCCTTCTTGCAATCAAAATTCTTATCGGTGACAAAGCAAAGTTTATCGGAATTGTTTTGGGATTAAGCTTTTCCTCTTTGATCATTGTCCAGCAGTCTTCAATCTTTTCTGGACTAATGGTTCGAACTTTTGGTTTTATCACCGACACCTCTCAAGCAGATATTTGGGTAATGGATAGGCAGGTTCAATTTATCGACGATGTAAAACCTCTTCGCAATACTCAACTCTACCTTGTCCGAGGAATTGAAGGAGTGAAGTGGGCTGTTCCCTTTTACAAGGGACTTCTCAAAGCGCGCCTTCGTAGTGGTAATTTTCAGATGTGTAATGTGATTGGAATTGATGATTCAACATTGATCGGAGGACCTCCACGCATGAGCGAAGGAGAAATTTCTGATCTTAGACTCGTCGATGCAATTATCGTCAATAAAGTAGGTGCCGATAAAATGCTTGCTGAAAATGGAATCTACAATCCGGGGAAAAGACCGGTGCTTCCCCTCAGAGTAGGTGAAGTTCTTGAAATCAACGACCGGAGGGCCCAAGTTGTTGGAATTTGTGATTCATCACGTACATTCCAATCCCAACCCGTAATCTATACGACTTACAATCGAGCGCTTAATTACGCCCCTCCAGAGAGAAAACAACTTTCCTACATCCTTGTCAAAGCGCAAGAAGGCCTCTCTCCAAAAGAACTTTGCCGTTGTATTAACGCCCATTCAGGGCTTATTGCCTATACCAACCGAGAGTTTAAAAAGCTCACCTTCAACTATTATATGGAAAACACCGGGATTCCTCTTAATTTTGGGATTGCAGTTCTTTTGGGAATCATTATTGGAATGGCTATTTCTGGTCAGACTTTTTATAATTTCATCCTTGATAACCTTCGCTTCCTTGCTACATTTAAAGCAATGGGTGCCAATAACCGCCTACTCACAAAAATGGTTTTTCTTCAGGCCGTTTGGGTTGGGTTTATCGGGTGGGGGCTAGGTATTGGTGCCGCCGCAGTTTTCGGGTGGTTTTCACGAAATAGCGACCTCTCCTTCCTTCTAATCTGGCAACTATATGTGATTAGCGGCATTGTGATGTTTTTAATTACCGGTCTTTCCGCATGGATAGGCCTTAATCGGGTCTACCGCTTAGACCCTGCAATCGTTTTCAAGAGTTAAGACATGAAAAATGAAGTTGCTGTGAAATGTTCCCAGATTCGAAAATCTTTTGGAGAGGGAAACCTTCGCTTTGAAGTGCTCCATGGCATTGATCTTGAGGTCAAGGTGGGAGAACTCTTAATGCTTGTTGGCCCTTCAGGATCTGGGAAAACCACTCTCATCTCGATCATCGCAGGGATCTTGAGCCATGACGATGGGCACTGCGAATTATTTGGAAACGATATCGATACTTTTTCTGATGCGGAAAAAACAAAATTTCGAGGGAAAAATCTTGGATTTGTCTTTCAATCCTTTAATCTTATTCCAATGCTTTCCAACCCTGAAAACGTTGCGATTCCTCTTCTTCTTAATCATATGGAAAGACACGAAGCTATAAAACTTGCAGAAAAGCGCCTCGATCAATTTGGTCTGGGAGATAAAGTCAATAACTTTCCCAAACAACTTTCTGGAGGACAGCAGCAACGTGTTGCAATTGCTCGCGCAGTGATCCACAACCCCAAACTGATCGTATGCGACGAACCCACGAGTGCCCTCGATCATGAAAACGGAGCACTCGTCCTCAATCATCTCAGAGAAATTGTCGATGAAGAAAATCGAACCTTGATTGTTGTCACTCACGACTCTCGTATTTTTGACTATGCCGATCGCATTGTCTACCTAGAAGATGGCAATGTTGCTTCCGAAAAATCTAATCATGGGTAACACTCCCTATCCAGAGATGGGGACAAAATTGGTCCAGTAAATGGACCTGGTGCGAACTGAAGGATTTTTTTCAGAGAGTGAGGAATTCTTCCTTGTCAAAGTCAAAAAGCGATATATCCGGAAAATTTCATTTTTTATTATAACCTCGAAAACTCATACCAATCAAAAAATAGATAGTTATTATCCGTATCATTATGAGCTGCAAAGACACCGGTAGGATACATTGGAGGAATTTTCTCCGATGTTGTTGCAATTCCATCGGTGCGTCGCACTCCTCGAAGCCCCGCAGACTTGACAAACTTGTTATTCCCTTCTCTTTGATAAATCTTAAACGTAGAATCGCCTTGGCTTGAGACAATGATATACCCCTTCCCGTTGGGTTTCTTATACAATGTTAGCCCTTCACGGTCTCCCTGAATCCCATCCCGCACGCCAAATACTTGAATAAAGGGACCTTTTTTCACATTCGGATCAGCATAAAACTTGAGTAGCGCATAGCGCTCATCAGAGCAATAGAGGTAGCCATACTCATCATCAGCTACCATCCCCTCGACAAAACTTTTCATCTCATACTTTCCAAATTTTCGGAGGAGGTTTCCCTTAATTTTTCCAGTTCCATCATCGCTTAAAATGATTTGGTGAATGTTATCTGTCTCCTTTCGGGTGACAAAAGCAAAGAGCTGTCCATCTTTTATCCGCTTATAGAGACAAAATCCATAGGTGTCTTCTTCAAATCCAGTTGAAATTCCTTCAGGAGAAGTGATATCCGTTAATTTTCGCGTTTCAGGATCAATGGCAAAAATCTTAATTTCATTGGTGCTTCGTACAGCGCATCCCACAACATCAAAGGTCCCAGAAATTAGACGGATATTATATCTAACACTCACCCCCGTGGGACAATTGATATGGGAAGAGCGATCAATGATGTTCCCATTTAAATCATAAACATAGAGAGCACCACTTGCACTTTTATCATTTCCAATGATCACACTGCTTTGAAGATTCGTGGGATGATTCCAAAACCCTACCTCATCAGCCTCTCCAGGAACAGGACGGGTCTCCGCTTTAGCACGTGGCCCCTCTCTCAAGCGGCGATCGGAAATGTGACCGCAAGAGGTAAGAAAAAGAAGTAATGCCAACCCAGATCTCATAAAATATCTGAAAAAAGACATGCAAAACACTTTTCTAGATACCGAACAAACTCTAACAGGAAAGGTCTTTAAACCTTTCCAAAAGAGTTCCTTGGAACGATTGAAAAATAAATTTTGCAGGTTTTCCTGGATTTCATGCAACATCCAGGCTAGACAGTACGTCGTTTTCGTGCAACCCATATGAGCAATACCACCACTCCTATTGTAATCGGTAACATAACCGTATAAAGATACTCAGCAAGCACTGCTGCTGCTGCTGCAAACAAACCAAGTAGAATCCCAATCACAAAAAATGTCGGTTCCACATAGATACCAGTGATGAATGTATTTAATGCAAGAAGGGTTAAGACAATAAGCCCTGCTTCAAAGCGTCCCATGAGACCAATACTCACAAAAACAGAGACTAAATAAACCGCTAAGGCGAGGCCAAACCACTGCACCAACTCGTGCCAAATTGTAGTTGTACTCATCACACGTTGCTTATGTCTTAGATACCAAGACAGGAACAAACAAAGGACTGCAAAAATAGGAACCATCCATCGCCAGTAATCCCAAGCACCATTTGTCCGTAGGTCTGAAACAATTAGCCCTATAAATGAAAACCCAAGCATAATAATCGCAACCACTAGACGCATTTTCCAATAATGGTGATGCTTCTTAATGACAATTTCTTCGCTGCTTCCAACCACAGCACACCCCAAATCAAATAATATCTTTTCAAGGTACTAAAAAAAACCGAAAAAGTCAATTGACATATACGACAAACTTTTCAACACTTGTTCTCCAAACAAGCCCACATGGGGAAATAATGGTAATAGAACTTCATCAAGCGCAACATGAACAACACCTCTCAAATCCCCTCCTTAGTTATAAGCGCCTAATTCCTTTTGACAAAATCGAACCCAATCATTTCCTTCCCGCGTTTAATGCAATGGAAAAAGAACTTCTTCCTCAAATCGAAGCCCTTGAAGAAATCGAAAACCCAACTTGGGAATCGATTATCGTTCCTTTGGAAGAAATCGAGGAAAAAATTCACCGTGTGGTGGGGCCTATGGCCCATCTTAAACTGGTGAAAGATTCTCCAGCACTCCGCGAAGCATGGAGTGCAGTCGAACCCCGGATCAATCAGCTTGAGCTTCGGCTCAAACAAAGTCACCCCTTCTTTGAGGCTTTTGAAACTCTTAGAGCCAGTGAATCATGGAACTCCTATTCCTCTGCTCAGAAGCGGATCATTGAACTCCGTCTTTTGGAAGCTAGGCTTAAAGGGATCCATCTAGAAGGCCCAGACCTTGATACATTCAATGCATTTATCTTTCGCCTTTGTGAGTTGCAAAGCATTTACGTCTCCAATATGCTTGATGCCACGAAAAAGACCTCTTTTATCATCACAAACAAAAAAGAACTTGAGGGCATTCCCTTCCCTACTTTAAAATTCATTTCCGAATCATACAATACAACACGCTCAGAAAAAGACCCTCTTTCCACCGCTCAGAGAGGACCCTGGAAACTCTCCCTCACTCCCCATATCTATCTTACTATCCTGCGCCATTGCAAGTACCGCGGAACCCGTGAGCTCCTCTATAGAGAACAAATTAGAAAAGCCTCCGATGGTGATATCAACAATACCCCAAACTTGATGGAACAACTTCAAATCCGGAAAAAGCTTGCCAATCTCCTCGGCTATGAAAATTTTGCAGAACTAAGTCTCGCTTCAAAAATGGCTCCCAATGTTGAAACCGTTAACGACTTCCTGGAAAAACTTCGAGAATCAAGTTGGATCTCTGGAAAAGACGACCTTCTAGATGTACAACTCTTTGCAGCGCGTGATGGATTTAAAGAACCCTTTATGCCATGGGATTATGCCTTCTGGACTGAACATCTTCGCAAAGAAAGGTATCATCTCTCAGAAGAGGAGATGAAACCCTACTTCCAACTCCCAAAAGTCCTTAAAGGACTCTTTAACCTCTGTCAAAAACTCTTTGGAATTACAATCGTCAAGCCTGAAACTCAACCTCCTGTCTGGCATAAAGATATCAGCTACTATCTTATCTATGATGATAATAATGAGCAAATCTCCTCCTTCTACTTTGACCCTTTCACCCGCTCTAGCACTAAACGAGATGGAGCTTGGACAGAAACCTGTCTTAACAGAACAATGCTCAATGGAGAACTTCAGCTCCCTATTACCTACATTGTTTGTAACTTTGCACCTCCAATTGGTGATACCCCAGCTCTACTCACTTTCCGCGAGCTTGAAACACTTTTTCATGAGTTCGGACATGCCCTCCAACATATGCTCACCAAAATCAATTATGGAAGTATTTCAGGAACCAATGGAATTGAATGGGATGCGATTGAAATAGCAAGTAAATTCATGGAAAACTGGTGTTATCATAAACCTACCCTGAGACAAATCACTGCCCACTACAAGTCGGGAGAGCCCCTCCCTGAAGTCCTCATCGAAAAAATTCTCTCCGCACGTAATTTTAATGCGGGAAGCAACATGCTTGCCCAACTCAAATATAGCATGTGTGACCTCTCTCTTCATAGCGACTATGACCCCCATGGCATCTTTACACCTTTTGATATCTGGTATGAAAAATGTCTGACCACCTCTCACCTCCCCTGCCTAGAAGAAGACCGCTTCCTCTGCTCCTTCCATCATATTTTTGGGGGCAATTCCTATGCCGCCGGTTACTACTCTTATAAGTGGTCAGAGGTCCTAAGTGCTGACGCCTTCGAAGCCTTTGTTGAAGCAGGAGAAGACGACTGGTCGGTACTTCATACCATCGGTGAGAAATTCAAAACGACTTTTCTAGAACTTGGCGGTAGTGTTCACCCTATAGAGGTTTTTGAATCTTTCCGTGGACGCGCTCCTACAATAGAAGCCCTTCTTAACCAATCTGGATTAAGGTAGATGGTATCGTCCAAGACTCGTTAAGGCAGTACTTTAGGGTTAAAGAGTGATACTGATTTGTGCACCAACGACTAAGGCATCTTTGATGGTTCCAAGGCCACGAGGGTTAATGATGTATTGGATATCAGGAACGATAATAAACCAAGGATTAATTTGGAACCAATGGTTGAGTTCCACCAAAGCTTCAAAATTTTGAGATTGGTTCCCAAAATTAGGGATGAGCGTCATCCTTGTACGCTTTGCAATTTCCTGCGCTTTTTTCATGTCGGTGCTATACTTTCCATAGATGAAACCCAGGTTTGTGTAGTCCTTGGGACGAGAGGGAAAGAGTCCTTTATAGACAAGCCCTGAAGAAATATAAAATGGCAATAAATTCCGATCTTTTGGCGCAAAGAGAACTGCTATAAAAGGGGTGAGCCCTCTTTCCAACTTGGGATCTCCCACGCGCAAGATCATCTGATCAATAAGAAAGTAATAGCCACTGTTTCCGTGGTAATGCCCTCCTAAAAACTTATCGCCTTTGCTATCGGTATAGTAAAAATAGCCGGCGCGGTAATTTCCTGGATAACCGGTGTCAGTCTTGAGTTGATTGACCTGGTAAGACCACTCAGTAATCAGCTGCGTCCCATCCGAGCCATTTAGTGACCAGTTAAGTCCGTGATACTTGTTGTCAGCAACATTATTTTGAGCAACATAAGCTGCCATTTTCGCTAATATTCTCTTGTACAGACGACACTGAAACAAGAAGCCCCACGTAGCATTAGGATAGGCAGTAAAAGGGCCATTAAAGAAAACAGAGATTGGGTTCCCATCAAATCCATTGTTCACAAATTTGTAATAAAGCTCAGACTGCAAAAAATCGTTCCCAGCATTAAGACGCCCCAGCTTCATAAGAAGCCGCTTTTTAAGAAGATTCTGCTTCAGATACAGTTCATTGAGACGGATATTTTGACCCCCATAGACCTGGGCAACTGGATATTGATTCCCAATTTTATTGGCACTTAGGTTCGTCCCTGTACGCCCAACCAATGAGGAATATAAGGAAAGTCCTTTAAGAGCGGTGTATTTACCAATATCGATATTGATATCGAGGCCAAAAGAACCCGCAAAAGCTATCCCCTTTGCTTTCCCTCCAATTGGATTCCCCAAGATATCCGCAACGTATGACATTCCTATTGTCACTCCATCGCGCGCGAGCTTCGAGCGCCCTCCCTTCCAATCATGGGTAAGATAAGGACGATCCCACCAAGATAGTTTCGGAATTTCTGGCTTAAGATTCTCAGCCATCCCTTGATGCCGCTCTAGGGAGGTTCCAGAAAAATTTGCATCTCCACCATACAAACCAACACCGACTAAAAGGCCTAAAATAAGCCTCTTCATCGCAAGTCAACCGAACGATCATGATCAATAAAATATCGGTCCAATACTTTCTGGTTTCTCAGTTTAAGGATCTCTCTACCAATAACAATTTCAACACCATCTCGGGTAATAATAAAAACATATGCATCATCATCATTCTCTACCACCTCAATCAGATCACGGATATTACGAATTTTTTTCCCATTGACTCGATCAACAATTTTCTTCTCTAAATGTTGATATCCCACATTGACAATGTCATCAAGAACTCTCGATAGAACAACCACCTCGTCCCTTCCTTCTTGAACTTTTCCTCGGAAAAGATCGTAAAAAAGATCAATGAATTCAAGACTCTGATCAAGATCAATGTGTCCAAGAAAGTTTTGTACCAAGGGTTGAAAGACTAGTCCAGCAGAAATATAGTAGGTGGGAGGCTTATCAAACTCTTGACGTACAAGAGGCCTTTCCTTCCGTTTTGGGTCCAGAACGCTCGTCATCTCCAAACGACTTCCTTCTCGCATCACCGCAACATCAATGGTATCTCCGAAATGCTTCATCATAATCAGGTACTGAAAAGGGAGTGAAATCCCTAGATCTTCCAACTCCACCCATCCATAAGAATCAATCTCGTATCCATCAAGGGCTAAAAGAATATCTCCAGCTTTCAAGAAATCCGTAAGGAAATAATTTTCTGGAACTTCAACAACAAGGAGTCCCCCTTTTCCTTTCTCAATACCATAATAGGCACGCATGGCAGGATTACGAATAGGCTGCACCTTGAAGGGGGGCTCTGGAAAACCCAAATACTCCCCTCTTTCCACTTCGTCCATAAAATGCTTGATTACAGGAATAGGAATCATATACCCAATATTCTGACCGAAAAAGAAAGCTTGGTGAGCAACTCCTACAACTTTTCCGTCAGAAATAACTGGCCCCCCACTATTACCCAGATTAATCGGTGCATCGATTTGGGAAATCAAGAGATTGGCCCCAGAGTGCGCATAATTTCCGATTTCTACCCGAGAGACAATCCCCTTCGTCACAGACAGTTCACGCCCCCCATGGGGAAACCATGAACAGCAACCTCTTCACGCTGATGGATCAGTTCATTACTAAATTGAAGAGCTATTTTTCCTTCAAAAAAAGAAGGGTTTTCTAATTCCAAAATTGCCAAATCGCAATCATGCCCTATCACTTTCACACGCGCTTCATGCCATTCACGTGAAGACCCACAGCGGACTTCAACAAACGATGCATTTTTTATCACATGAGCATTCGTGACAATGCGATCTCCTTCGATGATAAACCCCGACCCCCCAGATCTTTCTGTTGCTGGAGGCACCCAAGGACTTTCATAGTCATAAGCCTTGTGAATTGTAGCAATCTGCACCACAGAATTTCTCATCTCTTTCGAGGCAAACACAGAGAATGTAAAGAAAAGTAATCCAAAAAATAATAATTTCACCAATGCTTCCTATCCAATATATTTTTCGAAAGATCTTATGCAATCTTCCCCTTTCTTGCAATAAATCTCTTTATAAGAATATAAAGAAAAGAAAGATAGGATGAGTAAATGTATCAGTTTCTTTCAAAGTTTGGTTACAAAAAAAGACAAGGAGAGTGGTTTCCCATTCTACTCGTAAGAATTTGCCTAGGGATCTTCTTTATTCTTTCAGGATTCTTTAAGGTTTTCCATTCCAAACCACATACGGCGCTGCTGGAAACACTTCAAAAATCCAACATCCCCTTTCCTGAATTTAACGCCTATTTTGTTCCCATCCTAGAATTTATCGGAGGAATTCTCATTCTCCTTGGACTCCTTTGCTCACTTGCATCCCTCATGCTCTTTGTCATCATGATCATCGCGCTTGTAATCGACCGCATTGCCTCTGTCGCTCTGCACGGTGGGCTTATGATACTCGAAAACTTCCTTTATCTCCCGGAAGTTCTCTATGCCCTTATGTTCCTCTGGCTCTTCTTCTCAGGTCCTGGAAAGGTCTCTTTGGATTTTTTCTATGGAAAAAAGAAACGCCGCTCTACCTATTAACCGTCTTGCCCAAGTATATTTCCAACACCACATGGTTAAAACTATCACAACAGATTGTTGTATAACTAATAGTTATTCAATTTACTCCGAACAAAAGTTTTTAAATTAGATAATCTGAAAGTCACAATACAGGTTGATGTAGCTATCAATGCTTAATCAGCAGTCAAGCTATTCAAACAGTCGGAATTGAAATACCCTGAAGCAGAAAAAGTTATTGTTATCTGCAATAATGCAGCTCATTACAGGTCAAATATGGTAAAAGAGTACTTAGAAAGATCGCGAGTAGGGATAAAGTTTACCTCCCTATGTCCCTAGTCTGAACTTGAGTGAGCATCTTTGTTGATTTATGAAATTTGCTCTGTTCAGAACTGTTATATTTGATTTTTTAAAAAAAATCGGGTCATACCAACCTGAATTATTCAGTTTGCTCACACAAAAATTTTGTATCATCAACCCATAATTTGAAATCAGGTGAGTATATCCAAAGGAAAATGCTCGAGAATAGTTTTATTCTTCCTTGAGCATGCAAGAATTTTCACATAATCCCCCAGATTGCTACCTAGCTGTAAGGGTATGCTTTTCCATATTCAACACCTTTGGTATACTGTGGGGCTAGTATAGGAAAAGTTTTGAATATGGTACTACTGGAAATATTAAAACGCCCATTTAACATCTGGTTTCCCATGCGCATTGAAGGAAATAGGGAGGGGCTTGGGACCTTCTCGGGAGTTTATTTGCCAAGTGTTTTGCAGATGCTGGGTGTGATTTTATTTATGCGCCTTGGGTGGATCACAGGACATATCGGACTCCTGAAAGTAATGCTTATTATTTTGATATCCTCTTCGATTCTCTTTTTGACAGGGTTGTCAATTACCTCTATTGTTACTAACATGAAAGTGGGGAATGGGGGCTCGTACTATATTATTTCCCGCTCCCTTGGAATGGCGTTTGGAAGTGCGATTGGGATTCTCTTGACAATCGCCCAACTGACAACAATTGCGATTTGCGTATTGGGATTTGCAATTTCCCTTCAAGAACTGATGCCTCAATTTTCTCTAATATTCCTAGAAGCTTGCACTCTTACAGGGCTTGCGCTTGTCTCATCATTCCCCATCAACTTTGTCCTCAAAACTCAGGGGCTCATCTTTTGTATTGTTGCGGTTTCTATTATTTCAGTCTTCTTTGGAAGCAGCTCAAATATCCCTAAAACTATCAAAACTCTCCCCTCTTTTGAAACGGTCTCATTTTGGGCAGCATTTGCCCTTTTTTTCCCCGCAACAACTGGGATTGAATCAGGGATGGCTATGTCGGGAGACTTAAAAAGTCCTTCCCGCTCCTTAGCCGTTGGAACCCTTGGCGCAGTTATCACAGCCTATATCACCTACGTATCTTTATCAATTTTCTTAGCAACTAAAGTTCCAGGTGATTGTCTAAGATCTCATCCAATGATCATCTATTATGTTTCGAAGGTGGGTATCCTCTTTATCTTGGGGGTATGGGGAGCAACGCTCTCGAGCGCCTTGGGAAGTATGATTACCTCTCCTCGCACGCTTCAAGCCCTAGCAAAAGACAATATTCTTCCGTTATTCTTTGCAAAGAGTCCGCGGCGGGCAGGGATTTTGATCATTATTCTGGCAACAGCAATGACTTTATTAACCAATATAAATCACCTTCTTCCCATTCTATCTATGGTCTGCTTGATAACATATGGGCTCCTGAATTTTGTCGCCTTTTTTGAAACCCTTCTAAAGAACCCCAGCTGGCGTCCTCTTTTTAAAACACCAATTGCCCTTTCATTCATTGGAACAATTTCCTGTTTAGTGAGCATGTTTATGATCAACGCAGGATGGACCTTTATTGTTCTCTTGGTAGTAGTGGGACTCTGCTTTTGGACGACAAAGAGAAACCTCAAGGAAAATTGGAATGATATTCGCTACAGTATTTTTTCCTTTTTTGCCTCAACGGCAACGAATAAGTTAATTCATATTAAAAAGAATCCACGGAGCTGGCGCCCCAACATATTAGCGATTGTAGACCCAGAGTTAAAGGACCATGGGGTGATCAATTTTTCCCATGCCCTCAATCAATCAAAAGGATTCCTTACCTATGGAACAACTCTTTCTGAAAGCAAGAGCATTGAGTTTACACAAATGACTTTCAAGGAGTATTTCAAAGAACAGAATATTTCCTGTTTTTCCCATATCAATGCCCATAAAACCTCGGCACTTGGAACACACAATATTGTACAAAATTACGGCTTAGGTCCCTTGCAACCAAACACCATCATCTTAAAACCTCCTGCGGAAAAGATAGAAGAGTTTTGTGAACTTATTTGCGCTTCTTATGAATTGCAGAAGAACATCATCGTTTTTAGAGGATGCACAATTGAAAAAAAAGAGTCCATCGACCTGTGGTGGGGCGGGAGGTATCACTCTAATTTTGAACTAGCCCTTGCACTATCTCACCTGCTGCAGTCAGGAAAGGAGTGGATGAAGGCAAAGATCACCATTAAAACAATCGTCAAAAATAAAGCCGCTGAGATTCATATGATAAAACTTTTTGAAAAATACCATTCTGTCCTCCGCTTCAACAATCTCTGTTTTAAACCCTATATCGATGAGTCGATCAACTTTTACGCGCATATCGCCGAATATTCAACGAAGGCGAATTTGACATTCTTGGGACTGAAAGCTCCCGACTTTGATGACTACTCTACCTACTATAAGCGACTCATGGAACAAACGACAGGAATTAAAAATGCAGCTTATGTCCTAGCGGGAGAAAAGCTCAACTTTCAAGGGATTTTCGAATGAAAGTGCTCATCTACGCTGATGAAGGGGTCAGCTCATTTTCTCTTCAAGAAACATTGAAAACTTTTCGCATGCGTTATGCCAACGTGGAGATAGTCGATCACAAAATCCTTCGCACTAGTGATTGGGGAAAAGAAACCTCTCTTCTCATTATCCCTGGGGGAAGAGACATCCCTTATGACCGAAAACTCAAGGGACAGGGAACAGCTAACATCCGCAAGTTTGTAGAGGAAGGGGGTAGTTTTTTAGGTATCTGTGCCGGTGCATATTTTGCCTCCGCTGAGGTCATCTTTGAAAAAGGAACCTCTCTTGAAGTCCACGAGAAGAGAGAGCTTTCTTTTTTCCCAGGAGCGGCTGTGGGAACCCTCTATCCTCACTCCTCTTTTGTCTACGAATCCGAAAAGAGTTCTCATGCCTCCTCCGTCACTTTTAAAGGAGTGGAGCTCAACCTTTACTATAATGGAGGATGTACCTTCAAAGATGCGGAGAAATATCCCGGAGTCACTGTCCTTGCTCGCTATCATGATGCCGCAGACCAACCCGCAATTATTCATTGCAAAATTGGGAAGGGAAACGCTATCCTTTCGGGCGTTCACTTTGAGGTAAGCCAAAAAAAATTAAAAAAAAAGGGCTGCGATCAAAAGATGATTGACCGTTTAGAAAGCTCGGGCCAAGAAAGGGAGAGTCTCATCACTTCTCTCATAAATTTATTGAACTCATGAAAACTTCAAAACAACAGTTTTGGGTTAATTTTGCTGCCGCAAGCATGGGAAATCTTTTTGAGCATTATGACAAAGCCCTCTTTGCATTCCTAGCCCCCTTTTTAGCCCCCCTTTTTTTTGAAACTTCATCACCAATTGTCGCACTGATTTATACCTACGCAATTATGCCGCTTGGATTGTTTTCAAGACCCTTTGGAGCCCTTGTCTTTGGTCGAATTGGAGACCGAAAAGGGAGGAAATTTGCCCTATACTTAACACTGCTTGGAATGGCCCTTACAACAATCCTCATGGGATGCATCCCCACCTACAAAACAGCAGGATGGATCGCCCCAAGCCTGCTCGCCCTTGGTTGCTTGATCCAAAACTTCTTTGCATCTGGAGAAACAACCGGGGGCTCCCTACTGATCTTAGAGTCATGTCCTGAAGAGCGACGGAGTTTTTACAATGGCCTTTACGGCTGCTCAACGATCCTAGGGATCTTATTTGCCTCTTTTGGGGTGACCGTCCTTAATTTTCAAGGATCAATTGAAACAACATGGAGAATGCTTTTCTGGATTGGAGGAATCACCGGTGCAATTGGCCTGTTTATGCGTTTCTTTACGGTTGAAGGAGAGATTTCAACCAAACCTCGAATTTCAATTCTTCCCCTTCTTTGGAAGTACCGATTCCAATTTCTAATAATCATATTCACTTCCGGGTTTTCCTATGCAAACTACTACATGATCACCTCTTTTCTCAATGGATACCTCCCACTTATTGGCTCGATTACGGGGGGAGAAGCAATGCAGGCAAATACCTATATCTTGGGGTTTGATTTCCTCCTATTGCCCCTTGCGGGGATTTTAGCTACCCGTTTTCCAAAAGAAAAGCTTCTCCTCTTCTTTGGAGGGATGATTTGCCTCCTTGCGATTCCCCTCTATTCCTTTTTATCCACCTCAACATTAATGGTTGTCATGGCAATTCGATTGGTCTTTGTCTCCCTTGGAGTAGGATTTTCAGTGATCCTAGTCCCCTTTTATCAAGATCTTATTCCTGCAGAGAGTCGCTATACGTTGATAGCCTTTGGAAATGCAATCGGCTCCCAACTTTTAGGAACAAGTGCCTGCAGCTTTAGCTTCTTCCTCTATAAGCAAACAAAGTGGCCCACCTCTCCAGCTCTTTACTTGATGGGACTTGCTTTTATAACAATCTTTACTATCTATCTAGGTAGTCAACTCTTGAGGGTGAGTCTCCCTAAGGAAAAAGAGAGTAATGTAGAGCCCCTCTAAGAAAAAAAAAGAAAGCGTTCCAAAAGCTATTTGATAAAAGCGAAGATTACATGAATCCACCTATCCTCCCGCATAAAATTATCTATACAGATTCTTGCAAAAGAAAGGATGAGTGCTCCTGAAGAAAAGAATCAAAAGAGGTAATCAATGGAGTTGGAAGCGCATCGAGAGAAAACCACTCCCACCCTAAGCATTTTTGGGGTTCTCGACATTCAACTTCCCCTGCAAATTCAGAAATGAGGACAAAAAGAGTAACATAATGTTGATTTCCGGGAGCAATAAGACCGTTCGTATAAGGACCACGGAGCAAGGTCCTTGCGATAAGCCCTGTTTCCTCTAAAAGTTCGCGAGATGCGCACTCTTCGACCGACTCTCCATACTCAAGATACCCACCTGGTGGAGCCCAGGTGGCATCACCAATTACGCCTCTGCGCTTGCCAAGAAGAATTCTCCCCTCTTGAATCACAACAGCAGCCAACCCTACACGTGGGCGTTTACATTTAGCTATTTCTTTTTCCAGCGAAGCCAAAGGCCACCTAAAGTAGAAGCCATTATAAGCTTCACTCCCGCAAGAGGAAGAAAAGGAAAAAGACCTGCCATTAAGCTTTCTTTAATTGAAAGCAAGCGCGTCAAAACTCCTATCCCTAAAGTATAGATAACCACCTGACCAACCAAGACACTGAAAAGGATCCAAAGAGAGCTTGGATTTTCCTTTGCAGAAATTAGTTTTCCTATCACATATGCGGCAATCGGGAACGCCAAAAGGTATCCTGCCGATGGGAGTGCAAACCACATTGTGTTAGAAACTCCACCAGCAAGTACTGGAAGCCCGAGAGAAATCAATGCGAGATATAAGAGAGCAGAATAGAAAGCTATTCTTCCTCCTTGCATCGTTGCAAGAGTAAAGACTCCCAGGGTTTGCATTGTCATTGGAATAGGATAAAGAGGAATTGAAACTTGCGCACAAGCAGCGAGGAATAACCCACCGATTAACACCTGTGTTGCTGTCCAAGCCCTAGACTTAGTTTTTTCTGAAAAAACCGGCTTTGATTCAATAAAAACTTCCATGTTCGTACCTCCAAAAAGGGTTTATGGGACCATTATCAATTATTTAATGTTTTTGATCAATAAATCCAACCAGATCGTAGTCCAAAGCTTCGGTAATTTTGATTTGATACAACTTTCTGAAGGCATCTACCATGGAGATATCATTGATTAGTACCTTTTTATCAATTTCTGGGCATTGCCCGCGATGGCACCCCACCATTAAAGGGGAGATTCAGGATAATAACCTTCGACTACCATTTCCAGTGTTTGAGCAACTCTTTTATTGAGAAGCTGTCGAGATGCTTTTTTCTGAGCCTTTGCCAAATACTTTTGTCGCTTTGATTTTACTCCATCTAAAATTTGATTAGAAAGGCTTACTCCATAACTTCCAGGCTCCTTTGAATATTGAAAAATACCCACATTATCGATTAGGTATTCTTCAACAAACTTCAAAAGTTCCTCGAACTGCTTTTGAGTCTCGCCTGGAAAACCACCGATCAAACTTGTCTGGATCGTAATCTCTGGAATCTTCAAGCAGAATTGAGATGATATAGTCAGCGTCTTCTAATCCATCGGTTGGTTCGTCCCGGCCTTGAGTAAAACCCCTAACATGACTTCGGTATCTACCCGATTCTGGGGGCATCTCAAACTGATAAAAAAGAGTTTATTCCCCCATATCGGAATATACCAGGAGTTCCTTTCTCAACTTCTTTTGTTAAGGGTTCACCGGGATACACCTTTAACATAATGAGGTGGAATATCCCACATCTCTTATTTTAATCAATCAGATAGGGCTTTTATATCGTCCACAACATTTTTTTGATTTTGAGGATTTGGGTTGCTAATGAAAGTCTGGTAATTGATATTAAGCTGTTTTTCGTTCTCCTGTCTTTCCTCCTTCAAGGCAACACATGCAGTCTCATTCATCACCTGCAAAGCTTCATCCATGACTTTTTTCAGCTGCGCTCTTTTGTGAATCTCTAGATCGGGTTGATTGTATTGCTCGAATGACTCTTTAAAGAGCGTAAGCCCTTTTTGATAATCTTGTTGATACCTCACCAGCTCCTCTTGAGAGTACTGATGAGGGCCTCCTTCTCCTTGAACTTCTTTAATGTCTGACATACTTACCCTATAATTAATTTCTTCTTTCTATTATTTTCTTTAACGGATAGAATGCTTTTTAGTCCAATTCAAAAAAAAGGTAAGACTATGAGAAAGACGCTACTGGGATTTTTACTTATAACAGTATCACTACTGTCTCAGGAGAAAAAGCAATCTCAACAATTACCTAGCCATCCCCCCTCTCTTTCCACAGTGGATCAGCAGCTTGCGCAAGCACAGACAGATTTTGATACTGCCCGGAAAATGTTCAACCCCTGGTATGCTGGCCCCTTGCTAACCCCTTCAGCTCACAATGTCCCTCCAGGGAAATTTGTTGTTCAGCCTTATCTTTTTATCACGAATACCTTTGCTGAGTATAATGGAAACCGCAAGTCTGTGAACACTCCGGACCTATGGACCATTAACCCTTTATGCCTCTTTCAAATGGGCTGGTTTCCTTGGCTCGACTTCACAGTGACTGCCCAAGGATTCTACAATAACAAAGGGGGAGAAGACTTCTTCCATTGGGGAGATACATCCCTTCAATGGGGAATCCAGCTTATGAGAGAATCCCCCTATAAACCTGCGCTCCGCATTACGATTACTGAAACCCTTCCGACAGGGCGATATGAAAAGCTCAATCCTGCAAAAAATGGGGTGGATGCAACCGGATCAGGTGCTTATTTTACCAATTTTTCCTTCAATGCATCCAAAGTTTTCTGGTGGGTAACCACCCATCCCTTTGCATGGCGTCTTTCGATGAACTATGCCGTTCCAATGAGAGTCCAGGTCCAGGAATTCAACGCCTATGGTGGGGGCTACGATACACGCGGAAAAGTGCGCCCAGGAAACAAAATTGCCATTGATACCTCGGTAGAACTTAGCTTTACTCAAAAGTGGGTCCTTGCAATAGACATTGTTTACACCTACCAAAACCATAGCACCTTCTCGGGACATAAGGGGAGAACTGCAACGGGAGGCACTGCTTCGGTAGGAACACCTTCTAAAGATAGTCTCAGTTGCGCACCAGCGATTGAATACAACCCATCTGATCACTTAGGATTTTTAGCAGGGGGTTGGTTCACTATTACTGGCAGAAACTCCGGCGACTTTATTTCGGGCATCTTATCGGTATATTACGCTTGGTAGATTTCAGAGAAAAAATTCTCCATCGCACGAAGTGACCGCTTTTCAGCAGTCGGACTATAAATAGTTCCTAGTTTTGGATCATTTGCTGCAGGATTGGTAAAAGCATGGAAGGTTTTCCCATAAACATGTACTTGCCAATCAGCACCACACTTTGTCATCTCATCTTGAAAAGCTTCAAGCTGATCAGGAGGGACCATTGGGTCCTCATATCCATGAAGCACAAGGATTTTTCCTTTCGGCTTCGAAGGATAATCAGGGGCATTGAGGAGACCGTGAAAACTTACCACACCCTTGAGATCAGCGCCGCTCCTGACAAAGTCAAGAGCACAAAGCCCGCCAAAACAAAAACCGATAGCTCCCACCTGGGCACTGTCAACTGAAGGATTTTTTTGAATTGCATCTAGCCCTGCCTCCATCCGACCAAGAAGAAACTTTCGATCTTTCATGAAAGGCTCCATTAGCTTCCCATTTTCTTCGGCGGAAGAACCTATAATCCCTTTTCCATACATATCTAGAGCAATACCAACATATCCAAGAGAAGCAATCCATTTTGCCTTATCCAAGACAAAATCGTCTCGCCCACGCCACGCATGAAAAATCAAAATAGTAGGGCGCCTCCCCTCTGACGGATCGTGCGCCATGAAAGCTTCTAGAGCCACCCCTTGGTGCTGGTATTCTAACGTTTTAATTTCCATAGGCTCATCAAAACACTTCTTGACAAAAAAAGGAAATGAAAATTAAATCGACAGCATGAAACTTATTTTGGTCTTTTTATGTTCATTCTCTCTTTTTGCAAAACAGCCCCATCCTGTTGCAAAGGTGAATGCATGGTTTAAAGATGAAAAAGAGCAAACAGAGGGGAGATTCTTTAAGTTTGCCTCTCTAGCAACTGTTGCTTCCGATGGGAAACCCCATGCACGAATGATTGAAATCACTAACTTCAATCAGGCTGAGGGAGCCCTCTTTTTTACCCATGAGAAAACAGAAAAAGTTACCCATCTTTCCTATAATCCCCATGCTTCGCTGAATGCCTATCTTCCTCGTACCCATCGTCAATTATGCATAGATGGAATCGTGAATCAAATTCCCCATGAAGAAGCAGAGAAAGCTTGGAGTAGAATGCCTCGCTTTATGCAATTCACTTTTATAGCCTCTGATAGGGGGAAAACCCTGGAATCACAAGCTATTCTTGAGAATCGAAGAAAAAAACTTGAAAAAGAATACCCCGAAGACGTCCCGTGCCCCGCAGAATTTAGGGGGTATCGCTTAGTTCCTAATCGGATTATCTTTTTTGAAGTACATCACCGATCCTTTCCAACAAAAGAAATTGCAACTCTAGAGAAAAATGAGTGGATCTGCACAACTGTAGAGCCCTAGAGGGTTCGGAACAGTATACTCCGGTGATTTTTTTCGAACTGCTCGAGAAGGATATTCCCCTCTTTTGCTGCCTGATTAAGCGCCTCTTCTGCAGTTATCTCCCCGGAAAAAGCCTGTTCTAAACGGTCAATAATCTTGTCACGAATTTCAACATAATTACCAAGTCGTGTCCCATATGAGTGCTCTCTTGGGAAGTTTCTGAAAACTTCTAGAACAGTAATCTCAGCAGCAGGATGGTTTTTATAAAACCCCTCTTTCTTTGGTTAGATAGTATGCAGCATCTGTAATAGGAAGATACCCCGTTGCTTGATGCCATTCAGCCTGAACCTGTGCTGAAGAAAGATAAGAGAAAAGATCAACAATTCCCCGATACTCTTCTTCATTAAATCCATTAAGAACCCAAAATGAGGCACCCCCGATATTTAGATTCGCGGGTTGGTCGATAAGGTGAGGCCAATAGGGAATATAGCCCACCCCAATTTCAAAGTTGGATCGCCTTTCCAAGAGCGCCAATCGATTTCCTCCCTGTAATAACATTGCACACTCCCCTTCAACAAAACGACGTTCCGGCTCAGCGGCATACCGCCCACTATAGGAAAAAAGCCCTTCCTTGCTCCATTCAGCAACCTTTGAGACGTGGAAAAGAGCAGGTCCTTGATGAAACTTTAATCGTGCCCCAAGCCCACCAAAGCCATTTTGATGACTAGCGTAAGGAATATCATGCCAGCAAGAAACCTGTTCTAAATGGTAAGCTGCAGGCCAAGCTGTCGTAAATCCTACATACCCTTTTTTCTTGAGCACCTTTGCCATCCTTTCAAGTTCCGGCAAGTCTGCGGGGGAACTTCTGGATCGAGCCCAGCCTCAGCAAACGCCCTCTTGTTGTAAAAAAGAATACCCGTCGAAGCATTCCATGGAAGCGAGAGCATCTTTCCATTGGGAGCTGAGTAAAACTTTCGAACAGAGTCAATATAGATACCAGGATCAAAACGGTGGTGGTACCTCTGCATCAATTCCCCTACAGGGATATAGGTATTCTCCCTGCACATCATCGAAAGGGTCGCCACCTCATAAACCTGCAAAACATGGGGACCTTTACCTCTTTGATGAGCTTCAACCCCCTCTTCAAAAGCAACCTGGTAATTTTTCTTGCGAATAAGCTTTACGTGGGGGTGCCTAGGCTGGGCGTTAAACCCCTCAATGATTTCTGAGAATTTTTCCTCTAAAAAACCATCAAAAGCATGCCACACCACAATCTCTGTCGCAAACCTGGAAGTAGAAAAAAGGATGAAAAATAGAACCAATAATCGTGCCATACTAGAGTAAGTTAGCATCTTTTTGAATTTTTGGCATTACGAAAAATTCCGCTTTTCGTATATTGAAATTTTAAGCTGCGAGGTTGTTATTAGTAAAAAAATCCTTCTCACAGGTGGCCGTTCTCTCTTTACTCTGGACGCTACCAGACGCTTCCATGAACGAGGTTACGAAGTCTTCATTGCAGAAACATCGAATTATCATGTCTGTCGCCATTCGAATGCAGTAAAACAGAACTTCGTCGTTCCAAGTCCACGCTTCCATTCAAAAGGATTTATTACAGCCCTTGTCGATATCTGCAAAAATAAAAAAATAGACCTAGTTATTCCCACTTTCGAAGAAATTTTTTGCCTTTCAAGAGGTCTAGACCGTTTTCCTAAGTCGTGCACTGTCCTATGCGAAAATTATGAGACTTTGGATCTACTCCATAACAAATGGCTCTTTAACCAAAAGATTCGCTCTTTAGGATTCAAGGCCGCTCGATCTTACCTCGTTCACTCGCAAGAAGAACTGGAACAAGTCCCCTTAGATATTCCCTATATTTTAAAGCCTAGTTACTCTCGAGCCGCATTAAAAATTCAAAAAGTCACCGCCTCATCCCCCCCTAAAGTAAAGATCAACCCTCGTAATCCATTGGTTGCTCAAGAATATCTTCATGGAAAGAAATACTGCTCATATAGCATCGCGCATCATGGAAAACTTTCTGCTCATACTGTATACCCTGTCGACTTTTCAATTGAGGGAAATTCGTGCCTCAACTTTGAAGCAATTGCCCACTTTCCGATTGAAAGTTGGGTAAAAACCTTCGTTGAAAAGGAAAGCTTTACAGGGCAGATTGCTTTTGATTTTATTGAACTTCCATCAGGAATTCTATATGCTATTGAATGTAACCCTCGTGGAACAAGTGGTCTTCATCTTTTCCAAACAAAAGATGACCTTCCCAAGGCATTTTTCAACTCCGAAACATGTATTACCCCAGACCTTGGCTATTCCAAACAACTCGCCTGGGGAATGCTTCTTTACGGATGGAAAATAGGGGGAATTCTTCAGTTTGCAAGAAAATTTATTAAGGTCCGAGACGTAATCTTTTCAATAAAAGATCTCAAACCCTTTCTATTTCAACCTCTGCTATTTGCAGTCTACATCTTCCGAAGTTTAAAGCTTCGTGAGCGCCTTCCAGCTATGTTTACGTTCGATATTGACTGGAACGGTCAAGCATCAGCCGACCTCGACCAAGCTCCTTGTGAAGAGTTGCGTTAATCCCGCAGTTCCGTTCAAATTAAAGATGTTTCTATGGAATGTACAATAAAAAGAAAAGTTGTTAATCCTGATATTCCGCGAAAGAAACTCCAATAAGTAACCAATGAAAGGCCAAAATAAGGATCTTAAGCCTGAGCTCGAAGATAACAACTCTAGGATCCAAAAAAATAACCCAAAACCTGTGATAAATAAACCTATTTGCTATACTTTAGGTAATGTTTTAAAAAACTATTCCTATTTACTTTACCCCAGTGTTTGCTATGTCTGTCCTTACTACTCCCACTCTTAAATTGCAAGAAACCAAAAAGCAAACCCTTGTGGTAATTTTACTGGGCCCTCCAGGTGCAGGTAAGGGGACCCAGGCAAAGATGCTACAAACAACCCTCAATGTTCCTCATATTTCAACTGGTGATCTCCTTCGCTCGAATATCAAAGAAAAAACGCCTCTTGGGAACAAAGCAAAAACATTCATGGATACTGGAAAACTCGTCCCCAATGACCTTATTCTCGACATGCTTTTCTCCCGAGTCGCCAAAAAGGATTGTGCTAATGGATATATCCTTGATGGATTCCCTCGAACACTAGAGCAAGCAAAAGTCTATCATGCTCGCCTCAACGGGAACATAAAAACTGTTGTGCTTAACTTAGAACTTCAGGATGGAATAGTTATCAAAAGGCTAAGTAACCGTATGGTATGCAGCGGATGCAGCGCCCCATTCCACCTTCAGCACTCCCCTCCAAAAAAGGAAGGAATTTGCGATCATTGCAACTCCTACTTGAGACAAAGAAGTGATGACAAAGAAGAGGTTATTAGGAAACGGCTAACAGTCTATCACGCCCAGACTGCTCCTCTGATTATCTATTACTCCAAGAACCAAAATTTTAAAAATGTTGCATGCAACCAATCGATCGATCAGATTTTGGATGAAGTTCTTGAGTACCTAAAAAGTCTTTATTCAAATAATTGAAGAAAAAAAATCTTGTGGGTCTTAAATGGAGAGAGAGCACGTCCACTTGCTTGTTAACTACCCTCCAAAATATCGACATCTAAACTTGTCAACAGTCTGAAAGGCGTTTTAATCAGAAGATTGCGCTCTAATTATGCAAACGTCATTTCTCAAACTTACTGGAAAGGAGTCCTTTGGAGTCCAGGTTATTTTGCTGGATCTTTCAGTGACGCCTCTATTTCTGTATTCTGCCAGTATGTCGAACAACAACAGAAAATTGAGCGAAAACTCTACATCCTCCACGTGAAGGAAGAGGTTCTGCGCTCTTTTTTTGATAAAAGGCTCCTTTTAAGGATTTCACTAGATTGTTCCACACCTAAAGACCGTACATAAAAGCGAGCTTTTTCTTCTAACAATTTTTCTTCAGTAAGATCACCATCCTTCCCCATCTCCTTTCGCTTTCTTTTTAGATAATCATAGAGTGTAATCCCTGCAGCGACAGAGAGATTTAAGCTCTCCACCATTCCAAACATTGGAATGCGAAAGAGAAGGTCACAATGTTTCTTCGCCTGATTAGAAAGTCCTTTTTTTTCATTGCCAAACAAAAAACAAAGAGGACGGTCTGTAGGAAGTTCTTCCAAACAGACACTTTCATCAGCACATGCCCCCACCAAAAAAAAGGAACCTTTGTCCTTCATAAAACCTTCAAAACTCACATGACTTTCGAGATGGACCCACTTTAAAGTCCCCTTTGTTGTGTTCTTTCCCTGCCCTTTTTTCATGATCGCATTAATAAAATGAACATGCCCCATTCCCAAAGCCTCTGCTGTCCGTACAACCGCTAAGCCGTTATGGATATCATAAGGGGCTTCAATTCCTATCTGAACATCATGAACCCGTTTGGATAAAACCATATCAATTCCCTGAATCCTTTTTTCCGTCAGGAATTCCTGAAGAACTTCAACAATCTCTCTTTTCGGATAAGCTTTTAGAACTTCCGTTACCATTGCGCCTCAAGAATATCGCTTTTCTTTCATAATATGCAGATTCCAATTCAAAAAGAGGATGCCCCCCTCTTGTTTTTCTTCTCTCCCACCCCCGCTTGCAAAAACTCTATCCTCCCAGAATACCACATGCCCCCTTCAGGCTTGATTTTTATCCTTGTTCCAAACCTCCCCTATCATTCTCGTCACTCTGAGGTTATGAGAAACGTCGACAGGGATTGCCTCCTGCTTTATCTTTAAAGAGATTTTCTAGAATGGCTTCTTCGAAGTTAATCATGATCGCTTTGAAATTCCCCTTAAAGTTCCTGGATCTCAGGACTAAGTACTAATTCTCCTCCAAACAAGCTTTGGTTTTTTATAGAAGAATCCCAACCTAGTGCAGAAGCAATATCACCGCAGATTCTAAATAAACAATATCAAATTGTTGTCCTAATGTGTTCCACAGTCTTTTTCTCCCTAGAAGGAATGTTCTCTTTATACATACGCCTTTGAGATTATCGAATTGCTTTTGTTTGAGTCCAGATAATCTTTCAGAATAGCAAAGGGTCAAAAACGTCTGTATACCTTTTATAATCTTTTTTGGTGGTATCTTCATCCGGCAAGAGGGTTTCCGCTATCTCTTTATAGCCCCACTTATTATCCAGAAAAAGAACGGTTTTTATTCCATCACAGGCTCTTCTTATCCCTTTTGCGTCAATGCAATGCCTTTGATGAATTTCTTTCACTTTCAGAAGTATCGAGAAAAGCTTTTCCAGGATGTTCCATGTTGACATTCGTAGAATGATTCTGAATAAAATTCAACCACTTATTATATTGACAAGAAATAATTAAAAACCAGCATTGAGGGATGGCTCTTGGATGTATCGGTATAGAAAGACGAGCTCGATGAATAGCGAGCTCGACCATGAGCATGAGTTACAATCAAGTTTGCAACTATGTTTACCTCTTTGTTCTTTTCTTTTTGCAATTTGCGCGCCAAGAGATCGTGTGGTAGATAAAGGCAAATCCGAATAATACATAAATGATGCGGACTAGCCATTCGCGATCAAAAACATACTCAACTAGATTGAGTCTGTAAAGACCTACGAATCCCCAAACGATTCCACTCAGAACGAGAAAAAGAATGGCTAGGCCATCAAGTTTTTTCATCATTACGGAAATCCTCCAGCTAAAATGCTTACTTCCAGCGTTTTCTAATTTGTTTCCAGCCTACTGCTTGGTAAACCGCAGACGCACCGATTAATACATAAATCAGTCTGTCTAACCAGCTTCTGCCAACAAAGTATTCAACAAGATTGAATTCAAACAATCCGATCAAACCCCAGTTTAACCCACCAATGCAGAGAAGGATACAAACAAGTGTATCTAACTTTTTCATGTGTTTACTCCTAACAAGGTCTATTGAGTCCTATCGAGGCTCGAATCGTAACCCATCATTGAATTTTCTAATAAAAGCAATAATAGACACAAATTAAGCCTATAACTATTAATTATAGTAAGCAAATTAATTAGTAAAGAGTTGAAATTATATTTTTATGTTAATTATATATTATATCAAGATGATGGAAAATCGAAACACCCTTAGCACTATTAAGTTACTTCAATTATTTAGCAGAAAAATTGCCGAACCCTACGGATTTGGAATTTCTAAAAAAACTTCGGAAGTGCTTCTTCGACGAGAGATCCTTTCTCCATATAGCCAAGGAGAGTATCAACTCACACCCCTTTCCTTGTTCCTTCGCCCTTCTCCTTATCACCTTGTCAAAGAACTGCTTCCTTTTGAAGGAAGCCCCCTCTTGTTTGAAAATCAAGGAGCGTTTTGGAGAGTGGTTAAAACTTAATGCACCTTTTGTCAGCCCAGTAATCATCTCCGTAAGAGTAGAGAATCTGCGCCCCTTTTTTAACCCCATGTTGACCAGAAGTAAACACAATCCGAGGACCTTCTTCTAAATAATGCTCCCAAGGAATCACATTATTCTTTGCTTCCCCCTCAGCACAATGATTCATGAACCGTGCCCAGTTTCCATATTTGGCAGCATCAATAGAAAATGTCTTGTAATCAGTAAAAGAAAAAGTGCTGTCATGATCGGGATCAATCTCATCGTCGAGCATTAACAAACCTGTATACTGACAAAGTGTAGAATAAGGAGGAATATCTTCCTTTGCAAAAACACCATATCCAACTACAGGATTGACAAATCGGATACTGACACGACGGTTATACCTTTCATCACATCCATCTTTTTTAAGCTGTCGAAAAAAAGAATCAAAACGTTCTCCTCGAAACTCAGAAACCATCGGTTCAGATTTTTTGAAGAACCGTTTCCAAGAGCGCTTAAAACGATCTTCAATTTTCTTTTGAACTTTGATGTCTTCTAAATAGACAATGGGCGTCTCAATCCCGAAATATTTTTTGTACATAGGATCCACTTTCCTTTTTAGTTGCATAATCCAATGACTAAATTAAAAAATCTATTATTGCAACAAATTACAAAAAGCTTTTAAGGCTATTAATTGATGAAACAAAAAGATACTTTTTGTGAACAGAAAGTTCATCGCCTAAGATTTAAAGATGGTTTGTAATAATTTTCACCTCAAAACAGCTCAGCCCTGCAGAAGAATCCTTTGAAAAGGGAACTAGATGATCGATAATAAATGTATTGATTCCTTCCTGATAGGTGAGCAGATTTTGATAAATCTGGTGCGTTGTGACTCCTTTAAACATAAACTGTTTAATAACAGTGAATTCGATTTTGAAACCACAAACGATCAATTTATTAAAGTGGAAAACCTTGGATAAAAACACCCCCTTTTTGTAATTTTTTTTCTGAAGAAAACTTACCAATTTAGAAGGAGGCTAATCATGACTGACCTGATCAAATTACTCTGCAATATACATGACTTTCGGGTAAAATTTGAACCTAAATAGACGCCTATTTAGGTTCCCAAATAAACTGGCACAGCCTAAAATTCCCTATCCCCGCAGCAAGCCACGGGGGAAAGTGCAAGTTCTAGTCATCGAAATCTGAAACCTCGGAGATAGACGTTATTTTGAATAAAGCCCCAACACCTGCCGCAGCTCTAACATAATTAACTTTCATATTTCGATTCTCCTTTAAGTATCTAACAAAATCTTCAAATAAATGAGGAACTTCTCCATTGAGAAAATATTCATCCATATAAATAAAGGACGCTGGACCCATTAAATCTTTTATAAAAGCAAAACATGTTTTGTAAGAGCTACTTATATTACAATCCAAAAAAGCAAAACCAATTTTCCGTCCCTCGATTTTAAGCGAACTCACAAAAGTCTCTGTAAGGATATTATTAAATAGACCAGGCACAATTATACATCTATCTGTAAATAGATTATGGCTTTTTACATAATTTTCAGCTTGTTCTAGCTTATCAGATTCATTGTTTTCCCAGCCTGAGAAATATGTTGTTTCAACATCTGAAAGGAAATTATCCGATGGAATGGAACCAAAAATATCAAAGGCATAAAATCGCGTATCTGGAAATTTTTTATCTAGATCGTTAATATCAAAAGCTGTTAAAAAATTTCTAAATGTTCCCATACCATCGCTACCGAACTCAAAATAATCTCCACCAGGATATGCAAAAGCTACTGCCATAGCAATCTCAGCACGGTCACGATAGGAATAATATAGTGCTATATCCCTTTTAGTATGGCTTGAAAGGGGATCCGAACTATGCAATACTCCATGAGTATTGTATAGAGAATCATAAACTTCCTGAGTATCAGCATGCAATATGTTAAGCGATAAGATAACTATCAAAAATGAAAGCAAAGTGTTCATTATCATGTTTCTCCCGTTAAATAAAATTTAATCTTTTACTAGAGAATATATTTTTATCAACCATTTTATAAAAAAAATCGGTGGAATTCAGGAAAAAAGAAATTCGAATTACCCTACAAAATCACCTATTAGTGTGCCGTGGATGTAGCTGTAACAGTCACGGATTGACGAGGGCGTGTAAAAAGAACTGTAATGCGATATTTGAAGTTTCGAGCTTCCAAAAATGAAGAATTATCAATATTAATCATCTGCGAATGTTCCGTGAGTGCGCCACTATTGTTTTTGTCGATAGAGTTTTGGCACATTTTATGGCGGGTTTCCCATAGAGGAAATGGGGGTGGACAGACTCGAACTGGCGGAGACCGAAATCAATGGATTTACAGTCACTCAGAGTCCCACCTTCCTCAACCACATACAATATCTATCAATTTAATAATTAGCCTACTAAGACTTAACTTGTGTTGTGAATAATTGGTTTGAATTGAGATCTTTTGTTTCTTGCTGTCCCATCAGTGTCCCAAAATATAGGTATCATTCACCCCAGGCCAACCTAAGTCGTATAATAAAAATGAGTCAATTTATTGTCATGAGCGATACATAACAAGACTCAGAAAATATTAGCTCTTTTTGAGGTTTCCCGATGAGATCGCTATTTCTGATGTGATGAAAGCCCTAAATCTTTCTTGCCTAACAGCTGAAAAATGCCTAGAAAAGCTTACAGAACAATTGGGGAAAAGTAAAGCCACGCGATACCGCAGGTCCAAAAAATAACCGAACTAACTACTCAGAATCCAAGCTCAATATCATATTAGTTTTGCGCAGACAGTTTAATATAATCTGGACAAACCATCTTCCCTTGACCATCTGTAAAACCACAGGTCGCAAGCTGATATATATTTATTGCATTCCAAATTCCTAGTCCTCCCAAAGAGCATAACATCATTATCCCCTTAAGAGGTTTTCCTGCATAAAATTGGTGACCCCCTACGAAACCTAAAACCAGAGAAAGAATCATCGCTATTTTTTGATCGCAAGAACTCATTTCTTCTTTTTTTAACTGAACCACTTGGCGAATGACCTTTCCATCAACATCTGTATATTGGCCACTAGAAAGCTGAATTAAAGATACTAGTACAATTATAGGCATTATACCCCCTTTCACAAAGGGACTTATAAAGAAGGAACTTATAAAGGGACTTATAAATACAGTGGCAGCCAATTTGGCTAATCCCTGCAAATGGTTTCCAGCATAAAAATCACTTACACCTAGACTACTAAAAAATAGCGTGAGAAGAGTCTGTGTCTTATAATCGATAGGGCTTAGTTCTTCTTGTTGGAGTTGGGTAATCTTTCCCTTATCCCTTTCACCTCCTATGACTTGCGTACTGTTATCATAATAACTATTTGATTCACTACTTGAAATAACTTCTGACATTTTATCTTTCCTATTGCTTAGTTTCCGCAAAATTATATACGGAAGTAGATTTTTTTTGCAGCATTTTTTATTATAATTCTTGGAAAATCATGGTTATTTCTGGCCTCTGATTAAAATATTTTTTATAATCTATTCCTAAGGGCGCCTACAAGAAATTTTTGAAAATTTTAGGAGTTGCCCATAGGGATTCCTGACACTCTACTTTATTAGGTAACATTAGGAATCCAATGGGCTCCAACAAATGTGCGGTAGAGCTGGAAAACTCCTAGCATGGCCTGTATCCATTGATTACCATTCTTTCGTCTTACATGACTTATCATATGTATTTACAACTATTTAAATATGATAAACCACATAGAAGGGACACTCGTGGGGCACTGAGACTGCAAAATCTCTCGTAAACGGTCGAAAAATAGGCTTTTAAGAATGAACTAAATGTTGAGAAAGACTGCAAATTGCTGCCCCACTAGTATCCCAAAGGGCTTTTTAAGAACGGTTTTTGGAAACAAATTTTATAGGCAGTTTCCATAGAGGAAATGGGGGTGGCCAGACTCGAACTGGCGGAGACCGAAGTCGATGGATTTACAGTCCATTGCAATTGCCGCTATGCGACACCCCCCTTTGGGGCAAAAGATTGCTGGAGAAAGGAATTGAACCCTCAACCGTCCGATTACAAGTCGGGCGCTCTACCAATTGAGCTACTCCAGCAAATAGGAGAGACCTTTATATCAAATGTTAGTTTTTTGGATCAACATCTTCCTTTTCAGCGTCAATATCTTCATTTTTTGGAGATGGAGGACCACTAACCCTTTTACCGAGATTTTTTTTTACAACATCGTCTAGTTTGTCAGCTTCCTGGGGTGCGGCGTTTCGAAACGCCTTGGACAGTACACCTGTCACCCGTTGGATACTCGATTCTACCTGAGAGGACTCTATTTGCCGAAAAGTCCGCCTCTGGATCGGAGGCTTCTGAGCACAACATTTTTTATACTTTTTTCCTGAGCCACATGGACAGGGATCGTTTCGACCGACTTCTTTCATATTACTTATTGTTTTATCACCTATTATTGAATATAATGGTCTCATGAATTTATCTCCACCTTGGACTCAGATTGGGAAAAGAATTGAAAGTATAACACGGAAGGCTCTCTTTGACTTTCAATTGCTGGAGGGAGTCACGAGGTTGTCTATCGCCCTTAGCGGCGGAAAAGATAGTATCACCCTCTTGGTGATGCTGAAGGCAATTTTAGGACGGGGATTCCCCGACTTTTCTCTCCATGCTATTCATGTAACGGGAGAATTTTCTTGTGGAGCTTCTGTTCAGGAAAGTTTTCTAAAAAGCATTTGCAATACGCTCGAGGTCCCCTTGACCGTTAGAAAATCGAAGCAGAAACTGGAGACTCTTGCTTGTTATCGTTGCTCAAGAGAGCGGCGAAAGTTGATTTTTAAAGCAGCAAAAGAGGTAGGGGCTCCTTTTGTTGCTTTCGGTCACCATGAAGATGACAGTATCCAAACTCTTCTTATGAATCTTCTCCATAAGGGTGAGTTTTCAGCAAACCTTCCGAAAGTACCGATGCATGATTATGGGGTGACGATTATTCGCCCTTTGCTTTATGTTCCAGAAAAGGCGATCTATGAATTTGCAAAGCTCCACGGCTATGCACGCATTACATGTCAATGTCCTGTTGGACAAGGTTCGAAAAGGATGGAGGTAAAGAGCCTCCTAAAAGATTTGGAAACAATTTTTCCTAATGCCCAGAAGAATTTGGCGCGGGCCGCCCTAAAATATGGATCAACCAAAGCTTTAGAAAAGTGACTAGTGAACTCTTAGCAATTATCCTCTATATTGCAATCCTCTTCTTGATTGGATTTTTATCCTATCGAAAGCAACAAACGGCTAGTGACTTCCTCATTGGTGGACGGTCTCTCAACTACTGGCTGACAGCAATGGCAGCTCACGCCAGCGACATGAGTAGCTGGCTTTTCATGGGGTTTCCAGCTGTCATTTTTATTGGAGGACTTTTTAATGCATGGTTTGCCGTCGGACTGTGCTTGTTTATGTTTTTGAACTGGCTCGTTGTTGCCCCCAGGGTTCGGATACAAACGGAAGAGTACAACAGCCTCACCTTTTCATCGTTTTTCGAGAGTCATTTTCATGACACTTCAGGATTAATCCGCATTTTTACAGCAGTGATTTCCTTTATTTTCTATTCAATCTATATCTCCGCAGGAGTCGTTGGGCTGGGTCTACTGGTTCACTCACTTTTTGGAATTAACTACACTATCGCAATTTCTGTCGGCACCTTAGTGATAATCCCCTATCTATTCATTGGAGGATATACAACGCTTGCGTGGATAGATCTCTTTCAAGGAATATTCTTAATCCTTGTAATTGTTGCAGTGCCTGTGTTTGTCCTTCCGAAAGTTGGGGGATGGGCAGGAATTGCTACAGCAGCAAACACCCATAACGTTTCTTTATCGATGCTTCCTAATACCCATCCAAAAACTCTTTGGAAAATCTTTTTCTCGATTTGTGGTTGGGGGATTGGGTATCTTGGGCAACCCCACATCATTACCAAGTTTATGGGGATTCGAAAAGTCTCTCATATTAAAAAATCAATGGCTGTCGGAATGACTTGGCAAGTGATCGCACTTGGAAGCTCAACAATTATTGGACTGATTGGTATTGCCTATTTTTCTCAAGGTCTTATTGACTCAGAGCTAGTCTTTGTCACAATGGTCAAAGATATATTTCCTACTTTCATCATGGGATTTATTTTGTGCGCAGTATTGGGTGCCACAATTTCCACTATGGATTCCCAAATCCTTGTTCTAGCATCGAGTTTGACAGAGGATTTCTATAAACGCATTTTCCATAAAAATGCCACATCAGAACAACTCCTATGGGTTTCACGCCTTTTTATCCTCCTTGTCACAGCGTTTGCTTACCTCATTGCTTTTTTCAAGATAAGCACAATCTACTCCCTCGTGTTTTTTGCCTGGTCGGGACTAGGATCAGCGTTTGGCCCGCTACTCATTTTTTGTCTCTATTCGAAAAAGGCCAATAAATATGGCGCCTGGGGAGGGGTTACTGTTGGGGCTATTGTTGCCCTCACCTGGCCTTTGATTAACAAACACCTTTCGATCAATATCCCTACTCTTATTCCTGGATTTTTATTAAGCAGCTTGGCTATTATCACCCTATCATATTTTACAAGGCATAAACATCATCATGCACATACTACTCACTAATGATGACGGAATCGACGCCGTCGGTCTTAGAACACTGTGGGAGGGGCTTTACAATATCGCCGACCTCACGATCGTTGCTCCAATGGAAGAACAGTCCGGAATGGGGGGAAGCGTCACCTTTTATGGTCCTCTGCGCGCTGAGAAAGCGAGAGGGTTTGATGTCACCCCGGCATGGAAGGTCAAGGGAACACCTGCTGACTGCGTTAAGGTTGGAGTTGGAGGTATCCTTGATTCCCCTCCTGATCTGATTGTTTCGGGTGTGAATCATGGATCTAATGCAGGACGAGGCATTTTTTCGAGTGGAACAGCGGGATCTGTTATTCAAGGAATTTTGCAAGGAATTCCAGGGATTGCCTTTTCATATACTTGCAGTCAGTCTAAAACATTTTCACATGTTAAAGAATTCTTGGCACCCATCGTCCAATATATTGCTAGCAATCCCCTTCCAAAAGGGAGTTTTTTGAATGTCAATTTTCCAAAAGAGGAAATCCAAGGGGTAAAATTCGCCAGACAGGGACTGTCCTTTTGGCTTGAATCACTTCGAAAAGAACTTCATCCGGAGGGATACCTGGATTTTCACCTTGATGAGCTTTCTAATGATTTAGAAGAACACCCAGAGAGCGACATTACTCTATTAAAAGAAGGGTTTGTCACAGCGGTCCCAATCCAGATTAGTGAATTAACTGACCATGCACATTTTCAGGAAAAAAAGGATCATTTTGATCGCCATTTTTGAAAACACTTGAAGAGAATTCCATTATTGATTTAGAGTGGTGGACCTAATGACGGGCGTATAGCTCAGTTGGTAGAGCTCCTGTCTTACACACAGGCGGTCATAGGTTCGAGTCCTTTTGCGCCCATTACTATTAAAAATCCAGTTGCGGGAGTAGTTCAACTGGTTAGAGCACCAGCCTGTCACGCTGGAAGTTGCGAGTTCGAGTCTCGTCTCCCGCGATCTTTTTTAATTTTATTAGTTTCAAGCTCCTTGCGACCATTGAGATAATGGCTCCACTCCCTTCTGTTCCTATAACGGATTTTCTCTTCTACGATATCAAGCCTTTCAGAAATATCTACCCGTCCGAGAATACATCCGCGTACAGCCCTGTTTTTACCTCGCTTGTTATATTTCTTCCCGCTATGCCCCTAATCCTTTCAAACATATTTATAGATTGTCTCATGGCTTACAGCGGCTTGACACATTTTTTTTCATCTATTCATTTTTTAAAAAAACTTTATAGTGTAAGCTAGGACGCAGAGGTTTGAAATGCCTAATGTGATGAATGAAAAACACACCAGAAAAATTAAAAGCTAAATCCAAAAGTAAAATCTCCTATTATTTATTAATAATAATATTATTTTTTTTTGCTTCCTTTTCTATAAAACTATTTACTAATAATTGGAACTTTTTTAGAAACTATCTATTGATTTCATTTGTTTCATCATATTTTTTGGGAAGACTGTTGAATTATCTGAAAAAAAAAATCCAAAAAAAAATTTGATGAAATAGTTGGGTTTGGTTCTATCTCCTCGAGCGAAATTATTCTTGGGAATATTTTATTAGTATACCCAAGCTATCTAACGTTATTCTATTCCTCAAAAGTTGTTGGCTCTCTAATCATAGGAATAGGGGCAGATTCCATAAAAAGGAAGTATGTTCTATTAGGAACGCTCGTTATTCTTTCTATATTCTCTTTCACTTCATTTAATTCAAATACAATTGAATCGATGATTCCTTTTATATTGCCTGCTTCCTTAATGGCTATTGGCTTCTTTGGAGACTCATCTATAGCAGGTCGCATTATACTCCTAGATGCACACGTTCATGAAATATCTAATAGTCAAGAGAAAAGAAGATTGTTAATGGCTAAATCTGTTGAATTTGAGTCATTAGTATGGATTTATATTGGAGTTATTTCTTATACATTTAACTTGCCTGTCGAATGGTTCTTAATAATTGGAGTATTTTTAAATCTTATACTTATTATCTTATCAAAATATGTAAAAGACCAAACCCACCCTGAAAAAGGACATAAAGGAATAAAGGGTTTATTCAAAGAATTAAAAATTCTAAAGCTTATTGGAATAATACTGCCATTATTAACCCTATATATCTTAATAGTAGAAACAAGTTTTTTTTCTATTTTTTTTAACAGTGAAAGAACTCTTTCAACTCTATTTGACAAATCCATTTCAACAATGAGTTGGGCTATCCCCATGTATTTAGGGTGTTTATTACACCAAAATATATTAAAAAACGCAAAAGAATACACATTGATTACTACAGGGATTTTTATATTTCTAATCGGTATATTAATTTATATAATAAACTATTTCATAACTCATGATTTCTCAATAAAGCTATATTACTTAGTATCGTTTGGAATTTCGGGTTTAGGCTCAGGAATATTCCTTCCTTGTTTTTATTCAGTTACAACTTCTTTTAAAGGTATTCACTTCTTTGGATTTCTTATTGGAACTGTTGATTCAATCCGCACTCTAGGAGAATGGCTAGGTTCTTTAACAGTAAAAATAAATTCAAAATCAATTATTTTATTGTATTCTACTTTCGTAATATTACTTTTAATCTCCATTTCTTTATTCAGAAAATTATTAAAAAATAGAAATGAAAATAAAGTTTAATAGTTTTTTATATAGTTAATAATATTGTTAGAAAGTCTTTCTGCTTCTTTTTGAGTGAAAAAAAATTTAGAAAAACTAAATGAAAAATTGACTTGCTCTTGAAATTTACATATAACTGGATGAAATACAAATTTATTTCCAAGCACCCCGTTAATATAAACCACATTCACCCCTAGCTCTTCTAAATATCTAAAACCTTCGATTTTCCCAACATTACTGACACCTAAGCGAATTGGATCACTGCCAATATTCATCTTAAAAGGAGAGACTAAATCATATATATTTTGACAAAGCTTGTACCTATTCTCCACTAATAAATTCACTTCTTTATCAATAAAAAAGGCAAGATTTTTACAAGATAGAGACTGAGCCTTAGTAATAAGAACTTCTAAAAGAGTAATTTTACATCCTAAAGAATGCTTAGGTAGTCCGAAAAACTTCCTAACATTTATAGGACAAATAAAACCTACTTTCTGAATCCTGTTACATTTAAAAAACTCTTTGAGAACGATAGATGAAAACAAGCTTTGAAAAGCAATCCCATCAACTTTTATTTTTTTTATAAAATTTTTGAGTTTATTCATCTCCAAGGATTTATAAATAAATCCTGTGGTAACTCCTCTTCTTTTATGACTAATCAGACTCTTCCGGGTTATATTTCTCCCAGAAAAAGCTTTTTCTTTATTGAGTTCTTTTAAAACAGACTTTTCTATTGAAAGTTTGTCTAATGAATCAATTTTCAGATCTTTTTTATATTTCGATTTAGGATTTAATGTGTATTTAATTATTTCGGAAACTACCGCAATTAAAGTTGCCCCATCAGAAATTGAGTGATGCATGGATAAAATAACTTCATTTGAGGTCTTTCCCGCTAAATAGCATATTCTAAATAGAGGCCCTTCTTGATAATTGAATAATTTGTGTGCCTCATAACTAGCTACTGACTCCCAATCTCTTTCCTGATTTTTTTCAATAAATAAAATTTCAGGAGATTTCTCTGTTTCTTGAAAGCTTAGTGGATCTATATTAACTCTGCACCTCAATAAAAAATTTCTTTTTTTAATCTCGTTAACAGCTTTTTTCAAAAGGCTAAATGAGATACTATGAGCAAGCCTTAAGATAATACTTATATTACAATCATTTTTTTCTGAAAAAATAAAATGAGCAGCCTCAAAAGAGTCAATTTTCCTAATTTCTCTTGTGCTTTTATTTAAATCTAAAACTTTGGTTTTTGTTTTCATTTCACTAAAAAAATAACGTTTTCTTTATCTTTGCCATAGCAGATTTTATAGAAAGGATATTAGCTAATGTATATCATATTTTTTCTTTAAATTCCTAATTTTGCTGCGAAACCGATGCATTTAATTCTAATTAATGATCCTGTTCCTTCTAGCTACCAAAGGGGCATTACTAGAGTAGAGATGCCCAGACTACTTAACAGTTCGAGAGTAGACGCGGCATCACTGCTTCCCACTAATTCCTGATTCTTAGAGGATTCTAATGAATTTTCTCCACAGGTTAACACCCAATGTCCTCGGGCTAGAATATATAATGCTCCCAAGTGTGATCCGCATATCCTTTATAACCACACCCCAGACAAAGGAATTTCTCTCTGGAACGATTCTTTTTATTTTCAAATTGGCAACAAGTGTTCGAACAGGTTTGGCTTATATCTTGGGGAGAAAGTTTAATGGGTAGATCTCCGTTCCACTCAAGTTTGCACTCAAGCACGCTTGTAAAAAATCTCCACATTTTAGCCCTGGCTTTGCTTTGACATTTCCTCCAGGATTTTCAGCATTACCTTTTGCAGATTCTAATTATACAAACGTCATTTCTTAAATTTACTGGAAAGGAGTCCTTTGGAGTCCAGGTTACTTTGCTGGATCTGTCAGTGGCGCTTCTATTTCTGTACTCCTCCAGTATATCAAGGTGGTGAAAAGGCATTTAACCTAGCACAACAAATTCTTGATTATAATTCGAAGATGATAGCTACAATCAAACTGATGCATCAACCTTAATCGTTAATCTTCCATATTGTGGAAGACTGCATCAACATCATCCAATCCCTCGAGAAACTCGATGAGCGCCTCGTTGGCAGCGCGAGTGTCATCATCGCAGGAAATTGTGGTTTTTGGAATCATCTCGAGGCTTGTTTCTCCAACCGCAACTCCCGAACCTTCAAGCTTATCCTTCACCTCGTAGAGTAACTCTGGAGGAGTCACTACGATAAAAGTGTCTTCTGTAACATCAAAATCATCAGCGCCAGCATCCGTTGCTTGCATGAAAAGAGACTCTTCGTCCCCTTGATCTTTTCCAATCTGAATCAACCCTTTCCGATCAAAGTTAAAAGCAACAGAACCTAGTGAACCAATACTCCCCCCCTTCTTATTCGTTGCAATCCTCATATCAGAAGCTGTGCGGTTCTTATTATCTGTCATTGTGTCCACGATGATCCCAACACCTCCATGTCCATAGAGTTCATAGGTCAGTTCGGTAAAATCAGCCTGATCTGCATTTGATGCTTTCTTGATGTTTCGATCGATGACCTCACAAGGGACATTAGCAGTTTTTGCTTTTTGTAAAGCAAGACGGAGTTTCGTATTTGCCTTAGGATCCGGCCCCCCTTGCTTTACCGCACTTATGATTTCTTTTGCGCACCGAGAAAAAAGTTTCCCTTTCTTTGCATCGGCTCGCCCCTTCTTATGCCTAATATTCGCCCATTTACTATGTCCAGCCATTATTGAACTTCCATTTGCATTAAAATTTTGTCGTAGTAATTCCCTTCAGCATCCTTTAGATAGCGAGAATGGCGCCCATACTCTTTAAAACCAAGTCTGTTATAAAGACGGACTGCCGGGTTTTTGTCATAAACCTCTAAGTGAAGGATCTCAAGACCTCGCTTAAGTCCGAGCTTTACAATTCTTTTTAAAAGAAGGGTCCCGATCCCCATCCCTCTGTACTTTTCATCGAGAATCACCACAAATAGTGATTGGTGGGCCATCTTTTCCACCTCATGGAGATAGAGATTTGCAGCACCAACCGGTTTTTTCTTATAGAGTGCTGTAATGGATAACCCATTATCAATATAATGGGTCCACAGCCGAACAGCATCCTCCACCTCTCTTCGATCCATCATCGGAAAGCCAACAAGAACCCCAGGTTGAAGAAGCCACTCTGCAAAAAGGGGGAGGTCTTTTTTATCACTTAACCTAAACGTGACATCAGGCCTACTTCCCATTACTTCCCTTTGGAAAGTTGACCTGCATAACATGGCGAGCTAAGTAACTTCCATCTTTTTTCTTAATATACTTCTCTTGCTTTGTCACTTCAACATACCCCAACTTTTCCAAAATTGGAAGAGCAGGACATCCCTCCCAAACTTCAGCATTGATCCACTCAAAGCGAAAGTAGCTTTTGCCCAAGTGCGTAATATTCTTTACAATTGAAGTCCCTACTCCTTGCCTCTTCATTTTAGGATTCACAATAAAATAAAGGAGACAATGGTGAATCACCTTCCGGTACGGCATTAGAAAGAGTGTTGCAATGCCTGCGACTTCCCCCTTATAGGTTGCCGTTAAACTCGCTCCGTATTTGTAAAAACCAATCCAGTTTCCACTCATGTTTTCCACATCTTTGTCTGAAGAGACAGGATACCAAAGGCGATTTTCCTCCATTTCCATCCATTTTCGAAGAAAAGGATGGTCCTTCGAAGTCGTGTACCTTATATCGTATTCATTTTCATCAGGGATGCCCACTAACCAAATTCCTTTAAATATGCATTTACAAATCCATCCAGAGACCCATCCATGACTTCTTGAATATTTCCCTCTTCATACCTGGTACGCGTGTCTTTAACAAGTGTGTATGGTTGAAAAACATAGTTGCGAATCTGCGATCCCCAAGCAATATCTTTCTTTTCCCCTCCCATTTTTGAAATAACTTCTTCACGCTCTAGAATCTCTTTTTCATATAGCTTCGAACGGAGCATTTTAAAACAGGTTTCTTTATTCTGCAACTGACTCCTCTCCCCTTGACACGAGACAACGATTCCAGTTGATAGATGGGTAATCCGCACCGCAGAATCGGTCGTATTAACATGTTGTCCTCCAGCACCAGACGAACGAAATGTATCAATCCGAACCTCATCAGGTTTGATCTGAATCTTTATGTCATCGGTAATTTCAGGAATAATATCCACGGAAACAAAACTCGTATGACGCTTAGCGTTGCTATCAAATGGAGAAATACGCACAAGACGATGCACACCTTTCTCCGCTTTGCAATAACCGTAAGCGAACGGGCCTGTAACATGGAGGGTTGCATTCTTAATCCCTGCGACTTCTCCGTCAAGTTTTTCAACCAACTCAACTTTCCATCTCCGCTTGACTGCCCACTTTTGATACATTCGAAGAAGCATTTGCGCCCAGTCACAGGACTCGGTCCCCCCAGCACCCGCATTGACGCTCAAGTAACAATTCTTGTTATCAAGCTCTCCTGAAAGCATTTTTTTTACTTCGAGATCTTCAATCCCCTGCTGAATTTCATCAAGCTCTTTCAAAAGATCACTATAGAGCTCAGGATCCTCTTCCTCTTCCATCTCTTCAAGAAGTTCTTTTGAATCTTCGAATCTCGTTTTAATACTGCTGTAAGGAATCGTCCATTCTTTAAGAGTATTGCATTGAGAAATAACAATTTGCGCCGCATCATTATCCGACCAAAAATCTCCCTCTTCCATCTTTTTTTCTAAAACAACAACTTCTTTTTCCTTCTTGTCTAAGTCAAAGATACCTCCACATATGAAGGAGTCTGTCATCAATATCTTTTAATTTTTTACGGATCTCATCATTCATTTTAAACCTCAAAAAACAATCTCTCCACTATACATAAAAGACTGTTTACATAAAAGGATTTTCCCTTATACTCTTCCTCGTCAAAAACAAAAGAAGAGTCGGCTATTTATAAGAATTTTTTTATTGAGGAATCGCTATGTTAAACATAATAGGAAAAGCAGGCCGTGAGCTTCAAGGGATCTTCCAAACTGGAAGCGCACTAGTTTGCCAGGGTTGCAACCACCTGCTAGACACTTCCATTGGAAAAAAAATATCAGCAGTCACCGCCCCTATATTCAGGGGCCTTAGTTGGGTTAAAGAGCGTACCCCAGAAATCAGCAAATCGTTCGTTTATGGAGCTGTGACTGGAGCTGTAACTGTGGTGGCGACTCGCATCATGCTATGGCGACGAAACGACACCATAAATCACCACCTAAACAGAGCGGCCGATATTGCCGAAAGAAATGGAGATAACGGTCATCGAGACGCAATTCGAGTCCAAATTCGACCCTAACCAATAGTTGTTATTTGACTTGATGGATTTTTCAAACCGGGAAGGATTCCTTTCCGGTTTTTCTTAACTCCTAACAACTTGGAAGATATCTCTATGGAATGATCCGTATCAACGGAATACGTCCAAAAAGGGCCCGTATCCTCCAAAGGCTTGGTAATAAAAATCACACGGCCGTTTTCTTCTTCAGCCGTTATCTGCATTCCATGCGGAACTTTTATGGATAGATCCCCCGAAATTTTCAGGTCTTTAGCTATAAACCTTGAATGTCCATAAAGTATAATGGTAAGACTCGAGTGCCGCTTTACGTCATGTCTCCAAAAAAGGTGGTCCTCTTCCCAATTAATCCCTTCATTCATAACATGGACATTATCCAAAACACATTGCCCTGTCTTTTCTGAATATTTGAGTAGTTCTTTCTCTTTGTGTCCCATGACATCGGTCGCGTGAATCAAAAGACTCCCTTCAAGATTGAGATTCTTGAGATAGAGATCTGCAATGTCGAGCTGAAGCTCCGCACCATCCGCAAGAGATCCTCCCTGCACCTTCTGCCTAATAATAGAGTAGAGGGGGCCGAGAGCGGGATGGTAGCTAAATAAAAATGAAGGTCCTTCCTTTGCAAAAGTTAATTCATTTGGAAATGTGGGAAGGGACATTTGACAATGGGTCTCAAGAAGCTCCTTAGCATTGAGCATGTAGTCATAGTAGCATCCCTCAGGAGTTTCGAGCATTTCCCCTTTGGCAGACAATTTCTTTTTGGTTGTCGAAATCGTTTTCCGCCGTTTATTGAAGGTAAGATAGGTAGGAAGATCTTCCCCTTTAAGGGCAGACAAACCATCGGCGATGTTTTGCATCGTTGTTTCTAAACGGGCAATCTCCTCCTTCTTATTGGGGCTATGATAGTGATGCCCTTTTCGGAAGTTTACAAGAAGTCCAGGATTAGGGAATTTCTTTGAAACCCTTTCAATTTCTTCTAGATCAGCAAAAAGGATGTTGGTATTCGAGGGAAAGCGGGAGTATTTCCCTCCCTTTTCAAAAGGTTCATCTTCGATCCCACATTTTTTAAAGTCGCAATATTCGATATTTGAAAGAACCTCTTTGCCACTTTTCTGTTTCACAACATTCATCCCCTCTTGAGCATTCACAAGGCGAGGACATGAAGCAAAGCCAAAGCCTTTGTCACCCTGGTGGCCCAATCCTACAAAAGCAAGGAGACCATAGTCGATTGCAGCCATGGGATTATTGATCTGTCTAACAAGGGCCTTTTGACTCCCTCTCTCTTTAAGCCATGTAAATACTCCCGACTGCCTAAGCAATTTCCAAAGCATCCCATGCCCTCCTGGCTTCAGAAGGAGTTTAAGAGGCTTTTGCAAACACCAGTTCCCCTCCCGCGTAAAGGTGGGAACAGAAGGTTGCGAAAAAAACCGAAAAGACTCCTGGGGGCGTCCAAACCACTGGTTTTGAGCACAGATTTCCTTGATATGATCGTGATTCCGATTCACATGCGAAGTCATCATCCCTATCGGGGTTATGATTTGCCCATCAAAAAGTTTGTAGTGAAGGTATTCACGCGCTTGCAAGTCGTTGATTACTCCTTCTAGAAGAGGTTTTCCTAAAAAGACTAAGCGAGCAGCAGGAAGCCCCTCCTCGGTTTTTTCATCCTTGAGTTGCAATCGGTCGGCAGCTCCGCCAACCGGATAAAGCTCTGCCATCTTTCCCTGATTTTCAATCCCTTTAAGAATCGCCTCTTTAACCATTGAATTTTCCTGACGCAGATCAATTCCAACAGGAGGATGAAAGTCAACCTCTTCTCCACTCGTTTCTTGCCCAAGTAGTGTTAAGACAAGGTGGTGATATCCGATAATTCCACCCATATCTCGATAAAAATTCTCCAAGATTAAGAGGTCTTCCAAAAGAAAGCGAAGCCGTTTTCCCTCTTCAACATCTTCCCACTCAAAAAGACGAGGCCCCTGTCCAATCGCAAAGGTCGCTTTGATCACATATTCACACTCGGGTGTTACCCCAGAAAGGAACGTTTTTAATGGAGAAGGAAAAGAAAAATATACGTCCACCTCAGGAAGAGAGTTAAGAATCTCTAACTTCTCATAGGCCCCCTCCACTTGCCTCAGCATAACAAGGAGAGATCGGAGATGCTCACGCTGCCTTTCTAAGCGCGTTTCAAGCTGCTTCATACTCATACCTCTAACTTGCCATCTCATCTGGAAAATGGCAAGATTTTCTCTTATCGATCTTTTTTTTTTGACTATAAATCCCCAGGAAGGCTACAAGTTGGTGTAAAACACCTGTTTGTGGCTTTGGTGTGTTTAGGTGAAGTCTCAAATGCAGGAAAGAGATAACGTATCTAAATCAATATTTTTTTCTAATTTTTAAGGAGAAAACGAAATGGCCAAAAAAGCAGCTAATTCGAAGTTTATGAAGCCAATGAAAATCAGCGCTGAACTCGCTGAGGTTGTTGGGAAAGGACCAATGCCACGAACTGAAGTGACTAAAAAGCTTTGGGCATACATCAAAAAACACAAAAGACAAGACCCTGAAAACATGCGTAACATCGTTCCTGATGAGAAGCTTTCAAAGGTTTTCGGGGGGAAAAAAGCGATCAACATGTTTGACATGACTAAGAAAGTCAACAAGCACCTTTCATAATCACTGATATGAGTTTCGCACCTCCTTATTGGGGGTGCAAAATATCCCCTCTTCTTTTATGATTTCCCCTTATGGAACCTATTTCAATATTATAAACATCCTCTTTTCGCATAAGTTTATGAAATCAATATCTTTAATTTTACTTGCTGGTGGCTCTGGAACTCGAATGAGATCTGACATTCCAAAAACCTTTCTTCCTTTGCGGGGAAAACCTGTTATCCTCCACAGCTTTGACCTCTTCATATCAATGAAGGAGATCAATGAAATCGTTGTGGTCTGCCCAAAAGAGCATCGATCCATCTTCCCAGAAGGCACTCTCTTTGCGCTGCCTGGAAAACATCGCCAAGACTCTGTTCAAAATGGGGCTTTGAAAACATCTGGTGAAATCCTACTGATTCACGATGGTGCCCGTCCCTTCATCACTCGAGAAGATGTATTCAAACTTTTAGAAGAAGGAATGCCCACGAAAGCCGCGGCTCTCGGTGCCCCTACAAAGAATACCATTAAGCAAGTAAGCGATAACCAGCACGTTGAAAAAACCCTCGACCGCACTGTTCTTTACGAAATGTACACACCACAGCTTCTTGCCCGCGAAGTCTATGAAAAAGGATACCAAGCAGCGAAGGGAATCCCTCTTACAGACGACATCTCACTTGCTGAATGCATTGACCACCCTGTAAAAATTGTGATTGGTCGAGTAACCAACATCAAAATCACCTACCCTATCGACCTCAAACTTGCAGAAATCCTATGAAGTATAAGATGACCATCAGCTACGATGGAACCGATTACGGTGGCTGGCAAATCCAACCGAATCGAAAGACTGTTCAGGAACTCGTTCAAAAAGCTCTAAAAGTGGTCTTTAGAACTAACTGCCCTATTACCGGGTCAGGAAGGACCGATGCAGGAGTTCATGCACGACAGCAAATCGCCCACTTCTCATATGATGTTCCTCTCAAAGTCGATCCCTTTCGCTATTCCCTCAACTCCCTGCTTCCTTCAGATATCCGTATTCTGAAAATTGATCCTGCGCCAGAAGAATTTCATGCCCGATATAGTGTTAAAAAAAAAATTTACCATTACCACCTTCATCTTGCCCCCGTTCAAAGCCCTTTCTATGGTCGCTACCAAACCCCTATTTACGCTCCGCTTAACCTAGATCTCCTCCAAAAGGCTCTCCCCTTCCTCATTGGCACTCACGACTTTTCGACCTTCCGAGGGGCCGGTTACGGCTCTACAAACCCCGTAAAAACCCTCTATCGCCTCGAAATGGTCCCCGAAGAAGAAGGAATCAGGCTCGAATTTGAGGGAAATGGTTTCTTATACAAAATGGTCCGCAATATTGTAGGAACTCTCCTCCAAGTCGCCTCAGGAAAACGCCCCGTCTCTAGCATCCCTAACCTACTGAAATCCAAGGATAGAACGCAAGCAGGACCCACTGCCCCTCCTCAGGGGCTATTTCTAAATGAAGTGCAATATTAAAATTATTTTTATTATAGAATTATTTCATTAATTTTACTACAATTGCCTTCATGGAAGCGACCGGGACAACATCCATACCAGCACCACCTATACGTTATCATACTCTAGGTAACCACCCCAATGAGGAGACTCCGGCAAGTGCTGAAGATAAGGGCGGTATTGACCTGTGGGATGGGATCTTAAAGATTATTTCCTGGCTTGCAGAAACACTTGGAGTTCCAAATCCTATCCAACGTATCTGGGTCAACTCACTTGACACCATGATTCGGAAAAAATTTGATACACAGTCGTATGCTGCTCCAAAACCCCCTCGGTATCTAACCAAGGAACAACGCAGACAATGCAATTCTAAAATTGTAGAAGTTTTCTGTGAAAGCATGAAAAATTACAGAATTGCGCATAAAATAGATCCTCATATTCTCTGCCACACCTCCTACTCTTCTTCCCTTGAAGAGGAGACCCCCAATCAGGACGGTGACAATGCTTTATCTGAGAGTGTCGAACAGTGGATCGGTGACAAAACAGAAATTGAAATAGGAAAACCGCAGGGGGAATTCAAAGAAGGACGCCTAGAAATTTCCCATGACTTTCTGAAAGTATTTTTTCCTTTGATCTACCCCGCAACCAGGGGTATTTACCCAGTGACCAAGCTTACAATTAGTGGCTCCATAAGAGAAGAGGACCGCCTTCTGATCACTCAAGAAGTCCTGAAAATTGATACTTTAAGAGAATTGTATTTTGAGGTTGATAAAAAATCGGCAGAATACTTTACTTCTGCCCTCCCGAAAATTCTTGACAATCACACAATCACAAACGTCTCACTTAGGAACTATGGAGAAGTAAAAGGTTTTGCAACAATCCAAACAGAAATTTGGGATACTCTAAGTGCTCAAGACCAATGCAACATCGCATTCATCAATGTTCCGCAGCCTGAAGGCGAGGCGCCTCACAATAAGCTAACATTTAATTTTGCAACCGTGTAAAATTAGCAACTTCGCTGATGTGGTGGAATTGGTAGACACGGTAGATTCAAAATCTGCTTGTAGCAATACAGTGCTGGTTCGAGTCCAGTCATCGGCACGTTTGTACAACTGGGATTTTTTGATGAGTTGGATTTTAGATTACTCCCCAATATTTTTTGATTTTGACGGTCTCCTTGTGGACACGGAGCATCTCCATTTTCAAGCATATCAAAAGATGCTTGAAAATCGCGGTATTTCTATCCCGTGGAGTTTTACCAATTTTGCAGCAATTGCCCATAAAAGCTCTGAAGGCTTGAGAAAAATAATTACAACACATGCTCCAAAACTTGTGGAAAAAGAATCTTGGGAAGCTCTTTATGATCAGAAAAAAAGTGAATACGGAAAACTTCTCGAAACGGGGATATTGGATCTAATGCCCGGAGCTTTGACGATTCTAGAAACCGTCCAGATGGCAAAGATTCCTCATGCCGTTGTGACAAACTCTACCCGCAAACAAACCAAAATAATCCGAGAAAAAATCCCCGAGTTAAACAACATCCCTTATTGGATCACCCGGGAAGATTACAAAAGTCCTAAACCCTCGCCCGATGCCTACATTAAAGCCATTGATGTACTAGGGAAATCAGACAACATGCTAGGATTTGAGGATGCACTCAGGGGGATCAATGCCCTTAAGAGAGCAGCTATTACCCCAGTCCTTATCTGTTCACCAGATCACCCCCAAATGTCTGAAGTTCCTAAAGATTCGATGCACTACTACCCTTCCTTAACATCTATCTATCAGTAATTAAAACCGCTCTTATTATTTCATTGAATGATTCCCCAGCTAAAGGCCCTTAGGTTGAATAATGCACAAAAGTGGCCTTCAAACTCCTTAAAGGAGTGATCACTTTCCTTATTTCTGTCCAAATAATGGTAACAGAAGTTGCTAAACCAATCATAATTAACTTCAATTTGCAATATTCTCAGAAAGATATCAACGAAGTCTCTTCTTGAGTTGAGATTGAACAAGATACTGCGTTCCCTTCCGTTGAAGACTTTTTGAAAAAGAAATATGGGGGTGGCGCAGATCAAAAATGACCGTTGCGACATTGGATAGAAGATCGAGATAGTCCTGGTTTCCCATTCTTGTAGCTTCATGGGGATTAACCGCTCCTGTTTTCACACGGAGTAGTGTGTGGATGATAAAAGCTCTCAAGCTGCATATTGATCATCTGATTAACAGCTTTACTAAGCATTTCGTGGTCGATTGGCAGCTCAATCTTTGGATTCCAAAGAAGTTCTATGATATTGCTTAACTCAGGATTCACACCTTCTCCTGGAAAATAATCTCCCATTGAAAAACTAGGATCCAAAAAAGGTTGCGCTCCCACGGCAAAGGAACTTCCAAGACCTCTCCCCAAAAATATTCCAAAGAGTGCATCATAAAACCTTCGATTGAGAGCTTGTAATTCTCTCGAAGGCCCCTGATGACCATCTAAGTCTTCGATACAAGAGCGGTTCATCGTAACGAGAAGTTCTTGTTTATACTCGTCAATGATTGATTTTAAAGGTTGGCTCTGAAGGCGTTCACAGAAATATCCAAATTCCCTCATGAAAAAGGCGGTTTCGTTGATAGAAAGTCCTTGCATCATCACTGCTGTTAATGCCTGACGCATAGATTTCACCTCAAGCTTTCCTACTACATTCCCAATAGTTTGGGAATCAAGCAACTCATCTACAAGGGTTCCATTATATAAGCTTTGATACATCTCAAAATTATAGGCCACATGACTTAGGTAATATGACACAATCCCAGATGTGATCCCTTCCAGCCCCATCTTTGAGAAAAGAGCATTTGCGCCTTCATAAACAAGGGTTGAAGGGGTCATGTTTCTAACATAACTCTCTAAACTTTCCCCAGTTCCTGCCATGTACATCCCAATATAGTTAAAAAGGAGGGCAATGGAATAAAAGGCAAAGTTGTACCCTATTTGTCCACATGAGTCTTGAATAAAATTTGTCAAAGGATTTAATTGAAAATATTCTGATCCTAAATATAGTAAAATAGCTGCTGCTTGAATGGTTTTTCGTCTATCTTCAAACTGCATCAGAGGAAGTTTTTCTAAGAGATAATAAATTCCTGTAAGCCCCAGAGAAGTCCCAACAAATTTCCCAATAGGCCTCCCAATACTTTCACAAACTTTTGTCCCTAGAATCACTGCAGGATTGCAGAATTTAGGAATAACCGCCTTCTCTTCATTAACTATAAACTCTCCGACCATCTCCCCTATGTTCTCAACAGTTGCAGCAACAGTTGTTGTGAACAGCACATTCCTTTTGATGCTCCTTGTGTCAGTCTGAACATCCCTTGTCGAAATAGCTTGCTCTTTTATTCGTTCAATTTCTTGATTGATTCCATCTAATCTAAAGCAAAAAGCAACCGCTTCATTGGCAGCCTTCAATTTTTTTGAAGGGGTCAAGATAGATGTATTTTCTTTAAAACAATATAACTTTTCCAAGATTGCTTGTGTTTCTCTATGCGTTGGGATGGCTGAAAATATGAGCGTCCGATCAAAAACAATAGAGCAGGTTTTTGATAAATTAAAAATTTTATCTTTAGCATTTGAAATTAATAGTTTTATCTTTGGATGAAAATTCCGCATCTTTGTTTCATCCTGAGTACGCCCAAAAGCCCAATTAGTACACCTAATCGTTCTTAATGCAACTGCAGTAATAATCTTGTATAGAACCTCAACAGTTTGATAAATAAAAGTCTCCACACCATTTCAAATTAAAGCAGGGGGACGAGGAATTCTATCTACTATAGATTTAGTAACAAACCCAACCCCAGCATAAGCCCCTACGTAGAGATCATGCATGTCAGAAACTGTGGAAGTAATTTTTCCTAACCCGTTTTCCATATATCTAATTCCTACAAAATTGTGTGTATTATGTAATTTAATCTATTCATGTCCAAGGTATTAGAGAGATGTTCGATAGAGCGGCCATTTGCTAGACTCTCACTTGGCATTGGTGAAAAAAGATCAAGAAATTCTTGTGAGTTGACATCTTTTCTTAGGTACTCAGGATGCTCATAAACAATGAGATAAATTCTCATTGTCAATTGGATAGCACCATCCTCATCTTGGGTCCCTATAAGATTAAGTAGCTTATTCTTAAAATCTTCAGGAATCAATTTTTGGGCATATAGCTTCATCTCCCCTCTAGAAAAATCAGCTTGAATTTCTACAAATTTACGCCCTATATCGACTGGAGGGAAAAGATAATTATAAAACTGATTAAAGATACCATATAATTTATTATTAGTTTTCATATTCACCAAACCATATTAATCAAATTTATTATATCATTATAAACGAAATGAAGTTTTTATTAAATAAAAATTTAATTTTATATAAAAATTTATTAGATAAATTGATGTGAACCACTATTAATCTGAAAAATATTTAACAGAAGATCAAGAACTTAGGTGGTTTTTCTAAAAACATCCTCTATGGAGGAAATAACAAGTCCTAATCTATTCAGTCCCAAGGTGTTAGAGAGTTTTTTTATAGAACGGCCATTTGCTAGATTTTCTGAAGAAGAGGGAGCTGAAAAATCCATAATCTTTTTAGTATCAAAATTTTGTGATATTAAATCGGGATATTCAACGATTAGAAGATGGGTTTTCAAAATTAACCTGATTGCTTCATCTTCATTCTGAATCCCTACCAAGTTGATGAGTTTTTCTTTAAAATCTTCGGGACTAAATTCCTGAGCATAAGCCTTCATCTCATCAAGTGAAAATTGCTCTCGAACCTTCTGAATCTCGTTTGCTACGTCAAATCTAGGAAAGAGATAATTGTATGCCGCTGTATACGTGGCGGCAAAAAATCTACTAATCATCTGTTTTTACTCCAAAACCCCTATAACCTGTGAGTAAGTATACAAGGAACCTGATTTTTCTACACAAAAATTAAGAATGCTAAAATTATTTCTAAAACAGGTGTCCATTGCAGCATAGATCATGCCGCCACAACTGAGTTAATACATATTTAATTTATTACGAAGCGTTCGTACACTGATGCCCAAAACCTTTGCAGCTCGAGTTCGGTTCCCTCCAAGAATTTCAAGCGTTTTTAAGATATATTCTTTTTCAATATCTTTTAGGGATAACAAAGCATCGGGTACTGACTTATCAGATTCTATCAGCAAATGTGCTTCTTCAAGAATTTCTGAGTAGTCCATGACAACGCCATGTTCAATGCAATTACACAATTCGCGAATATTTCCTGGCCAGGAATACGCCAGAATCTTTTGCTCCGCTCTTTTGGAAAGTGTTTTTAACGGAATTTGATTCCGATTGCATACCACGTGGACAAAGTGACGCGCTAGAGGAAGAATATCTTCTTTCCTCTCCCTTAGGGGCGGGAGAAAAATGGGAATCACATTGAGACGGTAGTAGAGATCGGCGCGAAACTCTCTGCTCTTTATAGCCTCTTTCATCAGACGGTTTGAAGTGGATACGAGACGAACATCAACATGAATAGACTCGGTCCCGCCTACCCGTTCGAACTCCTGCTCCTGCACAACGCGAAGAAGTTTTGCCTGAAGCGATGCAGGAATTTCAGAAACCTCATCCAGAAGAAGTGTTCCTTTATCGGCACGCTCAAAACGTCCTGCCTTCCTTTGAAGTGCTCCGGTAAAGGCCCCTTTTTCATGACCAAAGAACTCAGATTCAATCAGGGTATCGGGAAGAGCTGCGCAGTTAACCTGAATAAAAGGGTGGTTGGAGCGACGTGATCCCTCATGAATTAACCCTGCAATTACTTCTTTTCCTGTTCCTGACTCCCCACAAATAAAGACGTTGGAATGACTCTTCGCAATTTTTCCGACTTGCTTAAGAATTGCTTTCATTGCAAGACTTTCCGCAATGACATGCATTTTTGGCGACCGTCTTTGTAAAAGATTTAGAAGGAGGGTCGTTACCCCCTGGGGATTTAAGGGTTTTTCCAATACGTGCATAATGTCTTTCAATAGAGGATCATCGCCAGATTTCAGATGAACGATAGGGATACTTAAGGAACGATGCCGAGAACGATCTAAGACCTTAATTCCTTTTAAATCACTTAAAATAAGATCGAAAGAACGTTTTTCAAGTAGATCCAGGGCAGCCGTCCCGTCTTCAACAGTAAAGAGCTGGAGTTTCTTCCCCTTCAATAATTCTATAAGCAACTCCCGAGGCGCGAACTGTTTCTCGATAATCAGTACCTTCTTCATCCCAACCTTCTTTTCTCCACAAATAATCCGCTCGAATTTTTTTTGCAAACCCTGATATATTCGGATGGTATGAAGCAGGTGCTCTATCTTTTGTTATTTATTTTGAGTGTTTTAGTAGGGTGTTCAGGCTTGAAAAAGTCTGAGAATCAAAAAATTCGAGAACGCAACCTCACATTCCGACCCATTCAACGTCAGTCTGATGAATTTCTCTTTCCCCAAACCACCCATCCCCAAAAAAAAAGAATGCCTTATCCTTGGGAGAAGAAAAAGATTGGATCACATTTGCGGATTACCAAGGAGTTTTTTAGGTGCCAAGGAAATATCTTAAACCCTCCCATTCAGATACATCGACAAGCCGATCTGATCTATCACCTCGATTGTGGAGGCATCGAGGCTCATACACTCCCAATAAAAAATAAGAAGGAATTTATTTATCCCATCCTAGTCGATCTTCTTAACTATGTTCAGGAAAAAACAGGGAAAAAAGTAGTTATCACCTGCGGGCATAGATGCCCCAATCATAACCTTTATGCTGATCCCTCAAAGGCCGGCAGTACTTCAAAGCATCTTATTGGGGCTGAAGTGGATTTTTATGTTGAAGAACTCGAGCATGCCCCTCAGATTGCGATTAACACACTTCTCACCTATTACAATGAACCCATGAACCGTTCTGAAACCCTCAGCATATCTTCTACTCCTTCGTGGTATAACAAAGAAATTGCTATTACTCTCTACCACGAAACTGAAGGGAGAGATTTTGATAATAACCATCCCTATCCTTACATCTCGATTCAGGTCCGTTATGATATGGACAGCAAGCGCCCTGTCCAATACAACTGGCATCAAGCACAGAATGGATTTATTAAAACTTGTCTTTGAGTTCTCTAATATGAGCAAAGAGAGATGCTGGATCGGTATCGGTAATGCCGAGAGCTTTTTGAAGGGTCTGCGTTTTGACTCTTAGAAAAGGATTGGTTTCTTTTTCTTCAGCAAGGCTTGAGGGAACAGTTGAATTTCCTTCAGCTTGCCGCTTTCTAGCTTCTTCTAAACGCCTTTGAAGCGCCTCATTATTGGGTTCGATAGAGACTGCGAACTCAAGGTTCTTTACCGTATACTCATGTCCACAATAAATCATTGTGTCATCAGGAAGGGTTAGAATCTTCTCAAGAGAGTTCCACATCTCTTGGGACGTTCCTTCAAAAATCTTTCCACACCCTCCTGCAAAAATGAGATCTCCACTAAAGAGAAGGCGCAATTCACGGAAAAAATAGACGACATGAGGCCTTGTATGACCAGGAGTAGAAAAAACCTCGATTTCGAAAGGACCCAACACCAGTTCCTCCCCTTCATCCACCGACTGTCCAAGCTTGGGAACTCGATCGTCATCGGGGCCAATCACATGGCATGCAGTTTTTTTCGTTAGGGTTTCGATTCCCCCCGTATGATCGGAGTGATAATGTGTAACTAAGATATTAATCAGTTTTAAATCTTCCTTTTTAAGAAGATCTAAGATAGGACCCGCCTCCCCGGGATCAATAACAAGGACATTTTTATCCCAAGTTAAGAGATAGGTGTAATTGTCCTCTAAAATCTGGAGTTGATAAAGGCACTGTCCTTCACCAATCTCTTTTTTTTCAATAGCCGTCATAATTGTTGGTCTATTATTTGCAATTGTCCCCACGAAACAGCCCAAACGTAACAGAGAAAAAAAAGAATAACAATGAGCGTTCGGACAATCCCAATTTTTTGGTGGAAAATACGGAGCTCACCCCGCCGATCCCAAGAGGTCATTCCTGAATGATTGAGCTTTACAGCCGCCACAATCATGGTGATTAGTGAAATGATTGGAAGTCCTGCCCCCATCCCAAGCCACCAAACAGAAAAGCTACGATTTAAACTCACTGAAAACGACAATTTTTGGTGGTTCTCATCGCGAACACTCACGCGAAGAAACCACTTACCGGGGGTAGTCCCGGCCGTTGCAAGTAAAAAAGCTTCAATGAAAACCCATAGGAAGATGGCAAGTATCCCGGTATAAAAGTTGATAACCTCTAAACCGATGTTAGAGTAACCAATGAAAATAGATAAGACAATGGCAAAGAGGGAGTAATCAATCATTCGTGCCCAGAACCGGACCCAAGGGCGGGAACGGATATAGTCCTGATCAGTCTCTCTTGAATATAATCCTTTCTTTTGAATTTCAATTGTTGGGGTTTCATCCAGGATAGTCATATTAAAATTTTCCACTTCAGAGATCGGGAGCCAATCTTTCTGTGACTGAGTCCATACCCGCGTCGAAGGATCAACTTCTCTCTTATCGAGCATATCCTGAAGATCATTATGGGAAATCGGCCCTTCCTTATCACTCCCAACCATATAAAACCAAACTGCTTTATCCATTTAATCGTCCTCTTTCAGGTAGTGTCTTCAGTGGTATTATAACAACACCACCTAAATTTCACTAAATCCAATAACATCCTTTTTGTAAACCCCCTGCTCGAATTGATTAATAATGACTAGTTATGTTAATGTATTTGCGCTTTTAACTAATAAGGAGTTAAAATGAATAAATTAAAATTTCTATTAGCCGCACTATTTATATGTGCGCTACCATTGCAAGCTGAAGAAGATAAAGCTCCCGAGCAAAAAGTTGACCAGTCTTACAGATACTATTCTATCGGAGCCGGTTTCCCGTCCATCTTCACTCTTAATGTGGGAAGAAGAGTTCAACACCAACACCATGCCTTTGAAAGTGGAATAGGGATTACTCCCCTGATCATAGCCATTGAAGGACATATCTATGCTAACTATCTCTACTTTCCAAACCCCAATCCAGACTCTCAATTCTACGTGGGACTTGGGGGACAGGCAGGATATGGCGTTGAAACCATCGACTGGAGAAGAGGTATCGGGTACTTTAAACCCCAGTTCCTTCTTGGAAAGGAATACCTTACAGGAAGATCTGAAAAACGGTTTATCCAAGCCGCAATTGGAGGGGGGTATTTCACTACAAGAGGTTCCCTTTTCTATCCCAATCTAATTGTTTCCTATGGAATCAAATTTTAACGGCCTTAACGGGGCAGTCAGTCAGGCTGTCCCATTCCTTTAGCTCATTGATATAAAAATCAATGAGGGAGCGGTATGCATCCCACTTGGAGTGAAAATAGTGCCATTTAAGCTGAGGATCTAACTGATTCCAAACAAGTGGGCGATATTTTCTCTCAAGAAGAGAGAGGAATGTGCGATCAGGATCCTGCAAAAAACATTTATACGCTTCGAGCGTTTCAAGCTCCATCTGCGCAAAGATAAGACGGCCAGTTTCTGGATCTTTGGCGGTTTTTTGAGTCTTTTCGAGCTCCTCGAAAGCAATCATGATGTAGATTTTCGCTTCCTTCAGGCTTTTCTTTAGGGATGCAAGGTGGGATGCCACTGCCCCTTTGGGGACAAGAAGAGGTTGGGATTGGATAGCGTGGTGAATTTTTCCATGGAGATCTTGAGGAGATGGCATTATAATTTGGTTAAGGGGGCGATTTGGAATGCCTCTAAACCCCAGTCCTCCGGAAGAGGCATTGATGAAAGAGGTATGGGGATTCTTTTTTGCAAAGGTAGAAATAGCAGAGGATTCCATAACCCATTTGACGAGGGTATGAATCGGCTTGCCATAAATATCTTTTCGTTTCAGAAGTCGCTCGGCAGTGCGAACCTCCTTTTTCCTCCCTTTAAGGAAGTCTTTGGGAGTCGCAACCACTCCAGAGGTATAAGCTTTTCCCTCAGTGAAGGCAAGATCTACACCAACAAGAATGATAGGACTACACCCGAGAGTCGTAGTGAGTTCAATAGCAGTTGTCGTTACCGACAAAGCCTCGATCGAAAACCCTTCTTGAAGAGGGACCGAGTCAAGCTCTAGTTTCTCTTCAATCCACCGCTCTGCAGCCCCTCCGGTTTGCGTGTGGAGATAGCCATGTGGGCCATTGCAAGTCTGAAAAATGTCTGGATGGAGGCGGGAGGCATAGAATAGGGGAAGCTCAAATGCAGAGGCTTTTTTAAAGCGTTCCACCTCTTCAAAGTTTGGGTCGAGGGCAATTCCAAAATGGGGGCGAATACCATGGTTGCTCAGTGCTGTGATTGCTGATCCCCCCGCAATAATCAGTGCACGATGATCAAATGCATGGAGCGTCTCCAGCTCATTTTCAAGGGAGGGCCCGGCACCGCAAATAATGGCAGGGGTGCCTCGAAACGCTCCCTTTAAAGCATTCCCATCAAAAGCTGTCTCCATCCGATAAAAGTTTGGATGAAGATTTTTGAAGAAGAGGTTGTAGTAGTGATTTTCTAAATAGATGGCATGTTGAATCGTGGTCAAGCGATGGAGCTTAAGGCGGAGACGATAGAAACGAGAACTTTTATACGAGGGAAGAGCAAATATCCCGATTTTTTCAAGAGGAAACGATTCAGCGCATTCCTTGAGAAAAGGGGTGAGGCGCCGTTTATCCAAATTAAAGCGGATATGCACCTGAGGGTTTGTAAGGATTTCAGAGGCATATCCTGTTTCAAGAAAGGCTGCAATAGCTCCTAGATTTTCTTCTAGAAAAATCAGGTCCCGTTCTTTATTCTCCGCAAGCCACGCTTTTAGAAAACGATAAGATCCACCATTGCCCAAGCCATAGATATAAACGCTATCGAGTTTTTCAAGATTTTCTATTTTAACCGATTCTTCTCTACTTGGAAAAGGCTCAATCTCCTGAAATCTTAGGAGGAAAGAAAGGTTGGGGTAACGAGATTCTAGCAGGTCAGTTTTGAACATTGTTTCTCCACTGAATCCGATTTCCATCCCACTTTCCTATTTTGGCAGTTTCTTCTCCCTCTTTCCATGACTTCTCTACATATTGAAGAGACGGATCGTACTTCCCCTCTAAAAGGAGGTCCCCATTTTTGCTCCACTGCTTTCGATCGAATCTATTCGGAGAATAGTAGTGACGCTCTTCAAGAGGAGAACCGTCTGCAAAAAAACGGCGGTGGAGACCGACGGGATTTCCACCCCGATACTTTCCTTCATCGAGGAGAACTCCTTTTTGATTCCACATCCTATCAATCCCTTCACGAAGGCCTGTTTGGAAAACAACTTCCCGCTTTTTTTCCCCGTTAGGCCAATAGAGCTCAACAGATCCTTCTAATATTCCGCTTGAATAGGTCATCTCCGATTTAAGAATGCCATTTTCATAATAATATTCTTGCTTTCCTTCCAATATCCCCTTCCTATAACGTTCAATCATAGCAAGTTTTCTTGAAAGATAGTATCGGGTAGACTTCCCCTCTTTATTATCTTGATAAAACCAAGTTTCAGAAAGGCATGTTCCCTTTTCACTATAAAAGCGGGAGGGTCCATGGAGTTTTCCATTCAGATAAAAACACTCGGTCTCAACACCCCCAGCTGGATAGTAGAGGAGATACTGCCCTTCAAAATGCCTTTTAACTTCGAAATATGCACACAGCATTCTCCCTTGATTATTCTTCTTTAGAACGAGATGAGAAATCTCGGAAAAATCTTTGGGTATCCTCAAAGGTTCAAATAAGGTGTCGATATTGATACCTAAATCGGGATCTTGGATTGTGAGACGACCCTCACTAAACTGATAGGTTTCTTTCATGGAAAAATTTCTCGGTTACATCTTGATAAAATAGGATTTTTTGGAGCTTTTTTTCAAAAGGAATGTCGTTCATCCTTCCCAAAATTTCATCGGTTTGAAGAAGGTTTTTCCACACTCCCCATAAAGGAAAAAGATGATCTTGAAAAAAAAGCTCCTCTTCAAGTTCACACTCCTGAAGAACAGTATTTTTTCTTTGCTCTAGGGCTTTCATAAACTCCGTTAGGATCACGTGGGTTCTCTTTAGGCTCTCATCGAGGTGGTGGAATTTTTCAGGGATCGAAGAAAAATCAATAGGAGGTGTCGATACTATCTTTTGGTGTACCTTTGCGCATAAGTCTGTGCAACAAGACGGGAGCATGAGAGGCCCATCTTGGATTCCTTCTAATTTAAGTCCTCGAGTGCTCGCATTGACAAAAGTGGTTTGAGGGTGCTTCTTAGAAAAGTCCTCCAACCATCTTTTGCTTATCAAAAAATCAGGACGAGTAAAAACCACATTCCCTTCTCTATCCTCCGTCTGAATTTGATTTAAACGTTCGTCCATTCCCTCAACCCCAGCGGCATAAGAAGCCTCGTCATACACGCAAAGATCGAGACCCACAAAATAAATGGGATCACATCCTAGAAGGACCGCCACCATCGTTGAAAAGGTAGAGACGTTCCAACCAACATCGCATGGCGTCAGCGCGAGTTTGTCGGTGAGGTATTCCTCTAAGGCAAAACTTCCGCTCTGTCCCAAGCAAAACTTCGGGCCGTGGTGGTGAGTAAGCAAGGTATGACTCACTTGGTTTTGATAAAACAGAGGAGTTTCAAAATAGTTCTGCCGATAAAATCTCTCTACAGGAGGATCGGGATCAAGTGCCGCAGAAAAATGAATCGGAATATTTGCGCGCGATAAAGGAGCAAGTGCTGAACCTCCGCCAATAATCAATGCCCGGTCTTGGAGTTTTTTAATCTCATCTAAACAATCTCCAAGAGATGGTCCTGCTCCACAAATGATTGCCGGTATTCCTCGAAACTTTCCTGCTAGGGACTTCCCTCTTTTAACTTCATCCTTCATTAGGAGGTTCTCAAAAACGTTCGACATCAGAGGAATTCCAAAGTCATTGTACAGACAAAGAGTGAGTTCTGTTCCCAAAATCCATTCACCTAACGTATTGGGATTGCCCCCCATTAACTCCCATGGTTTAAAGAGGTGTTCCCACGCATACGGACGGTATTCGCTACCAATTTTCAAACGGGGATGATCCATTAATGGAAGAAAAATATTGTGAAGGATCTGGGGATCTTTAGGAATAAGATAGATTTTTCTAGAGGGTTTTTTATCAAGCCACTCCAAGATCTTTTGTTGCCATGGGAGAGGACCGAGAGCATAGAGATAAAGTGCTACAGTTTCACTTTTAGGGGGGGGGAGATCAACAAAAGGGATCTCCCTCCTTTTCTCAGTTCGGAGTTCTAGAGCAAATAGGGGATTTTTCTTATCGAGCATTCTTAAGAGATTCATAGGAGGGCAACTGATTCCTTTCTTTAATAGAAGAATCGCTTTCCCATCGTAATAGGAATCCCTCATCATTGGCAAGACAAATTAGTGGGGCCTTGATATAGGCATTATACCCAAGGGCCTGCACAAACATCTTTTTCTGAAGGGGCATTGCTTTACATTCGATGAGAAGAAGAGGACGAAGGGTTTCGGATTCAAGGCACAAAATATCAATGCGACGGTTGGGGACTTTCTCTTCCAACACTTGGGGAAGCTCTGACAATTTTTTCTCAATAACAACCGCATGAGGTGGGTACCCCAATTGATTCACAAGATGACCCAAAATTTTTTGCCGAACCATTTCCTCAGGAAGCGCATCAACCCATTTCTTCCGAATTGGATCATAAATCTGCTTACGTTGGGGAGACGACACCATAACTGCCATTACGCCGGCGATAGATTATCTTAAGCGTCTGTTCCTCTTCTGATCGGTAGATCATAAAATGATCATTCGATAGCTCCATCTTCATGACCGCTTCATCTATAGTAAGATTTTTCAGAAAACGTTTTTTCTTCTTAATCACCTTTGGAAGCGCATAATTCTCTTTCAAAGACTCGTTATTCGCATCGATTATCTCTTGATTGATTTCCTCAATCTCATGATGAGCGTGCTCGAGGACATTAATCTCCATTTCAGTGACAGACACCCCTTTTGCATGGTGGTCCTGAATCCGGCTCTTCCACTTTCGAAGTTTGGCATAGAGACGCTCAAATGCTTTATCGATAGAGGCATACAAATTTTCTGTAATGGCATGGACATTCACTTTGAAGTGAGAGAATTTCATGATAACATCAACCGTGTGATTCAATTTTTGCACATCGAGATTGACCCTAACATCAATGATATGAGTCGAAAGAGCTTCGATCCTAGAAATCTTCTCCTCAACATAATCCCGAATCGGCTTCGTAACTTCAATATGCTTTCCAATGATGTTAACGGTGTATTCTTGGTGATCAAATTTTTTAGAGTTATCGGTCATGTTTTAACCCCTTGGTTGACCCGTTATTCTAACCAAATCTTGAGTTTAATTCCAAAAAATTTAAATCGCAACAAGTCTAGCCATCTCTAAAACAGTAGCGATGGTTGATATAACTCTCAAGTTGCAGTGTACCTTTGCGAATCCAGAAATATTTAATCGGTATCACAAACTAGCAATATTATCTTTATAGATAGACACTCTTTTCTTAAGATTGAGGTTATCAAAAAAATAACCACAAAACCACGGATAACGCACCGAAAAGGACTCGAACCTCCAACCACCTGATCCGAAGTCAGGTACTCTATCCAATTGAGCTATCGGTGCAATTGCAAAAATTGTATCAAAAGTGCAATATTCTTGCAATGACAACTAAACGCGTTGAGGGTGTGGTATTGCGTGCCACTCCCTATAAAGAAAATGATCGAATTTTGACATTGCTCACCCCTGATCGTGGAGTGATTAGTCTCTATGTGCGGAGACTTTCAAAGAATAAACCAGCAGTGCTTAACCTCACTACTCCCCTTTGCCGCGCTGAATTTGTTTTTAAAAAAGGACGGACCGAGCTCTACCATTTTTTAGATGGAACCATTATTGATCTTCACCTTCCCTTGCGCCGCTCCTACCGCCATCTAGATATTGCAGGAAAAATCCTCCAAGCAATTTTAAAAACCCAGATGCCAGGAAAAGACTCCTGTGCTCTCTATCTTTTATTAATCAGTTTTTTGAAAAAACTCCCGAAAGCAAAAGAACCCGAGACTTTCTGGGCCACGTTTCAACTCAAGATTCTTAAACACGAAGGTCTCCTAGAAATCACTAAGAATTGCCTTTCGTGTGCATCAGCCCTTGCTATGCAAATTCTAAACGGAGAGAGTCGTTGCGCCCGATGTGGAGGAGAGCTCGGATTCCCCTTCAAAGACGAAGAGTGGAAAACCCTTTGCACCTTGTTTGATGCACGGAGTTTTGACCCTCTACTTGCTCTCAAACTCTCCCCATCTCTCACCAATGGAATCGATGCTTGTTTCCGAAGTGCAATCATGTTATGATGAAAATCATACCATTTCCCAAAGATAAATTGCCGAATTGATGCAGAGATGTTTATGGGAAAATTGGGTATGGAGATCGAAAATAACCACTTGCTGGTTAGTGAGATCAAAGGCAAAGTTTTTAACTAAAAAAAATCAAGATCAATTCATCACTTTATTTTTGGGAATGGTATTATGTTGAAAGATGAAAGCTTACTCCGAACAGACAGCTACATCCATGGAAAGTGGGTGAAGGGAAAGAGAACATTTCCCGTTTTCAATCCTTTTGATGGGAAAAAAGTCGCTGATATCTCAGAAGTGGGAGGAAAAGAGGCAAAGGATGCCATTGGATGCGCCCACAAAGCTTTTGAATCTTGGAAAAATACCAGCGCCCGAGAGAGGGGAGATCTTCTCAGAAAGTGGAACGCACTCATGAATAAAAACTGGGAAGACCTTGCAACCCTTCTCACTTTAGAACAGGGGAAACCTTATGAACAGTCGACCCATGAGCTCATGGGGAATAATGGGTTTTTCAATTGGCATGCCGAAGAAGCAAAAAGACTCACTGGCCTCACTATTTTGTCTCCCGATCCGAACCGCCGCTTCATGACGCTCAAGCAACCTGTTGGCGTTGTCGCTGTCGTCACCCCATGGAACTTTCCTTCGGTTCTTCCGATTCAAAAGTGCGCCCCCGCCTTGGCGGCTGGTTGTACTATTGTAATGAAACCTGCAGAAGACACTCCCCTATCAGCCCTTGCTCTCGCTGAACTTGCTGATCGCGCGGGAATTCCTCCGGGTGTTTTCAACGTCCTCACCTGCAAGGATCCTCATGAAGTGGGATACGAACTCTCGCATAACCCTCTAGTTCGAAAGTTCACTTTTACCGGATCGACCGCAGTTGGTAAAACGCTGATCAGCGCTGCGGGAAATACTGTGAAAAATGTCACGATGGAACTTGGTGGAAACTGTCCTGCCGTGATCTTTGATGATGCCGATGTCAACAAGGCGGTCCAAGGAACCTTCTGGTTTAAGTTTTACAATGCAGGGCAGTGCTGCAACAATATCAATCGTTTCTTGGTTCACAAGAATGTCCACGATCAGTTTGTTGACAAGTTCAAAAAAATGATGAAAGAGCACCTCCGCCTAGGAAATGGCCTTGATAAAAACACCTCTGTTGGCCCTCTAATTAATGAAGAAGGGATTGCCAAATGCGAGTTCCTTGTTGACGATGCCCTCTCAAAAGGAGCCACTGCTATTCTTGGAGGAACCCGCTCTACAATTGGAAAACTTCTCTATGAACCCACCCTTCTTGTCGATATGGATCCCAAGATGAAGATGTATCGTGATGAAGTTTTCGGCCCTGTTGCTCCTATCTACCGCTTCTCAGATGAGGAAGAAGCGATCAAAATGTCCAACGATACCAACTATGGACTTGCTGCCTACATTTTCAGTGAAAATATTGGACGCACCTGGAGAGTAGCTGAGAGTTTTGAAGCAGGAGCCGTTGGCGTTAATACAACCGATGTGGTGTCCGAGGTTCTCCCCTTCGGCGGATGGAAAGAGTCGGGGCTCGGCAGGGAAAACGGTGTCCAAGACAGTCTTAATGCTTACTGCGAAACTAAATCTCTGATCATTGCTGGCATCCAAAAATAGTTTAATAGTCCGCAACGTCCTCCATTGTGGAATAGGTAACACCAATTAATACTTTACTAAACTAGCTAACACCTCCTTAAAAAATTGCATCATAATGAAATACACAAGGAGATTCACCTTTAGTCGATAGTATTTTAAGCCCCTTTCCTTTAAGATTTATTGAAACCCATATAAGGAATGTTTTTAACTTTTTTTATTCTTCGTTCGTGATAGAGTGGGAAAAAACTTTGAGGCTTTGGCATGTACATACTACTCTGTCTTCTTTCTTGGTTCACCTTGGGCTGGATCTCGTCTAGAATGGCTAGACGGCGTGGAAGAAACCCCACAATTTGGTTTTTTATTGGAGTTGTTCTAGGAGTGATCTCATTAATTGTTCTGTACTTTCTCCCTCCGAAAGAAACTCTAGCAACTGCAATGGCAGCTCCGATGCAAAAAGCGGCGGTTCCCGTTTCTCCGAATGAGGAAATTTCCAGAAAACCTCCAGAAAAGCTTTGGTATTATCTAAATTCAGAAAAGGTTCAATTTGGCCCGATGAGTTTCTATGCCCTTCAAGAAGCTTGGAACGATGACAAAATCACTGCATCGACCTATATTTGGAATGAAGACATGGAAAATTGGGTTCGCCTTGAAAATCTCATTGACCTCCATGCGCTCATAAGAAACGCCCCTTAAACCAAGGGGCTTTAATGCTTCAAGTCAGGAATAGTCAGAAACTCCCTTACCAAGAGGATTTTGTAACTCCCGGGACCAGACCAGCAAGGGCCATCTCACGGAAACATAAACGAGATAAGTTAAATTTACGAAGGTATCCGCGGCACCGACCTGTAAGACGGCAGCGGTTGCGGAGACGAATTTTTGATGAGTTTGGAGAAAGCTTATTAAGCTTATCTTGAGCATCCATTCGTTCTTCATTACTCACACTAAGATTCCGAACGATTTTTTTGAGTTCTTGTCGTTGCTCCCACTTCATTCGAACGAGTCTCTCACGTCTCTTCTCTTTTTCGATCATTGCTTTTCTAGCCATAGTCTTCCTATTTTTTTCTAGCTGGTCCTTTCTGTCGTTGCTTACGGTTGGGATTCCGCTTGTTGATCACATAGAGTCGCCCCCGCCGTCTAACAGCTTTATCCCCCTTATTGGGATCTGCTTTCACAGATGCACGCACTTTCATAAGTAAATCCTACATTTCAGATAGTAGCAGCCAGTATAACGAATCCTCTATTTCTTGACAATACCATTAAAAAAATAAAAAAATGTTGTGGCTTGAACCACAAAGTGCCGCCTACTCGTGCTATCAACCTTGAAAAAAAGTAAGAGGCCAAGGTAAGCTACCTTAGCGAAGGGATGAAGCAAAGTAGACACGTTAATTCTTATAGAGATGGCTGGTATAAAGCTTAGGTAGTACTTCGGGGTTGAACCTATTTCACAATTTGTGTAGAATGGCTCTTCGCTAGAAAATAAAGAGTTTACAGATAATGAAACAGACTTATCAACCCAGTAAGCGACGACGTAAAAAAACCCACGGGTTTCGTTCTCGCATGAAGACTGTAAGTGGGCGCAGGCTCATTAACAAAAAACGAGGAAAAGGGCGGAAGCGTCTTGCTGCGTGAAATTAAACTTTTCAAAACTGCAACGTCTCCTCGCTAGGCGTGAGTTTCGTGAGGTATATCATCGAGGAAGAAAGTTTGTGGGTCATCGGCTAACATTCTTTTATCTCCTAAAAGACCCATGCTCTCCCCGACTAGGAATCACGATTACAAAAAAATGGGGAAAGGCCCATGACCGTAACCGCTTCAAGAGAGTTGTTCGAGAAGGATTTCGTAAGTCCTACCCGGAGCTCAATCCTGGGCTCACACTGAACGTACACCCTCGTGAGGGATACAAAGATCTCAGCGCAGAGGAAGTTACAATGGAATTAAAACGATTGAGCAAGTCTTGTGTCCAAGCTAAATCCGAACCAACAAAAAGCAGTCACCACCACTGAAGGCCACGTCCTCATTCTTGCAGGAGCAGGGAGTGGAAAAACGCGAGTCCTCGTTCATCGAATTGCCCATCTCATCCGAAATAAAAATGTCTCTCCTGCTGCAATTCTTGGTCTTACATTCACCAATAAAGCAGCGGAAGAGATGCGAGAGCGGGTTACAAATCTTGTTTCCATTGAAGAAGCACAGCAAGTTTCCCTTTCCACTTTCCACAGCTTTTGCATGAAAATACTTCGAAAGGAGATTCACCGCCTGGGATTTACCAAAAACTTCTCCTTATACGATGAAAAGGACATGCGCCGCCTCATCAAGCAAGTGGCAGAAGAACTTTTCGAGGGAGAAGAACTTTTTCTAGAACCCATCATCACGGCAATTTCTTATATAAAAGGAAAAGGACTCGCAGCCGAAGACTTTCCAAAAACAAATGACCCAAAGCAAGATGCCTTTATCAAAGAAGTCTATGAATCCCTTCGAATTGCAATGCGGGCCTACAATGCACTAGACTTTGATAGTCTTCTTACCCTTACCGTTGAGCTCTTTGAAAGCTTCCCAGAGATCCTTGAAAAATATCAAGACCGTTTCCGATATATTATGATCGATGAGTATCAGGATACTAACCCCACCCAATACCGCCTCGCCTCCCTCCTGTCTAAAAAATATCATAACCTCTGTGTTGTCGGGGATGACGACCAATCAATCTACGCCTGGAGGGGAGCCGAAATTGAGCATATTCTCAACTTCCCTGCGGAAACCACCATTAAACTCGAACAAAACTACCGCTCAACCTCCCGCATTTTAGAAGCTGCAAATGCGGTAATTAAAAATAATGTCCACAGGCACGAAAAGGTTCTGCAAACCAATGCTGCGGAAGGAGAAACCCTTGAGATTTTTAATGCCCCTTCTGAACAAGAAGAAGTAGAATCAGTAATCCGGCGCCTCCTCCAATTCCGAGAAGAAAAAAATTATCGATGGAAGGACATTGCTATTCTCTACCGCTCTAACAATTTTGTCCGCTCCTTCGAACTCTCTCTCATGCAGACCGTATGGAGAAGTGAAGAACAGTGGGTTCGAGGAATCCCTTATCAAGTCTTTGGTGGGATGGGTTTTTTTGAACGGGGTGAAGTAAAAGATTTGATGGCTTATCTGCGAATCATTTCGAACCCCAAAGACCAGGAGGCTCTCCTCCGCATTATCAATTATCCCAGACGAGGCATCTCTGATAAAACTCTCGATACTATCACCCAATTCAACCGTCGTAAACGTCTCCCTCTTCTCGCTGTCATGAAAGAAATTGCTCAAGATAACCATCCCGAACTTTTCCTAACCTCTAGAGGATCACAAGGGATTGCTAATTTCGTAATTCTATACCAAGAAATGACAGAAAAGTTTCAGTCCCTTTCTCTCTCCCAAGGACTCAAATGGCTCCTCGAAAAAATCGACTACAGAACAGCTTTAATGAATGAGTTTAAAACCGACGCGGTTCAAAAAGCGAAATGGGAAAATATTCAAGCCTTTCTCTCCGCAATACAAACCTATGAAAAAGGGGAAGGAACTTCTCTTCATGATTTTCTTTCCTCTTCATTGCTCACCAACCATAATGACAGAAAGAATACCCTTTTTGGAAGCAACAAACTCAGCCTCATGACGTTTCATAGTGCTAAAGGACTCGAATTCCCCGCTGTTTTTCTAGTTGGCCTTGAGGATCACTTGATCCCCCATCTTAAATCTCAGACAAAAGAAGGAATTGAAGAAGAGCGCCGCCTTCTCTACGTTGCGATCACCCGCGCGATGGAAACCTTATGTCTCAGCATGTCCCGAACACGAACAACACACGGAAAGATTGTCAGTTGCAGCCCCTCCCGCTTTCTCTTTGAAATCCCTAAAGAGATTCTGAAGGTAACATTCTGGAAATAAGTCTCTCGATGTTTGGCTTCTCTTCAACTGGAGCATAGCGATGGGAAACCTGTGCATGTTCAAGCGCTTCTTCCTTTTCCTCCATAAACTCAGAAATCACAAGGTGCATTTTCCAGCAGTGATCAACACTCTTTTCTCCAAACTCATCAATAAATTGCTCAAGGTGCTTAACATTACTCTTCTCTTGAAAATCAAGAAGAGCTAACCGAGAAGCAACCTCTCTACTTTTGATAGTATTAAGTGCTGCACGTAGTGCACTCCCTTCCTTTGTTCCTCGAAGGGCAATGTATTTTTCAAGCATGAGTTCAGGAACCACATCTCCTCCCTCGTTTAGTATAATACGAGCAAGGCTTTTAGCCCCCATAGATCGAGCCTCTTCATGACAATACTTGAGTTCTCCAACTTTCTTACTCTGCTTTGCCTCTTCGAACCGTTTTTCAAGCAAATAATAGCGACGCCTCACTTCTTTTAGATACCTTCCAAAATCCCACACTCCTTTGATGGGATATCCCATCCGAGAAATTTCTTCTTCTTTAGAATTCAGAAGAACGATCGTGGGGAAATTCTCAACACTATACTTTTCTTTTAAAACGCGATTTTGAGTCAAAATCGCTTCACTTTGCGTGTTTATCTCAGGAAAGTCCACTTGAACAAAAATGAGCTCTGATGGGAGCTTTTTAAATATTTCTTCTATCAATGTCTTCGAATGCTCAGACCAATCGGAACCGGTAAAAACAAGAGCAAGTGGAAGATCATGCCCTTCCGCAAGCGCTCTCCCTTTTGAATAGTCCTTCGTCACCTGGGAAGAGGCAAACAATGACCCCCAGAAGAATAGAAAAGTGATTAGCCAGGATATTTCATGGCTGAAAGGGCGATGAAATATCTGGTTTGGGATTCTCTTTATCATATTCTTGCTCCAATAGCGCCATTCATATAAAATACACGTATAAAAAATGAAGCCATTTCTTTCGACAACTATTCTACGTCACCGTAGAGAAAATTTAAAAAAGTGCAGCCTTCGCGGGTTAGAACAGCGGGAAGATATTCTCTTTTTAACCTATCCAAAGGATCCAATTCTCTTTACTGAAAAGAGAGTTCTCCTTAGTTTGGATGCTCCTTCTCTGACAAACAAGGATCGCTTTCCCCTTTTCTTAATCGACGGGACATGGAGATATGCTTCTGTCATGGAACGACAAATCCCCCAGAAAGAAAAATGGGTTCAGCGGAGTCTCCCTTCCTATTTCCAAACAGCCTACCCTCGCAAACAAACCAACTGCGCAGATCCTGACCGGGGGCTCGCCTCAGTGGAAGCTCTCTTCATCGCCTACCATATTCTTGGCTACGATACATCTGGTCTCCTCGACCATTACCATTGGAAAGACGCTTTCCTCACCCTTAATTCACAATACCTTTTGTGTAGTACCATTTCCCGTTAATTTTTTTAAAGGAGCTAATTTCATGCAACAGCCTCTCCTTTTCTTGATAGCGAAAGCTTGCAATAAACTGAACGGTCCCTTTGTCTCCCTCTTCCTCGCTAAAGAGAACATCAAGCTTGATCCACTCCACACCCTCGTCTCCTTTTCGCTCAAACCGCTCAAGAGCATCGCCTCGCATCGTCTTTTCAATATAGTCGAGATTGTTTTGCGTATAGGCCGTATAGCGAGAACGCATCAGAGACTCAGGAGTTGGAGGATTTGCTTTCCCCTCAATATAGGGTCCACAACACTTAAAATAGTTCTTTCCAGACCCGCAGGGGCAAATCATAGAATGAACTCTTGAGTTAGTTCAATCGCCAGCTCAAACACAATAAACAAGATAAGGACAATTAAAACAGGTTTCCCTCCTGGAAGTTGTTGATTAAGATTAGAATAGCCCTTGCGATACCTTCCGACCCAGACCATTAATACCGGTATTAAACCTAATAAAAGGGCACAACCAATCCCCCCTGCATACCCCAAGGCCTCTAAAAAAATGCCTGGGTTAATCGAGACAATAATGATCGGAGGAATATAGATAATCGTACATAAAAGGATCTTCTTCCAACCCACTTTTGCTAATCGAAGACCATCCGATAAAAAGTCTAAAAGTCCCAATGTTACTCCTAAAAAGGAAGTCGTAAGAGCAAAGGCGCTGAAAAACTGCCCAGTCAAATAAATAGGAGAATCGGGAAAAATTTTCTTTAAAGGTTCAACAGCCGTTTGCCCCATTGTCTGAGCCTGTAAAAGACCGCTGGGACCTTCAGCAGGAACAATTCCCAAAATTAAGTACTCCCAAAAAATATATCCAAAAAAAGGCAAAGAAGTCCCAACCAAGATGGCAAATCGAACCATCTTAGGGTGGCGATCAAGATAGGTTGTCAAACTAGGAATGATCCCCTGGTAACTAAAGGAAGTAAACATCACAGGTAGAGCTAGAAATGATGAAATCCAATGCGCACGTGAAAGATTTTCAGCCCTCACTTCACCAAAAACAAGAACCATAAAAACAAGAAACGCTGATCCCAGTCCAATCATCAATAGAAAATTAATTCGATCTACGACTGCCGTTCCCAGATAGACACAAAAGCCAAAGACCGCAGAAAAGATAATCAACCCCGCCACATAGGGAATTTTACTCCCAAAGAGGGCAACGATAACTCTCCCTCCTCCATCCACATAAGCAATGGTTAAACAGTAGAATAGGAAAATATAGAGCATCCAAGCAGCAATTTTACCAATAGGGCCTAGAAGGTGATGAACCATTGAAATAATATTGGCATCATTTGGCATCCATAAACAAACTTCTAAGAGAAGAAGCCCCGTACAGACACTAAATATCCAACAAATGGTAAAAATGACCGTCGACGGAAGGAACCCTCCCATCCCCGTGACAACCGGAAGCGCGAGCATCCCTGCTCCAATAGCCGTCCCACCAACAAGAAGGGCACCACCAATAGCTTTTCTAAGCGAAAAATCCATAATTCCTCTACTAAATTGGTCCTCGATGATATTATAAGGATTCTTTTGAGCGCAACAACTCTCTTCATTTAAAAAAACCCATCGTGTACCCTGGGGTCTAACTCTAAGGAATGTTTTGCAACCAAAAAGATACTCGAAAGATCAACATGGCATTGACGTCCGACATATCGATCCCAAGGCCTTGTATATTTTAGAAAAATTGCGCGCGTCCGATCGCACTGCCTACCTGGTAGGTGGAAGCGTCCGCGACCTGCTACTAGGGAAAAAGCCCAAGGATTTTGATATTTCTACATCAGCAAAGCCTGAAGAAATTAAACATTTGTTCCCTAGCTCAATTCTGATTGGGAAACGGTTCCGCCTCGCTCATGTCCGGTTTGGTAAAAAAGTCATTGAAGTCTCTACCTTTCGCTCTGGAGATATCGAAAATGAACAACTCATTACAGAAGACAATATCTGGGGATCTCCTGAAGAGGATGTTTTAAGGCGAGACTTCACCATTAACGGCCTTTTTTACGATAGCAATACTGAAGAAATTATCGATTTCGTTGGAGGTTACCCTGATATTGAAAAAAAACTGCTTCGGGCAATCGGGCAACCTTTTCTCCGTTTTAAACAAGATCCTGTCCGGATGATCCGTTGTCTAAAATTTCAAGCTCGATTTGGACTAAAAATAGAAAAAGAAGCACGCCTTGCTCTCATCGACTGCAAAGGAGAAATTTTAAAGAGTGTGCAAGCCCGAGTATTGGAGGAAATGCTTCGCATGTTGGAGTCTGGATCTTCAAGAAATTTCTTCCGTTTGATGACCGACCATGGTCTTATGCAACAACTTCTTCCTACCATTGCTGAGTACTTAGAAACGCAAGCAGGAAATGAAATATACTCCTACCTAGAGGAAGCTGACGCTACACTTAAAGAACCTCATAATCCCAGTCTAGAACGTCCTGTCCTCCTTGCCTGCCTTGCTTTTCCACTTCTCGAGAAGCATTTGAAAGTGCATTTCATCGATCGAAACAAAACTCCCCATCTTGGAGACATTTATAAAGAAGCCAATCTTGTCATTGATGACGTTTTTCATACCTTTTTCAAAATCCCCCGTCGTTTGAGAATCCGAACGCTCAGTATTTTGATTTCACAATTCCGAATTACCCCCTTTCAAAAGAAAAAAAACGTAAGAATCCGTATTCCTCGTGCTCCAGAGTTTCATCTAGCCCTTCAATTTTTCGATCTTCGGTGTCGGTTAGAGCCAGGACTTCAAGAACTTCATAAACAGTGGGAAGAAGCCTATGAAAAGATTGCAGATACCCTTCCAACCCCACGAAAACGTGGAAGACGCCCCCGCCGCAACCCCCGACCGAGAAAATGAAGCGGCGAGAGGCTGACAACCGTACACTTTTTATTGGCCCTCCTCTAAAAGAAGGCCCTTTGCCAGCCCTTTTTTATTTTGCTCTTTCTGCAGAAGATAGCCTAGGTAAAAATCCCTATAACCAGCCTGTTCAGTTCTTGCAAGGATTACCTCTACGGATTTTCTCAATCACCCTTCCCGCTCATGAAAATAGCTTCCCCGCTGAAGAAGCAATGAATGTTTGGGCCGAAAGAACTAAGAGAGGAAATGCTCTCATTCCTTCTTTTATTGAAGAAGTCAAAGAAACTATAGAAAGACTAAAACCCCACTTCACAAGTTGCGCAGTTGCAGGCCTTTCAAGAGGAGCTTTTATCGCATGTCACGTAGCTGCTGCTTGTCAAAAATTTACTCACATTTTGGGGTATGCCGCTTTAACGCAGCTTGACTATGCACCTGATCTTAATCTTGAAACCCTTTCTTCTAAACTGTTTAACCGCAAGATTCGTTTTTACATTGGGAACCACGATACACGCGTAGGAACAGAGCGCGCCTTTTCCTTTATTCATACTCTTGCAAAAGAGGCCAACCGTAACAGGATACGCAACGCGCCCATTGAAATGATTATCGGACCATCGATCGGATACCAAGGGCATGGAACCAGTCCTGACGTTTTTCAAGCAGGTGTTGATTGGCTAAAAAAGGAGTTATCGATATGAGCGATGATCTCTTTATTTTTGCCGGAGAAGTCAGTGGAGATCTACATGGAGAAAAACTTTTAAAAGAGCTCTATTCTAAACGTCCCAACCTTAAAGTTAGGGGGGTGGGTGGCCAAAAAATGCGAGCAGTAGGGATGGAGTGCATCATGCCCATGGAAGAGTTTCAAGTCATGGGGTTTATTGATATCCTTTCCTCCCTTCCAAAGCTCATTAAGCAGTTCAAAGTAATTAAGAAAAATATTCTCACCTGTCCCCCTAAAGGGGTGGTGACAATCGACTACCCGGGCTTTAATCTTAGATTAGCAAATGCCCTCTATCAGAAAAACTCACCCGCAAAGCGTATCCATTATATTTGTCCAACAGTTTGGGCTTGGGGAAAAAGGCGGATTCCAAAAATGGAACATTCCCTTGATCGCCTTCTAACGATCCTTCCCTTTGAACCCGACCTTTTTTCAAAACATCAGATCGATGCTACATATGTCGGACACCCCCTAACTACACGTATAAATCGCCACCAGTACAATCCGAACTGGAATCAAGCCTATAGAATTAAAAACGAACAACAGATTCTCTCCATATATCCTGGAAGTCGAGAGAAAGAGCTTTTCCGTAATTTCCCCATTCAGCTCAAAGTTGCGAACCAAATCCAAAAGGACCATCCCGATCTTTTGATTGCCATCTCTTGCTCTAATGAAAAATTTCTTCCCTTTTTAGAAAAAGAATCTGGGGGTCTAATAATCATTCGACAAGAACATTCTTATGAACTCATGCGAGCCTCTCATCTTGCTATTGCAACCTCTGGAACAATCACTCTTGAGCTGGCACTTCACCAGATTCCTACAGTTGTGACTTTTGCGATCAACCCCCTAGATGTTCTTTTAGCACAGCATATTTTTCGTATTAATCTCCCCCACTACGCCCTTCCTAATATTCTCTATCATAAAGAACTTTTCCCTGAGCTTTTTGGGCCAAACCTCACAGAAGATGCTCTCTACAAAAAGGGAAACGACTTTATGCTAAGCGAATACAAGCGCTTAGAGTGTATTGAAGGCTGCAAGAGATTGAAAAATCAACTTGGAAAACAAGACGCAAGCAAAGAAGCTGCCCGTGCCATTCTTGAACTTATCAATTAACATCCCTTCCAATCTGCGGTATTCAATTTGTTATTCAATCGTGTAGATTGCATTACAAGAGATTAGAGTGTTAAAAAAATATTTTGATCAATCTTTTTTTTTCATGTTAACCCATTCTTGATCTTTATCGCCCGTTACATTAGAATTCCTACGTCATGCAAAACCCATTGAAAATATATATTGATCGTTTATCTGGTGAACGAACGGAAAAAATTGAAGAGGCTTTTACCCCGGAGCTGATGGATGTAAATGAGAAAGACCTCCAATTTCAAAATTCCGTTAAGCTTAAGGGGATGGCATATCTTGCTGAAAACCATTTAGTTATACATTTATATATTGAAACAAAAGCGTTAATTCCCTGCGCTATTTGCAATAATGGAGTAAAGAAAGAGATCATAGTCAAGGGATTCTATCACACAGAAGAGCTTGAAAAAATTCGAGGGCGTGTTTACGATTATACCGACCCTCTGCGAGAAGCGGTTTTACTAGAAGTCCCTTCTTATGTAGAATGTTTAGAAGATTGTCCCAAACGGACTGATTTAAAGAATTACTTACAAAAAGGGAATGATCAGTTTCCCTTTGCAGGTTTAAACTAGGAGAAGACCCGTGGCCGTCCCACGTAACCGACACTCAAATGCACGCAAGAACAGCAAACGTGCGCACCACGCAAAAAAAGAGAAACATGTTGCAAGTTGCTCAAACTGCGGAAAACCGCACCTCCCCCACCGAATGTGCTCATTCTGTGGATACTATGGAGGACGCTCCGTCCTTTCGGAAGCACAAGAGTAAAGTTCCCCATCTGGGGATTGACCTTCTGGGGGGAGACCTTGTCTCTCCTGATCATGTGCTTGGAACCCTTCACGCCCTCTATTCAGAGGTCGCTACTCCTTTTTGTCTAACCGTTTTTGCCACTCCAGAAATAGCAGTCTACATCGAGGCCTTCAAAAAGGCGAATAATCTCAAAGAGAAAGATCTCGAAATATTTCAAACTGAAGAGATCATCCATATGGACGACGACCCTCTTTATGCCATTCGAAAAAAGAAACACTCCTCTATGTGCCTTGGGATGAAGCTTCTCAGGGATCGACACATTGATGCCCTTGTTTCTACTGGAAACACTGGCGCATTGATAGCCAGCGCAAAACTTTTTCTACCAATGCTACAAGGAATTTCTAGAACAGCGCTGATCACACTTCTCCCAACAAAAAAAGAACCCATTGCAGTGATCGACGTGGGGGCAAATATTCAGTGTACCCCCGAGCACCTTGTTCACTTTGCTCAAATGGGAATAGCCTATCAGAAAGCACGTGAGATTAAAAAACCGACTGTCGGTCTTCTCAATATTGGAGTGGAAGAAAAAAAAGGGCGAGCAGAACTCCGCGAAACTTACAAGCTTCTCCAAACATTCAATGGCGAGGAAACTATCTTTGCTGGAAATGTTGAAGGGAAAAAAGTTTTTTCGGGAGATATTCATGTACTTGTCACCGATGGATTTACGGGAAACATTTTCCTAAAGACCGCCGAAGGTCTTTCTTCCTTTATTCTTGACACAATGAAAAAAAATCAAAATCTCATTCCTTTTTCAAAACCCCTCCTCCAACATCTAGAGGCCGAACTCTACTCAGCAGAATATCCTGGAGCAATCCTTTGCGGCATTGATGGGGTCATCATTAAGTGTCATGGGGATGCGGGGCCCGAAGCCCTCAAGTGCGGTGTCCAGGGTGCCATCAACCTCCTCCAAGGAAAATTTCTCGATAAAATCAAACTTGAACTGAACCCCTGAACCTGTCCCAGATCAAAGTAAGAATTTGCTGGAAAAACATCAGTCATTGATATATGATCGCGGTTTACGAACACATCCACGCTGGTGAAACCGATGAAAGAAATTCTTCTAAATGTGACGTCAAAGGAAAAGCGATGTGCGATATTGAAGTTTGGAAAACTCCAAGACCTAATTGTTGAACGCAAGTCGAATAGGCAACTTACCGGGAATATCTACCGGGGAGAAGTCATCAATATCTTGCATAATATTCAATCGGCATTTATCGCGATTAATGAGGGGGAGAATGGATTTATCCATATCAGTGATATCGTAGAGAATACTCAGAAATTCCAAGAAATGTTCGATATGGAGTTCGACTGGGATTGCGAGCTCAGCTCTATCAAAACACGCGAGCTAAAAGACGCTGACATCTCCAAATTTATGGAGATCGGGCACCCTGTTCTTGTTCAGGTTGTAAAAGAACCAATAGGGTCCAAGGGAGCACGCCTTACTTCAAATATCACAATTCCAGGGCGGTATCTTGTCCTTCTTCCAAACACCCCGCATCGCGGAGTATCCCGAAAAATTATTGACCGCTCGGAGAGAGATAGACTCAAGAAAATTATTAAAGCTTTTGAAATGCCTCAAAAAATGGGGCTGATTTGCCGCACTGCAAGCGCAAGTGCTTCAACGCAGGAGCTAATTGCAGAAGCCACAGAACTATTAAATGTTTGGGAGAAGATTCAGATAGACTTCAAGGAAAGCGAAGGACCAGTCTGTCTTTATAGGGAATCCGATCTTGTTAAAAAGTCTGTACTAAAGGCAATCAATAAAAAATATACCCGAATGCTTGTAGATGACTACAAAACCTATCAGTATTGCCGTCAGGTCTACAGTCGGTGTAAGGGAGATCATGTTTTAAAACTTGAATGCTATCGGGATAAGATCCCAATGTTTGATCGCTTTGCTGTTGAAAATGAAATTGAACGATGTCTTCGGAGGAAAATCTGGCTTCAAAGTGGCGGATACCTTTTTTTTGACAAAACAGAGGCAATGTATACAATCGACGTCAACTCTGGACGAGGAAGTGCTTCAAAAGAAAATATCAATGTCGAAGAGACCCTTGTCCGTATTAACATGGAAGCAGCTGATGAAATCGCTCGTCAGCTTCGGATCCGGAATATTGGGGGGCTTGTCATCTGCGATTTTATTGATATGCGTTATCGTCGTAACCAAAGGCGCGTTTTAGACACTCTTAAAGAAGCAATGAAAGAGGATTCTGCAAAATGTACCATTTTAGGAATGAGTGACTTTGGCCTCGTTGAAATGACCAGGCAGCGTACGCGTGAATCACTTATTCAGACCCTCTTCACCCATTGCCCATATTGCAATGGAAAAGGAATCATCAAAAACTTTGAAAGTATCTCAATTGAAATTGAACGTGCGATCCAAAAATTGATGTCGCTCCACAATAAAAGCAAAGTCGAATTAATTACCCACCCTCAATTGAATGATTACCTTGGAAAGGGAGATAAGCCTCTCTTAGAGAAGCTTGCTAAAAAATTGAAAGGTGAAATCTCTTTTAAAAGTAATGATGAACTACACTTAAACGGATTTGAATTTTACTCGATGGCTGATGGACAAAAAATTGAATGGTAGCATTCAAGCTCTTCTAGCTAAAATTGATAAATTATCAGACTCGAAAGAGCTTCCTGAAAAGTACACGCAGATCTTGAAGGATTTTATTAGAAGCTATCAAGAAGTAATCCGGAATCATGGAAACGACCCTGAATCCTTTACAGATGTTTTTTATTCCTTTATTGAATTCATGAAAGAGCAGGTGCGTGATCCTTTTCAATTTAAGCCCTATCATGAAAAAATGCGGTCCCCTATAGACTACTACAAGTTTGGTCTCGACTTTCTTAGACCTCTAGTTGATCTTCCCAACTCGACCATATCAGGAGTAAAAAATATCGACTACATAGAGTCCCTTCTCAAAAAGAAAGAGAATGTCATTCTTTTTGCTAACCATCAAATTGAAGCCGATCCCCACGCTATCAGCATTCTACTCGAAAAAACTCATCCAAAATTTAGCGAGGAGCTTATTTTTGTTGCTGGCACAAGAGTCACCACTGATCCTTTTGCGATTCCTTTCAGCATGGGAAGAAACCTTCTTTGTATTCATTCGAAAAAATACATCGATAATCCTCCTAAAGATCAACACAAAAAACAGATGCACAATAAAAGAACCATGGCTCGAATGGTAGAGCTCTTAAGCAAAGGGGGACATGCTATTTACGTTGCTCCCAGTGGAGGGAGAGACCGCATAAATGCAGATGGAATAATTGAGATCGCTCCTTTTGACCCCAGAAGTCTCGGAATGTATTATCTAATGGTCCAAAAAGCAAAAAAGCCAACACATTTTTTCCCTCTTTCTCTCTCAACGTACCACCTCCTTCCACCTCCAGATACAACTGAAACTGAGCTTGGAGAGACGCGGATTACTAGAGGCGGTGCAATCCATCTCCACTTCGGCAAGGAAATTGATATGGAACATTTTCCAGGAGCCGAAAAAGCTAAAGATAAAAAAGATTTAAGACGCATCCGCGCAGAATATCTCTGGGAATGTGTGAACCGTGAATATAAAAAATTCCCCAAATAGGGAGGCGTTATGAAACGACTAATAGCATTATTACTGATTACAATTGGGGGAGGTGCTGAAAACGCCCAAGGCTATATTGAAGTCCAAGATCAATCCCACCTGCAGATATTGACACCTTCCCTCTCTGAGCGTAAAACAGCAAAAATTCGTCTTGAGAACGGTTTAGAGGCCTACCTTATTTCTGATCCGAAAGCTGATCAATCGGGAGCGGCTCTTTCAATGGAAGCTGGTTCCTGGAATGATGATCCTAACTATGCTGGAATTGCCCACTTTCTAGAACACCTCTTATTTTTAGGATCGAAGACCTACCCCGAAGAAAACTCTTATGAAAAACAAGTTCTGGACAATGGGGGAGTATTCAATGCGTATACCTCTACGGATCGCACTGTCTACATTTTCTCAGTAAACAATGATGCCTATTCAACAACCCTTGATATGTTTAGCCACATGTTTATCGACCCCCTATTTACCGCATCTGGGATTGGGAGAGAGCTCCATGCTGTCGATCAAGAACACGATAAGAACATCGAAAGTGATGGAAGCCGCGGATGGATGGTTTTTAAAGAAATTGGAAACCCTGCACACCCAAACGCTCTCTTCAGTACAGGAAATGCAGAAACGCTCGGAGGAATACCTAGAGAAACGGTCGTTAATTGGCACAAAAAAAACTACAGCGCTGATCGGGCCCACCTCACTCTTTATTCAACATTGCCAATTGAAGAACTCAAGGCTCTAGCTACGCGCCAATTTTCAGCTATCCCCAAAGTAAGTTCTCAATTTCAACTCCCTCGAGAGAAGCTGTTTTCAGAAAAGCAAGAAGGACAGATTGTTGCGATAAAGCCTATCAAAGACATGCGTAATCTCTCTATTGAGTGGGAACTCCCCAAGGAATTTGTTCAAAATTTCGATAATCGCTCTGACGATCTTCTGGGATATATCATTGGAGGTCGACACGAAAACAGTCTATACTCGCAGCTTAAGAGAGAAGAGCTTGTCGAAAACACTTCTTCTAACATGTTTCGCTTAAGCAAAGAATCGGGAATTTTTTACATCAGTTTTGATCTTACACCTCTAGGCGTAACGCAATTTGAAACAGTAATTGAACGATGTTTTCAAACCCTCAATTCCTTGAAATCAAGTGGAATCCCCCCGTATATTTTCCATGAACTTAAAAACATGTCTAAGATTAATTACGAATATCAGTCTCGAGTCGCTCCTTTTTCATTCGTCACAAACCATGCGCATCAAATGATCGATGAACCGCTAGAAACCTATCCATTGAAAACGATCATGCCCACAACCTATGATGCTAGTGAATCCCAAGAATTCCTCGAGCTTCTTTCTCCGGGAGCAGCCGTTTATTTCCTCGTCGCCTCTCCGGAGCTTTCAGGTATCGATCCAGATAAAAACGAGCAATGGTCAGGAGTTGAATATGCGATCCGAAAAATCCCAGACCAGTCTCTAGCAGCGTGGAGCGGTATCCCCTTGCATCCGCACATAGCACTTCCTGAACAAAATACGTATATTCCAAATGACCTTAAATTGGTCACGCGTCCTTTGGATGGTGAAATAATCGCCACTCCACACCCAAAAAAACTTATATCAAATGATTTGGGAGAACTCTACTTCTGGGAAGATACACAATACCAAGTCCCTGAAGTTTCTTGGATCTTCAATATTAGCTCCCCTTATATCGATGGAACGCCCCGTCAAATGGTACTCATAGATTTATTTTGCTACGCACTAGATGAGAAACTCGCCTCTACATTGACCTACGCAAATGCCGCCTCTTTAAGTTTTGCTACCGGTCCTCAGAATCTCAAGCTCATCATGATGGTAAACGGCTATAGCGAAAAAGCTTCCCTCTTATTAGAAGAGGTTCTAAAGCAGGCAAAGAGATGTCACATGACAAAAGAGGAGTTTGACCTTTATACCGCATCGCTTAAAAGCTCTTACGCCAACCAAGGAAAGGCGATGCCCATTTTTCAAGCAAATGAAATTTCAACGAACCTTCTCTTTAATAACTCTCCTAAACACACCGATAAGCTTGCCATCCTCGAAAACCTCCGCTATGAAGATTATCTCTCATTTGCTGACAAGCTTTTTAGAGAAACCTATATTGAAGCAATCCTCATTGGAAACATGATAGAAAAAGACGCTCAAAATGTTTGGGAAACCATCACAGAAAAACTCGCCCACACATCCTATCCTAAGAAGAATCACGAGAGAAAGCAAATGTTGACCCTTTCTCCTTTTCAAGGTCCTTACAAGATTCATGAACAAACCGAAAGTCTTGGAAATGCCGCCATCCTTGTGATTCAAGAAGGAGCTATGACATTCCCAAAAAAAGCTTCCCACCTCGTGCTCGGAATTGGGCTGCAGGAAGACTTCTTTGATACTCTCAGAACGAAGCAACAAACCGCTTATTTTGCAAGAGCTGGAAGCCAAGAAGAAGAAGAGCAACTCTTTAATACCTTCATGGTTCAATCCACCTCTCACCAGCCAGATGAGCTAATCGCCCGCTTTGAGCTCTTCCTCGAAACCTACATCAAAGACTTTGAATCAACACTCTCAGAAGGACGCTTTGAAGTTCTCCGAGGTAATGCGATTACCCTTCTTGAAACTCCCCCAACGAACCTCTCTCAAATGGCATTCGATTTGAATAAGCTTGCCTTTACCTTCAAGGGAGACTTCAATAGACGGGAAAAGCTGATTGCCTCTCTTAGGAGCCTAACCTATGAAGATTTCAAAGCAGACACGATTTCTTTCCTCTCGCGGAAAAACTCACGTCGTATTGCCATCATGCTTGAAGGTAAACAGCCAAAGGGAAAAGCCTTCCGCTATGAAGACGTTACTGCTGAAGTTCTTAAAAGCGAAGGAACCTACATTTCTCTTCCATAATGAATTATGAGGGAGAAATGTATTTCGCTCTTTTCGCTTTGCATTAAATACTACAATTGTAGTAAGTTTTGTGCATGTGTGCAAGACGATCATTTGGCGAGTTAGAATTAGCAATACTCAACCTCTTTTCAAAGAGCGCTGAAGGCCTTACCGTCTCCGACGTAATGAAAAGACTAGGAAGCCGCAATGCTTACACCACAATCATGACTGTGATGACCCGTCTCTTTGAAAAAGGGGCGCTTAAAAGAACCAAGCAGGGGAGAAGCTATCTCTACTCTAAGAAAAAGTCTCCCCTTCTGAAACGACTAAAGTCTCGACTCCTCGGAGCGAGTCCCTCTGAGATCTTTAGCACCTTTTTAGAAGAAGAAGTCGCGCCGCAAGAAATGGAAAAAATCGAAAAGATGATTCGAGAGTATAAGCAAAAATGGAACTCGTAGCGCGTTACATCTTTAATATTCTTTTTGGCTCAATTCTAACCTTTTACATGTCACTGCTTCTTCTCATGATCATCCGCCTAGTTATTCGAAGTTATCGAGCCCTTTATTATTTATATCTGATTCCTTTCATGAAGGTATTTTATGACCTCTTCTTTATGGATCACTCCTTCTGGGTTTTTCTCCACAGGAAGAATGTCCTCAATGCGATTCCAAATAGCCGCATATTGTCTGCCTATTTAGAAATTAAAGGAAAGCCATTTGCTGGGGTGCGCCTCCATTTCATAGACGGAAAAACTTTTTCAGTCGGAGATGTTGGCGCTGAAACGATTGGAGTACCTCTACTTGCTGTGGACAGCAGCTTAGTTGCCTTGTTGACTCTATTCTCACTGGCCCGTTTCATTTTTCGCCTCTATAAGGCACTGCAGTGGCAGCGCAGACTGTCTCTCGAAAGGATTGGTCCAAAACTCCACTCCATTTCTGCAACGCTTAAAAGCCCCATGCTGATTGGAATATGGAAGTCTCGCATTGTGATCCCCAAACATCTACTGGAGACTTTATCAGACAAAGAAACCCAAGCAATTTATCACCATGAAAGACAACACTTTCTATGGAAAGACAATCTCCTTTCAATCATCTGCGACTGCATTTCTGCTTTATTCTGGTTCATCCCTTTTCGGCAAATTATTTTAAGAAAAGCCTCCTTTTACCGAGAACTCGCTTGCGACTCCAAATCTGAAATGGAGCACCTTCTAGGAGCCTTGCAGAAGACTGCGACCTTGATGTCCCCTATCGCCTCCCTTGCCTTTTCTTCCTCTGACCGTATTACCCTGGCTGCTCCGCAAGAAAACTCCAGGAAGGGTCGCATCGACTCTTTCCTTCTTTACTATCCTTGGGGGTGGGGCTTTCATTTTTGCAAGCCAATTCCTCCCCTTTTAAAAAATTTTAACCTTAAATACTACATACGTAGTAATTGGAAAATACCATGAAGAAATTAGCCCTTACACTCCTTGCACTCACAACAACCATCTTTGCCCATGAGAAAGAGATTGCCCTTTCAGAAATCCATGAGGCACTCGCGCCTATGAATGATATGAGCTCCCTGATTATCAAAGTGAATCCAGGTGACGTTCTCCCTATTCACTTTCAGATGAGCGGAAATGTGCTTCAACTTGAACACACTCCTGAAAATGGAACGATCAAAGCAAGGGAGCCTCTCTATATCAAAATCGAGCCTTTCTTTCTCTTTAGTCAGGATAAAAAAGAATGGAAGTCCTTTGAATCCTACTTTACAGGAATACTTGGGGTTTCAGTTGGTAGTAAATCACTCCCCTCTGGTGAAATCTTCCTAGACCTCAATAGACGTTAATCCTCTCCTATCGAGCTCCAACTTTCGTTGGAGCTTATTCTCTTGCTAAATGGCCATATTCACCAAGCTGCGGAGGGCTTCGATAAGAAGCACATTAAGCGGAAACCAGATAGGACCACGCCAATTGGAGTTTCCCCCAAAAAGGCGACTCTTTGATTCACCCTCACTTCTTTCACGGAAAGACTCCGGAGCAATCTATCTAGGATAGATAGTACAAGAGATTACATTCGAAGGGTTTGTTAGGATCCGAATGGTCTAGGAGGAGTGAAGGCCAGTACATAGTTTCCTCTGATTTTATGGATCTTACCCCCCGTGAACTTACCATTGCCGCCTTTCATTGTTGAAAGAGTGTCAAGAAGCGATTTTTTCAAAGCAATCTATTTTTTAAACATTATTCTATGGAATGAGAATGTTATTTTATGTTATCTTATTCGAAATAATATCAATTTAAAACTTAAAAAGTATATTTTTATTTTGGATAATTTGGGGTTGTTTAATGTTTTCTTTAAAGCCTTTCTTAGATCGATCAAAAGCTGTTAATCGAGATTTCGTTGTAGTGTCACTCATCTGTGGCATTGCCTACCTTGCTGGGAAAGAGAAGCGGATTCAGGTTTTTAAAAGTGCAAATCTAGGAGGACGTATAGCTGCAGCGACAACTGCAAGTTTAGGTTTGGGGTTATCTAACAAGATCTTAGGTGGCTCAGAAGAAAATAAACAATCCCTAGAGTTTCTGGTGACCAAGGTTTTAGCCGTTACAATTAGTTGTGTTGTTCTAACTTCGATTGTTATAAAACAAGCGCCTAGTTTAGAAATGTCTTTTGCAGACACCAGAAAGTTTGCTTTCTTCTCTGCCTCTATTTTATTGGCTTCGAAAATTCAGCACATGTATTTCTTTGCCCCTTTTGATGATCCATCACAACCTCGTAACCTCAGTGATAGAATTGCGTTGATTCGAAATAAACACTGTAAAGCGGCAGCTCAAATCACTTACAACACAATCACCACCATTTCTTTGGGAATTTTAAATGCTTGTGCACGAGTTGGATCTGCATGCTACCTTCTCTTTTCTAAGATTCAAGTTATTGGAAACATTCCATCATATGCAAGGGGTGTTTTATTTCCTAAAGTCACTCCAAGAAGACAGAAGTCTGAAGAAATTGAGTTGGAAGTTCAGCGATTCTTAAATCGCATATTGAAAGCCCCAATTAACTCATATCAAAAACAGCAAATACGAGAAATTTTTGAAGGAGAGTTTTCTCCACAAGAAGAATCAACTTTCATTGAGAAGCTATTTGAACAAAGAGCTTTTGAAGAAGCTAATCATTTAATCTTGCTTAAATTTTTGATTAAAAAGGGAAAAGAGGCAGTGCTGGATGAGAAACAGGTTTTGCTCACTCCCCTCCAGAAACTTCAAGAAAAGCATCAGAAAGAATTAGATCTTTTTTCAACCTTAAAGGCACATGCTAAACGGATTGATGCTCCAGCAGTCGAAAGTTGGGTCAATGATCGATCAGAAGAACGGTACCTTGCTGAGAGAACAGAACAAATCCGGGGGGAGCTTCCTGATATTGACCCAGATGGTGCGTTATGGGGAGAATGTCTAAATGATGTCAATCTGGAAGCTGCTGTCCATTTACAAAATCGCCTAGATCAACATCTTAAAGATTTGACCTTGAGACAAGAAAGAGCAGAACAAGCCTTTCATCCACTTTTAGAACTCGAGTACTATTCTCTTCTTGCTCAGAGACTCTCCTTGTCTGTCGATGAGCTAAGGTGGCAGCGCAACCATGACCATATTGAGGGTTTCAATCGGGTCGTTTCTCAGTCGTTGCGTCACATTCATGAAACACTTCAAACGCGTTATCGAGGGCTTGATATCCCTTGTCCTATCCCTCTACCAAGAGAAGATGCAGATATCGATGCATTCTTCAGGGACGCAGAAAATGCGTTGCAAGGCCTCCACGAAAGAGAACTCAGACATTTTGAACAAAATCCTGCTTACGCGATACAAGGAACCCTTATTCAAGATATGCAAAGGCGCATTCTTAGTGCCATCGATAATCCTTATCGCAGAGAATGTTTGAGTATTCAAACTTCTAAAGAACGAAAAGCTAGACGTAATCGCGTGATTACTGAAAATATTTTCTTGTTTTGTCTTAAGCAAACACCAGATGGCCAACAGCTTGTCCATTTAATGGACCGTCGTTCGAATTCTGAAGAAGATTGTCATCTTCACATCATCTCCAGAAGAGCTTTTGATCGTCTTTATGAACAAGTGCTTCCCACGCTTCAATCAAAGCTCTATACACACCATGAGTTTGGTGTTGATTTAGCACAAGGTGAAGAAATGCTTTTTCTTGAACAGATGAGAGAAAATGTTTGGGAATTAGACCTTAATTCTCTGCCTAGAGAGTTGGATCTTGAGTTAAATTTTTGGTATCTTGATTTGCAATCGGTTTGGATGGAACATCTTCCTGCTCACCAAAGAAAAGAACTCCGCTCTCTTTGCACTCTCTCTCGCCATTGGAAAATGAATAAGATTTTTTCCATATGGATGCTGACAAAAACGGAGCTTCCTTTTCAACGCTCTCTTTCTTTTGCCCACCTGCAAATTCCCGACCAAAGGCAAAAGGAAACTCAAGCCCTACGAACGATTAGTCAATACTATTTCCCCAGTCGCTTTCGAGAAAGAGTGCGGGAAAGAATGATTGCGGCAAGACAGGCGCAGCCACGAGAAGAAGCATTTCTAGGAACGCCTTTGGATGCAATCAATCCACCTAGGCTTCCTCGAGCTTACCCTGAAGTCGATTGCAATTTTGCACCTTTCGACGATGGAGGGGATCATTATTTTGGAGCACCTACAAACATTCTCGCTTTGATCCAACGAGAAGATCCTTACAACTCGCAAGAACCTATTGAGAACCGTCTAGCCTGGATCGATAGAGCTTGTGAAAATCCTGTTTATCAAAGGTTTAATCGTGGAGCTTTGATTCTTTATGCTGCATTTTCTAATGCTGCTGGAGATCTTCGCGATGCAGCTCCTTTAGAAACAATCTACCAGTTCCTAGATCTGATTCTTGACTCTTCTATTGCACCTCTTCGGTCTGATAATTCATGGAGGAAAGAGACGCTTAACTGCTATCTAAAATTGATTTTTGCGGGGCAAAATGTTCCTTATCAGGTCTCGGAGCAAGAAAGAAAGTATCTTGTTCAATTTGCAACCTTGGCAGAATTTCGTCTTCCAGAACTTTTAGTCGTTCCAGAACCGGTATCCCCTAACGTTGGAATTGCTAGACTTGGACATGCTCTTCAGGATACCTCTATCGGACTAGAAGGAACGGAAGAAAGCACGCTTCAACTTTCATTCCAAACATCGTACCTTCCCTCAGATGAGCAAACACGCATTTATCTTGATGCTCTTAGGGCACGCCAAGGGACCACATTACCCAAGTATTTACTTGAAGCAGTCATGGACGCTTACCCAATGGATCACGATGAAGGGCAACAAGCCATTGATCGCGCGCGCTCCTACGCCTTTCGCGGTGACCGTCAAGGGGAAATCGAGCATGTGAATCGACTTTTAACACAGGTTCCTCCAAGCGCTCTTAACGTGAAAACAGTGGCCATCCCTCCACACATTTTTTTACTTGATCGTCTTCTGGTTTTAATGCCAGATGAGGCACGGGTTCAGGAAACTGTGAGACAATTTAATCATGCGCTTATTCAATCGAATCATGCGCCTCAGATGCTCACGGGTTTTGCGAGAGAAATCAAACGCCTCACAACTCTTTTTGTTCAAGATCCTTCTGAAGAGAGTTTTGCGCAATTACTGAAAGTAAAGATCGGATACCAACAGTTAAAAGCACAATTTTTTGATGGAAAAGTCGCTTTAGATGGGTTTTTAAAACTCGCAGTCGATGAAGCTGAATTTGTCATGACCGCTTCATCACATGTCTTGCTTGAAAGAGCCGCTCAATATGATTGTAATGCAATGGTTGCAACCTTGCATCGAACTGAAAATCCTGACCCAGCCTTTAAAACTTATGCTGAAAAAGCAGTGGAAAAAGTTTTTAAACGTCAGCAACAGCAAGGGGTTTTAGTTACTTTTTCCCCTCCTTTTTTCTTTCATTTTGGCAGAAATGATCTCGACCTTGTTTCAGGGTGTGTCTACTTCGACGGAGAGCAATACCTCGAGCTTCCTTCAGAGCTCCAGAATCACCCTCATATCCGCTCTCTTCACATCCATGATCTTCCCTACGTACTAAACGGGAACGGGTCTTTTTCTCACTATACAACAGAAGGTCACCAAAGAGTTGCGCAAGTCCGTATTGCCTTAGGGCAATATGGTGTTACGATTCAATGCAGATTGAACATCTCACTTGAAGGGCCGGAGGAGATTGCCCCACTTCAATATGTTCCGCTTGAACAGTTTGACGCTTTTCCATCAGCCCTTTTAGAACGGATGGAAGCTAAGGAATTCTGGATGGGTCCTGATCAAACCATTTATGGTTATACAGAAAAAGGGGCTCCTATTTTTTCTTTCGATCCTCAGCTGCAGACAATTCAAACAGCTTCAGGGACCTTTGTTCTTTCAAATGACGACTCTTTGCAAGATGAAAACCTTCGCACTGCGCTGGACTATTTAGAAAATATTCTTCCGCTCGATGAAGTCTTGGTAAGAGAAGATCAACGTCTCATCTATATTCCTTCGTTGGAGCTTACTCTAACTCTTAAAGAGGATCAAGCCTGGCATTGGGTAAGTCCCAAAATTTCTGGGATGACCCTTGATCTAAGTCGCCCCCCTTGCCTAAGTACTTTTGTTCTCAAGTGGGAAGGGGGAGCTTCGCGCTCTTCTCGACAATTTGAAGACCAACTGATCATGCTCAAAAAACATTTGAGGGAAGCCGAATCACAAGAAGGTTCTTCTCTTATTGCGCAGGAGCAAATGGACTCCATGCGAAAACAAATTGTTGCAACGGAAGAAAGATTAGCCCAGCTAGACAAACGTCTTTATGTCACGCTCCTTCCTGAAGCGAGAGATAGTGCTGAGGTTAGAGAGCTTGAAAGAATTTCACGATTCATTAGTGAAGCGCGCGACTCTATAGAAAGCCAGGGGCAGCAACGTTTATATTTGGAAGTAGAAGAAAGATATCATGAAGCGAAACAAGAGTATGAAGCGTGTTGCACGAAAAGAGCAACCGTTACATATGAGACCTTTCACCTTGGACATGTTAAGAGTCGAGATCTTGTTGGAGCACTCTTTCTTCTCCAAGAACAATTAGCCTCAGGCGAAGAAGTTGATCCTCATGCTTGGGTTGAGGAACTTGCAAACCACCAATCGAATCACCTCTTTGATGAACAAACTCTAACGCTTCTTCAGCGCTGTGTAGATCAGAATGCAGATCAACAACCTCTAATTTCCCTCTATTGCCAACTTTTGCTCTCTCAGCATGACTTTATTCTTTTTAAAGAAGCAGGAAAGTCTCTGTCCCCTAATCAAGAAGAGCGTCTTCTGCGCATTGAAGCCATTTATAATCAGCGAACAGGAGCTTGCCTTTTTCTTCACACTCGATTGATCGAAGAGGGCACGCAGATTCCTGCCCCTATCACGAATCTCATGCATCAACATTGTCCTAAACACGCTCGTGTAAACGCTCCTGAGGTTGAAGGTCCTATCTCTTTCCCTTTGGTCTCAGCACAAGAAACACAAGCACTTGCCGCACAAAGTCTGCTTGAGAGGCTTTGTCTTGCTGATGCAATTGAATGTAGCCCAAAAAACTCATTGGAAGAGATCCCTGAAGAGCAGCGACGATTGATTAAAACGTTTAGAAATGGAAGTAATGATCAGGCAACAGGATTTTATGTCGAAGCATTTGGAATGTTTCCGGTTAAAGCGTTTTACCAGGAATTTTCTTTGGAGGCTGATCAAGCTCTTTTTGGATTAAAGAGAAGGGATCTTGATTTCATATTTAACGCATTTGAATCAAAGGGATGGATTAAACACCGTCATAGCAGAGATTTTTATTATTCTTTATCATCTGACTCGGGTCACCACCCCCTTGTTTCTATTCAGACGGAAGATTTGCTAGCATTGCTTTCAAGCCTCCCGATTTCTCCTTCTGACCGTGAAAAAGTTGTCCAACGTATTCGAACCTTTTTCTTCCAAGCGGCTCACGCAAGCTTTTCGTTTTCGTGGAAAGACGCTGGAAGTGCATCACGTTTCCAAAGAGCTCTTGCAAAAGAGAGAGCGCGGCTTCAAACGCAAATGCTTGATGGAAAATTTTTCTTGGATAAATATCTTGCTGACACCGGGATGTCTTTGACTGAGCTCAAGAGAAAAGTTCTAACCGGACAGAAGCTTGATCGCCCAGAAGGGCGCATTGCTCTCATCCGTTACCTGGTCTATCAATCAGAGATTTACCATCTCGATAATATATCCAAAGCTCCAGCGCAAGGAGAGCGAAACCAAATTGAGCTTTTGAGTACCCGAAGACAATATCCGATCGACTTGCTTTTTCGTCCTGCTGAAAATCCGCAAGAAAGAGAGCTTCAGACTATTCACCTAGCCTTTCTTCTTTTCGAGGAAGATTATGGCGCTCGTTGTAATCCTATGCAAGTCAAACTGTTTTCTTCGTTGATGCTCGACCAAGCAAATGAGGAATCAATCGATGCAATGCAAGCACGAATGGGTTTTGGAAAAACAGCCCTTCTTCCTCTGCTTGCGATTGTTCAAATCGCAAAAGAAGGCTTAAAAATCCCAGAGGAAAAATCTCTCATTCGCTACATCGTTCCAAAAGCTGTCCTTCAAGACAATGCTGCAACTTTTCATAGAAGAATCTCCCATATTTTAGATTCAAGTGTGATTCAAGATCGTGAGTTTTCTCGTTACCAAATCGATCCAGCTGATAAAGAAAGATCCTTTTATTGGGTTCTTGAGGATCTTCAAACACGCTTGTCTTTCTATCAAAATGCTCAGAGACAAGGAATCGTTCTGATTCAATCCCCTGAAATTCGACAAAGTATGGAAGCACAAGAAAAAGCTTTTGGATTTCTCGCTCTTGAGGGACAGCTTGAGGAGCAAGAACAACTACTTTGTTTAAAAGCAAAGCAATTACTAGGGCAAATTCGTTCGCTTAAAACGTATACGATTTTTGATGAACTCGATGCAACACAAGACTTTAAAGCTTGCGAAGTGAATTTTACTGAAGGAAAGAGACTTCCTATTATCCCTGAAACCATTTGTCCTTTAGAAAGGTTGATTGCAAGCATTGCTAGGCATCACAATGTGGGTCGTCGAGGTTTATTAGCTCCTTTAATACTAGGAGAGTTAGGGATTAATGATCCTCAAGGAATTTTTGCTCAATATGTGACAAGCTCAGACAAAAAGGTTTCAGATATTCCTGGACTGGAAGGTGCTCTGCTCGATCTTTCACGAGCAAGCTATTTAAGCATCTATCTTATTCGCGCCACCTTGCTGGATCCCAATATTTTTGACTTCATGCACAGCAAGCAACCAAATACCCATTTTGGAGTCCGCTTCACATTGAAAGAGGGAAAACGTGTCTATTCCCTTGATCCCGACTCAGGATCAGCATTATTAATTGCTGTTCCCTATGAAGGCACCAGTACTCCCAAGGGGCTTTCGACTTATGACTGCAGTGAAGTCGCAGCCGCTACAACGCTCCGATACTACAGTTCAAATGAAACTCTTTTTGAAGATGTTCATATAGATTTTTTGATAAAACAAATGCAAAAGCAATCCATTCCTGAATTCTTAGAAGATGTCGTGGAAGATATTTTTAATCTCCAAGGACAACTCTTTATCGAGCGCCTAAGACATCTTGCCGGTCTAATCGATGCCGCGGAAATTGAGCAAGCCAAAGCAATTTTTTATCACGATTTCCTTGAAAACCCCACACCAGAAGTGCGTTCTTTCTTTGGTCGAGCAGTTGTTGCAACCCAAGTCCGTACCGATGAAGCACGGGCTAATAGTAATCGTTATGAAATGGGTTCTCCACAAGATCAAATCAGAGGATGTTCAGGAACTGTCAGCAGTACTTCTTCTTATTTTGAAAAACCTGCGATCGATCCAAAAGCGGATGGAATGCTTAGCATTGCCATCATGGGACGTGCAAATAACGCTCCTGTCAATGTGCTTCCTCCCATTCCTGAACCTTGTGATGACTATCTAGATCATATTCTCACCTCTATTTTAGCTGAAGCAAAACCCTGCACCCGCGCAATCATCGATGCAGCAGGACTTTGCAAAAGTCGCGACGGGCTCCCTGAAACAATTGTTGAAAGATTATGGACTCTCTTACTAAGAGACCCAACCATCGAAGGGATTGAAGGAATTGTCTACTATGGAAAAGACAATGTTAAACGGCTATATCGAGGGCCTGCCCATCCTCCTATTCCTTGCACAACGGCTATGGAACTTGCAGCGCGATTAGGAAAGAAATATTTTTCTTTTTATGGGCAAAAAAACACCAGAGGCTCTGATATCAAACAAGCAAGTGGAGCACATGCTCTTGTCACCATGGATCAGAATGTTTCGAATGCAGATGCAAAGCAGGCTGTTCTCCGTTTCAGAGATCTTGTCCAAGAATCTTCTGGCCAAACCTTTACTTTTGTTGTCACAGCGCATTATGGAGCAATGCTTCAACAGGGGAAAAGAGGTGTGGAGCCAATTGATGCCAAAGATATTGTGAAAGATCTGCGATGTCGCGAACTCGAACAAGAGCAACATGACGCTTTGATCCTCTTCAGGGAAGAATTGGAGGCCCATACCGAACAAGCAGCAGCTTATATGGAGCACCAGGTCTTTGCAGGTGTTGATCTGAGAGATCATGAAAATAGAGAGGCCAGGTCTTTGCAGGTGTTGATCTGAGAGATCATGAAAATAGAGAGGTCTATCTCGACTTTTTAAGGAGAAGAGATCAAATCATCTCCATGGTTGAGAAAAGCATTTACGCATTAGAACAAAAATATGGGGGATCTCTAATAAATATTCCAAGAGATCAGTTCATTAGAGAAGAATGCACAAAATATCGCGATAAAATCGAAGCATTGGCAAGGCTGGCTGAAGATGCGACTCAAGAGTTAAGGATAGCTGAATCAGACCTGGGGGTTCCATTCTTCACGAGGCGGATTACCTCCTCCCAAAACCTTTTTGAAAGTCGCTATCCTCAAGATACTCCCGTGCAAATTTCTGCCGTCGATAGTGGCGCAGAAGCTGTAGCAATGGCTTTAGCACAAGCAGAAGCAGAAGCTCTTGCGGAAGCTGTTGCCGAAACCATTAGTGAAGCGATTGTTCATATTCAAGACCGCTTGCCTCACCCAAGACTTGCTATGACAAAAATGCCTCACTTCTCAACTCCAGCTGCTTGGTATTTAAATCCAGAAGGAGTTCCTGTGGCTAACTTTGAAGATCTGAAGCATCTGATTCATCCTGGTATGCGAGAACAAGTTCACCTAAGCCCGCAAAGACAAAGACAAAGAATCGTTTCTCATTTTGCTCTGGTTCCCAAACATCCAGACCAATCCCATCTTTTCATTTCCCAAGAGGAGGCCGACAGATGGATCACTGAGTTTAAAGCAAACCAGAACGATTATACACTTATAGATTTAAGAATATTCCCTCAAGATCAATCCTCCCTACTCATCCTAAATATGAAAGAAGCTGTTTTAAGACAAACAGTTGATATTCCATTAGTGACTACAACTAAGGATCTAAGAGGACTCCAACTCACAAATATCGTGCCTAAGCAACTTCTTCCTTCACTTTCTATACAGGGAGTTGAGGAAGCAACACTTGCCCCTCTTATAGATCTGACATCATTTGGAATCTCAAGAGACAGGGGGATACCTACTCCATTGATTGTGGATAGACAACCCAATGCTCTCTCGATTCAAGGAGGCGATACAACCATCACAATTCCAACTAACAATGACTGGCTCGGACCACTTTTTGAAGAGGTTCAAGTGCCTTTTAAAAAGTTTCAGTTCATAAAAGAAGAGTTTTTAAAGAAGTCGGAAGCATTACGGATCAGACTCGACGAATTGCGCAGACAGGAACAGGTTTTAGTCAGAAGACAAGAAGAACTTGCTTTATTGGTTCAGGATGCATCAGAGTTCCAAATTACCTCTATTCTCCGAGATGGGCTCCGTGATCGTGACCATGAATTTACCATGCCCGAATCTCGTTTTTCCGGAGAACCAGGCAATATAAAAAAATGTGGCCAAGACTTTTTAGATAAGATGGAAGAAATAACGAGAGCACAAGAAAGATGTGCCCAAGAAGGGACCTCACAAGCATTATCAGACTTGCGAGATCTATTTTCTACCTTTATATCAGAACAGATGAGAGGAGCAGAAAATCTGACAACTGCTGCAGTTTTTAATGAAGCTTATTGGAATGCTTATAAAGAATACAATCTTCCTCCCTTTGATCTTGTTTATGGACGTATTTTACATAGCGTTCATGGGGGAGATTTCTATAGTGCACAAAGATGTGGACGTCCTGATTGCAAACAAATATTCAATTTTACACTCCCTGCTATGAAAGCGACTTTAGGAAAGATGAAGCGCGCCATTGAAACTCTCCCCAAAATAGAAAAAGAGATTCAGGAGATTCAAGAAGCAATAGCAGTATTGGGTAAACAGATGAAAAGCTTAGATGAGGCAGATGATTGCATTCAAAGCATGGAGAGAAATGTTACTTCCTTGCTGCAGCCTTTTTCTGATCAAGGGATTGTTTTTGTTCCAAGATTTCAGGATCCCACGTTATTTTGGGACCGTCTAAACTTTAATAACCTTGCGTATTTTCCTGAGCAAAAACTAGAGCTAACTCTCAAAGGTCATTTTCCAGTTTATGAAAAGACCTTTGCAAATATGCTAGAATACCAGCAAATAATTCACTCTCTATGTCCTGAAGAAAATCAGACACTAAGTGATCACCAGCGCCTGCGCCAAGCAGTCCAAACCTTTGCTCTCAGAGTTGAGCCAAGGCCTAACGAAACAAAGTGGGTTTAAACCAAGGCAAGATTTCATCTGAAAATATGGGGCTGTTCTCTAATTGGTAGAAAACCTCGCCCCATCATCCTTAATTCAATTCTTCTTTCTGATATAGATGCTTACAACTCCTCCTTACGTCGAAGATCTAGTGCTTTTAGACGATGTACAAACATATATGCTAAGTACAATGAGGGATCAGATAGAATCTTTAGGTGCTCAGCGCGTTATCTATAACTGGATTCGCCCTCACTTCTTTCACGGAAAGACTCCAGAGCAATCTATAAGATGGATAGCAGAAGAGATTACATTCGAAGACTTTGTTAGGATCTGAATCGTCTAGGAGGAGTGAAGGCCAGTACATAGTTTCCTCTGATTTTATGGATCTTACCCCCTTGAACTTACCAGTGCCATTTCTTTTTAGTCAGGAAAAAAGAATGGAAGTCCTTTGAATCCTACTTTACGGGAATACTTGGGGTTTCAGTTGGTAGTAAATCACTCCCCTCTGGTGAAATTTTCCTAGACCTCAACAAACGTTAATCCTCTTCTATCGAGCTCCAACTTTTGTTGGAGCTTATTCTCTTGATAAATGGCCATATTCACCAAGCTGCTTGATGAGTTTAGCAACGAATCCAGTCCACCCCATCTGATGATTAGCGCCGAGACCTTCTCCAGAACATCCGTGGAAATATTCATGAAAAAGGACATAGTCGTGGAAATGAGGATCAGACTGGAATTTGGGGCGGTCTCCGAACACAGGACGGTTTCCATTGGGATCATTTTTAAAAATACTTACCAGACGCTTCGCAAGCTCGGCTGCCACATCCCAAAGATTCATAAAACTTCCAGAACCAACAGGACATTCAACTTTAAGCTCGTTGCCGTAGTAGTAATGGTATCTTTGGAGGGCTTCGATAAGAAGCACATTAAGCGGAAACCAGATAGGACCACGCCAATTGGAGTTCCCTCCAAAAAGGCGACTCTTTGATTCACCGGGTTCATAATCAACTGAAAATTCATCTTTATCAACCTTGAGTATGAAGGGATTTTTATCATGACATTTTGAAATGGATCGGATCCCGTATGGACTGAGGAATTTCTCTTCGTCAAGCATGAAACTGAGCATGCGTGTGAGCTTATCTCTGTCGACAATGGAAAGAAGTCTCCGACCATCAATGCCGGGAGTCCTCATACAGGCCACCTTTCTACATAAGTCAGGCCGGTGATCTAAAAACCAATCCATTTTCTTCTTAAAAACAGTCAATTTTTCAAGAATCTCAGGTTCGATGATGGTCACTGCAAGAAGAGGCATAAGCCCCACAAGGGACCGCACTTTTAAGGGCATTTCTTTCCCATCTGCAGTTTTCAAAACATCGTAGTAAAATCCATCCTCATCGTCCCATAGTGGATGCGAACGAGCTCCTGAGTAGTTGATCGCATCAGCGATTAGGAGATAGTGGTTATAAAACTTGCTCGCCATACTCTCATAAGCAGCATCTTCTTTAGCAAGCTCAAATGCAATGGAAAGCATATTGAGACAAAACATCCCCATCCAACTGGTAGCATCGGATTGATAAAGAGTAGCGCCTACAGGTAGTTCTTCGCTTCGATTAAAAACGCTAATGTTATCAAGGCCAAGGAAGCCTCCTTGGAAAATATTTTTTCCTGAATTATCTTTTCGGTTGACCCACCATGTAAAATTCAAAAGGAGCTTTTGGAAAATGCGTTCTAAAAAGAGGCGGTCTTCAACTCCATTTCTTTTCCTATCGATTTGATAGACCCTAAGAGCTCCCCAAGCATGAACAGGAGGGTTCACATCGTAGAAATTCCACTCATAGGCTGGGAGCATCCCATTAGGGTGCATATACCACTCTTGAGTCAGAAGCTCCATATGATGTTTGGCATATTCTGCATCTAAAATAGCGAGTGGAAGAGCGTGAAAAGCCGTATCCCAGGAGAAGAACATGTTAAACTCCCACTTATCTGGAGTAGAAACAATATCATCGGAGTAGAGATGGAGCCACTCTCCATTTCGAGCAGCACAAGGATCTCTTGCGGGGAGGGGAGGATTAAAATTGGGATCTCCATCCATCCATTCAGAAATGACCAAGTTGTAATACATTTTATTCCAGAGCATTCCAGCATAAGCTTGCCTTGCGATCATTCGGTGTTCATCAGTTAAAGATGTCGGAATGATTTCTCTATAGAATTCTTCTGCTTCTCTCATTCTCATCTTAAAAACTTTGCTATTTTCAGAAGCAATATTCTTCATCTCTTCTTCAGTGGTGAGGCGAAGATGGATCTCTCTAAATTCAGAAGGGGGAATTTTTACGATATAGTGAAAAGCCCCTTTTGTTCCTTCTCTATCCGGATTGACGGATTGAGTTTTTTGGTGAACGATATATTCATTGATCCCATCTTTGCTATACTTTCCCTTTCCCTTTGTTTCGTTTTCAGTGAAGAGAAGATCTTCTGCTTCTTCACCATAGAGAACATAATTGCCAACACCGGGGTGATTTGCCTCAATAGCATTGTTTCCTCCCCGAGCCTTTAGGAGAGGTTTGAGTGCCCCTTCTTTGAACCACTCATTCCGCGCCCAAAGTGTGGGAAGAACATGGAGAGTTTTCTCTTCATTCCCTCGATTATGAATGGTGATTCGAATCGCAATATCATCAGGTCCCTTTTTGGCATACTCGATAAAAACGTCATAATATCTGTTGTGATCAAAAATCCCGGTGTCAATAAGCTCATACTCCCCCTCATTTTGAGAACGATTAGCATTCGCCTTGCGTATCGCCTGATAGGGATATTCTGCTTGTGTGTATTTATAGAGATATTTCATGTAGGAATGAGTAGGGGTATTATCAAGGTAATAATAATACTCTTTCACATCTTCCCCGTGATTTCCCTCTGGGTTTGAAAGACCAAAGATTCTCTCCTTGATAAAGGGGTCCTCCTCATTCCAGAAACCAAGAGCAAAACAAAGACGGGCATGTGTATCAGAAATCCCTGCTATTCCATCCTCTCCCCAACGATAGGCTCTTTCCATAGCCATTTCGAAGGGAAAATAATCCCATGTTGAACCATTCTTGCTATAATCTTCTCGAACAGTTCCCCATTGTCTCTCCGCTAGATAAGGACCAAAGTGTTTCCAATATTTAGTTTTCCTCTTGTCCTCTAGAAGACGTCTTTTTTCCGGATTCATATCGCCTTTAAATGGTTTAATTTCTATATAGGAAACAAAGGTAAATTGTTTCAATGAATAAGATTTTCGATATTATTGTAATTGGCGCGGGATCAAGTGGGCTTGTTGTTGCCATTGGGAGAGCCAAAGCAGGAAAGAAAGTTCTCTTTGTTGAAAAGAATAACTATGGAGGCGATTGTAGGTCCTCGAGCTGGAGAAATGCTTATGGAAATTTCGACTGCCATGCATGCTAAACTTCCCCTAAGAAAACTAAGCACGCTCATGCATCTCTACCCAATTGAACATTTAGCAATCCGAAAAGCTGCCGATAAATGGTTAACTGAAATGATCTTGGGAGTATTCCGTCGATGAAGAAATGGCTTCCCCTCATTATCATCATCATCCTAATGATTGCTGCCTACTTTATGGAATTGCCGAAGTATTTTACATTCAAATCGATTAAGATGCACCGCGAAGCCCTTGTTACACAAATTGATGCACGCCCAGTTCTTATGCCAATGCTCTTTATCCTTCTCTATATTGTCGTCATCAGCCTGTCCCTTCCAGGGGGAACAGTTCTTATCTATAATTGGAGGGTTTTTCTTTAATATTCCTTGGGGAGTAATCTATGTTGTCATTGGAGCCACCGTTGGAGCCACCATTATTTTCCTGGCAGCTCGGACGGCTCTTAGAGATTTATTAAGAAAAAAAGCGGGCCCTTTTCTAAAAGAAATGGAGGGTGGGTTCCAAAAAAACGCCGCAAGCTATCTCCTATTCCTCCGATTTATTCCTCTATTCCCTTTCTGGTTGGTAAACATTGCCTCGGCTTCTCTCAATGTCAAAGCAAGAACCTACATTTGGACCACATTCGTGGGTATTATTCCCGGTTCCTATGTCTATACGCAAGCTGGAAGTGGGCTCGGTATAATCTTTGAGGAGGGGAAATCATTCTCATTAGACTCCATCTTTAATACTCAAATGAATTTTGCCCTTATCCTACTTGCTTTGTTCTCTTTAATCCCTATTCTTGTTAAAAAGCTAATACATGATCGACAGTAACTACCGTACACCATATCAACGCCTGGTCATTGAACCACTACTCAAAAGAGCATTTTTGAAGAGGATCTCCCCCTTAATGGTCACTCTTATAGGGGCAGCTTCTGGCATCATAATTCCTCTTCTTCTATATTCCCAGCAGTCGATCAGTGCTCTAGTATTTCTAGGAATTAGCGGATTTTGTGATACTCTTGATGGAGCTCTAGCCCGCCATAAGAATTTGGCTTCTCCAAGTGGAGCCGTCTTAGACATCGTAGCCGACCGCCTTGTCGAGTGGGCTATTCTATTGGGACTATTCCTTTATGCCCCCGAAAGTCGAGGGCTTATGACAATTTGGATGCTGGGCTCTGTTCTGCTCTGTATCACCACATTTCTGGTTGTAGGCATTTTTCAAGAAAACTCCTCAGAAAAGAGCTTCCATTATAGCCCTGGATTAATTGAGAGGGCGGAGGCCTTTATCTTCTTTAGCTTGATGATCTTATTTCCAAGATTTTTTACATTTTTAGCCCTTCTTTTTGGGAGTTTAACCTTTTTAACTGCAACCATTCGAGTTAAACAGTTCATTAAAATACAATAATGAAAACCCAAACAAAATTGACTAGATAATTCTGAAAGGATGTGCTTCCTTGTTGAGGGAAGCGGACTCAACAACTTCTCGGGCCTCGTCTTCAGTCTGAAATAAACCCTCGCTGACCTGGGAACGGCAACAAAAAACATTTCTTAACATATTTAACAGCATCATGGTCAGAGGTCACTTTCAACAAACCTATCCCGATTGATATCGGTTATCGAAAACAGGTTCTTAGTGGAAAAGAAAGTTGAATACATGGTAGGGTGCTAGAAAACTAGGTAGTAATAATGGTCAGTACACATGCAAGTCACAAAACTAAAATGCAGCATACTATCTCATATTTTTGTACAGCAGTAGGAGCATTTTTGGCAGCTCTCTCGATTAAGATGTTCTTATTCCCCAATGAATTAATTGACGGTGGGATTATTGGTATTTCAATGATTTTGACCCGCCTCTCTACAAAAGTCCTCTTCCCAATATACTTTGTCGTCCTGACCCTTCCCTTTATCTACTTGTCATACAAGTTTATTAGGCGGACCTTCTTCATACAAATGATCATCGCAGTAATTCTTTTTGCTATCTTTCTCGGCCTCTTGAATTATGTGGAACCTTTTGAATCGGATCCGTTGGAAGTCATCGTCATTGGGGGTGCTATTCTGGGTATTGGTGCGGGGATGATTATTCGGTATGGAGGTTGCCTTGATGGAACAGAAATCATGGCAATTATTATCAACCGTAAACAAGGGTTTACTGTTGGGCAGGTCGTCCTCTTTATCAACATCTTTATCTTTGCTGCTTATGGCGCAATTTTCCGTGATTGGCACATTGCCTTTCGCTCACTCCTTACCTATGTCGTGGCCTTCAAGATGATGGATATCGTTATTGTTGGTCTTGATGAACTCAAATCAGTGATCATTATTTCGACTAAACCCAAAGAACTTACTCAGCTTGTCATGCATGAAATGGGACTTGGTCTTACCATCATGTATGGTCGCGGCGGCTACTCAGGAGATGCCCGAGAAATTCTCTTCGTTATTGTTGAACGTCTTGACTTATCCGATCTTAAGGATCTTGTTCTCCGCAAGGATCCCTCAGCATTTATGGCGGTTGAAAATTTGCATGAAGTGGTCTATGGAAGACAAGCAAAACTCCCCAACAAAAAGAAAGGCCGGAAGCGAGCCATCCCCGCCAAATAGGCTATTGTAAATAAGATCGGTTCTCTTTATACTGGCACAGCATGGATCCCCGCCTACTAAATGAAGTCACACGTAATATCGAGATTGCCTTGAAGGAAGATGAAGTCTTCCGGGATCGGACAAGCATGGCTTGTGTTGACACGGGTTTCGGGCTAGGAACTCTTGTTCTAAAGGAAGAGGGAATCATTGCAGGCTTGCCCTTTCTGGAGATGATCGCGTATGGGGTTGACCCGCTGATTACTGTAAGGCTGCTTGGCGATGAAGGGACGCGGGGAACACCAGGCTCTATCGCAGAAATGGAAGGACCGATTCACAGTTTACTCGCGATGGAAAGGACAGCAATTAACTTTATCCAACATGCAACAAGCATTGCTAGTGAGACTGCGCTTTATGTTAGGGCCGCAGATGGCTTGTGCGACATCTTAGATACACGAAAAACACTTCCTGGACACAGATATTTGCAAAAATATGCAGTCAAGGCGGGAGGAGGGAAAAATCACCGCTTCCATTTAGCCGATCAGATTCTGATTAAGGACAATCATTTAATGCATCTTGGGTTGGGGAAAGCGGTTAAGCGGGCCCGGGATACTTTTCCAGGCATGTGGCTTCAAGTTGAGGTAGAAAATAAAAAAATGTTTGAAGAAGCAGTAAATGCTTGCCCCGATGCTATCCTTCTTGATAACATGAGTCCTGAAATAATCCGCGGATTTGTTTCACGAAATAAAAAGAAGATCTATTTGGAAGCTTCTGGGGGAATTGAGTTAAATAACATTCGCTCGTACGCAGAGACTGGTGTCAATGGGGTTTCCATTGGAAGACTCACCCACTCAGTCCGCGCTGTTGATATGAGCTTAAAAATTAGGAGAAAGTAACTATGTCGGTACCTAAGGAACTGATTTTTGAAGAGGAAGCAAGAGAGAAACTCAAAGAGGGAATCGACAAGCTTGCAGACACCGTTGGCGTAACCCTTGGCCCTAAGGGGAAAAACATTGGAATTGAATCAAGTTGGGGAGCTCCAAAAATTACTAACGATGGAAATAGCATCGTCAAGGATATTGAATTGAAAGACCCCTACGCAAATATGGGTGTTTCAATGGGGAAGGAAGTTGCACGAAAGATCAAAGAAAAATCAGGCGATGGTACCACAACAGGAATTATTCTCCTCCAAGCTCTTGTAAAGCAAGGAATCAAAAATATTGCAAGCGGCATCAGCCCGATCAACTTAAAACGTGGAATCGACAAAGGCGTTGAAATCGTAATGCAAGAACTTGATGCTTTAGCAATTCCTGTAGAAAAAGCTGATGCGATCCGGAATATTGCAACTGTCTCCGCTTCTGGAAACCAAGAGATTGGTCAGATGATTTTTGACGCTATCGATAAAGTCGGTAGCTCAGGCGTCATCACGATTGAAGAAGGAAAGGGAACCTCCACTACAATTGAAATGGTTGAAGGAATGCAGTTTGATCGTGGCTATATGAGTCCCTATTTCTGCACAAATGCTGAAGCAATGATGGTCGAAATGATGAACACAAAAATCTTGATTACCGACAAGAAAATTTCATCAATTCAGGAAATACTTCCTTTGCTGCAGTCAATTGCTGCGTCGGGAAAAGGTCTACTTATTATTGCAGAGGACTTTGAGGGAGATGCTCTCTCAACCCTCGTTATGAATAAACTGCGTGGTTCACTTAAGATTGCCGCAGTCAAAGCACCAGGGTTTGGCGATCAACGCAAGGCAATGCTTGAAGATATTGCAGTGCTCACCGGAGCAACTGTTATCTCTGAAGAGAAAGGAATGCAGCTCATGGAAGCAACTGAAGAGGCCCTTGGACAAGCAGAACGGATTGAGATCGACAAGGAAAACACCACAATTGTTGGAGGTATGGGTCAAAAAGAAGCAATTAACGCGCGCATTAAGCAAATTAATGCCGAATATGATAATGCCTCAAGCGATTACGATAGGGAAAAGCTTGAAGGGCGTCGTGCGAAATTGCAAGGAGGGGTTGCAGTCATCCGTGTAGGTGCTCCAACTGAGCCTGAAATGAAGCAAAAGAAACAAGACTTCGAAGATAGCTTAAATGCAACCCGAGCGGCACAAGAAAGTGGTTTTGTTCCCGGTGGTGGCGTTGCCCTTCTCCGAGCGGGCCAGAAACTCAGAGAACTACAGCTAGATCCAGAAGAACAATTAGGTTCAGAAATCGTTCTTAGTGCCTGCTCTGCTCCCTTTAAACAAATCGTAGATAACTGCGGGAAAGATAGCTCTATTTACTTAGAAGAGGTTCTAAGTAAAGAGTCTTCTTTTGGGTTCAATGCTGCTAATGAAACGGTTGAAGACCTGATTAAAGGAGAGGTGATCGATCCGACTAAGGTTGTAAAAAACTCTCTTAAATATGCTGCTTCAGTTGCGGGAATCGTCTTGATTTCTGAAGTTTTGATTGCAGATGCACCTGAGAATGAGGAAGAATCCGCGTGACTCGTTCTGCCGTCCTCTGTGCGTCGGGAATCGGTGATGGGCTACTCATGATGATTGTAGCCTGTCACCTCAAAAAGCGTGGATGTAATCCTACAGTTTTTCACGATAGCGCAAAGGAGCTGTCCCTCCTCTTTAAAGAGCATACCTTTAAAAGGCATGCTCCCTTAGAGGAACTTGAAAACTATGATACTGTTATTGTAGAAAATGATAATTCAAAACGAGCATGGGATCTGTTTCGACTCCGCGACCAAGGGAGGATGGGGCAGCTGCGATTTATCTTTCCCACCCCAAGTACGTGCTTCAAACAAGGAGACTTCCTCTTTGATTCTAGTCTCCCCGTTGCAACAAATTTAGCCAATGCTTGCGCCGCACTCCTTGGGAGCCCCTACAGCAAAGAAAATGATCTAAACCTCCCTCAAGGAGAACATCAGAAGTATTCCAAGAGAGTTTTAATCCACCCGACGAGTAATGATCCCAAGCGGAATTGGGGAAAAAAACAATTTCTAGAGCTTGCTAAGCTCCTTGAAATAGAAGGATACTCCCCTGTTTTTTGCGTTAGCCCGAATGAACGGATGGAATGGGGAAAACTTGGTATAGAGCTTCCTCTCTTTGAAAACTTAAAAGAGTTAGCCGCATATATTTATGAGTCGGGATTTCTAATTGGAAATGATTCGGGGCTTGGGCATTTGGCTTCCAACTTAGGAATCAAAACCTTAACCGTTTCAGGAAACCCAAAAAGAATCCGCCTTTGGCGCCCTGATTGGGCGCATGGAAAAGTTGTGACGATTCCCTTTCCCCTTCCCAACTTTAAAACAATCAACTTCCGAATGAGAGAAAACTATTGGCAAAAATTTATCCCTGTTAAAAAAATCTTTAAGGCCTTTATGGAGCTAACACATGAAAGCCGCAGTCATTTGCTCTAAAGGGATAGGCGACGGCCTCATGATGATGGTCGCTTCCCACTGCCTCAAGCTTGAAGGATACGATGTGACAACTTTTCAGGATTCTTTAGGAGAACTGGAAGGATGGTTTCCCAGTCATCATTTTGCTAAACGCTCAACAATTAATTCCCTTAAAGCTTTCGATCTGATTATTCTGCAAAATGACAACACCCCCTTTTCCTTTAAACTCATTGATAAATACCGCGATATAATCCATATCTTCTACGCCAGCTATGAAGAAGGAAAACACCGTGTGCTTAATCCTCAAGACCGTATTTTTGATCGAGCCCTTCCCCTTGTAACAAACATTGCACAAAGCGCTGCTTCAATCCTTGGAAAAATTGACCCCATTTTAGAAAATGGAATTACAGTCCCCAAAGAGCTCTCCTATCGAAAGCACCAAAAACGGATTGTGATTCATCCAACAAGTACCACTCCCAAACGGACCTGGAGCAGAGAAAAGTTTTTGGGCGTAGCAGAGAAATTAGAAAAAGAGGGGTATGAGATAGCTTTTTTACTTAGCCCTGATGAGAAAGAAAAATGGAGAGAAATTCCCTTCGCTATTCCGGAGTTTCCCAATCTGAGCGCCCTAGCTTCCTACCTCTACGAGTCTTATTTTTTAATAGGAAATGAATCGGGAACGGGACACCTAGCCTCAAATTTAGGAATTCCTACCCTTATTGTGGCGAGCTGCCCAAAGCAAATGGCATTGTGGCGTCCTGGATTTCTTCTTGGAAAGGTGGTCACACCCTCTTCCTGTATCCCCAACACAAAACTCCTTAGACTCCGAGAAAGTAGATGGCAAACCTTTATCTCTCCCCGCCGGGTTGTCAAAACCTTTCATGAGCTGGTCCAATGAAATGTATTTCTCTTTTGATGTTTCCTTTGGCCTTACTTGGAGGTCTCAATGAAAATGGCGACTTCCAAGTCTGGAACACCAATACGATCAATGTTCAAATGGGGAAGGGAACCTTTTTGAAAGGGGAGACTGAGTTTCGGTATGGCCGCGATGGTAGTAAACTCTACTATAAACATTACCAAGGTGGAATTGTTTTCATCCGTTCTCCACACACAGTGATTGAAACTGCTTACCGCCATATTTTTATTCGAGTAGATCACCAGTGGAGCAAAATCTATAGCCCATTTATAGACCTCACCTTTCAAGCACAATCAAGACGCGGGTGGTATATCGGAAACCGTAACCGCATCCAATACCTTATCCACAATAACCATCTAGAAAATAAACATCGTTGGCTCTATCGTAACAGGCTTGAGATCATCCTTCCCCATCGAGTAACTCAAAGAAAAATCGCCCCTTACTTTGCCAATGAAATCTTTTGGCTTGAAGCTAGGGGGATTTCTCAAAACCGCCTGGAAGCCGGTCTTAAGATTCCTTATCATCAAAGGACTCAACTCAACCTTGCTTACATGTCCCGGAACCTTAAAGATCATAAAAAAAAGTGGATCCACCAAAATACAATATGGGTTCACTTTTCCCTTCACTTCTAACATCATATCGGTATGTTAAAGATATGATAGAGCAAGACCTATTCCTCCTTTTTAAAGGAGCATGCACTGGATTTTTTTATACCTTTATCTCAATCTCGGGAATGATTCTCGTTGCCCATTACATTATAGGTAAGAATTTCAGGCTCGGATTAGTGGCAGCCCTTGGAATCGTCGCAGTGCAAGCGCTTTGGTCGGCAATCGCGATTTTAATTATGATGGTGCTGATTAAAAGTACAAATATTAACCATACTGAGTTTGCCCTGATTGGCTCGGTGATCCTCTTTATTATGGCGATCAAAATCTATCGGGGAAGAGAAAAGTTCGACCAACGCGATACCCTTTTCGGAAACCCCTTAAAAGTTTTTACCGCAGGGGGGCTGATCTCTCTTGCGATTCCAATTCGAGTCCTAGGATTCGCTGCGATTTTTGCTGCAATTCGAGTCCATACCACCAAAGTCAGTGAGGGAATTTTTCCACTTATTAGTGTGATCATCGGTTCCTTTTTATTTTGGCTGATTTTTTCTCTATCAATCCACCATTCGAAAAAGATGGTTTCCCCAAAAATTCTCCAAAAATTTCACCACTATGCTGCCCTTGTTCTGATCATCTTTTCTTTGATTGGATTGTTGCAACAATATTTTTAAGGAACTAGAATGAATTTTTTAATCAAATATGAGACTCGCCTATGAAAAACTCCCCTCACCGCATGAAGCGTGAACAAAAAAAAGCAATCCGTGAAGCTCAAAAACAAGAATATGAGACGGAAGAGAAGAAAATAACCAAAGAGGAGAAAAAGAAATATTTGACCTCCTCTAAAACAAATAAATCTGCGCGTGGGAAGGCAGGCTCAAAAAAGAAATCCCATATGACATCTTCTGATGACATGACCCGGAAAACTGAGCCTGAGAACATTCATCGTGAGGGTAAAACCTGGATAAAAATGGTTCAAAAACAAACTTTAGACGGCGCAAAACGACTCCAAAAAAAGCTGCAAAAATTCCTCAAAAAGAAAAGGTAATAGGGTTATAATGGGCAGGTATGATTCGGATTGCCCACATTTCAGACCTACACTTTTCAAAGTTTTCCTTGAACCCTGCTCAGTTTTTTTCTAAGCAGTGGTTAGGAAACATGAACCTCCTGTTTAATCGCTCCAAGCAGTACCTCAACGAGCGTCTTTTTTCGTTGATCCCACAATTCAAAGAAAAAAAGATCACCCACGTTATTATTTCCGGCGATTTGACAACCACTTCAAGCCCTCAGGAATACAAAATGGCAAAACGGTTTGTGGACACTTTAGAAAAAGAAGGAATGAAGGTATTTGTTATTCCGGGAAATCACGATCACTATACGAAAAAATCCGATCGAACCAAGCGATTTTACCATACCTTCCCCTCTCCTAGGAATAGCGAGTTCTCACTAAGTAAGCATGGCGTATGCTCTATAACACTTACTCCTGGATGGCATCTTGTTCTAATGGATACGGCGCTCGCAACCTCACTTGTTTCATCAAATGGCTACTTCTCCCCAGTCGTTGAAGAGAATTTTAAAAAACTCATTGAAAAAATCTCCCTCGAGGAAAAAATTCTTCTAGTGAACCACTTTCCTTTCTTTGACCATGATATACCACGCCGTCGCCTTATCCGGGGGGATAGACTCCTTCAACTAGTGGAAAGCTACCCTCATATTCAGATGTATCTCCACGGACACACCCATCGCCATACGATTGCGGATCTTCGCCCAAATAGGCTTCCTCTTATCCTTAATAGTGGAAGTACTGGTCACCGAAATGGATCGTGGAACCAGATGGACTTGGAGGGAAACTCTCTCAAACTCACAGTGAACCACTGGAGAAATGGTTGGAAAAAATCGAATGTGCAGCCCTTTTTATTTGAGTCAAAACCCTGGTATCGTAATGGACTCCGTTTCAAATGCACAGAATGTGGAAAGTGTTGCACGGGAGCTGGTTTTGTCTGGCTCAAGAAAGAAGATGTTAAGAATATTACAAGACACTTAGAGCTGACAGAGGATGAATTTTATAAAAAGTATACCCGACAGCTCGGGTTTGACCTCTCTCTTATTGAAGATCCTATCACATCAGACTGCGTCTTTCTTGAGGATAAAAAATTCTGCAAAATCTATGGGTCCCGCCCGCAGCAATGTCGCACCTTCCCCTGGTGGAGGACAAACCTTAAAAACCCCCAGACCTGGAAAGATACAAAAGCGCGGTGCGAAGGGATCGATCACAAAGAGGCCCCTCTCACTTCCCTGACAGATATCGAAAAACATCTAGATGATTAGGTTTTGATGAGGGTTGGAAAGTTACTGATTCGCCTAACCATCGTCTCCCTTTGGGTCGCTTTATTTTCTGTATTAATATCGATCCCTCATTTCATCCGTCCCTTTAAAGAAAATACGCTAATTCTCAATATTTTTAGCTGGCCTGAGATATTAACCCCTGAGACTATTGCGAAGTTTGAGAAAGAATCAGGAATCAAAGTTAAGCGTCACTATTATACCAGTAATGAAGAGCTTATGGTTAAACTTAAAGCAACCGAAGGGAAAGGATATGATCTAATCATTCCCTCTGACTATATGGTGAAAAAGCTAATCGATAAAGAACTCTTGCAACCAATTGATCCAGCAGAATTAAACTTCACAGCACATCTAAATTCCCGCCTAATACACCAGCCTTTTGATCCTAAAAACACCTATTCGATTCCCTATATTTGGGAAGTGCTCGGTTTTGGAATTAACACTGAGCAGTATGACGTCCTGCCATTTACTCCTACTTGGAAAGAGTTCTATCATCCCACACATCCCAACACAAAAATCTCAATGATTAACGATCCTATTGAAGCCATTGATTGTACGGCTCGCCATCTCTTTGGGGATGATGTAGAGATTGGGCCCAAGGAAATCGCTCAAATCTATGCGATCTTAAGGGAACAAAAAAATCTAGTCGAAGCCTATGCAGGAGTTCGAGGAGACTACCTTCTTATTACCAAAAACTGTTCAATCGCTATGATTCCCACCTCCTATGCCCTCCGTGCCACAAAGGATTATAAACACATCGACTTTGTAATCCCAGAAAAGTATACCTTTATGTCTATTGAAAGTTTTTGTATTCCCAAAGAGTCTAAGAATAGTAAGCTTGCCTATGCTTTTCTCAACTATCTATACCAACCAGAAGTCTTCGCTGATGAATCAAATTCCTATTATAACTTCCCCGCCACAACAAATGTTCTTCCCTACATAAAAGGCCTCCCGGTTTATATAAAAACCCTAAAGACCTTAGAAAACTACGATGGCGACTTCTACTATACGAGAGATCTCCTTTCGGAGATCGAGTCTCGCTCTCTCTGGATCAAACTCAAAACCGATTAACCAATACATTTTTTGTCGATTTTGCTATAGTCAAATTGAAAATCTGAGAAAGATAAATGACCCATTCCTTACCCAAAGAAATAGAAAGTAAGGCCCAAGAGTGGCTTTCTGAGCCTTATGACAAAAAAACCAACCAAGAGGTCCAAAAGCTTTTAGAAGGAGATCCAGCAATTGTTATCGATGCTTTTTACACGACAATTGCTTTTGGAACCGGCGGAATGCGGAGCGTGATGGGGGCGGGAACCAATCGCCTGAATCGCTATACAATTCGCTTTGCTACACAAGGGCTAGCCAACTACATCTTGAGTCAGAACGTCTCCCACCCAAAGGTGTTTATTGGGTATGACTCGCGACATCATTCTCGGGAGTTCGCTGAGGAAACAGCGCGGGTCCTTGCAGGGAACGAGATTGAGGTTTTTATTACAAGCGATCTTCGTCCCACCCCTTTTGTTTCCTTTGGTTGTCGCCATCATAGATGCACCGCTGCAGTAATGATTACTGCTTCCCATAACCCACCCGAATACAACGGTTACAAGGTGTATTGGAGCGATGGAGCACAGGTTGTCCCACCCCACGATAAGAGAATCATGGCTGAAGTAAATAAAGTAACCCACCCACGTGAAGTGAAACTTGCCCCCCTTGAGGATTCTTTGATTCACGAAGTGGGAAAAGAGGAAGATGAAGCCTATTTTAAAGCATTAATCCCTCTTCAGAATCATCCAAAAACCAATCAAACGGAAGGAAATTTCCTTCATATCGTCTACTCCCCTCTGCATGGATGTGGCACCACCACTCTCCCAGAAGCTCTCAGGCGATGGGGATTTGCAAACCTCTCCTTCGTTGAAGCACAAAAGCTTCCCGATGGAGACTTTCCCACTGCCCACTCCCCAAACCCCGAACAAAAAGAGACCCTGCAATTAGGAATCGATCAACTTCTAGACGAAAAAGGTGATGTATTTATTGCAACCGACCCCGATGCAGACCGGATAGGAATTGTCGTCCGCCACCAAGGAAAGAGCGTCATTCTCAATGGGAATCAAATCGCCTCTCTGTGCCTCTATTACCTTTGCACTACCAAGTCTCTCCCAGAAAATAGCGCTGCTGTTACAACAATTGTTACAACTGAGCTTTTTCGTCTCATTGCCGAATCCTACAACGTAACCTCCTTTGAAGTCCTCACAGGATTTAAGTATATTGGGGAGAAAATCCATGAGTGGGGACAAGACCACACCCATACTTTCCTCTTTGGAGCCGAAGAGTCCCTAGGATTTCTTTACGGAACCCACTCCCGTGATAAGGATGCGACTATTGCAGCCTGTCTTATTGCCGAAATGGCTCTCCAGCTCAAAAAAAATAAGGAGACTTTGGTCGATCTTCTAAATAAAATCTACAAGAGGTACGGTCCCTTTCTAGAGAGTCAGCTCTCTATCCCTTTTGGAAGGGGAAAAGGGGGAATGGAAAAGATGAAAACCGTTATGGAAACCCTAAGAAAGTCGCCCCCCTCAGAAATCAATGGACAAAAGGTCATTGAAGTAATCGACTACCTATTAGATCATACTGCGCTTCCAAAATCCAATGTCTTGCTTTTCCGAGTTGATGACTACAGCAAGTTTGTCATCCGCCCCTCCGGAACAGAGCCAAAAATTAAGATCTATGGCCTTGTCCGCCACAATAAAAAAGGGAAGCTTGATGCTTCCCTTGAATCGCTAAAAAGTCGTCTCTTAACAACTACTTAATTCGAACTGAGCGTGCTGAGCGTATCATCTCTACATGAGCTGGATCATTAGACTCCTTTCCTGGATAGATGGTGACTTCCTGTCTTACTCTGTAAGATCTAACAAGCTTATTCTCCACAAGCTTACCGAAATTCTCATCCGCTTCCACAACAAACCTGAAGGCGCCATCTCCTTGACTGGGTAATAGGGTGAGTCTGGATTTTTCTACTTGATTGAACACACCAATTCCATGCTCCATTCCAAGCTGTAATTCAATATCAGCCTCGGACTGTTCCTTAGGATCAAAATGATTTTGTAGCATGATCTGAAAGACTGAAACGGGGTTTGAAATGGTTAACCCACTAAATGCCTCTGCCACTTCCATCCCTGCGCATCCTGCAATAAGCTCAAGAGACTCCTGGGCCTCCCCTCCAAAATCAAAGGGTTTTCCATCGGAATCAATCACATTATAACCACTAAATCCACTTTCCACTTTTCCCTTGACTTCCCTTTGAACAAAAATATTTGTTCCTTCAACCTGTTTTAAACTGGAGGCAGAAGTAGCCGTAATTTTGTGAGCAATTTGGGGGTCACCAGTACCACAATCTCTCCTTGGTTCATCCTTACTCCCTACTCTAAAAGAGAACTTTTTTCCAGTAGTCATCTCTTCATCAAGAGCTGATATTTCTGCATTTATTGTTGAGTTTGCGCAGTGGCAAGTAAATAGGCTGCTAACCCACTTAAAAAAATTGATTGCGACTTGAATAAGCACATCAAAGCATCCTCCTTGTTCGAGAAGCTCTCCGTCCTGAATAATGACTGGAGGGCTCAGCATTCCTCCGCCATATACTTTTATTCCACTCGATTCCATTTCCTATTACTCCTTATATTATCTTTTGAATTTTTATTAATTACATAGATATTATACCATATTCTGTTATATAAATAATAAATCGTTTTATTAAATTATATATTAATACTAAATCTTAAATAACTGAAAGTTTCATGCTTATCGTGATGGATAGCGGATTCGAAGATGACGAGCAACTGCTAAGTTCTTGATCATATTATGCTTAACAGTTTGAAACTCTTCAAAAGTGAGCTGGCACTCATCAAATTGCCCATCCTCCTGCTTCTCTCCGATGAGGCGACTGACAAGCTCAGCAATGGTATCCTCATTGATCTCTTCGAGGGAGCGAGAGGCCGCTTCAATGGTATCGGCCATCATAATGATAGCAGATTCCTTAGTACGAGGCTTAGGACCAGGGTAGCGAAATTGGGTCTCATCAACGGCCTCGGTATCCCCTCCCATCTGCTCGACCTGCTTGCAATAGAAGTAGTAGACTAGAGTATTCCCATGGTGCTCACGAATAATATCTATAAAAGACTGAGGAATGCCATGCTTGCGACCAAGAGCTTCGCCCTCAACAACATGAGCAATGATTACTTGAGCTGATTCTTGTGGAGTCAAAAGCTGATGAATGTTAAATCCACCCATTTGGTTCTCAGTGAAATAATGAGGATTAAATAGTTTTCCAATATCATGATAAAGGGTCGAGACCCGACAAAACAGACCATTTGCCCCAATAGACTGAGCTGCGGCTTCTGAAATACTTCCAACAACAAGGCAATGTTGATAAGTTCCCGGAGCCTCTATGCTCAAGCGACGTAGAAGATCGTTATTGGGATCCATATATTCCATCAGGGTAATATCGGTCATAACATGGAAGATCGATTCTAAAATCGGGAGAAGTCCCACTACTAAAATTGAAGTGAGGATTAAGAAGGCAAATGTGCTAACGAGATCGGAGACGATGTACATATTCCAGAACAGGTCCTGGGAAAAGTTGTATACAAAAAAGATCGGGATACAACTGAGCCACACCTTTCCACACACCATAAAGACTTCTTTCCGTTTCCTAAGGTTCCTTGAAGCTTGGATTGCAATGACCCCTGTAATGAGGTTAGTAGCAATGAAGCGGTTATGATCAACAGCAAGAGAGAGCCCAAGAATCACCGTTAGAAAACAGGTGGAGAAAAGAGCAATTTCAGCATTGAGAAGAACACAAATTAATATGGCTGCAAAAGGAACAAACAAGGGATACCGAACCACCTCCAGAAGGCTACTCATATCGCGAAGGAGAAAATAATCAGTCACCTTAGCCACTATTAGAGTCAAAATAATGATTGTTGCATACAAAAACAGCTTGTGGATGTTCCGAACAAAGTTCTGATGGTTATATCTAAAATAGTACCCCCCAATAAGGACGATAATCGTGGCAAATATCAAACTACTGATTAGAGGCAGAGGCTCCCATATTTTTTGGTTTTCAGCGATTGCTTTTTTCATCGCTTGCAGCATCGCCACTTGCCTCTGAGAAACTTGTTCTCCTTGATCGATAATTCGATTCCCCGCTTTGATCTGGCTCATCCGTTCAGGGACTGTAGCTTCAACAAGGCGCCGAAGAGACCGTTGGGCTGACATATCTTTACCAAAAACCCAATCAACCTCTTGAAAATAGCTGAGAACATAAGTGATCTCAGGCCCTTGATGCTTCTGTTTCACGAGTTTGGTTTGGAGCCCTTCCCAAAACCCCTCTGGGAGCGTTGCAGAATTCCCATCAAAGGAGGAGGGAAGCGGATAATATTCTGAGGTTAATAGGTTAAGTGACTTTAAGCGGTTGAGGGTTCTGACATCGGTGAACCGGAGATTTTGTAAAATGTCCTTTATCTCATCTGCCCCTTGATAGAGGTTCTCAAAAGTCGTCCTAGGAAGAAGGCTCCTCCACCGTTGGTCATGAATAAGGAAATTCTCAAACTGATACCGCCTCTTTTCAATGGCTTTCGAATCAATCCGATAGATGGCACCAATATCTCGCGCCGACTCTTGCCGCAAAATGACAGTCCCCTCTTCATCAGGAAACTCAAAATCTACCTGTGCAACGATATAATTTTTCGCATTGGAATCTAGTTCAAGCACACCCACACGCACTTCCTTGAAGTGTATGAATACCGCTAAACACAGGAGAACGACCATCCCGATGAGTATGCGCTTTCCTAAATTACCTTCTTTTAAGTAGCGCTGCCACTTAGGTTTTTCTTTCGATTCCTCAGCCATAGATTCTAACTTTAACCTACCACACTTGCTTTTTAACCACCAGCAAAGCAAAATTATGCCAAGAGGTTATGCTATGTTATCATATCAAGTCATTGCAAGGAGGTTTCGTCCTCAAAAATTTTCTGAGGTTTTTGAACAAGAAGCGATTGTACAAACCATAAAAAATGCGATTCGCTTGGAGAGGGTCGGGCACGCCTATCTCTTTTGTGGCATTAGAGGAACAGGGAAAACAACCCTAGTCCGCCTCTTTGCAAAAGCTATGAATTGTGAAAATCTAACCCTTGAAATAGAGCCCTGCAACACTTGTCACTCCTGCAACGAGATCACTTCGGGACACTCCCTGGATGTGATTGAAATAGACGGAGCCTCCAATCGAGGAATCGATGATATCCGCAACCTAAACGAAACCGTCGGTTATGCCACATCAAATGGCCGCTACAAAATTTATATCATCGATGAAGTCCACATGCTGACCAAAGAGGCTTTCAATGCTCTTCTGAAAACCCTTGAAGAGCCTTCTTCCCATGTAATTTTCTTCTTTGCAACAACAGAGCCGCACAAAGTACCCCGCACCATTCTCAGTCGATGCCAGCGGTTCGACCTCCAACGCATTACCCCTGAAAAGATTGAATCCAAGCTTTCCTTAATCATTAAACAGATTGAGGTTATCGTCGAACCCGGTGCCTTAAGTCTCATTGCCTCCCATGCTGAAGGATCCTTACGCGATGCAGAATCACTTCTGGATCAACTCCTTTGCTACGAAGAGCCCCCAATCACTCTTGAACACACAGTCAAAAACCTAGGTATCGTTTCAACAGATCTCTTCTTCAAACTGGATGAAGCAGTCAAACATCGCGATTTTAGCGCCGCCTTTTCTCTTAGTGAAACAATTTATCAAGCAGGGCACAACCTCCAGCATTTTATCGAAAGTCTCACCAATCATTTCCGCACAATCGCCCTCACTCAAATGGGCAACTCCCCCCCCCATGCAAAGTACGCTACATCAGCAAATACCTATACCAAATATCACACCTTAGAAATCCTTGACTATCTCATTGATGCCTTGGAAAAAGCTCAGCGCACTCCTTTCAAACGGATTCACCTCGAAGTAGCTCTTCTCCATATCATTCGAGGAAGCCAAAAGATTTCCCTGGAATCGCTCGTTGAACGCCTTGAACACCTTAAGAATCAAGCCCCCAACCCCGTATTAAAGCAAGCCCCCCCACCAGAAGTAGTGACTAAAAAAGAGATTCCACCTCCTCCACACCCTCAACCCATTGAGGAAAAAGCCCCACCATCTCCCATTAAAGCAGTCACATTAGTTAAAGAAGTTCCCTTCTTCCCAGAAACCCCTCCGACACCAACCATTCCTGTAGATCCGCAGGTTAATATCCAACAAAAGATTAAACACGAACAAGTGATGCGCTTCACTAGCGTCGAGCTCAACGGTTCTCTCAAACAATAAGATTGAATCGAAGACCTTTCTCTGGTATGTTCTTGGTAGACGGACAATTATTTGAGGTGCTCCAATGGGTAGTGGTTTTTCGAAAATGAAAAAGCAAGCAAAGCAATTCCAAGATCAACTTGCTAAAATGCAGGAAGATATACAAAAACTCGAAGTCACCGGTTCTGCAGGAAATGGCCTTGTTGAAATCACCCTTTCTGGAGAAAAAGAGGTTAAAAAAATTTCTATTAATCCTGAATGTGTCGACCCTGAAGATATTGAAGGGCTCCAAGATCTCATACTTGTTGCTTTCAATAATGCTGTCAAAAAAATCGAAGAAACCTCTCCTGGAAACACGATGAAAGGGCTCGGAATGGGAGATCTTCCATTCGGAGTTTAACAGTATCAGTCACGATTAAATGGTTATTTAACGTGAACTCGATCTTGAAGCATCACATCAGTCATGATTAGCCTCCTTATAAATTACTAAACTTTCTTAAAAAGAATAATTTACAAAAAGGGGCGTTTTTATCTAAGGTTTTTCACTTTAACAAAGTGATCGTTTGTGGTTTAAAAGTCGAATTTATATTATTTGTCTTTTAGGAGGATTGAACCAAAAGTCTCTTTGAGAACTGTTTCAATTGCATCGGCATTTTCAAGACGTAGAATCTCTTCGGTAACCCTCTCAACTTTTGTGAGTGTGAGCTCTGTCACCATTTTCCTGAGCCTAGGAATGAATCGGGGAGCACACGATAGCTTTCTCACACCCAACCCAAGAAGAAGCGGCGCCATCAAAGGATCTGAGGCCATTTCACCGCAGAGACTCACAGGAATATTCGCCTTGACAGCCTCTTCAATCACTCTTTTGATCATCCGAAGAATGCTCGGATGAGAGGGTTTATAAAAGGGGTGCATCTCTTGGGTTGTTCGATCTGCTGCAAGCGTATACTGGATGAGATCGTTCGTCCCAATTGAGAGGAAGTCACACTCCCTAGCAATGTGATCACACATAAACACCGCTGAGGGGACTTCGATCATACACCCGATAGGAATCTCATCGGCAATTTCATCTCCTTCTGAACGAAGCTCAAGAGCGGCTTCTTGAATCAGCTCTTTCGCTTGGAGGAGCTCTGCCACATCAGAAATCATGGGCAGGAGAATACGGAGATCCCCATCAGGACTCACCCGAAGAAGAGCTCTGAGTTGATGGACAAAAAAATCTTTGTTTCGAAGGAGAAAACGAATACCCCGACATCCGAGTGCCGGGTTGGGTTCGGCTTCGCATTGATTTATATTCCCCTTATCCCCTCCAACGTCAAATGCACGAAAGACAACAGGCATTCCCCGCGCTTTATTCATGACCTTTTGATAGAGAATAAACTGTTCTTCTTCCGTAAAATTCTGGAGCTCTTTTCCAAGAAATAAAAACTCTGAGCGGAAAAGACCAATCCCCTCAGCATTATATGGGATGAGAAGATCAAGATCTGAAAGGTCCTCAATATTCGCTAATAGGTCTATCTTAATTCCGTCTTTAGTAATGGTTCCATCGGTCCCTTCATCAATTTTCAAGCCTTTTCTATGAATGTTATTTTCGAGATAGCTTTGATACTTTTTTAGGATTGCCTCATTCGGATTCACAATAACGATCCCAGTCTTTCCATCAATGATGACGTCGGCACCCCTATAGGGATAGAGAATACCCGTAGAAATATTTGCAACGTAGGGGATCCCCTTGGATTTAGCAATCAATGCAGCATGAGAGGTCGTTCCTCCTGTCTCTGTAATGAACCCTTTGACCTGTCCTTTCGAGGCTTCAGCGGTGCTCGATGGAATGAGTTCTTGAGTAAAGATAACTGAGTTTTCAGGAATCCCCTCTGTCAGCAATGTTTTTCGGGGATGGAGATTCCGAAGAATGCGTTGAGACAGATCTTTGACATCAAGAAGACGTTGTTTAAAGAAGCTATCCTTGACCTTGGAGAACTCTTTCTCATAATCAATCATAACTGAACGGAACACCGTCTCGGTATTCTTCATCCGTTGACGGATTTTCTTTTCCATAAACGTTGTCATGAATGGATCTTCAAGCATTTGAATATGGGTATCGATGATTGAAACCGCTTCGGTAGAGCCTTCCTTTGCTAAGAACCGTTGCAAATCATGAAGGTCTTCTCGACTCGATAAAACAGCACGGCGATACCGTCCAATTTCTTTTTCAACTTCAGTTGTTGGAATGGAAAATTCTGGAATAATCTCTTCCAGCAAAGCCTCTAGAAAAAAGAGTTTTCCAATGGCAACTCCTCCACTGATAGGAGCTCCATTAAGAATCATCTCTTCCAAGAGATCTGACATTTAGCCATCCTCGCCAAATTTTTTAGTGAATGCAGACAGAAGTTCTTCAAGGGTCTCCCGAGCGTCGCTTCCTTCAGCCGCTATTTTCAGTTGCGCGTTTTTAGGTGCCGCTAGAATCATGATACTCATAATGCTTCGAGCATTAACCGACTGCCCCTTATAAGTCAATGTAACTTTTGCCTTTCGCTTTTGCAAAATTTTCGCAATTTGAGTCGCCGGGCGCACATGAAGGCCCAACTTATTTCTCACTTTTGCAGTTACTTCAGCTTTCTCTTCCAAAATGCTTCTTTCTCGCTATTTCTTCTAAAAGTTTCTGATTAAATTCTTTTGCTGAATGGTATCCCATCTCTTTGAGACGATGATTTAAGATCGTCGTTTCTATAAGCAAAACAATATCTCTTCCCGGTTTAATAGGGTGTAGATAGAGGGGAACTTTGATTCCCAAAAATTCCGTAAAACGTTCCTCGAGTCCCACTCGATCGTAATAGTGAGTTTCATCCCAATCTTCTAAGTGAATGACCATGTCAACGGAAACTTCTCCTCTTACAGATACAGCTCCAAAGAGATGTGCAACATTAACAATTCCAATTCCTCGAAGTTCCAATAAATGCCTATTCAGGTCCGGGCCAGATCCAATGAGACGCCTTTCCTCCTTTCCCTTTAAAAGAACAACATCATCTGATATCAGACGATGACCCCGTTCAATGAGCCCCAATGCCGCCTCACTCTTTCCAATGGAGGAATCCCCCCGGATAAGCACTCCAATCCCATAAGCTTCAACAAGAGTTCCATGAACACTTTCAATTGGGGAAAGAGTATTGGACAATATCACAGTGAGTTTTGATATCAGTACCATCGATCGAAGAGGCGATCGAAAAAGAGGAATACCCACCCGTTGGCAGTGTTTTACTAGATCGCGAGGAGGCGTTGACCCTCTCGAGACAATGACAGCTGGATTCGAAGAGGTAATGACTTTATGCAAGCGTTCAACTCGAACTTTAGGACTTAAATCTCGCAAATAGGAAAGCTCCATCCTTCCAAAGATTAGAATGCGGGTATCCTTCTTTCGCGTGGAATACCCAGCCAAAGAGAGCCCTGGGCACTGGACATGAGCAACCTTTATTGAATGGTCCATTCCTGCTTGAGATTTAGTCGTCTCAAATTCCAGACTATCCCCATAGAGATCACAAAGATCTTGCACTGTAAACTTCATTGGACGTCAACATCCTCCATATAAAACATCAACCATTCAATAAAGGAATGAAAGGCCAAATGCTCTCGTCCCTTGTCTTTTGTGCGATAATCAGAGATCGTTCCTTCGCTCAAGGAGCAAAGGACATTTCCTACTCCCCCGTCAGGGTGCCAATCTTGATAAAAGCACTGATACACATCTAACCCGAAAGGACGATAAAAGGGAAGGAGAGCCGAACTTGAGATTAACTGATTCCCTATCATTAAAGACTGGTTTAAAGATTTAAACCTCTCAGCTTCTTTGACCAATACACCGATAGAAAAAATTCCCGTATCTCCCCCTTTAAAAAACCCGTTGTGGACTCGGAAAAATTGGAGAAAATCCTGAGGCAAGGAGATATCAAGTATGCGCACTGCTCCTTTAATTTCCTGATCCATAAGAGGCGGCTCACCTAAAAAGAAGCTTTTATTCGCTTTCATGCTATAGGTCAGAAATATCTTCCCTTTTGCTGCGACCATTCCGATTTCTTCGACCTTTGCAAAAAATCGGTCAACAAATGCATAAAGTTGTGGGGAATAGGGAAGGGCATTGACCCAATAATCTCTAAGGAACTCCAACCGAACAATGGAAGAAAGATGACAAAGTTCATACCACCCTTTAGTTAAACAAGGGAACCCCTTCTGGGCCTCCTCCCATGTAAGATTAGGAGCCTCACTTAAATAAACCGCCTTTTTATTTTCAAAATACTTACCGATCTGATCTTGCATATACCCATGCTCTTTTCAAAACAAGACAGTTTAAAAAGATTTTACACTTTTTTGCAACGATGATGTACATATATGAATAAGGGGAACTCTTATGATTTATACGCGCGTTGTTATTATTGGAGGAGGATTTGGTGGGCTAAACTGTGTCAAAACACTCAGTAGAGAGAACTTCGATGTTCTACTTATCGATAAGAAAAATCACCACTTATTCCAACCGCTTCTTTATCAAGTAGCAACAGCTGCGTTATCCCCAGCAGATATCGCAACGCCCCTCAGAGAAATTGTAGCGACTCAAAGCAATACCACCGTACTAATGGGAACCGTTGAGAAAGTCGATAAAGAAAAGAGACTACTCATTCTTGCAAATGGCGATCACATCCCCTATGACTACCTCGTTATTGCGACAGGAGCCCGCCATTCTTATTTTGGAAACGATCAGTGGGAACCCCTAGCCCCTGGACTTAAGACCGTTACCGATGCCCTCAAAATCCGTGAACGGATTCTTATTTCTTTTGAAAAAGCAGAACGGATGGATAGCATTTACGAAGCGGAGAAATATCTCAACTTTGTCATCATTGGAGCAGGTCCTACTGGAGTGGAAATGGCTGGATCGATTGCAGAAATTGCTCACAAGACAATGTTTAGGAATTTTCGCCGCATCAACCCCGAAAAATCAAAAATCTATCTCATTGAAGGAGCGCCACGCGTTCTCCCTCCTTTTCCAGAGAAGCTTTCAGAAAGAGCACGCAAAGACCTAGAAAAGATGGGGGTGCGGGTTCTTACAGAGAAACTAGTCACCAATATCACTAAAGAAGGAGTCCAGATAGGCGAAGATTTTATCGAGGCCCGCAATATCATTTGGGCCGCTGGAAACATTGCCTCTCCCGTTCTAAAAACACTTGATGTTCCTTTAGACCGCCAAGGGCGAGTGGTAGTCGAAGCCGACCTTTCTGTTCCAGAAAAACCTGAAATCTTCGTGATTGGAGATGCTGCCTGTTTCATTGGAAAAGATGGAAAGCCTCTTCCTGCCATCGCACCAGCTGCGATTCAGCAAGGACGGTACGTTGGAAAAATTATCCGTCGTCAGATCTCCAAGGAAAAAAGGCGCCCCTTTAAGTATTTTGATAAAGGCGGCCTGGCCACCATTGGGAAAAATAAAGCGGTTGGATTTTACAAAGGGATTCACTTAACAGGACTTTCAGCCTGGTTTGCTTGGGGATTCATTCACATTGTCTACTTAGTTAGTTATCGCAGTCAATTTGCTGTTATGTTAGACTGGGTGTTTCATTACATGACCGGACTTCGTGGAGCACGGTTGATTCATAAAACGATAGACGATGAAATGGAACCACCCAAAGGGAAGTAAACGCCACCACCTACACCGTCTGGCAAGCTACCTCATCACAATACCAAAAAGGCTAACCCCCGCTTTTACCACAGCACTTGTTTTGTTGATCTTGATGATAATCGCCTTCATTCTAGGTCTGTATCCTTCAGGACAAAAGGAAAGCGGTCGATTTAAAATTCAAGAAGTGAAAAAAATGTTAGTTCGATACAAACCACCATTGCCTACATCGGAAAATTAGATTCTCTTCCTTGCCGCATCTATCTTCGAAAAAGTGACAACCGCCCTCTGGCTAACAAAGACTATTTTTTTTCAAAAGGAACACTTAGAAAACAGTTAAAAGGACACTACATCTTTAAGCCAGAGTCCCCGTGGAATCCAATTGAAAAATCGTGGAGCCTTGCTGAATGGCGCTTTCAAATAAAAGAGAAAGTCAAGAAAAGAATTCACGCTCGTTTTAAAGACCCCAAAATTGCCGCGCTCCTCTCTGGCCTTGCTACGGGAAACCTTGAAAACCCCTATCTTTTCTACCACTTTGGAGCCGTTGGCCTCGCCCATCTGCTCGCCATTTCAGGGTTCCACTTTGCTCTTCTTACCTTCTTTCTCGCTTCCACCCTCAAACAACTTCTCCCTAAAAAACTCTTTGCCGCAGCCCTTATTCTCCTTTTAGGAAGCTACTTCTTCTATATGGGTGGTAGCCCATCGATCAGTCGCGCATGGATCGCTGTGTTGCTCTACCTTGTGGGAATATTATTTGGATACCGTACAACGCCGCTCAATGCCTTCGGCGTGGCTCTCCTATTTGCTCTAATTTCTGATCCATTTGTGATTACAAACATTGGGTTTCAACTTAGCTTCGGAGCAACTCTCAGTATTATCCTTTTCTACCGCTCCTGTGAAGAGAATTTAACTTTTCTTTTTCCGAAGCGTTCCTATGCGGTGCTCACTGAAATGCGCACACTTGATCAATGCGGCTATATTCTTTGTGCCTACCTCCGAAAAGGTCTCGCCCTCCAAGGAAGCGTTCTAGCCTTTACTCTTCCGCTGATTCTTTTTCATTTTGAAACATTTTCTCTGATTTCCCTCTTTTATAATCTCTTTGCCCCGCTCCTCTTTGCCATTCTGCTCGCCCTTTTTCTGCTCCATGTAGATGTACTTGCAACGCCCATAGCTTCCTTTGTGATCACCATCGTTGAAGGAGCGCCCCGAAAGCTCCTCTTCAAAATCAATGGCCCACAAACACTAATCCTCCTTGGGAGTGCTGTCTTAGGGTTCGTATATTGGAGATCTTCTCGATACCATAGAGAGAAAAATCGCAAGACTAGCTCCACCCATTAAAGACTCAACCTTCCAATTTATTTTTAAAGATTTTGCCCCCATTCTGTTTTGAATCACCTTGGCTAAAAAATAAGAAAAGCACAAATTAGAAACAGACACATAAATCATCTGGACATCTTGATCTTTAAAGAGTCGTATAGGAAGATTTTTTGCAAGAACCCTGCTATTGACCATAGTAAGAATACACATGGTAGTTTCGTGAATGAGATAGGATTTCAAAACCAAGGAAGGATTACGGTGCTTTTCGAGAGCATACCGGCAATTTACCACCGCGATCATAATCAAAAGCGCTAAGCACAACTTATTACCCTGCGTGTGGTTAAGGTTATACAAAACATGCGAACCTGCAATTAAGGAAAAATTTTTACCCCAGTGTTTCCAGGTTTTCCCCATTGTAGCAGCAAGTAAAAAAACAGTCCCAAACCCCGCTATAATTTCCATCGGCAAGATATATTTCTGATACTTACCGGAAGGTTCAACCTTCCACATTACATAATGGGTTATACTCGATACACATCGAAAGCCCAGCTCGCCAATATGCCCTGTTAGATCGGAGTCAGGACTACGGCTCTTTTCTTACAAAGCGTCTTTGAGAGGAACTATAATCCCACCCGCTAATCTACAACCTAACATTCTTTCTGCTATTTTCATCTCACACCTAAAATATTATTCATTATCTGTACTGATATTCGAAGTTATTTTGAAAAGTATTATTTTTAATAAATTCGCCCATTATCCTCAGATAGTCCGCAGGATTCTGCGGAAATTTTAACAACAATAGGGGATTTATTACTAGAGTATTGCTGTCCACTCAGATGCAATTCACTCTCATTGGTTCTGGTGTCTTCTGCGAATCAACAATTCTATGGAAAAGTAGGTATTTTTTGAGGGTCATCAAGAAGGCTGAAGAGACGGGTCGAATTGTGACAATAATATAAGTGAGTAGAGCGGAAGTAAATTTATTTATTGAATCTCTCTGAGGGATTGACCTAAAACCTATCAATCAGTAAAAATGCTCGTTCACACGATGGCGGTCGTAGCTCAGTTTGGTAGAGCACTTGATTGTGGTTCAAGACGTCGCGGGTTCAAGTCCCGTCGATCGCCCTTCTTTCTCATTTAAGCATTTTCCCAGAAATTAGAATCTCGGAATGGATGCGGCTTTAAAAAATCGCGTTTTGCTTCTTACTAAAGCTATTGCACTTCGTTGCTTCATCGCAAACTACAATGCCTTGCTCGCTCCGAATCCTAATTTCTGGGAAAATGCCTAAAGTGGATCTTAAAAAATTTGCCTTTAAGATTGCGGAAAGTTTTGTTAGACTGAGGTCATGGACGAGAAGAAGCAGATGCATCCAGAAATAAAAGGTCTCCTAACGTTGATTGGGAGCGTTCTTTTAGGTCTTTGTTTACTTAGTTTTATATATAGTTCTCCGCAGACAAATTGGTTAGGAATAATTGGGTATGGCATTGGTCTTGGGCTGATGTGGTCTTTAGGGATTTCTGCATATTTGGTTGTAGGATACATCGGTTGGATTGGTTGGAAGATGCTTATGGGAGGAGCCCCTAAGCTTCTTCGGATGAAAACAGTGTATTTTGGGATTGGGGTTCTCTCTTTATCGATGCTTCTCAATTCATTTGCGGAAGGTGGCGGCCTTTCAAGTGGTTTTATTCAGACCCGCCTCTACTCAGAAGCCTATTTAAGCAGTTATCCATTCTCCCATAAGGTTGTTCGCTTCAATCTAGGAGGGGTTCCCCTCTACTATTTGCTTAGAGATGTCCCTACATTCAATTTGCAGCGTTTGCTTAGTAATGTTGGGGTGTGTATTACGTTCTCTTTGACAGGGATGATGGCGTTAATTCTTTTTACCAATACACGCGTCATTCCTCTCACAAAGAGTCTCTGGTCTTTGGCAAAGATAGCGGGAAAGTTTCTGATAAAGATAGCAGCAGACTTCAAACCCACTCAGGTAAAAAAAAAGCGGCGAGTGATCACTCCTCCTCCTCTGCAGACCTTTAAGCCTCCATCCTACGAGGAGGAGGAGGCCAAAGAGATTTCTGATTTAAAAATCTCGACGCATTTGGAAAAGAGGCCTACGCCGGGTCGCGTGAAAAAAAACATGGATACGAAGACGTATCTAGGAGTCTTCACAAGATTTCGTCTTCCCCCACTTAATCTGCTAACCAATGCGAAAAAACTCGATAAACCTACACTAAAAAGAGATCTCGAAAAACAGGCAAAAGTCCTTGAGGAAACACTTCTAAGCTTTGGAGTGGAAGGGAAAGTTGGAGAGATCAATTGCGGCCCCACGATTACCTCTTTTGAAATTCATCCACCCGTCGGGGTCAAGGTTCAGAAAATTAAAGTTCTTGAGAATGATATCGCCCTCAACTTGCAAGCCAAATCGATTCGGATCATCGCTCCAATTCCTGGAAAGGCCGCAGTGGGTGTTGAAGTCCCCTCTCTTTATCCGCAAGAAGTTGGTTTTAAGGAGATGCTTGGTGAATACCAAAAGGGAAACAAAAAACTCCATATCCCCATTATGATGGGGCAGACGGTGACAGGTGAAAATGTCATTTCTGATCTTACTAAGATGCCTCACTGTATCATTGCAGGAGCGACTGGATCAGGGAAATCTGTCTGTATTAACAGTATTGTGATGTCGATTCTCATGACAGCGCGCCCCGATGAAGTGAAACTTCTCCTTGTCGACCCTAAAAAAGTCGAGCTCAGCTCCTATACGAACCTACCTCATATGATTGCTCCGGTGATCACCGAAGCTCACGGTGCTTATGCAGCATTGAATTGGCTCGTAGAAGAAATGGGCTACCGCTATGAAATGCTTAAACGGCTCAAACTGCGCAACATCCATGCTTTTAACAAACGGAAGATGAATCCTGAGCGGGAATCAGCACTGGAGATGGAAATCCCCAGAAGAATACCCTATATTGTTGCAATCATTGATGAGTTTGCAGATTTGATGATGGCTTCTAGTTCTGATCTGGAAACACCAATTGCTCGCATTGCGCAAATGGCACGAGCGGTTGGAATCCACCTTATCTTAGCAACACAACGTCCCTCACGTGAGGTGATTACAGGTCTAATCAAAGCCAACTTCCCCAGTCGTATTTCTTTCAAGGTGGCAAGTCGGGTCAACAGTCAGATCATTCTTGATGAAAATGGCGCTGAAAGCCTTCTCGGAAATGGAGACCTTCTTTTCCTCCCTCCTGGCTCTCATGTTCTCACTCGAGCCCAAGGAGTTTTTATCCGTGATGAAGATATTAATCGAGTTATCGACTATATCGAGCAACAAGCAGGGTCTCAATACCTCATCAAATCATTTGACAAAATGGCAGAGACAGGACTCACCGCTGAAAACGCGGGCAAAGGAAGAGATGATCTTTATTTTCAGGCCCATCAAATCATTATTGAAACGGGAACCGCCTCGACCACCTTCCTCCAAAGGAAACTCAAGATTGGTTACGCACGCGCCGCTTCGCTTATGGACGAACTCGAGTCCAACGGCGTGATCGGCTCCCAAGAGGGCAGCCGACGTAGAGTTTTACTTATACCGAAGTAAATTCATTTTGGTATAAAAAAGACTAGCCCTAAAAACTTGCTCAAGTAAGATGCAGTTAAGAGGCGGTATATTCCCCCATGGGAGATAAACGGAAAATTCTTGTGGCAGATCCTTCTACGACGTTGATCGATGAGATCTTAATGTCAAAGGAGGGAAAGGATTTCGAATTTGCGACAGCAAAAACGGGTCCTGCTGCTCTGAAGAAAACCCAAGAATTTGAACCTGATCTTCTAATCATTGATCTCATGATGCCTCATATTCACGCTCTAGAGATCATGAAAACCATTAAATTGAATAGTCGATTTAATGAAATGGGGATCATTATCACTTCTTACCATGTGATGATTCAAAACTACCACGCCGTTATCGACGAAGGAGCCGATTATTTTCTAGTGAAACCATTTAAGGTCTATCAACTCTTTGAATTGATGGAAACCTTCTTTAAAGGAGAACTGAAACCTGCCCCATTTACCTTGAAAAGTGGGAGAGAAATTGTTGAGACTCACTGTTATCACCCGATGCCCTCCACTTTGACTTCTTATCTCCGTTTTTGGGGAACACGGGGATCGAACCCCGTAGCCGGAGCTGAGTATGTCCGCTATGGAGGAAACACCTCATGTTTGGAGGTGCGCTATGGAGACGATCTTATCATTATCGATGCAGGAACAGGAATCCGACAACTGGGTGATCTTATCGGCCTTGAGGACAACCAAACGATTCACTTATTTGTCTCCCATACTCACTGGGATCATATTACAGGTTTTCCCTTTTTTAGCCCTCTCTACAAAAAAACTTGCGATGTTGTCGTTTGGGCACCAGTTGGTTTTGAAAAAAGCACTAAAGAGCTTTTTACCAGCATGCTCGCTTACGCCTATTTCCCCGTCCGTCTCGACGAAATGAAAGCAACAGTCATCTTCAAAGAGCTCCGCGACGACCGCCCTGTTTCGACTGGGAATCTTGTTATTGATTGCCATTTCACAAACCATCCAGGTCCCACCGTTGGTTTCAAAATCAAAGCCCCTAACAAAACCATAGGGTACATCACAGACAACGAGGTCCTCCTCGGATACCACGGCCATCCTAACGAAATCCACCGAAAACACCCTCTCTTAGAACCTCACCTTGGGCTTATTGAATTCCTCAAAGACTGCGATCTTGTGATTCATGAAGCGCAGTATTTCCCTAAAGAGTACTACCGAAAAACGGGATGGGGTCACTCTTCTATTCCCAATGCAACTGTCCTCCTTAAATATACTGGCGTTAATGAATGGCTCGTTACCCACCATGACCCCAATCACGATGATTCCGATCTGCAGGTGAAGTTCCAGCTCCACAACGATATTATCCAAGAATGTGGGCTCAATATCAAGGTAGACATCGCTTACGATGGCCTTATGATTCCATTATAACCCGGCTGACTTTTTCCTGATAAGCAACCGAAACAGAAAGATTTCGCCTCACCCGTTCTTTCACCCGCTTCACCGCAAGCTCAGGGTTGTTACATTCATTTGAAAGGTGGGCCAAATAGACATGCTTTAACCCCTCATGATCGATCTCACTCACAAGCTCTGCACATGCATCATTTGACAAGTGTCCTTGCCTCCCTAATACTCGTTGTTTGTAGACCATCGGCCGGTTGCACGCATAAACCATCGACGGTTCATGATTCGCCTCGATGTAGAGATAGTCACACTCCAGGAGATGGGCTCGCACAAGAGTTGTGACAAATCCAAGATCAGCACACATGCCGATCTTTATTTCCCCAATACGAATTGTAAATGCCACTGGATCAAGTGTGTCATGCTGCACGCTAAAGGGGTGAATCTCCATCTCCCCATATTCAAACGCTTCCCCAGTCGAAAAAATCTTGAAGCGAGGCCGCTCCCGCATCTCCCTAATCGCAACCTTTGCCGTCTCACTATTCGCAAAGACCGGAATGCCTAACTTATTCGCTGTCTTTTCAAGGCCCCGAATATGATCCCCGTGTTCATGGGTGACAAGGATCGCATCAATCTCCCCTATATCGACATCGATCTCCCCTAACCTTTCACCAAGCGCTTTAAAACTAATTCCTGCATCGATTAGGAGTTTCGTCTCTTCCGTACCAACATAAATGACATTCCCTTTCGAACCCGATGCTAATGGACAAAATTTAAACATGAAGCTACCTTCCACCACACGAATCTACCAGGGAATAAACATTCTTTCTACAAAAAAATTAAACTCTTGCACACATTTTATTAAACTAAGGTTGACATTTGTAATTCATCATAATTATACAGAAGAATTAACGAGGATTTTTATGAATCGGCGAGAAATACTAAATGAAATCGATACGACATTAGATCAACTGATCAAAAATGCCTCAGCACTGCAAGATGTCGCAGATAACACCCATCTTTCTGCCGCTCTTCACAAAACGCAAGAAAGCCTTCTTGCTCACCTTATTCACCTTGAGGATTTCCTCGATATCCCCCCCAAAGCCCATGAAGAAAAACGAATGCTTCTTACCGAGCTCACCAAAAAACCCACATCACGCCGCAAATGCGCTAAGCAAACAATTTGTACCATTCCAAAAAACTAAACAACGCCTCGCCTGCAAGTCGAGAGATTCATTAGGGTCGATTTGAAATCGACTGTCATCTTGTGGGTGAGGCAAAAGAAGAGAAAGCCCCGATTGAAACAAAATCTCACGGAAGAAAAGTAAAAAGCATTTTTAGATATGGGTTTGATGAGCTTCTAGGGATATTTTTGGAACTGAGAAAGAAAATCGGATTATTCTTAAAGTGTCTTAAGTTGCTGATTGTTAATGAAATATTTGTGGTCTATTAAAAATAGACCCATACTAAGTGATTTTAGTATAAATTAATTATTTTTTATATTATAATATCTTTATTTTTTTAAATAAAATGGTATTAAAATGGAAAGTATTAATTCAGCAAATTCTGTTTTAAACCTGTCTAAACAGGGAAATAACAAGCAAGTTCCTGAGGTTTCAGTTAGCTCTTCTCTAGTGATTGAAACAAGTAGTTCTGATCAAGTCCATCATCTCCCGATTACGAAAACAGAATCGATCGCCAATCATCTTCTTTCCCTAAATTCAAATCCTGCAGACAAAAGTGATACTATGACTTATCAAGGCTCAAATGCAGAATACATTGTATCAAAAATAGATGGATCTGAGATCCAAGAGAAAGAATATCTAACTTCAGCTGTGCCTATCTTACAGCTTCAATTCCCACGAAATCAATTGACTGATTCGACTTTGTCATCTAGTGATCTCGAAAAGTTAAACCACGACGAGCTGAATTATATCGAGAAAGAATTAAATGCAAAAGGACTCAGCGCAATCAAAATTCCAAAGACGCTTTATGATATGTTCTATATCGCTTTTCGGGTTAATACAGTCGCGAAAGTTTTGGAACAAGGCGTTTGTTGTAAATCTTTTAATTCACTTGAACGATTTTTATACCCATCAGCAATGATAGATATTTTATATAAAGGTTGTATACAAAATGAGACGATTCATAAAGAATTTGTAACTATTGATAAAGAACAAGAGGTCTCTAAAGTAGACTTTGAATTAAATCAATATATTTTACAGTATTTAAAGAAAAGCGGGTTTGAAAGTAAAAAACCTTGCCAGAAAGAGGTTTCTTCTCTTGTGGATGGATTATGGGCAAACTTATCTAAAGCAGCTGAAGGTCCGTTAGGTAACACCATCAGTAGATTATATTCTGGACGTGGTCTATTTGAATGCAGAAAACACCATTCTAATCAAACTATTTTTCGTATATTGAGAAATTTCAAAGACGACAATATATTTAATATTCTTAAGCAAGCAATTTCTCAAGAACATACTCAAAAAGCTTCCGTTTATACACTCTATCGTGGTGGTGATTTATTAAACGATTCTGAGGAAGACAAACAGTCCAGAGAAAGTTACAAACCAGTTCATTCGATTTCATATGGACAAAGTCTTTTCTCTTCATGCGAACTGGATGCTGGTGGTGCTGGATCAATCCCTCTTGAATATATGAGGGGATTATCCGGTCAAGGCTATGGTTTAATAATCGATAAAAACGACTTTTACCAAGGAAGGGCTAGAAATCTTTTTGTCATCCCTCCGGCTCAACGTACAGCTCGTTTTAGATTAAACGGAGAATTTACTCATGCTCGAAGCCAGGTATACCCTGTGCTAGGTAAAAATATCTCTGGTATGCAATACACCTCACTTGAAAAAGCACCTTTTATTGTGACAAAAGGAAATTTCCAATCAACTCGGGATTTTGAACAAGCTTTGAACAATTATCTAACCGATCATGGAAATAAACTGTAGGTACTTCCCAGCAGGGAAGGGCGACGAAGAAGCTCGATTTGGAAAAGTCGCAACCAATCAAATTGGGAACTTATTTCTAAACGGTCCCTTAGTAGTTGGCAAGAGTGCGGATAGCGTTCTCGAGATCTTTCTTTTGGGGAAGGACAGCATCCTCTAATTGTTTGGCGTAAGGAACACAGGTATTCTTGCCGCCAAGGCGTTTGAGTGGAGCGTCTAGAAGTTCAAACGCTTGCTCGGAGATTTGGGCGGCAACTTCGGCACCGAAACCACATGTGACTGGAGCTTCATGAACAATCAATGCTTTGCTTGTCTTCTCGATTGAAGTGAGAATGGTCTCAATATCAAGAGGTGCGATGGTGCGAAGATCAATAATCTCAATCAAGATCTCCTCTTTGTCTTCAAGTTTTTGCGCCACTTCCAAGGCCATGTGAACCGTAAGCCCCCAAGTGATAAGGGTAGCATCGGTTCCTTCGCGAACAACAGTGGCTTTACCAAGAGGGATGATTTCATCTTTTGTCGGTTCAGGTTTTGCCGAGAATACGCGCTGACGATAGAGTGCTTTGTGTTCAAGGAAAACGACGGGATTGGGATCACGAACAGCACTTTTTAAAAGCATCTTTGCATCGGCAGCATTGCTGGGCACGACGACTTTGAGTCCAGGACAATGGGCTAAAAACGCTTCGATATTTTGTGAGTGGTAGGGACCTCCTTGGATATATCCACCAGAGGGTATACGGATAACAATGGGACAGTTCCATTCACCATTTGCGCGGTAATGAAAGCTGGCGAGTTCGTTGTAAAGTTGATTGAACCCAGTCCAGATATAATCGGCAAATTGAATTTCTACAATAGGCTTAAAATCGCTATGAATAGAAAGACCTATGGCTGTTCCAATGATTGTAGACTCTGCAAGCGGGGTATTGAAACATCTTTCTTCACCATATTTGTCGGTAAGGCCTCTGGTAATCCCAAAAACTCCTCCCTTGCCGCGAGCGACATCTTGTCCAAAAACAATAACACCTGGGTCTCTTTCCATTTCTTCGTTCATGGCGTGATTGATGGCGTCCATAATCACAACACTCTCGCCCCTCTCGTTCGGGGTTTCATTAAACGTAGTATCAACTTCTTTGTAAATATGATCGAGGACTCTTTTAGGATCTTGAAGAGGAAATTTTTCTCCTTCTGCAGCTGCGGTTTCAATCTCTTCTTTAATCTTTTTGCGAAGCGCTTCAATCTCTTCTTGAATGAGTATATTGTTTTTAAGAAGGTAACCTTCAAAGCAAGGGATCGGATCACGTGCGGCATCAGCTTCAAAGTGATCATCGGTTTTATATTTCTTTGGATCATCACTACTGCTATGGGCACCGATACGGGGCACCTTTGCAACAATAAGAGTTGGCCCTTCCAACTTGCGCCCCTTTTGAACGGCTGAGTGGAGCGCCTTGGATACTTCTTCGTAATCGCACCCATCGATTTCATGAACGGATAGGTTGGCATAACCCGCAGCCATGTGCGCGATGGAGCCTCCCGCTGTTTGATCTTCAACAGGAACAGAAATCGCCCACCCATTATCCTGGATCACAAAAATCACGCCTAGCTTGTGAAGACAGGAGTAATTTAGGGCCTCATGGAAATCCCCTTGCGAGGTAGATCCGTCGCCACCAGAAACATAGACAACTTCATTCGTTCCAGCGAGGCGAGAACCTTTGGCAACGCCAACTGCCTGCAAAAATTGAGAACCAACAACGCTTGATTGACACGGAATACGGAGTTGTTTATGGGAAAAGTGGTCAGGCATCATGCGCCCCCCTGAGTGGTGAGGAACTTCGCGCGCTAAGAAGGCACCAAATATTTCATTAAGCTCGCACCCTAAGCCAATAGCAAAGGCGCGGTCTCGGTAATAAGGAAGACCCCAATCTTTTCCAGCAACAAGGGCCTGGCCTGACATAATACCAATTAGTTCATGCCCTCCCGTGTATAGATGGAACGTTCCCCCCTTATTCTGCCGAACCAGTTTTTGCATTTTTTCGTCCATGAAGCGGGCGCGGTAGACTCCCTCAAGAGTCCTGTGACACCTTTGTTTAGAGGCGAGATCAAAACGTTCTTGTATGGAAGCCCTTGTGACCATCACTTATCGTTCTTCCTTTTCTTGCCTCGCTTAATAGGAGTCACTTGTTTGATCCCTGCTTCACGCTTCTTCTGCATCATTTCTTGGATCTCCTCCTTATCTTTAGGTTGCTTCCTCTTTTTCTTCGGGAGGAATCCTTTTGCGATGGTAGAGATCTTTTCCTTTTCAAGCTCTGTGCCTTGTTGGCTTACAGCTTGAATCATTTTCTCCTCCGATTCAATGCCGAGTCCGGAAGAGGTTTTGAGTCGGTCTGATAGGTGACGGAGCGATTCAAGACGTTGAGATAAGGCTTCAAGTTTCGTATCAATCTTCACACGAGAGCTTCCTCGAAGACTTGCAATGAGCTGAGCTTCGGTATCAAATTTTGCAGAAAAGGTCACTGCAGTACTGGTAAAGTCAGGATTAAATTGAAAGGGGCGTATAGCAGAAGGAACCGTCATATAAACATCAGCGGTATACTGAGGTTCCAGCTCTACTTTTTGTGCTTGCTTTGGAGGGCGTCCCCGTTTAGGGCGAGGATTCAATGCTTCATTCGAATAATAGGTTTTTGATTTTATGATAATCGCATCACGGGCGCCTTGAATTTCCTTTGAAACCCTTGTCTCGAAAAGATTGTGCTTCACTTTCTCTAAGGTTTGCTTGGTGATATCAAGGTCTTCTTCAAATGCAAAGCGAATTTCTTCTTGACGCAGCCATTCGATAATACGGATTCGGGAACGTTCATGATAGTACTGTTGCCACTTTTCGAGCTCGGTTAGATGATCGTAAATAAACTCGAGAAAATTCTCCCGCGATTCTTTAGACCCAATAATATCGAGAAGTTTTTCCTTCGTGTCGATATCATAAACTTTCTCATTAACAAACCCTTCCATAAACTTCTTGGTTTCATAATAGGTCATTTTTGGAAGAAGACGATATCTCTTTTGATTTTCTTGAAGTTCTTTCTCTAAGCGATCGAGCTCTTCAAAACTTTTGTCGAGATCTGCGAACACCAAGAAGCCTTCTGAAGTGTCGAGATAAAAGTCTCTTTCATCATCAGACTTTGCAAAGGCATCCATAAGTCTATGGAACCGAAGGATAAGGGGGTTTTGTGCTTCTGGGTGTTTCTGTCTTGCCATTGGAACTGCTCAATAAAACTTTATAATAAAGGAAGAACCCATGGTATCAACAAATTCCCTATCTTTCAAGTAGGAAATGCTATATATCTCTTGGGGAAAGGAAATAGGTATGCTCGATATCAAACTCATTCGTGAAAACCCCACTGAAATCGAAAAAAAACTTCGAACAAAAGACCCTGAAGCAAGCTTAAAAAGAACTTTAAGTTTTGATGAAGAAATCCGCACGTTTAAGGCTGAAAGTGAAAAGCTTAAAACACGCCGCAATCAAAGTGCGAAAGAGGTTGGAGAGCGAAAGAGGAAAGGAGAGGATACTGCCGATCTTTTGAAAACAATGGAAGGGACAAAAGAAAAAATTGCAGTTCTTGACCACAAACTTTCTGAACTTGAAAAGCAATTGAAATTTGAATTAGGATGTCTTCCCAACCTTCCAGCTGATGGAATCAAAGCTTCTCTTGATCCCCAAGAAAATGTCTTAATCAAGTCTATCGGTGTAAAACCCTCTTTTTCCTTTAAACCTAAAAATCACATGGAACTCAATGAAAAGCTTCAGTTGTTTGATTTCAAACGGGGGGCGAAAGTTGGGGGAAGTGGTTGGCCCACTTACTGCGGCATGGGTGCTCGCTTAGAATGGGCCCTTATCAACTTTATGATCGACACTCATGTTTCAAATGGTTTTGAACAGTGGATACTTCCTTTGGTCGGTCGCCCCGACATCCTATTTGGATCCGCTCATCTTCCAAAGTTTGAAGACCAACTTTTTAAACTCCAAGACAAAGACCATCACCTCTATATGATCCCCACCTCTGAGGCAGTTCTTAACGGTATCCACTATGATGAAATCCTTGATGCCGACACGCTTCCTCGAAAATACACTTCTTATACCCCATGCTTTAGAAGAGAAGCAGGTGCTGCGGGCTCTCAAGAGCGAGGGCTCATCCGTACACATCAGTTTAATAAGGTGGAGATGTTTTGCATCACCCATCCTGATGAAAGTCAGAAAATCTATGATTCGATGGTCCAAAGTGCTGAAGAAATTCTTCAGGCACTAGGAATTCACTACCGCTCCATGCTTCTTGTCACAGGCGACATGTCCTTTGCCTCTGCAAAAACAATCGACTTGGAAGTTTGGCTTCCCGGACAAACTCGTTACTATGAGGTCTCTTCGATTTCCAACTGCACCGACTTTCAGGCGCGCCGCTCGCACATTCGCTTTAAGAAAGGGAATAATAAACCTGAACTTGTCCACACCCTAAATGGATCTGGCCTTGCTACATCCCGCCTTATGGTTGCTCTTCTTGAAAACAACCAAAAAGAGGACGGCTCCGTGGTAATTCCGACCGTCCTCCATAAGTATTTAAATGGGATTCACTCCCTAACTTAATCTAACTCTACTCGGCGTGCAAGTTGGAACAGTGTGCGAATAAATGAAAGTTCCCTGATCAGCGTGTTCAGTTCAGCTTCATTTTCTGCTCTATCAATCATATCACCCACAATTTTTCCCATGTCGCGGAAGGACCTAGTTTGATCAGCAGAGGTTACCCGTCTAAATAGGGTACAGTTTGCAAGGATTCGATCAGCTAAATTGTCGGCATGCTCAAGAAATTCTTTTTTATTAATCTCATTCTCTTTGCGCCTTTCAAAATAGAAAAATTCTTGAAGAATTGCATCCTTAGCTTGCCAAATCTGAAAGGTGAAATAAGCAGAGCCAACCATTGCAGCTTTGCACATACAACTGACTGGCCAAGGCATCACATGCGACGCCAAATAGAAACCAATCGTAACCACTATCCCTGTGGCTTCTAAAGTCTTCACAGGCTGCAGAATTGCTAATACAATATTTTTAATTTCCGCTGCTGTAGGATCTGCCTCTTTTTTCTTGTATTTTATAAGAACGCTTTTCCCCCCTACCTTTAAATCCTCTTGAGCTTTTGTAGAGCTAGAATTCAGTGATTGCAACGCTTGAAAACTTTTATCTGCTCCCCAGCTAGCAAGACCTGCCACATGTCTTGTCATATTTTCCATTAATTTTCCTCTCATTTGGAATTGAAGAGGTTTAAATCTAAATTTTTCTTAGATAAAAGAAAAGATTTTTGTACAATACAGAACTATGACGTATGATGCACTCAAAGACCTCCTTCGATTTTTAGAAAATAGCCCCACAGCATGGCATGCAACGCTTGAAATTGGAAACCGCTTAGCGCAGCAAGACTACACTCCACTTGATGAGCAGGAGAAATGGGATCTCAAACCAGGAGATGCTTATTTTGTCGAAAGAGGAGGCTCGATCTGCGCATTTATTTTGCCAAAACAGGCGCCAAAAAAAACAACCATTCTTGCTTCTCATACAGATAGTCCAGCGCTTAAACTTAAGCCAAATCCTGTCTTCATCGATGATGGACTCTCCTTCCTTCGCGTGGAAACTTATGGAAGTCCTATTCTTAGCACATGGATGAACCGCGACCTGGTGATTGCGGGACGCCTACTCATCTCTAAAGGAGATACCATTGATCAACAACTAGTCCACCTTGACCATGCTCCTGTGATGATCCCAGGTCTCGCGATCCATTTAGATCGCAGCACAAATGAAAAACCGAAAAAAATCGATAAACAACATCATCTCTGCCCACTTTTAGGAATCCACGGGGAGCATCGAGACCTGGAAAAGATCTTTGAAAAACTCACTGGAGTCAAGCAAAGTAATCGATTGGGCGCTGACCTATACCTCGTCCCTGATGAAAAGCCCCGCCTTATCGGAATCACAAGCGATTTAGTAAGCTCCTATCGCCTTGATAACCTGGCCAGCGCACATGCCTCCCTTCTTGCCCTTTTGGGGGCTGAAAAACATCCAAAAGATGTCGTTCAAATGGCAATTTTTTGGAACCATGAAGAGATTGGTTCTGAAACAGATGAAGGAGCAGGCTCTCCTTTCTTTATCGATATTCTTAAACGGATTTCCCTCTCCTATAAAATGGAAGAAGAAGAGTTCCTCAGGATGAAACAAGGATCCCATTTCGTATCGATTGATATGGCTCACGCCTTCCACCCTGGATATAAAAGTAAGTATGACAAGGAAAATGCTCCTGAAATTGGAAGGGGTATTGTCATTAAGTATAATGCGAATCACCGCTATGCGACTTCAGGCCTTACGGCGGCACAGATCATTCAGCTATGCCAAAAGAAGAACATCCCCTATCAATCGTTTGCTTCAGAATCGAATCTTCCCTGTGGAAGCACCGTTGGAGCAATTACAGCTGCCTGCACTGGAATCCAAACAGTCGATATTGGCCTTGCCCAGTTCTCAATGCATGCTGCGCGCGAGCTCATCTCTACATCCGACCATCTTGAACTTTGCAAACTCCTTAAAAATATTTTGGAAAGCTAAGTCAGCACGTGGAAACATTTATAGAAAAATATTTCCACATGCTGACTTAATTCTATTCATCAATATTCATCGTTTGATAGAATGATGCCATGACATCAAAAACACCAAAGCAATCAAACAAACATTTTGAAGGAAAAGATGTTGTTGAACACTTGAGAGTCGCCCGAGAAAAGGGAGCCAAGGCAACAACAGAGATTCATGGAATGGAGACGCCGGGCCATATTTCCGCCGGGACTGACAGTGCAAAGGAAACAGCAATCTTTCTTTTAGGGATGTGGATTCTATTTAGCACGTTTGGGATCCCTACGTCAAAAGCTTTGTGGATCTTAGGTCTTTTTTCTGCCAGCTGGCTTCTTTGGAAAGTAGGAAGAAGTAGTTTGCTTGGATGGGCCCGTTTGGAACGCTTGCACCGTTTGATTGAACAAGAACAATGGGAAATCCAGCATCATCGAGCACAGGAAAAAGAAGAACTCACTGCGATGTATCAGCAAAAAGGGTTGACAGGAAAACTCCTCGACCAGGTGATTGAAGTTTTGATGGCTGATGATAATCGACTCCTTCGAGTCATGCTTGAAGAGGAGCTAGGCCTAACACTTGAATCATACGAACACCCTTTAAAACAAGCTGTTGGGGCTGGTGTCGGGGTCATTGTTGCATCTCTCTTCGCCGCGATTGGGTGTTTTCTCGGAGGATTTTTAGGAACAATTGTCGCTTTGGCAATTGTTTTTTCCACGGCCACTCTTCTTGCTAGCAAACTTGAAGGGAACCAACTCATTAAATCGCTCGTTTGGAATTTGGCTGTGGGGATACTGGTGATTGGCAGTATTCATCTATGTGCAAAATGGATGGACCATGTCTTCCTCTGAATCTCCTTACATTTTTGATGAATTTTTTACTTCAGGGCAAGAAGAAAGTATTAGTCCATTCTTAAAGAGGAGCTCCCGTGCCTGGGCAAGAAATTTGAGTTTAAAAAATTCTGGGGCTGCCGGATTTTTTCTTTTGAGTTCTTTTATTGCCAAGTTTTTCATATCCGATCTTTCTCATCTCTTTCTACTTTTGGTCTATTTTTTAGTAGGAACTCCTGCGCTTCTTCATACGATTGAAGATCTTAAAAATTTGGAAATTAACATCGATGTTTTGATGACACTTGCTGCCTTCCTCTCTTTTTTAATCGGAAGTCAAGTGGAGGGAGGGTTACTTCTTGTCCTCTTTGCATTTTCTGGAGCGCTAGAGGAATCCGTTTCAAAACGCGCCAAGGGAGCTCTTATTAATTTAAACCACCTTTCTCCCACTGTCGGGATGGTTGTCGAAGAGGATGGGACCCTGTTTCAAAAATCAGTGCGAGAAATCGATGTAGGAACACACCTTCTTGTACGCGCAGGTGAGGTTGTCCCTCTCGATGGAAACGTGATCGATGGAAGTTCCTTTGTAAACCTTGTTCACCTCACTGGAGAAAGCGTTCCAGTTTCCAAGACTCCAGGAGACGCCGTGCAAGCAGGAAGCCGAAATCTTGATGGAACAATAACAGTTGAAGTACTGAAAACCAGCGCTGAATCCACCCTTTCAAAAATCATAAAATTAATTAATGAAGCGCAAGGGATGAAACCAAAACTCCAACGTTTTTTAGATAAGTTTGGGAAACGCTATGCGATCACAATCATTTCCCTCTTTTTTATTTTTGTTTTTTCTCTTCCATGGATTTTTTCGATTCCCTTTTTAGGTATCGAAGGCTCTCTCTACCGAGCACTTACCTTTTTGATTGCTGCATCTCCTTGCGCTTTAATCATTGCAACACCAACGGCTTACCTCAGCGCAATAAGCGCATGCGCTCGAAAAGGCATTTTGTTGAAGGGGGGGGTGACACTAGATGCCTTTGCCGCCTGCCGTATTATTGCCTTTGATAAAACAGGGACGCTCACAACAGGGAAACTCACCTGCACTGGGATTGAACCTATTGGACCCACCTCCTACTCTATTGATGTCGCCATCAGCGTCGCTAGTGCGTTGGAGCGCCACGTCACTCACCCTATGGCCGAGGCCATCTGCATCTATGCAGATGAAAAGAAAATCCCTCCAGCAACCCTCACCTATTTTCAATCGGTTCCGGGGTTCGGCCTAAAAGGATGTACAACTCTTGATGGAAAAAATGTTGAGGTCAAGATCGGGAATGAAGTCTTTATCTCTCCAGAGAAACCTTTAGATAAGAAAGAGGAAATGATCTCGTTTCTGCAGATTGGTGAATCTCTCTTTGATTTCCGGTTCTTTGATACCCTGCGCCCTGAAGTAAAAGAGGTTCTTACCACTCTCAAGAGAAAAGACCTGGAAGTAGCAATGCTAACTGGGGATCATGAGGAAAGTGCTTACGTTGTTGCAAAAGAGCTTGGTATCGACCAGGTCTATGCCAACCTACGTCCTGAACACAAGCTTGAAACCGTTTCAAAACTATCTGCTGAAAAACATCTCGCAATGGTGGGAGATGGAATCAACGATGCGCCCGCCCTCACCCGCGCAAGCGTCGGGATCTCGATGGGAGAAATCGGCAGCGCCACTGCCATCGATGCCTCGGATATCGTTCTCCTGCAAGATGACCTTCACCTCATCAGTTGGCTTCACAAAAAAGCGAAGAAAACAATGCTTATTGTCCGAGAAAATCTTACCCTAGCACTCGGTGTCATCGTTCTTGCAACAACTCCGGCCCTTTTGGGAATCATTCCTCTTTGGCTAGCCGTAATCCTTCACGAAGGGGGAACGGTCCTCGTCGGTCTCAACAGTCTCAGACTTCTACGTAAATAGCTCATTAAAATCAATCACTTATGGGTTATCATGCAAACATGTATAAGAGATGCACAGAAGAGATAAGTCCTATTCATTGGATGAGATACACCAAACACCTAATTTTTCCTTTAACCAACGAGACTTTTATCGATCGCCCTTTCAGTCGAGGCTATGGTTTACTGAATATAAATTTTGTTCTTAGAAAAATCAACGTATATCACATGCTCCTTGATGAAGTCCATACCAAGAAGCCCATCAATGTCGTATAATTTTTCCGTCATTTTCAGAAAGTACAAATCTATTGGACCAAAATCCCTGTCTTTAATACAAAATTTTTCAGAGCTGAAGATTGGAAGGCCTCGGTAATCAAAAATCTTATCCGTATCGGCTGGGTATAAATATTCATGGATAACTGTAGATGTTGTCCCCGTATCTAGAAGAAGGCGCAAATTTCCTATATCCGCATCAATATTCAACATAATTCCCTTGGGGTGGAACACAAAAGGTATTTCTAAGTATGTTTTTAAATCATACCCACTATTCTTGAGCCTGTTGAAATCATTTGTCGCAATCATTTTGGAGTTTCGAATATCGAAAAGTAGATTCACAGACTTAAAAAGTTTTCTCCCCAAGCTCCCCACTGTTTTTCTATGTTTCTTTTCCACACTTGGATCACGCCAAATAATGTGGCACTCTTCCTCATTCAAGAGCTCTTCTGTGGCTATAGAATTTTTAAAACATAGCGAACCGAGTTTTATTTCAGGAATTTTGTAATTTATCCGAGTAAATTCAATTCCTCTAAAATTTCTCCATTCCTCTGTCCCCGCTGGAAACTTAGATAAGCTTTGCAAAACTTCAGATTGCAAATTCATTTCAAGGCGAGAACCCAGATCGATCACCACTGGGCATATGTTACCTTCAACAGAAATATCAACACACGGAAGCCCGCTATCCGTGAAGTTTAAAGATAGCTCCTCGTGGTAATCTAGTTCTTTATGAGCGCAGAACCACGCGCAAGATGCAAAAAACATCAAGAAGACGATTAAAAATAGACCCCGGAAACGATAATTTTTGCACGTCTTGCTGAAAATCAAAACTTAATTGTGCTACTTGCTTCCACTTTCCCAGTTGTATTACCGTCCTGATCTTGACTGATACTACCACTAATAGATCCAGAAACCCGGCCGCTTTCACTTTCGACTTTAATATTGGCATCGATGTTTTTATTATCATCGGTATCGACCATCGCATGAAGAGTTGCCTCCCCATTACATCGTTCACCACAAAAATCCACCCTATCAGCAAGATCACTGTTGGGTGCATTTTCTGTCGTAACTAATCGACCATTCCAAGAGCCTGAAGATGGTTCATGAGCTTCATATTTCGCTACCTGGGTAAATACTCTCCAATCCTTCACAACTAATACCTTCTACGTTCATAACTATTCTCCTAAACGGTTTGAGATACGAGAGCCTCCATACTAACACTCCCATGAGTTTTAGAGGAATTAAAATTGGTGGGGTGATCTACCTAAGTGACAAAAACGGTAGATTGGATACCCAAAGTACCCGTAAAGTCTGTTCCCCCACTCTCTCGGTTATTAGGACGTTGAATTCTGAGACTAGAATTTATTGCATCTAAGCTTCCTTTGCTACAAAAGTAACAGTTTAGCCAATCTTTGAGAAATATTCATTTGGTTCAGGCGGTCTCATTCTCTATTTATCATTCTTGCGGGTTTTGAGAAAAGAGGGGAAATTGTATGGTGAGGTTATGGGTGTGCATGGACCTCAGGATATTCCATATATCCCCTTTAAAATAAAAGAGATAAGATGAAAAAAACTAACAAACAGGACAAACTGTCTAAAGAAAAGGCAGTGCAATTTGAAAGGGAGCAGTTCGAGGAGTACTACGTTTGGCTTCAAGAACATATGCCTGATGGCTTTTTCAAAGAGATTGAGCCTGATCAATATATGCTAATTGCCCACTACCTGATGGGTTTTCCGCTTTTAGATTATTATTGCCAAATCACTCTGAAGAATGAATCCTTTGTCTTGATCCTAGACTCCCCCGACGTTGACATGAAGATCCTTAAGAATTTTAACCTGCATGGGATCAAAAATTATCACACCTTTATCTCTGATAAGCCTCCCCCCTTTCCTGGGATCAAGAAGCGCCTACTCATCGCGCGGATATTTTTTACCTCTTATGAAAATCGAAAAACAAAGAAAGCCTCTGACCTATTAAGCAAAGAGCGGAGGAGTGAAATCTATTCCTCTCTAAATGAAATTGATGCAAGTATCTCAAAGGAGGAATATGAAGGACTTGTTAGCTCAATTGACCCTCTTTTCTTGCGTTCTTTATCGAACGACCGGCTTGTTTTGGCACTTCATATGTTTCATAGAGCCCGCACACGAGACTACTGCCAATATGAAGTCCGCTACAACGAAGAGTGGAAGAAGAAAAAGGGAGAAACCCCTTCCATGCAGATTGTGATTGCATGGAGGAATACCCCAAAATACCGATTTCTATACCGCCTTGCTAAAATGATTTTTCGGCACAAATTAAAAATCATGCGAGTAACGGCCTCGTATGCCGACCCATACAGTAATAACAGCATTCTAATCATGTCACTAGGACTTCATGGAATTAAGGAGAAAGCAGCATGGGACGAAGCAGATATCGACGACTTTCTGAAGGAACTGGTCACTCTAAAGTATTTTCTGGACGGAGACGAAATCGAAAAAGTATTCGTACAGCCCGGTCTTCTGAGGGGAAACATCGGGAATCTTTTAAGAGCTACGGCCAGCTTTGTACATCAAACACTCGTTCACGCCGACCTCAATCTATACACGCTGAGTAATGTCATGGAAGCTCTGTGCCGACACCCAGAACTAACAGTTCAGATCTGCAAAGCATTTGAACAAAAATTTCATCCCGAGCAAAAGAATCAAGATGAGTACCATCGCTCTAGAGAAAAATTCATGATGCTCGTCAATCACCTGGATACAGGAAATGAGTTTTATGACACTAGACGGAAAAATATTCTGAAGCAGGCGATGCATTTTATCGACTACTGCCTTAAAAACAACTTCTATCGAAATAACAAGAGTGCCCTTTGCTTTCGTTTGGATCCGAAATATCTTAACTACGTTCCCTATAACCGACGGGAGAAATTCCCAGAACTTCCCTATGGAGTTTTCTTCACACAAGGAATGCATTTCATTGGGTTTCATATCCGGTTTAAGGATCTTTCACGAGGAGGCCTACGCACAGTATTCCCTCAACGATATGAGCAGATGGTCGTCGAAAGAAACAACGTCTTTTTAGAATGTTATAACCTTGCCCTCACGCAACAAAAGAAAAATAAGGATATTCCCGAAGGAGGTTCCAAAGGGGTTATTTTTCTTGAACCATATGACCAACTCCTTACCGAAGTTCAAATCTACCGAAAAGAGTTGAAGGTTGCAGGACTTGAAGAAGGAGAGATTGAAGAGACAATCAAAACCTACAAGGTACAGCAAAAGATCGAATATCTCTACCAAACACAACGGGCCTTTGTTCATAGCTTGTTAACCCTTGTAAATTGCCTCGAAGATGGAACACTAAAGGCAAAACACATGGTTGACTATTGGAAAAAGCCTGAGTATATTTATCTCGGTCCAGACGAAAATATGCATAATGTCATGATCGAGTGGATTGCTAGCTATAGCAAACGGTGCAGATATAAGCCGGGAATTGCTTTCATCTCTAGTAAACCAATTGTAGGAATCAACCATAAAAAGTATGGTGTTACCTCTCTTGGGATCAATGTCTACATGCAATCAGTTCTTCGCTACATGGAAATCGATCCCAAAAAAGATCCTTTCACCATTAAAATCTCAGGGGGCCCTGACGGAGATGTCGCTGGGAACCAGATCATCAACCTATATAAGCATTTCCCGAGCACAGCTAAGCTCCTCGCAATTACTGATGTTTCAGGAACAATTTTTGATCCCAAAGGGCTTGACTTATCAATCCTTGCTGACTTGTTTAATGAGGTGAAACCGCTTGCTGTATACCCTCCAAAAAAACTCAATGATGGGGGATTTTTGCTCGATCTTCAAACAAAAAAAGAACAAACCGCTTTTGCACAAAAAACCCTTTGCTGGAAAAAAGAGCGGGGCAAGCTTGTTGAAAGTTGGCTTTCAGGAAGTGATATGAACCACCTCTTTCGCCATAACCTACATCAAGTCGAAACCGATATTTTCATCCCTGCAGGAGGACGCCCTAGAACCCTTAACGAAAACAACTACCAAGACTTTCTCGTAAAGGGCAAACCTTCTTCAAGAGCCATCGTTGAAGGAGCAAATCTTTATCTCACTCCAAATGCGCGGAGAGAACTCGAAAAATTGGGTGTCATTATTATCAAAGACAGCTCGGCAAACAAAGGAGGAGTCATCTGCTCTTCAATGGAAATCCTAGCAGGACTCACAACGACAGAGGAAGAGTTCCTTCTAGAGAAAAGCTCTCTCATGACTCAAATATTAGGGATTATCGAGGAAAAATCCCGCGATGAAGCAGAACTTCTTCTCAGATCTCGAGATGAAACAGGAGAATACCTCACTGACCTCTCTGATAAAGTTTCGGAAAGGATCAATACCTATACGTATGAGCTCCTTGATTATCTAGAAGGTCTTCCACTTGCCTCCCATCCTGACGATCCGCTTGTAAAAGCACTACTAAATTTTTGCCCTCCTCTGCTTGCAGATAAGTACCGCAAAAGAATCATTCAAGATATTCCAGAGATTCATAAAAAGGCAATTATTGCCTGTTTCTTCGCCTCCCGTCTCGTTTATAAGAAGGGACTCAGATGGTCTCCCTCAATCGTCGATGTTCTTCCCTTAATTGCTTCAGACCCCAAAATCACCTTACCCTCTTTACAAAATCATAATTTCCAAATCCTTGGCTAGATCTTTTTTTTCATTTAATAAGTTATTTATATTAAGCTATTTAAAATAATTAATAAGCACTCTATTTGATAGAGTGCTAGTTTTCGATTGCCTAGGTAGAGCTCCTTATGCTATATTAGCAATAAGATAAGGAGATTGCTACTGTATGGCAGCAAAGAGAAAGCAAAGAGCTGAGAAAGAACGAGACGTCCTCCTGGGCCTTGTCGAACTCTATCTTTTGACGGCGAAACCTGTGGGTTCAAATACCCTCAAGGAAAATGGCTTCGAAAACATCAGCTCAGCCACTATCCGAAATTACTTTGCCAACCTCGAAAAAGAAGGCTATCTGGCGCAGCAACATGCATCAGGTGGGCGTATTCCAACTATAGAGGCCTACAAACTCTATGCAAATTTTCATATCAACAGTCGTCAAATCGACCCTAAAGAATTATCTCTTTTGAAGAACGAGCTCGATCAAGATACGCGAGAGATCGCTAGCTACTTGCAAAATGGAGCGGAGCTTCTCAGCAATCATACACAAGGGGCTGTGTTTCTATCAGCACCCCGCTTTGATCAAGACATCATTATCGATATCAAGATTATTGGAATTGACGCTAAGCGATGCCTTATTGTGGTCATCACCGACTTTGGGCTCGTTCATACTGAAATTCTTTATCCTCCAAAAAAACTCAGCAGCTTCTCTCTAAAAAGAATTGAAAGTTATTTTCATTTCCGTCTCACAGGACTCGATCGCCCAAAGATAAACCAGGAAGAAGAGGAGCTTGCTTCCAATTTTTATAACGAAATTATGATGCGTCATATCGTTGGTTATTCAAATTTTAGTGCCATCGATATTTACAAAACAGGGTTTTCTAAACTCATCCGTTTTCCTGAATTTCAAGATGCTAGCGTTTTAGCAACTGGGTTATCGATTTTTGAAAATAATTCTTTTATGCGCAAACTCCTAGGACGATGTACCCGAGAGGGAAATCTAAAAGTGTGGATTGGAGATGATCTCCACCACCTTTCTGCCTCTATAGCGCAAAGCAGTATCATCGCTATCCCTTATTATATCCACGGAAAGGCAGTTGGAGCCATTGCCCTTCTTGGACCCATACGTATGCCTTACCCAAAATTATTTGGAATTCTTCGTGCTTTTTCACAAATTTTAAGCGAAGTGCTGACACGTAATCTCTATAAGTATAAAATTACCTACCGACAACCAAAATCTGAGCAAGTTGAAATGCAAACTACGTCTCCAAAATTGATCGAGCAAGATGACCCATTGCAACTTGAAGATAAAACCTAGGAGCCCAAACGTTGGAAGATAAGCCGCAAGGAAAACCTCAAGAAGAGTCCCAAGAAGCAGAAGAAATCATCGATGAAATCGATGAAACGGAAGGCTTAAAACAACAGATTAAAGAAGAGCAGGAAAAATATCTCCGCTCTCTTGCAGATATGGAAAACTCGCGCAAACGCATGCAAAAGGAAAAGCATGATTCCACCCGCTTTGCAGTGGAAAATGTGATTGGAGAATTTCTTTCCCCTCTAGATAACCTTGAGAATGCTTTAAGTTTTGTCCATCAAGCATCCGAAGAAACACAAACGTGGGCAAAGGGATTTGAGATGATCCTCACCCAATTTAAAGATGTATTATCGGGTCACAAAGTTATCCCCTATACTTCCGAAGGAGTACCCTTTGATCCTCACCTTCATGAAGTATTAGAACTCGAAGAAACCGACAAACATGCGGATGGATTGATCCTCCAAGAGTTCGTTAAGGGATATAAATGCGGGGACCGTATCCTCCGTCCCGCGCGGGTCAAAATTGCCAAAGCGCCAAAGAAAGAAAGCATTAAAAAAGAATCAGAACAAACTAACAATCAGGGAGATAACTAAATATGACTAAGAAAAGAAAAGTCATTGGAATTGACCTCGGAACCACGAATTCCTGCGTCGCTGTGATGGAAGGGGGGTCAGCAAAGGTCATTGCAAACGCCGAAGGAACACGAACAACACCCTCTATCGTCTCCTATAAGGATGGGGAAAGACTCGTTGGAATTCCAGCAAAGAGACAAGCGGTCACCAATCCAGAAAAAACCCTTTACTCTACTAAGCGGTTTATTGGACGGAAGTTCACAGAGGTCGAATCTGAAATCAAAACCGTTCCTTACAAAGTGGTCTCCAGCAGCAATGGAGATGCCGTCTTTGAAGTGGATGGAAAAAATCTTACACCCGAAGAAGTGGGTGCTCAAATTCTAAAAAAAATGAAAGAAACGGCCGAAGAATACCTAGGAGAAACTGTTGACGAGGCAGTGATTACTGTTCCCGCTTACTTTAATGATTCGCAACGTCAATCAACAAAAGATGCCGGTAAAATTGCTGGGCTTGATGTCAAGCGGATCATCCCTGAGCCAACAGCGGCAGCCCTTGCGTATGGTCTAGACAAAAAGGGTGGCGACAAGAAGATTGCCGTCTTTGACCTTGGTGGAGGAACCTTTGATATCTCAATCCTTGAAATTGGGGATGGCGTTTTTGAAGTACTGGCTACCAATGGAGATACTCATCTTGGTGGAGATGACTTCGATAACGTTGTGATTAACTGGATACTCGAAGAATTTAAAAAAGACTGTGGGATCGATCTTTCCAAAGATAAGATGTCTCTTCAACGGATTAAAGATGCGGCGGAGAAATCTAAGATTGAACTTTCTGGAACCCAGCAAACCGAGATCAATCAACCCTTTATTACCATGGATGCAAGTGGACCTAAACACTTAGCGCTGACACTTACTCGCTCTAAATTTGAAAATCTTGCTTCTAGTTTGGTTGAAAGGTGTATCCAGCCCTGTCTTGATGCCTTAAAAGACTCTCGTCTTTCCAAAGAAGCGATTGACGATGTTCTCCTAGTGGGTGGAATGAGTAGAATGCCTGCAGTGCAAATAAAGGTTAAGGAAATTTTTGGGAGAGAACCTCATAAGGGGGTCAATCCCGATGAAGTTGTTGCAACAGGTGCAGCAATTCAAGGTGGGGTCTTAGCAGGGGATGTAAAGGATGTTCTTCTTCTTGATGTGATCCCTCTAACTCTTGGAATCGAAACACTTGGAGGAGTTTCGACTCCCCTGGTTGAAAGAAACACCACGATTCCAACCCAAAAAAAACAAGTCTTTTCGACAGCAATGGATAATCAGCCCGCCGTGACAATTGTGGTCCTTCAGGGGGAACGAAAAATGGCAAAGGACAACAAAGAAGTCGGACGATTCGACCTGACTGAAATCCCCCCTGCTGCACGTGGAACCCCGCAAATTGAAGTTGCCTTCGATATTGACGCTGACGGTATTCTTCATGTTTCTGCAAAAGATCTTGGCTCTGGTAAAGAACAAAAGATCAAGATCGAAGCAAAATCAGGGCTCGACGAGTCTGAAATCGAGCGCATGGTAAACGATGCGGAAGAGCATGCTGAAGAAGATAAGCAGAAAAAAGACGAAGTTGAAACACGCAACAAAGGGGATAGCCTTGTCTTCCAAGCTGAAAAATCTCTTAGCGATTATAAAGATAAACTGCCTGAGCATCTCACAAAAGAGATTCAAACACGGATCGATGCTTTAAAGAAAGCCCTTGAAGGGACTGATGCAAGCTCGATTTCTACTGCAACGGAGGATCTCAATACCTATATCCAAAAGATTGGTGAAGAACTTCAAAAGCAAAGCGCTACCCAGCCTGGAGCAGAGGGCGGAGCACCTCCCCCTCCAGGAGAAGCACCTCAACAGGAAGCCCAAAAAGATAAGGGCCCTGAGATCGAAGAAGCTGAAGTTGAAATCATCGATGAGGATGAAAACTAAAGCTGCTCTAGCTGTTTGATGAGCGCGACTGCAGCAGGATGATGCAGTTCTCTCATCAAGCTTTCTGAAAGCTTGGTCACTCTATTTTTATGGAGGCCAAGCTTTTCTTTTAACTGAAGAACTTTCAAAACATGGGGATCTAAAACCTCTTCAGGCACCTGCATTAAAGCTTTAAAGACCTGAGGAATCAGCTCGGTCAAGATCAAATGAACATCATCATAACGGTGCGCACCGTAAAGGAGAAGGTCATGTCCCGCAAGAAGTGCTTTAATAGCGATTTCACCATGAGAGTAATATTCACTTAGTGCTTTCATATTCAAAGCATCAGTAATGACAAGCCCTTGAAAACCCCACTCCTTTTTCAGGAGATCAGTAACAATAGGAATAGAAAGCGTTGCAGGAACCTCAGCATCAAGCGCAGGAAGCATGAGATGCCCCGTCATAATAGCATCCACACCAGAATCAATTGCTTTTCTAAATGGTACAAACTCGATTTTCTCTAAATGATCGCGAGAATGGGGAATTCGAGGAAGCCCTTTGTGAGAATCGACGTCGGTATCACCATGTCCAGGAAAATGTTTTGCGCAAGTCAAAACGCCTCCCTTATGCATCCCCTTTATCATGGAGACGGCACAGGAAGCAACAGCTTCGGGGTCAGCGCCAAACGAGCGAACTCCAATAATAGGATTGTCAGGGTTATTGTTGATATCAACAACAGGAGCAAAGTTCAGATGGATCCCCACTTGATGACATTGCTTTCCAATCCAAACCCCTACCTCCTCAATTTTTTCGGGATGGAGGCCAAGAACACCATTTTTGGGAAAGGACAACGTGTCTTCCATCCGCATCCCTAGCCCCCATTCGGCATCTCCGGTGCATAAAAGGGGAATTTTTGCATTATTTTGAAGGATATTGAGAAAAGGGATTTGTTGAAGAGGGTGCCCCTGCTTCACTAAGATTCCCCCGATATGGTAGCTCTGAAGCGTCTTGCGAAGGGTTTCGCTTTCATAAAGGGGGCAGGCTGGAACAACGATCAACTGGCCAATTTTTTCTTGAAGCGAGAGCTCAGACAAAGTCCTTTCCGCCCATCCTCCGTGGAGAGCTACAACAAAAATTGTAAGCAAAACAAAAACTTTATACATAATAAACCCCTGCTATTTGGTATACTTCTCGTTAAATAGGTCTTGAACATACTAAATATTAGGGGGAAATGTCAATAGCTGTACTTAAATCCTTCCCTCCAATTGGTGCTGAATACCAGGAAATTTTCCCTGAAAAAGGAGCTTTTGAATTAGATTTCTAATATTTTCAATTATCTTGGTAGTTTTTTCTTTGCCTAAGCTCCGAAACAACTCAAGTCGACTCCACTTCACCGCAATATAGAAGTTGAAAGATTTGTTAACTATATCGTCAATATACAGTTAGATCTAATCTAAAAAATTAAGAAATTCTTTTTTCAAGATTATTGAGTTCTTCGAGAATGCTTTCTGGAAAATTCCCTCCGAAAAGCTTATAATATTCGCGAAGCCCTTTCACCTCTTCCTTCCAAAGAGATGGATCGACTTCAAAGAGCTCTTTTGAAGCCTTAAAACCTTTAGGAACCAAGCCAACAGGACTGTCGGTTGCTTCCCCAATTCCTTCACACCGCTCAAAAATCCACTTTAAAACATAAATATTCTCCCCAAACCCTGGCCATAGAAACTCTCCATTTTTCCCTTTCTGAAACCAGTTTACATGGTAGATTTTCGGAGCTTTGGATCCAAGGAGCTCTCCCATCTCAAGCCAATGATCGAAATAGTCTCCCATATTGTAACCACAAAAGGGAAGCATCGCAAAAGGATCATGGCGAAGCGCCCCAATCTTTCCAGCTGCAGCAGCTGTCATTTCTGATGAAAGAGACGTTCCCAAAAAGGTACCGTGTTTCCAAGAGAAACTTTCAATTACAAGAGGGAGAACACTTTCTCTCCGCCCTCCAAAAATAATCCCAGAAATCGGGACACCATTCACATCTTCGAAAGCAGGGTCGATAACAGGGCACTGCTTGGCAGGAGCGGTAAATCGAGAGTTCGGGTGAGCTGCTTTTTCTTTTGAATCAATAGTCCAATCTCTTCCTTTCCAATCGGTCAAATGATCCGGGGGAGTCTCACTCATCCCTTCCCACCATACATCACCATCATCAGTAAGGGCAACATTGGTAAAGATCGAATGACTCTTCATCGACTCCATCGCATTCGGATTGGAATCATAAGAGGTTCCTGGAGCTACACCAAAAAAACCATTTTCAGGGTTGATCGCATAAAGGCGTCCATCAGAGCCAATTTTCATCCAGGCAATGTCATCCCCAACGCATTCAACCTTCCATCCAGCAAGAGGGGATTTTAACATCGCCAAATTTGTTTTTCCACAAGCACTTGGAAAAGCCGCAACAAAATATAGCTTCTTTCCTTCAGGATTCGTGATTCCGACAATGAGCATATGCTCTGCCATCCATTTCTCATCGCGCGCCTTTGCAGAAGCGATTCGAAGAGCTAAACACTTTTTGCCCAGTAGAGCATTGCCCCCATACCCACTTCCATAGGACCAAATCTCTCGCTTTTCGGGGAAATGTACAATGTATTTGCTATCAGCTCTACAGGGCCAAAAAGAGTCCTTCTCTCCCTTCTCAAGTGGGACTCCCACTGAATGAAGACACGGGACAAAATCGCCATCGGTCCCTAAAACCTCAAGCGCTTTTCTTCCCATTCGTGTCATAATAAATGTATTTGCAACGACATAGGGACTATCGGTGATCTGCACTCCTATCATAGAAAGAGCCGAGCCAAAAGGCCCCATGCTAAAAGGGATGATATACATCTTTCTTCCCTTCATGCACCCCTTGAAAAGACCGGTCAGGGTCTGCTTCATCTTCTTTGGTTCTTCCCAGTTGTTGGTCGGTCCCGCATCCTCTTCCCTAAGGGAGCAAATGAAAGTGCGATCTTCTACACGTGCAACATCCTCAGGGTCAGAGCGACACCAATATGATTTGGGACGCTTTGAAAGAGGAACAAAAGCCCCTGTATCCACAAGCCCTTGACAAATCGCATCATGCTCTGCCAAAGAGCCATCACAAAGCTGAACGCTGTTGGGCTGACAGAGCTTTTCCATATCTTCGATCCAAACGACTAGACGCATATGCTTCATCTCCATATCTCCCCCCCATACCATATCGCAAATACTAGTCGAAAGAAAAACCATCTCAGGTTACGAAGTAATCATATTATTTCTGGAATGATATTTCATAAGTTAGCCCATTCTCTTGTGCATAACTGTCAAACATGACTAGGGACGCTAACAAACCAGTTCCAAGCCTGACAACAAGCATCTAAGATTGTCTGACATCCATCATAAAGACAACTTACTAACCAGTTATCTCTAAGGTTTTTCCAAACTTACTCAACTAGATTTAATCCAGGCGATACTGGAGGAAGAGGAGACAGGGTAAGGTTATCGAAGATTCTCACTTTTCTTGCCTTGTTTAAAAAGAGAGATTGCTATCTCACCATGTCAAATTACATCATGAATTTTCATTTCAGAAAATATATTACTTCAAAATAATTTAACATTTAGTATTTCGCTTCTAAAAAAGAGATCACCCAGAAAATAATGATGCTAATGTATAGGATAGCTATTCTTTTTTTACCCAATGGTTCTATACGCGAATCGGACTGATTGGCTCTTCGGTTCTGATATCCCTAAAGCTAACGAGTTCGATTGCCCTCAGCACTGCGGAAAATGGGAATCAGGAAATTGAGCATTGATAGCTACATCAACCTGTGTTGCGACTTCCAGATTATCTGAATCAAGGACACCGTTAATACTAATCCGTTGTCGAACCCATTGAAAGATTGTGAAAGAATTCATTGACTATTACACCTTGCCTTATCAGGTCCTAGTTAGTCTGAGTAGTAACTCTTCGACGATCTCTTTTGATAAGCGGGAACTCTCCTTTTTCAACCTCTTCTAACTCGCAGGTTAAAGAGGGAAGATCGATTTTATACCCTTCAAGGAACTTGTGTCCCCATTCCTTCTTTTGAGAGAGGGTAGGGTCTTGAATGGCAACAATCGGAACAATCTTCTTTTCTTCATAGAAAAGAGCGACAGCCTCAGGAGTGAGTTTCCGTTTCCACAGTTTACGGAAAGCTGGGAGATCATTAATTCCTTCGAGCGATTCGAATAGTGACTTCCGACAAAGAGCAATTGAAAAGGAACGGTTTGCTCCTTCTTCCCCTAGTTGATACGCATAAATTCCTTGATCAATGGGGATCGCGTGTGGAAGACGCTCCTCTTCTCCAACCTCATGGGACAAAAAGAAATGATCGGCGTGCACTTTTTCCATAGCAGAGATACAATCGTGAAACCGAATCTTTTCTTCAAAGATTAGCTGATCGTCTCCGATAACTACATAGGGAGATGCATAACGTCTATTAGCCAAAACCTTAGCAATAAAAGTGGCATAATCATTTCCAGGATAATCGCACACGTTTAAGAACTGTACTGTATGAAACTCACTTTGCAGGTTTAGATAGGCCCGCTGAAATTCATGATCACTTCCCTTATAAAGAACGTAAACTTTATTGATATCTCTTGTATTCAACAATAGAGATTCAAGACAAGCATAAAGATGGAGGGGACTATCTTCAGAAAAAAGAATCAAATCACCCTTGTATCGATGAAACCCAGGACTGTTTGTCTCCAGTTTAAGCTGAGAAAGGGTCTTGTATGAAGGGAGTGATCGAAGGTGAGCATCAACTGCAACAATTTTCTGGAGACGAAGTTTGTGGTCTACGACAGAAGCACTATCATTTTTTACATAACTGACTTCATCCATAAAAAGGATATGTTCAGGGCCCATTTCAAAAAGAGGGAGCAAGGTTGCGAGTCCATAACATTCGTCAATAAACTCACCCTTATAGAGAAAGTCCTGAAGTTTCACATTCTGAAAGAAACCCGCATAAAATGTCGTGAGAGGGCTGATCCCTTCACGCACTGTTTGACGAAACTTCTTCTCCAAAAGGAGAGACTCAGAAAATTCATGCCCAGAAATCACTTGATAATCAGGGTGAGAGATGGCTCGTGAATGAGTCATCCATACTTCGGGATTGGCATAAGCACAGTTAAGATGATCAAAGACATTTTCATGAGATAGCCAATCCTTCCCCTTGATAAGTGCTACAATTTCGTGGGGATCAAGACGCTGAACGACGTCGTATAGAACTTCAAGGTTTGGCTTTCGATTTTCGTAACGAACCAGTTCCAACTTTCTCTCTTTATTTTGAAAGTAAGTCTTTGCCCTTTCATAAGTCCCGTCCGTCGATCCATTATCGATGAGAATCACACGAGTATAGGGGTAGGCTTGTGTAAATAAAGAGTCTAAGTTTCGTTGAATATCCTTTGCATTGTTTTCAGCAAGGACAACACCAACAATCATCTGATCTTCCAATATCGGATGAACGATTCCGAGCTGCGATCGAAGAGACGTTTTTTTTTGCGGCGTGATTTTCTCGATCACACCAAAATGGGTTTTGAGTCCATAATAGGTTGATGCAAGCAGTCCAATAAGAAATAAAAAAACGAAACCTTTTTTCATGAAACAACTCCAATAATTAACGTGAAACTGTATAGCGTGTTTGAACTTTTTTTTGCAATCTATACCCAAACAACTTGAAGAGTTAATCTTTTGATCACGTCGGTTTAGCCTCTTTTTTTTCAGTTTCAGAGTGTTAGAAAAAAAAGAATAAGAAGGAGAGAAATATACTTGCTGAAAGAAAAGGATGGTGGTAGTGTTACGCCGAGAAAAAGGAGAGCACTTTTATTGTGGAAAAAATGTCGATAACTTTTGGAAATAGCAATGCCTCTTGAAACAAAAGCAGATACTTGGTCTGAATTCTTATCTTTTATGCAAAATCGGTGTTCGCGTGCCGAATTTGAAAACTGGATCGCACCGATAAGATGTATAGAAGGATTAGATTCCATAACATTGCAAGTTCCAAATGTGTTTGTCCAACAGTACCTCCTCGATAACTATGAAGGGGCTCTAGCGAGTTTTTTTCCAAAGGATACCAAAGGTAAGCCTCTGATCTCTTTTCAGATTAAAAAAGGAGAAAAAAGGAAAGAACTTAAAAAAAATCTCCCAAAACCGAAAAAGAAATCAGACATAGGACATGCTCTTTTCTTCAACATCTCTTACACATTTGAAAACTTTATTGAAGGCCCTTCCAACCAGTTTATTAAATCGGCAGCCCTTGCCGTTGCCTCTCGTCCTGGAAAATCTTATAATCCCCTCTTTATTCATGGGGGAGTTGGCCTAGGAAAAACTCATCTGCTCCATGGAATCGGCCATTACATCCAGAAAAATCATAAAAAACTCCGCATCCAATGCATCACGACAGAAGCTTTTATCAATGATCTTGTCTCCCATCTGCGCAATAAATCAGTCGACAAAATGAAACGGTACTTCCGCAATCTCGATGTCCTCCTTGTTGATGACATCCAGTTCCTGCAAAACCGCCTCAATTTTGAAGAAGAGTTTTGCAATATGTTTGAAGCATTGATCAATCAAGGAAAACAGATTGTAATCACCAGCGATAAACCTCCAGGACAACTCCAACTTTCAGAACGGATGATTGCACGCATGGAATGGGGGCTCGTAGCCCATATTGGAACGCCAGACTTAGAAACACGGGTGGCTATCTTGCAATATAAAGCGGAAAAAACCGGCCTCCATCTTCCAAGCCAAACTGCATTCTACATCGCAGAGCATATCTATAATAACGTGAGGCAACTTGAAGGGGCAGTCAATCGCCTCGGCGCCTACTGTCGCCTAATGCACCTTGAACCCTCCCAAGATGTGGTTGATTCAACTCTCAGTGAAATGTTCCAGGCACCCGTTCGCTCTAAAATCTCCGTAGACAGGATCCTTCATAGTGTTGCATCCATGTTCAATATAAGAGAAAGTGATCTTCGCGGCTCGTCTCGAGCCAAAGAGGTTACCTACCCACGACAAATTGCCATGTATCTTGCCAAAGAACTCCTCGGAGAATCACTCATTAAGATCGCTTCATCCTTTGGAGGCAAAACCCACTCAACTCTTCTCCATGCCTGGAAAAAAATCTCCCAGCAGCTTGAGAAAGACGATGTACTTCGCCGTCAAGTCCAAATGACGCGTCAAAATATCGAAGCCTAACCCTTTTGGGCATCTTGCAAAAACCTCTTTAGGTTCTTCTGCTCAGAATATGATACCGGAGTAGTAACGTTATTAAACATATAATGACAATTAGAAAAATAATTTCATAATTATTTTTCTGATGATAGCATTACTCGAGGGTATTATAATCTGTAGTCAATCAGAGCAAAGGAAAGAATCTTAACTGGGAAGAAACCATTTAGGTATCGTTTCATGTCGAGAAGCTCTCCAGAATTATGAAGGGTAGGTGTGATGAGCAGAACAGACTTGTCTTTGAGGGAAGGGCCTGGGAGAAGACAAGAACGCTTCAGAAAGCGAGCAAGGTGTTTTGCTAGGAAGGTAGGAGGGTTCTTTTTTGGGAAAAAGCTTGGTGGTGTTTGGAACCACTGCATCGGGGATTGGGAAAGAGGAGCGACTAAAGGCAAGAAGGAGAAAAGAAACGAGCCCATCTCCTTGTTTGGTTTTGAGAAAGTGGTAGTAGAGAGAAAGGATAGGACCGCATCCTTCAAAAAGAGAGAGATGAGGGCGAAGTGGGCAGGGTGAACCTTTGCATGGAACGCAGGGAGATGGACCCGCGCAATAGATGCACCGCTTGCTTGGACGAATCCACTCGATCAGTTCAAAACATATGGAGCAGAGGAGATGATTCTTTTTAACAAGCGATCCATCACAATGAAGACAGTAAGAAGGGTAAAAGAAATGGAGAATTGCGTTAACGCAATCCGTACTTCGGATTTTCAAAGGTTCCTCCAATTGATAGGGTGAAGGGTTCGGTCACTTTGAGGAGAACATACTGTTTCATCTTAATATTCACATTGATATTCCCATCAAAATCTATATAGGAGTGCTCAATTGGCGAAAGGTAAAATTGCGAACGCTTACCTTCACTGTAGCTGGATTTGAGTTCTGTAAAGTAAACTCTACCGTCTACGATAACATATTCTATTTCTCCTCGAATCGGAACCAAAAGCCCCATATCAAGCCCCAATCGCCCCAAGATTTCAAAGGGGATATCGAGAATATGATAATCCCTTTTGAAGGTGTTGATAAAGTTAAGATTTCCCCTGCCAACAAAACTTGAAGCATTGCCAAAGGTTCCACGAATATTATTGGCCTGCAGTTTCCGGATAGTCAGGGGTTTGATCCGGGTGGGGTATTTTCCAATTTTCTTTAAAAGGCTGGGACGAAAATCGGTAATCACAACTTCAGGAATATTGAGCTCCCACTCTTCATTAGACTTTTTCATCATACGGATGGATTCTATCGCAAACATTCCAGAGGAATCACTAATCGTAAAGTGGTCGAGTTCAATATGATCAGGACGAATATCAATTTCACTCATCAATGTTCCCATGAGAGATCCCATCAGTTGAAAATTCTTCCCCTTGAGATAACCTGAAAACCGGCTCTCATCAAACTGAGCCTTGGAAAGGATCAGGTCTCCACTGAGCTCATACCCTTTTCCAATTTCAAATTCAGACACCACATTTCGTAGATCTTCAGGCATTAACTGAACCAGCTTAGGAACATTCACTTTTAACTGTCCAGTAAGAGCCATTCTATCTAAGAAAGATTCCTTAGGATTATGGTGAAATGAAAAGTCAAGGCCGCACATACCACCATCCATACTTTGAATGAAGAATCCTTCGTTTTCATTCCAGCCTGTTTGAATCACAAGTGGCTGCTCTCCCCGCTGGTCATTGCAGGTTTCTTGGACAACAAGATGTGAGGTAAAATGAGGGTGAAACGAAAGGTCTGCGCTTAGATCAAAAGGCATTTCGTCATAGAGAGTATTAACATTAACGGTTAAGGTTTCCTTTTCGTAAGCAAAGAAGCAGCTACTTAGATACCACGCTTTCTCTCCTATCCAATAGTACCCTTCTTTTAAATACCCACCGACCGTAGAAGATTCCCCAAGCTCAAAATCAAGGGATGCCTCGATTTGATTCTTCCACTCGATCGGATAATCAAAAATAACCATTCTCTCCTCCTTATATCCCAAATGAGGAAGTGAGTTGGTTTGTCCAATAAAGTGGACCATCTCTGGAGGAACAATGAATTTAGCACCCTCTCCTCTAAGGATTCCTTCTCTATACCCTAACCGATCAAAATGACATTTTGCCCACAATTGATTCGATCGCGGGTGAAGGAAATTAAAATCGGCTTGGTTTAAGGAAAACCCATCGCGTAGATTATACGAAATACGTAGAGCCTCAGGACTTTCCAACCTAAGATGTCCTCTTCCAAATTCTTCACCAACACAGTGCAATTCTGAATCGAAATCCCAATCTTTCCATCCTCTAGAAAAGTCGAATGTGAATTCCCCTTTTGCAAAAAGGACTCCCTTTAAATAATCCCAGTCAAACTCAGTATGTGGGAAAAGAGTTGCGATTTCCTCTAAATCAAGTCGGAGTTCCTTAAGAGGAAAGTGAAGCTGTCTCTCTTGTTCATCAAAAGCAACCATGCCGCTCTTAAAAAAACTCTTCTTCCAAAGCACTTCTAAGTCGGGAAGATACCACCGCACCTCTTCTCTGACCATCGTCGCATAGATCCTTAATGAACCCGCTTCAAAACGGTCTAAAGTAAAGCGATCACCCTGTCTTTGGCCATGCACGAGAAGATGGTCGAGATTAATCGACCCCATTCTAAGACCGGAGCTCTTCGCATCAAAAGAAAAGGCCTCCTCATCTCTATTAAATAAGAAGTCAAACTCTAGTTCTCCTTCAACATGGGGACCACGCATCTCATCTAATGTCTCTTCTTTAATAGGAAGAAGCCCTGCAGAATTGAGAAAATCTAGATGGTGAACCAGATCAAGAGCAGATAACTTCGTTGAAACACTCGCACGGCTTAAAACCCCTTCCTGAAACGCTAAAGTCTCCATTTCCATCCGTGCACCGAAGAAACGGGTACGGTCGGTATCGATATGAAAACAAAACTCTTTCCCTTCTTGAGCTCCTCTTCCAACAACGCGACAGATCTCATAGGTAGGTGCTTCAAGCCGACAATCATAAATTAGAACCCTTTCTTTCGCATCGAGCTCCAATACTGGAACATTCAAAGAATAAGATTTAAAAACATTCCCCGCAGTCAAGACAAGATCTCCAGCAACTGCTTCAATTTTGAACCGCTCATCCTCCGCAGAATAGTAAAGGTCTCCTGACAAATTCTCGAAACCAAAATTCTCTGAAAATGGATAGCGTCCATCCCGTAGATGAAGCGCAATCCTCCATTCTAAAAGCTCTTCTATATCTCCAATATATGCATGGAGATGCATATCTCCTGGTCCACTTTTTACCGTTCCCATTAAAGGAAGTTCAATACCTCGAAAAGACTCAAAGTGATTGAGAAAGGTAAGGACATCTTTAGCCTCTCCATCAATTGCATAGGTGTTTATTGTTAGCTCATTGTAATCTACGCGAGAAAAATCAACAGCTATTTCTGCTTGAAAGTGAACCCCATCTGCTACAGCATCAACATTTTGAAATAGAAATTCTGTTCCTTCCAGGTCCACCTCCGAAGTGAAGGAATCAAACGTGATGCCAAACGAGTGCTCCTGAACCTGAGCATTTTTTAGAGGAATTTTACCCCGCCAAATTCCCTTTTCAAAGTCTAGAAAAAAGTTGCAGTTGGAAACCTTTTCCTCTCCCTTCCCTTTTGGCGTAATATCGATCGCCTTTGATTCATATTTTAGACCTGTTGGGTCAATACTAAATTCAATCGCCCGGGAATTAAATGCCCCTTCTACCCCAAGCGAGCCTCTCCCTCGAAAATCTCGATGCCAAATCATCAAAGGAAGGTTAAGGGTCCGAGCTGAGATCTTTTCGGCGTGGAACCACCCCAGTTCTAAGCTTGAAAGGTATTCTCCATTTACAAACCTTTCTAAGTCCCAATTCCATCCAAACTCAATAATATCATCTTTCTCACCCTCTCTCAGAAAACCTAAGCTTCCCTCAACTCCTAACCGGACACCAACGATCTTAATCTTCATATCAAGGTCGAGAGCTACAGGCTCTGACATGTTTGTTGGCTTTTGAACCTGCAAGAGTTCTGCTAATTTCTCGGGATAAAGAAGGATATCAACATTAATATTCAAATGAGAATAGAGCCCTTCAAAGGCAAATTTTCCATCTATCCCTTCGTAATTGCAAGTCAAAATAGAGGGTTTAAGGTATTGATCATGCATCGCAATTAAGAGATCAATCCCTTCAATCTTCCGCTCTTGAACACTACACTCTCCCGCTACTACTTTAACTTCCCAATGTGACCCATCAAAAAAATCTGGCGCTGAAAAATCAAACTCTCCTTTTCCAAAAACCTCGTTTCCCTTCCAATAAAGGTCCTTGCCATGAATGCTTCCTACAACCTTGACTGCTTTGAAATCGGTTATTTCACATCGAGTGAGCTTTCTGTCTTCAATCCACCCTACTGCCTTACCGTCAAAAGTCCCCTGGTTGATTGTCACCTTTTCAACTGCCGGAATATACACCCCAACGAGATGTTGAAAGAGCGTGAGCTGATCAGGGGCAAGAGATTTCCCCTCACCCTCAACGATAAATTTTCCACCCCCTTTTGATGTTAGCGCAAAGAACGCTCCGATTTCTTTTTCTTCAAAAAAATGAGCGTCAAATGCGACCTTCCAGGCAGTATTGTCTTCGATTATTCCTTCTCCAACAAGATGAAAAGGAACTTCTTTTTCTTTCCGGTAAAAGAGGCCGTGGAATTCCATGAGCGGAGCATTCACACGGCTAAAGCGGAGGGATCCATTCACATCGGCCGCCCCCCATGCTTCATCATTTTCAGGATGGTCAAGTGTGACATCAAGACCCGTCACTTCCCCCTCACCTACAAAATAAGGCCATAAGTTTTCAAAAAATGGATGGGACCCACACTCTTTCATCTCGTCATTCAAGGCAAAGTGCTCTTTCCAAGTCAAGTGATGGAGATTCATATCTAACCCATACTGCCGATGAGAAAATGAAAACTCTTTAAGCCCTAAAGAATACTTCACATATGCGATCTGTTTGGAGGCAGATAAAGAGAGCTCTACTCTTCCATTGAGCTCCCCATTTTTGACTTCCATGTCATTTTGAAATGTTGAAAGAAAAAACCGGCCAATCTCGAATGCCCAAACAGTGTCAAGATGTTCGAAATTAAGATCAAAGTGAAGCTGTTTTTCTTCTTTTGAAAAAGTGGCAACAAAAGGAGCTTCTCCTGCCCCCTTGCTAATTTTGAGAAGTCCCTTCTTTCCTTTCTCAGGGCATTCAAAGGTCACCTCAGCAACCTGATCACCAAAAAAAAATTCTCCCGCGCGCACTTTTACTGGGGTTCTGAAAAAAAAATTATCGAGAGTGTCGTAGACTCCTTTTTTTTTCTTTGTCTCCTTTAACTTTCCAAACATCAGAGCCACTTGTGGATGGTCCATGATCACCTCTGGAAAAAACCTAAAAGGAAACATTTGAAACTTAAAGGAAACCTTAAGATCATCAATCTTAACATTAAAAGCAGGACTTCCCTGTCCCTCTTTCCTTACTACAATCACATCATGAAGAACCAATTGTCCTTCCTGCAAACGCGCATGATCATAAGAAAAATTAAACCTCCCCCCTTTTGGAAGGCACATTGACAAATAGGATTTGGCTCCAAAACAGATCAACGGACGGTGCCCTACTCCAAAGGCGAGTAGAACGGTAAAAAGGGAAACCAACCAAATCAGCGCTTTCTTCCGCACAAAATATCCTTGTTTTTCCTTCCCGATCGTAAAGGAAATAGCAAAAAAAATAGAGGAAAAACTTCTTTTTCTACATTATGGGAGAATGCTGAGAAAAGTTTTAGATTTTCATCTCCGTTTGACAGAGGAAGGAACGCGCCTTTGCCGCTTCCGCCCTTTTGTAAATGCACTCGACACTTTTTTCTACGAGGTGCCGATTAGAACAACACGTGGTCCACACATTCGCGATATCATTGATCTTAAGAGGTGGATGATGCTTGTTGTCTATGCCCTTGTCCCCTGCATCCTCGTTGCAATTTGGAACAGTGGTGTGCAAACCTACGTGTTTGGAAGCGGAGATATCGAAATCATAGATTCCTTTGCCAGGGCTTCGGAAACTTTTGGAGGATATTTTTCCTTCGGAAAATCGCACTTTTGGCCCATTCTTAAGCGGGGATTGATTGCATTTATTCCAATTATGCTCATCTCTTACGCAGTTGGGGACGCGTGGGAAGTTCTCTTTGCCGTGATCCGCCGTCATGAAGTTTCAGAAGGGTTCCTTGTCACCGGAATGTTATTCTCACTGATCCTCCCCTCCACAATTCCCTATTGGATGGTTGCTCTTGGGGTTTCCGCGGGCGTTGTGATTGGAAAAGAACTCTTCGGAGGCACGGGAATGAACATTCTCAATCCTGCTCTTGTCTGTCGCGCATTTCTCTTCTTTGCGTTCCCTACAAAGATGACGGGACCTGTGTGGGTGGGGACAAACCCTACTGAGATCCAACAAAGCATCTTCTCTATAAACCAATCCATCAACGAGATCGATGGCGTCACTCAAACCTCAGCTCTCAACCGTTTCAACATCAGTCCTGATATTAAGCGGATCCACGTCGATGCGATCGGAATGGACTATGGGAAGGAGGTGAAAACAAAGCGGATCATTCATCACCAACTGTCATTCTGGAAAAAAGGAGCAGACTACTCAACCCTCTCTCCAGAAGAACGGAAAATATTTATCACTTCTCCCTTAAGAAGTGGAGGACTAGGCCTTTCTCCTGAAAACTATTCCGATGCTGCTCGTTTTGCTCAGCTCCGTTACGGGAAAGGAACCCTCACCAATGGAAATTTTTTCTTTGGGAATCGTGTTGGATCTATGGGAGAAACCTCAATCCTTGCCTGTCTTCTAGGTGCTTTTCTTTTGATTTACACACGAGTAGGATCGTGGAGGTCTATGGCAGGAATGGCAGTCGGTGCTTATTTTTGTGCCCTTCTTTTTGAATGGGGCGCCCTCTATTTGGGCCCGCACGAAGGAGCCTTTAATGCTGCAAAGTATGCGTTTCCCGCCTATAAACACCTCCTTTTAGGAAGCCTCGCCTTTGGGCTAGTCTTTATGGCCACCGATCCGGTTTCTTCTCCCTATATGAAAAGAGCAAAGTGGATCTATGGGATCTTATGCGGCGCCCTTGTTATTGTCATTCGGACCATTAACCCCGCTTTTCCGGAAGGGGTCATGCTAGCCATTTTGTTCGGAAATGTCTTTGCTCCACTCATTGATCATTACGCACTCACAAGGAAATGTCGTGGTAGGAAGAAAATCCGGATTTAGTAATATCCGTACCCTTATTTTTGTTGTGATCATTTGCACAGCATGCGCTCTAGTCCTATCGATCCTTGCTGAATTACTAAAAACTCCCCAACAAAATGCAAAAGAACTCTATCGAAGCAAGCAACTCCTTCTTGCCGCCCGTATTTTAGATTATGAAGGATACTTCCTGTTCGATGGAAAGCAAACAACCAAAGCAAAAGATCGAGAAATTTTAGAGATGTTTGAAACCCGGATACTAACCCGTCTTACGGATGACCAAGGAAACCTCTATACATTTTCAGAGGCGGGTCTTAATGAAACAGATTACCTGCTAGATCATGCAAAGCTTGGCTACGCGAAACTCCCCTATAAGCTAATTTATCTTGTAAAACAAGCTGCACCCTCTTCCGCCCCCTATGGTTATGTTATTCCTGTGAATGGGTATGGACTTTGGGATGCCATTTATGGTTATTTAGGGATTGAAGCAAATGGAGATACCGTGCTTGGAATGACTTGGTATGATCAAAAAGAGACTCCAGGACTAGGTGGGGAAATCGCTCTTCCTGAATGGCAACAACAATTTTTTGATAAAACCATCTTTCAAAAAAACCCCGACGGATCAACCAATTTTTATCAGGCACCACTCGGAATTAAAGTAGTGAAGACAACCGTGGAAGAAACACTAGGAGACACTCCTATGGCAGATAGCGCCGTAGATGGAATTGCAGGAGCCTCGATTACTGTCAAAGGGGTGAACGAAGCCCTTCGCTCTTCGCTCGCCCCTTATCGCCCCTTCCTCATTCGCGCAAATAACCAAGAGGTAAAAATCGATGGTTAAAAAGCCCTCCCTTGGCCGATACTACACAGACCAGTTGTGGAATAATAATCAAATCCTTGTGGCGATTTTGGGAATTTGTTCCGCACTTGCTGTGACAATTAAGTTGAGTGTTTCTGTCACAATGGGTATTTCGGTGATTTTTGTAACAGGATTTGCTTCCCTCTTTGTCTCACTCATCCGTAAATGGACCCCTCCAAGTGTTCGGATGATTGCACAACTTGCCATCATCTCTCTTTTTGTTATCATTGTTGATCAAGTTCTTAAAGCCTATTTTTATGAAATGTCTCTCACACTTTCCGTCTTTGTTGGGCTAATCATCACTAACTGCCTCGTGATGGGACGAGCAGAAGCCATGGCGAAAAACATCCGTCCTCTCCCTGCCTTTATGGATGGACTAGGAGCCGCTTCAGGATACGCCCTGATCCTTTTAGGAGTCGGTTTTATACGTGAACTTTTTGGATTTGGAACTCTTTTTGATTTCCAAATTATTCCCAAAGCATGGTACGCCAGTCCGCAACATCCTGATGCCTATGTTAATTCCAACCTAATGGCACTGGCCCCCTCCGCATTCTTCATTATTGGGGGAATGATTTGGGTTCGTAATCTTATCGTAAAAGAGAGTGATGAATAGTGGGCCCTTACTCCATCTTGAATCTATTAGGCCTCGCAATTCAGTCAATTTTCATCCAAAACATTCTTCTCTTTAATTTTCTAGGGATGTGTTCTTACCTAGCCTGCTCTACTAAGATCAAAACAGCCAACGGACTCGGAATGGCGGTTTGCGTTGTAATGGCCATTTCCGGGATGCTTAATTGGCTTGTCCATACATATATTACAGGTGAAAATGCCCTCTCTTGGTTAGGACGTCTAGGCATCCCCATTAAAGGAGTCAACCTTGGGTTCCTCGAATTTCTCATCTATATCTCTGTGATTGCTGCCTTCGTCCAAGTTCTCGAAATTGTGATCGACAAATTCGCTCCAGCCCTCTATCGGGCTTTGGGAATGTATCTTCCCCTTATCACTGTCAATTGCGCCATTTTAGGAGCATCTCTTTTTGCAACGGTGAGAGCGTATCCCTTTATCCCCAATCTCGTCTATGTGACCGCTGCAGGGATAGGATGGTGGGTCGCCATCCTTCTGATTGCCACCATCCGAGAAAAACTCTCTTACTCTAATGTCCCTAACGGGCTTCGGGGGATGGGATTGACCTTTATCATGACAGGTCTTATCTCATTGGCATTCATGGGTTTTGCAGGAATCGCTCTTGACCAAATCACCGAAGAGGACACCTATCCTCTTCTAGTTCAAGAAAACAAATAGTTATTTATTTAGATATGATTTAATATTCAACTCCCTATCCTCGCGATCATTTTTCTTTGTAACAAGTTAACCAAATTCTCTAGCCCACACCACAATGCGCCCCTTCAATAACATTCTAACAATAGAGCTTATTTCATGGAAAATAGTCTCCATTTTTCCAAAAAAATTAACTTGAAATAGCATTCCTCTCATATTTTTTTTTGAGCTTCTCATAAAGTTGTGTTTGAGCGGTTTCAGGGTTTGGAAGAGTTTGAAGAATTGTATTCCATAATTCTTCAAACTCCTTCCAGGACCCCAGCCTCTCGATTCGCTTTGAAAGGCTATTAATATTTTGAATGCGACCATTTATGAGTGCAGCATCGATAACAAGGTTTTCCATCCATTCTGATTCAATAATTCTATCCACGACAGCTTGATCAGGTTGAATGGCTCCACATCCTTTCTGGATAAGACGCCCTTGAGCAGAAACAAGGAAAGCAGTGTGCTCAAGTCCTTCCACCGTTGGGGGGCAGTTGATAAGGTCATCTAGAACTGTAGAGACAATTTCGTTGGAATCGACAAACGCCCATTCGCTCAAGCATCCTTCATCTTCGATTATACAGATAATAAAAAAGTGAATTGGTTTTAAGTATTCACTTTCTGACTCTAAGCTACTTAATTTTGCTGTGCGAACATAATTTTCTAGTAAATAGAAATCATCTTTAAAAAAGGAAGTTTTAAAAAAAGATCTAGCTTCAGTTTTCTTCGCTTGAGGGTACGCGGGTGAACAAATGCTTGTATCTCCATATTCCCCATCTAAAGAAATAGGTATAGGATGAAAACATTGGTTTTCTTGTTGTCTTTGTTTTTGAGTATGGATTTCCTGATGCCCTGAACTACTCAAAGCTACATGCTGGGAGCTTCCTGCCTGACGCTCTGAACTACTCAAAGCTACGTGCTGGGAGCTTCCCGCCTGATGCCCTATTTCTAAAACATGTGAGCAGTCGAGAGTAGCGTAAATATGCTTGATTCTTTCTTCAACATCTTCGATGATTCCATTAATGCTATTTTGCAATTCTTTGTTATCTTCATAAGTAACATCATAATCAAATTTACGGTAATGAGATTTTGCAAAAGACAGCAATACCTTTTTTGTTTCCCTTTTTACCTCATGTTGACCAAAAGCCTCGTAGGCATCGCGAGGACGTGTTTCAAGAAGCCCTTGAGCCACTTTTTGAAAGTATTCGATTACCGACTCCATTTTGGAGTCTTTGATTTTACTTTCTTCAGCATGCAAAGCTTTGAGATTTTTTCTAGCTAATTTAGCAATAACAAAAGTAATCTCTTGAAAAGCATTAAGGACAATTCGAAGCTCTTCTTGTTCTTTTTTATAGCTATCAGTCCAAAGCAAAATGTTTGCAACGGTAAGAGTTTCATCTTCGGAGATTTTTTGAGAGAGGTTTGGTGAAAGGACCCAGGTGATTGTCTGGTTTAATGTTAGAAAGCCTCGCAGGCGCGTAACCGCCTGGATAAGGCTGGATGTTGTTAACCCATCTTCTAAGAAAAAGAAAGCCTTAGCATTTGGCTTTTGCAGAATATTAGTCGATTCTATATGAGCAGGATCAAAGATCGTGCCAAAATGAAGTGCTTCCCAGTCTAATCCGTACTCTTTGCAAGCAGTTTTAATATTACTACCTTTTAGCTTAAGTATTTTGTTTGAATTTCTTAGAAGCAGACAGACGGTCTCCTCGCGATTGACACTTAGGGATCGTTCTTCCATACAATAAAGAATTCCATCTAATTTGCAATTAGCATTTAACCATTCTGTAGCAAGCTGCTCATTAGAGTAGCTCGAAAAAAATCCACGCGAGTCGATGAGAACAGTTGCTTCTTCAAAAGTTTTTTTATAATTCTCTTGCATATAGCTAAAGAAGTGATCTGCACTATCTATAAAGAGCATTTGTGCATTATTTTCTTCACACAGCTTCTTTTTGACCTCAGTTTGAAAAGAAAGATCTTGGCGATAATCTTCAGCAGTTATTATATCATAAGGATTGACAAGTTTATCGTGTGGTGTAGCTGAGAATGCAATGAATTTTTAAAATCCATTGAAAGTGTTTGTTGAGGTACAGAAAAGTTGTTCCGAAGTATTACCAATCTGAGGAAAACAATAGTTTTTTAGAAAGTATTCGATAACATTAGGATTCTTAAAGAGAATGTCAAATAGCTCGTCTACTTGTCGCTCATTAGAAAGGACAATGTCCCTCACTCTAAAAGACTCAAGCTTAGAACCAATCAACCATTTTTTCAAAATTTTATGTGTTGGGGTTTTATAAAAATCAAACCCTTGACTTTCTTCTTCTGAATTCGATTTGATCATATCTTGGAGTATCTGAACTATATCACTCCGAAAGAGGCCTCTCTGATAGTTGCCCTTGATAGTAAGAACTGCGGTTTTATAGCTCTCGTATTCAGCAGTTGTGGGCAATTTATTATGGCAAGGGACTTCGATTTTTCTGTGTGGGTATAATGAGCGAGTATGATCAATCTGTGTGCGCATTTTAGTGATATCAGGAAGAAGAACCAACAAGAAATAACCCGTTAACGCAATTAAATTGGCGTTTTGGCGATCCCCCACTTCACCCCAAGCTTTCAGAAGAATAGGTTGAGGAGCATTCTGATTTGTCCAATACTCAATAAATTTTCCCCGCTCATTCTGGGGAATCTCTTTAAAAGTTGTCTCAAGGTAGTGCTGAGCCAAAGCAGCCTGAATTGCTTGAATATCTTCGGAGGAAGGATTTCCTTGGAGATCTATTTTTTTGAGAGAAGAGACTTCAGCCACATCTCTTTGATCTTGGCAAACAACTTTAGAGTAGATTCCGGTCAGCGGTTTCATGAGCTCTAGAAGGTGATGACTTTCAATTTCAGAAAGAGAAACAAATGGTCCTGTTCCTAAGATACTCCTTGTTAAGGGGTCGATATTTCGATGAGATTCGTCACAGATTAGAAGACATTCTTCTTCAAAGAAATTTAGAATATTTTGCACCCATCGAATCTTATTGCCCCGTTCTTCTGAGAAACCTTTATCGGGTTCCGTTCCTCTGCAAGCTAGATCACGCAAAAGAAAGAAAGCATCATAAGTATAACGTATCATAATGAGTGACTTATCTTCACTTTTGTATTGCTTAAGCTGGGAAAAAATGAATTCCAGATCTTGAGATGAAAGTTTATTGATCATATGCATACCAACTTCCAGATAACAGAGATCTTCTTCTAGAACCCCGAGGTTATAGCTGAGGTTTTCCTTATCGATCGGATAGGCTATTTGGGTCACACAGGATATAGGCATCAGTCCTAATTTTTTTGCCCTGAGATTAAGAAGTGGAGTTATTGCATCGGTTTTCCCACATCCTGTAGGTAGTTGAAAATGTCTATTTCTATTTTTTGCAAGTCCTTCACAGACCCACTGATAGGTTTTGAGTTGTGCCCGGTTTGGAAACTTTTTTGTTTTGAGATAAAAATAAGAAATCTCTGGATAACTTTGAAAATCATATGGTACGTAGGGATTATTTTTTCCTTCCCTCTTGCACTCAATCAATACACGCGTATGATACCATTCATTGACGAGATAGCAAAGATGTTGCATTTGGTCCATCGGCAGCATATCCCTAACTTTATACAAGAAACCAAGATTGCCTTTTAAAAGGACTTGCTTCAGCAGCAGCTCAGGGAGAGAACTGTCTGGTAACTTCTCTGCTTTTTTAGAGAAATAAAAAATCTGTTCGCTATCTTTTTTTAATTGGAAAAGGAGTTCTTGTTCGACCTGATCCTTATCTGGTGGCAGCCCCTTGTCTTGAGCTCCGTAAGGATGGTTGAACAATTGGTATATCTCATCATGTATTTCTTTAAGAAATTCTTCCAAATCTCCTTGTCTTTCCCTGATTGGTTGCTTCTTGATTTCACAAGACGTATAAGCTTTCCCTCTTGTACGCTTGATATGAATAGTCTCAGTCATCTCGATTGTTGTTTTTCGCTTCAAGATAGTTTCGACAAATGTGGTATATTTTTGTTCTGTCTCTAAAGACTGCACCTTTTCACTTATTCTTTTCAGAGTCTCAGCAAAAGAATCAATATTACTTCTGGTAATTCCCTCAAGGGAAAATTCAGGAGAAGCAAACTGATCGGAAAAATGACGAACCCAAAAAAGAAGTTGGCCTAATGATGCTCCGTTATCTCTACTAACAAGGCTGGTTTTAATCAGAGCATGAAGGGTGAAATCAAAAGGATCTGGGGTTGTAGGATTGCATTTTCTAGCTTTTTCATAGAGTTTAGGAAAATGAGCCTGAATAGCTAAGGAAGTAGTACGCACGGGGTAGTCGTCAAACAAGCTAACACTCTCTTCTAGACCATCTTGTATAGAATTTTCCTTAAACCCCTTGTAAGTTTTAATCATATCTTTAAAATCGATCAACCTGAGAGACGAGGGGGGAACTACAGAAGAAAAAATAGGAGGATGCAACGGAATCTCTTGAGAAGGTATCGTGAAACTATTTCCATCCCTTAGAAAATAGACATTGAATTGGTTATGCAAAACTTGATGATCTCTAGTCCACCGAATTTCCCATCCAATTTTGTCATTTTTATAGTATTTTTTATAGAAATCTTTGAAAGCTACAATAAGCTTTACTTTTTCCCCTGTGGGAAGGTCGATTTTTGCAGGAACTCGACTATAACAACTTTCATCGGACAATTTCAGATAAGTCTCATAAGTTCTCATTCCCCAAAACATAAACTCTCTATAAAACGAAGATTCTGGTTTGCCATCGAATTGCTCTTCGAGCATCAGGCGCTGATTGTTTATGACAAACAAACATAGGTTGAGATTAAAAATTATGGAAGAGATCGAATAGTTCTCTATTTTTGTAAATTTTATTAGGTTTTCTAAAACATCTAAATCGAAAAAGACGGGCGACTCTATTTTACTTAAGTATTTATATGCTTTTTCATAATCATTTTGCATTTTAAATAATAGAGACAAAGCTACATAGGACTTTAATTCTCTATTAAAAGTTTTTAATACTTTTTCTGATAGATCAAACTCATATTGATTGTATGTAGTTATTAGTGATTCAGAATTAGAAAACACTTCAGTAGAGAAATCATCTGTACCATGTGAGAAATCACCATTAGGAAGAAGAATGAGCCATTTATCGGTTTGATGGTTATGAAGAATAAAGGCTCCCTCGAAAGCATTAAGCTCTTCCTGTATCTGATTATAAACCTTTTTTTCTTCCTCATCTAAACAGTCCGCCGGATGGCTCATTAAATAAAACCCTGAGAATTGGACTGATTTGAGTCCGTTCTCGTCTCTTAAAAAGAGTAGATTCATAGACCAAAAATTTAGCTCGTTGACTTCATTCTTCTCTTTATGGACAGAGCACAAAATTTGACTAAAATGGGCATATCGAACTGTGTACTGATAAAAATAATCACCTTTCTTAAGACCTGAAAGATTAGCAAGCTCAAAAGGAAGTGGTAAACCTTTTTCATCCAGAGAAGTATAAAAAACCTTTCCTTCCTTATTTTCTATATTAAATACAGGGCAGCGCTTGTTTTTACTATAGATTTGGACAGCGCCACTATTCCCCTTCTGATACATCAGGGGAAATCGAGGGCTCCAGGCTAGAAAACTTTCGCCTTCTTGGCCTTCTGGGAATCCGACAAATTCCTTCTCTGATTTCAGAGATGTTGACAGTGGTTTATTTGCTTTCCGCGGTCTATTCGCTTCCCACTTGTTACTACTTGGTAAATATTGCAATTGTTCATCGAAGGAAACAACTTTGCCTTGCTTATCTATCCAAACAAGATCTCCATGCTGACTTTGAATATCTACCATTTTTATTGACTGATACTTATCATCAAAACCTACTGTATCAATATGCTTTAGTTTTCCATATTTTTTGTGAAGAAGTGTCCCATCAAAAAAATCCAAGGTATAACTACCGGAGCTAAATTGTGGGAATTCTCCCTGCCAGCCTCCTATCTGTCTCCTTGAGTTTTGACACGATTTCGTAATTGTAGCAAAAACCATCGAACAAATTCTGCTGCTTGGAGTCGGATATCCAAGTGCGGAAAAGTAGTAACGATATTTATAAGTGATATCTCTAATGGACTGTGAAAGGTGAGAGGTCAACCAATGATAGTCCACCTCAAGATGTGAATAACAAATCTGGGCTTCGAAATGAGCGCTGAAAATACCGGCAAGACTTGCTTCAGATCGAAAGAAAAAGCACTCTAACTCGTTATAAGCAGTTTTTAAAAAACATCGGTGCAACAGAAGCTCATTGCGCTCTCTAACAGAGATTTGTTCCTCCAAAAGTTTTTTAATAGTTTGCCTATAAAGTGAAAAGGTTGGTTCACGTGATTTATCTGTAAATAAACGAGATTCATCTTTTCCAGATAATCGAGAAACCCAATATGGTTCGGAACTAGTATATGTTTCAAAACTAATCCCTGTTCTTAAAAGAAAAAGAATTCCAGAGAGCTGAGATGTATCGTTATTATATCGCCTCAGATTTTCTCTAATCAACTGTCTAAAATCATAGGTAAGAGTGTCTTGCTCCTGCTCCATTCTTTCAAGAATAAAACCAGGTTGAAAAAAGGAGCGATCAAGAACTGCTTGAACTCCGGGGTGGTTGAACAAATGATGATTTTTAGAAAGGGAAAATTCTTGCAAAGCTTGAAAAAACATTAAATTATCTTTGCGGGTTATATTTAAAAGGGTTCTCATATCCGCTTCAGAAATATTCCAGGCATCCCCCTCTGAAAGAGAATAGCAAAGAGCTTCATTTGTTGTCAGATCTCGAACCTCTGGTGAGTCTAAATCAATGAAAGAACCATTAGACTCCTTTCCTCCACTTGTACAAAACCGCGGATCTCTAATGGGCTGATCTAGTTTAGGTTGATGATTTTCAGTAAAAAGCTGAGAATCGGTGGTTTCTCCCTCTAGGAAAAATGGATTTTTGATTTTAAGTACATCTTGTCCTGAAAGCCTACTTCCAGAAAATTCCAATTTTTCTGGAAAAGCCTTTCCTGGAGCGGAAAAAAGGAGATGAGAAAGAAATGAAGAATAATAAAGATAGTAAACTTGAGCAGGTAAGGCTTCTATCCACCTTGAGGGATAAGTCTGAGCAAGCCTTTCTTCTGTTTTCCCAAACTCTGAATGAAAAATAAACTGAGACAAATACTCAATGTGATTCCTTCCCTGCAACTGCTCTCTTGTATAGTTCGGAGAGAGGTGGGAGTCAACAAACTGATGAACGTTAAGAATAGGGGAAATGGGAAAAATGAATCTCGAAAGGGTTTGTTTTTCACTAAAATATTTTTTAATCCTTGTAAACCGATCATTGTCTTCTTTTAAAGGGAGAGACGTGAACCCATTCGGACTGAATAAAAAAGGTTCTGGAAAAAATGGACTTGAGTAGTCACCCAACTTTGTCTCTTCTTCACTACGACGGGCCAATTTATCGCTAATAGCATAAACCGTATAAATCATTATGAATTGGTCAAAAAATAGGGAGGATTCATCATACTTTGCAACATTGACTCCCTTTAATCCTTGATACAGGAATGCATTCATTGTTTTTAAAATTCCTTTTACCTGATCAAGCTCGATCCTTTCCCAAGGATCCACCTCACTTTCAACCTTTTTTAAAGGAATGGGAAGCTTTCTTATGCAGTCAGAAACAAATCGAAAAACTTTTTCAAAGGGTAAGTTATTTGCTGTTTCTATCCATTCCTCTACTTTCTTCCCTAGTTTCATAGAAAAATCCTCAGCTCCTTTAGAACAAGGATCCCCTATTAGGATAGGGAGGAAACTCCTATGAACGTCGACATCGTTACGTAAGGGTAAGTCGTCAGAAGTAGGGACTTGTGCAAATAAGGGAATACGAGGAAATTCTCTAGAAACATAGGTCTCCTCTGGAGGATGAGCAGGTTGTTGAAAATAACCGTAGGAGTGAAGGTTTTTTATTCCCCTTGAAATCTGATGTACAACTGCTTGAGCACGGACTAACTCCTGCTCGGAAATCTCTTTCCTACCATAAAAACTTAAAACTGTTGCACCAAAGAATTTTGCAGCTTCATGAAGAAGTTGAGGAGCTGCAGGGTGATAACTATCACATGAAGCTATTGCTTGATGGACAGCAATCAAAGCACAAAAATCACGGTTAAGGAAATATTTTTCTCTATCCAGTTTAGAAATATTGTGGTCTATCAAAATATCTTGTATAATGTTTCTTACCGCTACTTCTGTACAATTTCCTGAAATCTGGCCGTCAGCTTCGTACTTTTTTAGATCCGAACCAAGGCTTGGATCAACCGCCGCATTGCCATATAAAAAAAACTGACAGAAGATATCATAAATATCATTTCCATCATATGAACTATCATTTGGGGGTGCATCGGCCAAATAGCGTAGTAAATAACAAAAGGCAGCCTTCCCTAAATCTCCATAAAACAGCTCTTTTTTTATCCGAATTGGCAAGAAACAATAAGACATTTTTTCTTGATTGAGAGTGTAATTCAAAATAGGGTGAGCATCTGATCCATTACCAAGGTTGAATAAAGTAAGAACAACAACATCTTCTTCTTCGGTGATTTTGCAGGGAATCGCGTGCCCTGGGTTCAATCTTCCGCCTCTATAACCAAGAGTAATATATAAAGTTCCTTGACCATTAGAACGCTGGTCCTCAGAAATTTTTTTTTAAATTCCTTCATAGGTATGCTTTTGAATACCTTTCAAGATCACCTTTGTTAATTGGTAAATCACTTTTAAAAGGAAGAAGGTTTAAAAATTTTTTTAAATGATTAAGCGAGTCATCTATTTTTTTTAAAATATCTGGTCGAATATTTCCAGAAAAGAACCTTGTTCCCTTATACAAACTAGTATGAAAGAGGGCTGCTTCGATGGAGGAGCTTGTAGATCCACCTTCGAAAGGGGTTCTAAGAATGAATCCTGGACAAAGCATTAAAGCAAACTGTTTCCAGAAAGTAAACTGTTTCCAGTCTACTGGATTCACCCAATCTACCCCTTCCTTCAAAACCTCTTCAGCAATAGCTTTACGTGCTAATTTACAATCTGACCGATCATTAAAAGTAGATAGAAATGTAAAAGAAATCTTTTCAATGGAACCTTCTGAAGCAGTCTGTTGTACATTTCTTAATGGGCTGGAAAGCGGCTGATCTTTACTTGATTGATAAACTTTTGTTAAGAAAGTATCTTGCGGTGGTTTCGATTGGCTTCCACTTGTGAAAAGAGAATGAACTCCTCTGAGCATTGATGTTACGTAGCCTGTCATATGATAGTGCCATCTTTTTGGTTAACTAAGAAAGATAATAGGCTTCTAGTAGCTCCTTCCCTCACTGCTCAACAATTGATGCAATGAATTCACAAAGAGCCCACAATCAGGTAAGCATTCTAGCTTCTACTATCATTTTATGATACTAAAATAAACTATACCTAACCCTCTAATTTAATGACTCTCCAGCTACAAGCTGATAAATAAAAAATCTATTAATTACATCTAGCTCAATTTAAGGATTAAAGATATTCTTTTATCTTTAAATTGTCTCTAAATTAGCATATCTTGAGTGGATTCTTGTCGAATAGATGTAGATATTTAAGCTCTATTTTATTAAAATTTGTTCAAAATTTTTAACCATAAGAGTAGAATCAGTGATAGTCAATAAATCATCATCCATATTGTGTGGATTATTAGTAGGTGCTTTGTTTGGATCTGGTTATTATTCTCTTGCCCCTAAAATTCTTCCAAAATTTTCTGAACTGGGACAATCTGGTTTAAAAACCCAAATGAAGGCTTTTGCGCTTTCATCAATAGTGCAAGCTATTTTCTTATCAAAAAATATACCTCCTGCAGATAGATCTCTTTCAAAAAAATCTTTAGAAACCCTTTTTCCTTACCTATTAATTGGGGGGGCTGCTCATTATTTCCATAGAAATTGTCTGAAAGCGAACATCATAGGGTCTATTATCTTAGGAAGTGCTCAATTGTCTACAAAGTGGCTAACTTACAAGGTATATACTCACCCAAGAAACCCCGTTATTCCGAACCCCGTTATTCCGGAGAATGTCCCCAACAATATTAGAAACAGGCCTCTACCAGTTCTCCCAACAGACACCGCTGGAACTAGCCAAGCTCCTGAGAATATCGGAGCTGGTGCCCCTAGGCAACCCTATTCACACACAATTAGAAACAGGCCTCCACTAGCTCTCCCAACAGACACCGCTGGAACTAGCCAAGCTCCTGAGAATATCGGAGCTGGTGGCCCTAGGCAACCCTATTCACACACAAACAGATCCCCAATCATCCCTAACACTCCCGTAAATTCTAGCAATATAGATTATGGTTGTGTATATGATGATTGATACCCAATGAAGCATAGAAAAGGTTCTATGGAAAAATCTTTCAGTTCTCCAATTGAATTTTTCCCGGAGTCCTTTATTGGCGTGTTGTAAACGGGATGATTTTTTTTTCAGAGATCAATTAAAATGTTTCTTTTTCAAATAGGGGAAAGAAATGCAGCAAATCGAAATGATCAGTTTAGAAGAGTTAATCCCTGAGACCCATAGCTATCGCCGTTTTATCGACATTTGGTCGTTCAAATATTCAGAGAAACAGCTTAGGAAAATTGAAACAACAAACCCTCATAAAGGTTTTGGTCTTTTACGATTGTTCAAATGCCTTTTAGGGACTGTTGAAATCAAGCAAGAAAAACAATCTCTTGCATTCCCAAAATCAGGGCCCATAACCGTGTTTAAAAATGCATTGAAGACCCGATGGCTAATACCACAAAAATGGGAGTTCCTACTCGGAGATGAGACTTTTTTCAGTAGAACTCGGGGTTTTACTAGGTCCAGAAACTTCTTCTTCAATTGCATTTAAAAATGCTTCAGAAAAAAGGTTCTGAGGAGTCCACATGGGACCGGTAATCGCATGAATCCCAAAGTATTTATGACGATGATGTATATCACAAAGAACCCATAAGTTATGTTCATGATGGTCTACCCAATCCTTAATATCGTTTTCTAACATGTAAGAATGATACAATTTTTCATTCGGATATCTTCTTTTTAAATTTGGCGCTAAAGTTTTATTGAATTTCTGAACATCAATTGCATTAGCAAGAGACCATTCTATAATATGATGGTGGGTTTCCATTTGACTTGCTTTATTAGGATTAAAAGTTAGATCAACTTTCTTTTCTTCGTCCATTAGATAGGAGTGTTTTACTCCACAAATTAAACATGGAAGATCTTCCTTAACAACGAGTTTTTTATGTATTTCTCTATATTTGGCACTACTTCTTCTTTTTTCATGAGGGGGGTAAAAATCAGCCTCTTCAAACTTCCTGAACGAGCCATGAACTTTAACTTTTTTTGCAACGTCTTTTAAATCTTGCATAAGAATGGCAGCCATATCAGCCTCCTAGATGGTTGGGTCTCTTCAAAAATTTTTCTTTTCCAGGTTAATAAAAATTGGGATATAATTCACTAGATTTCTGCATCACTTATTGTTTCTCACGTGAGCTCGATTTCGAATCCTTGGAATATTAGTGAGCTATTTCAAAAAAAATTGAACGCAGAAAGCTCTCTTTGTATGAACTTGCTTTACAGAAAATGAGTCAGCAAAGACGGCCAAGAATCTAAGCTGAGGGTCTGGTTTTAGCCTAATTGGAATTTTAGTAGACCATCAATCATCTAGAACCCGCCGCGCCTTATTTAAGCAAAGGACTCAAGATAAAATCTTTACGTCGCTACTGTGTTAAAAGAGCACATGATAAACCCTTGCTTTAGATAATGAATCCGCCTTTTCATACTGTTTGTATTTCTCCCAGTTGCGGTAAACAATCAGGAAAATTATCTATTAAATCTAAAATTCTCATAGATACCTCCTAGAAACAGAAGCAGTTTATCTTCATGCAAAAGCCCCCATTTGGGATCTACCCTTGAAACATCCATCTATTTCCATATACCGGTTCGACGACATCTACCCGATAACGGTCAAAATCCTTTCTGAGGGGGGGCCTTTTCTAGAAGTGTAGTCGGCTTAGATGAATCGCAATGATGAAAAAAGTTAAGTGCTACGCTCTAATACTCATCATGTTCTCGATCACCTGCCCTAAAGGGGAGGTTTTGTATACTGGGGTACAGCTCCCTCAGCAAGTTTTAAATAATCATCCGCTGTAAGAAGCAATTCTACTTCTTCCGGATAGGATGGTGCGATCTCAAAGAGATATCCTGCTCCTTCAGGAGACTGATTGAGTAAATTCACATCTTCTTTGAGCTTTATATTGACACCCGTGACGGTTCCTGAAATCGGACTATAGATATCAGCAGCAGCCTTGGTAGACTCTAGGACTGCAACCTCTTCCCCAGCTCTCACTATCTGCCCAACTTCGGGAAGCTCGATATAGACGATTTCTCCGAGCTCCTTTTGAGCATATTTAGAGACCCCTACTTTCCCATCTAAATACCATTCATGCGTATCTGTATACTTCATTCCATAAGCTCCACTGAGGCCCAAAGGGCAGGGTGTCTTTCAAGATTAAAATAATCCGAGGAAAGGTTAAAGTGCTCCTTTTCTCCATTTCTCCGTTTAAAGCCATAGCAAAACCCAAGCCGCTTAAATTCTACTGGATCATACCCGTAAAGAATCTCCTTGGGAAGGGAAATTTCAACCCCATACGAGCTCTTCTTCACCTCCGTTTTCATAGTAATGAGACCAGAGTCTGCTAATTCATGGCTATCCTCACCCCTAAACCGGGTCACTTCCACTCCAGTCTCCTCCTCCAAATCAAACAAAAAATGGTGGCAAAATCGGGTGATAACATTGGATGTTTTAAGATCTCGGGTATCAATGAACAGCTCCAACTGATCTCCGCTCTCGATTCCCAGTTTACATCCCATCTCCATGTAAAGCCCAACAGGGCTCCAAAGCAATGCCAGTGAAACAAGTCGACCCTCTCCGGTCAGACCCGTGATGTTAGGAAGAAGAGCTTTCTTAAATTGCCGTTTTTTTTTCGCTTTGGGGATTTTTCCTCTCACTTCAAAAAAAGCGGCTGGGCTTAAAGGTTTAAGATCTTTCAGCACTGACATCGCTAAGTTTTATTGCATTTTTTTTCTGAATCCGTTCAATCAAATCGATCATGAGATGGCGCTCTGCCTCTTTTGAGAGAATTACTTGTCCCTGCTTCATTTCCGCGTTAAAGTTTCCACTGGGAATAGACTTTTCCTGAAGCTGGAAAAATGAAAGACGCTTCCCACTGCGATGCCCCACGTCAGACCAGCTCTTTTCTACCATCGAAAAGAGTTCTGAAGAAAACCAAGGACTATGCTCATGACTTTTGAACATTGTATTTTCTTTTACAAGGGACCACTGGGAGCAAAGATCCCTCTTTATTCCAAGCTTTCCCTTTTCATTGGCTGTCTCTGCTTGCTTCAAGAATTGACTTCCCTCGCCAACCCTACGAATCTCCCTTTCTGCCACCACCATATGTGGGAAGAGACGATACTTAGGGTAAAATTCATCAAGCCTTTCAAAACGATCTTCAGGGAGTTTAACCCCAAGTTGAGATACTTGAAACTCGATACTCTTTAAGGTATCCGCAAAAAGGATTCGACCCACTTCTTTTTCCACCTCACTTAAAGGCTTCCAGTCGTTTTCTTCAGTTTTGAAAATAGCAGGATTTTTGGTCCGTACTTTAGGGTAAGATGCCTCTAAATGCGCCTGAAGCAACATGTCTAAAATGCCCCGCTCATTTGCTTCCTCAAAGGTTAGCACCATTCGAGTTAGATCCCGATCCACCACTTGGAAGCGGTAATAGGTTTCTCCATCTCCAGTAAATAGTTCCAATTGATTTTTTGCAGCAAGAGCTTCTGGATCGCTATCAAGCTCCCCCTTTAACACAGTTTTAGAAAATAAGTTATAAAGCTTCTCGCTAGACTCTACCCCTTCAAAAGGAGAACTTTTTCCGTTCAGCGAAAGACTCACCTCACGAACATTTGTATGCTTTTGGTTGAGAGCTTCTTGAATCCACTCAGGATGGGCTTCAACAATCTTCCCTCTTGACACCCGGTCAACCTTTCCGCGAAGTTCAGACCCTAACCCTTCAAGCACTGCAAAATACTCTTCTGCGTCCTCAGCATTTTTAAGTTTCAATTGAGGAAACTCTTTCGTCAAAAGTGCAAAGTTCTCTTTATCAAGCTGCCACTCCCACATTTCTTTAAGACTCACACCAAGGGCAACTTCATCTTTTTTCACTTCAACAACTTCTAACAAAAAACGTCGCTCAACGAGATCAGGACAGTTTTTTTCAATCTCATGAGCGTTTGTAAATGCTTGTGGAAGCATTAAAGCTTCCTTCCGATTTTCCGAAACTTGGTCAAGATAAAGCTCGAGTTTCATCAAACTAGAAAAATCTTTGATATCCAAAAAATCAGGCAAGTGGTACAGGTCCAATTCAGCAGTTTTTGAAGCAAAACTATAAAATGTCTCATAGACATGGGGATCAACAAAAACAGCTCCACCCACATCTTCAAACAAGCGGCGGAACAACATAATCTTTTGCCATACTCCAACAGCTTCTTCTTCATTCATTCCAAGAATGTAGAGCTGTTGCTGCCAAAGCTGCGAAATTTCCTCCTCAGAAATCTCTGATTTTCGAAGCTGCGTTTGCATGACTTCGTAACCATTACGAATCAGATCAACGCGCGCTTCTTCAAAGCTTACTTTATACCCTCGTTCCTTGGCTATAAGCTCCGCATTAATCACAAACTGCGCCGCTAGCTCAATAAACCGAGGGCCAAACCATTCCTCTAGGCTCCGGCAATGGAAAATATTTAAGTTCACTCTCTCTAATGCTGGATCGGGCTCAATCCAGCTGTAATGCTTTTGCTGAAACATTAAATACTCACGCAGAATATTCGGAGGAAAAGCAGATTCGCCAAGATACAAATTCACAAGGAACCCAAACGTATCAGGATTCATTTCTTCAGTCGTATTCAGAAAGGCATCCAGGTGTGCTTTCTGCGAGGGAAGAACTTGTGACCATAGATTCTCTACACTGATAAAAGGCGCTGTCGGATGACGATAGGGACGAAACGCCTTATGGTGGATCATTCGCTCGGTAAGATCTCCTTTCAAATCTTCAAAGTAGGCATTCACGAGCAAAACACCAATGCCGGTTCCTAAGAGATCCTTTCGCACTACTCCATCATTGAAGAAGTTCGGCATCATACCTTTTTCAGTGAGCGCCAAATCATTCCGATCACTTGATAGAAAGCGAACCATATAGTCCAGCTCACTTTTCATAATTTTTGAGCCATCAACCCCCTGGCCGATACATCTATCTTCAACTTTCTGAGGAGCATTGATTGCACTATGCGTTCCAAAAAAAGAAAAGGAGACAATGATGACCACAGCAATAACAATAAAAAAATATCGTTGGTATTTGCGAAAAAATTCCAGCATGACAACTCTTCCAATAAATTATAAAACAATCCATAGTACCAAACCCCCTCCTTTCCCGCAACATCCCTCAAACAATTCTTTGAGCCTACTTCATTGATCTGTTCGTGACGACACTATCTAGTTGCTCTGTTATTTTAATTATTGATGCAATTGTACGCTCAAATCTTTAACTCTCGTGTCTTCTGAAAATCGACAATATTATCGAGAGGTTTTTGAAGCCGCTAGAGGGGTGAAAAGGTGGATCAAATTTTGCTAATAGGGCACTAGAGTTGACTTCTATTCTTCTTCCATTAATGGTGAAGCTCATGGCACGTGAAAGTTCGAAACAGCGGTGGCTCCTAGCCATCGTTAGTGCAGTTGCAGCAATTGGAGGGCTCCTCTTCGGGTACGACACTGGGGTCATTTCAGGAGCAATTCTCTATATCAAGAAGCAATATGCTATGACAACCCTCCAGGAAGAGCTCGTGATTAGCATGGTCTCACTCAGAGCAATTTTTGGAGCCCTTTTAGGTGGCCCTCTTTGCGATCGCATAGGGCGGAAAAAGATTGTCCTCTCTTCAAGCCTTGTTTTTATTATTAGTGCCATCGGTCTTTCCTTATCGGGGTCTGTTAATGAGCTCATTTTCTGGAGACTTATCGTCGGTTTTGCTATCGGCGTGTCTTCTACTACAGCCCCCCTCTATATTGCTGAGCTTTCCCCTCGTTATATCCGAGGGGGGCTTGTGACCATTAACCAATTATTCATTACGATCGGGATTCTTTCCTCCTATCTTATAGGTCTCCTATTTGTTGATACCCAATCTTGGCGCCTCATGTTTGCGATTGCTGCAATCCCCGCAGCATTTCAGTTTATTGTGATGTGTTTTTTCCCAGAAAGCCCCCGTTTTCTTACGAATATTGGAGATAAGAAAGGAGCCCTTGATGTCCTTAAAAGATTTAGGGGAAGCGAGGAGGACGCCGCACTAGAAATCAGTCATATTGAAAAAATGATTAACAAAAAAACCTCACTGGTCTGAGCTCCTTTCTAAACGGATCCGCCCAGCTCTTCTCGCTGGGATTGGCGTAACAGTTATTCAGCAGATTACCGGAATTAACACAATCATTTACTATGCTCCAACCATCTTTGAGTTCGCCGGGTTTGGATCTGATAAAGCAGCCCTTCTTGCAACAACCTGGATAGGGGTCATAAATGTTCTCATGACCTTTCTTGCAATCTACCTTCTTGATAAGGTGGGGAGAAAGCCTCTTCTTCTCTTTGGCCTTGGAGGGATCGTCCTTAGCTTAATTGTTCTAGGGATTGGTTTTTATCAAACCGTTTCAACCAGCATTATTACAACTATCTCTCTCGCTTGCATTTTTACCTACATTGCTTCATTCGCCTTTAGCTTGGGCCCAATCGGATGGCTTCTTAATTCAGAGATTTACCCTCTCCATATCCGAGGAAAGGCAATGGGAGTCGCTATCTGTGCCAATTGGGTCTCTAATTTCATTGTCACAGCTACCTTCCTCAATCTTATTCATTTCCTAGGAAAAGCAGGTACCTTCTGGCTTTACGGGCTCATCGGCTTTTTTGGCCTCTTATTTATCTGGCGCAAAATCCCTGAGACAAAATCCAAATCTCTCGAAGAGATCGAAGAATACTGGAAATAATATTTCAGGCATGTCTTCAATTTTTCAAATCTTATAAAAAGTATAATATAGATAATAATAATTTTATTAATTATAAATTAGTTGTAAATCTGTTATAATAATAAAAATATAAAATAATAGAGTCTATTATGAGTCAATTAATATCGGTATTTTCAGCCCTCAAAGCATACAATGCCAGTTTAAGAGAAAAACAAGCCGACTATCTGGAAAATTCCCAAATTAAAATAAATCCTTTTTTCCTAGCGGATGAAATCTTCCCAAGACGGCAAAGCTACGTAGACACTCTCCAAGGTGGTCGTGCAGTCAAATACCTCCTAAGCCTCTACAAACAAAATCAAAAAACTTCAGCCCATCAACCACCTTCTCTATCAGATTCTTTCCGAAAAAAGCTATCTGAAGAATTTAAGATATTTCTTGAAGCTCTAATTTTCGAAACAATGAGATTAATAAAAAATAATTAAATTTAAATTATAAAAAAAGGAAGTTAATTATTATGGAAAACCTAGATCAAAATTTATGTGGAAATATTATTGTGCAGGTAAACCACTCTGATTTAGAAACCACAATTTTCACTGACCAGATTGGGGGTGACAAAGGAACAAGAGGAAGATCATGTGGTTCCTGTTTTAATCGTTTATGGGATTGGCTGTGCGGTGTAAGTTACAATAAAAACAGCGTAACAAATAGAATAAATACCGCATTTAGAAGTGTACAACTTCATGGCTTAGAGAAAGGTTCGTTGCAAACTTTCAAAGAAAATCTAGAAGCCTTACAAAACAAATTTAACAAACAAGGAACACTTAAAGTAGACCTTCAAGAAACAATCAAGAAAATTGATGCATATCTGAGTAAAGACATAAGGGCAAGAGAAAGAAGCAAAAAGCAAGTGGATCACAAGGAAAGAGAACCCGCCGCCGCACAAGTTAAACCTCCTAAAGCTCGTCACAATACAAAGTCAACGCAAAGAGCCCAGAGCACAAGAGTAAAGCAATCCCCCCATCAGCTGCAAGCACAACAAATACAAAATGAAGAATTCCTTATAAATATTTCTGCAAGAGAAGGAACTCATTACTTAGAAGTTTTAAAAACATGCTACGGAGATAGTTCAAGGTATATTGAAAAGGTTACCAAATGGATCGAAGATACATATGAGGAAATCCATCAAAGTTTAGGGGCTGGCATTGGGAAACCATTGGATGAAGATAAAATACGAATACAATTTGAAAGAATCCTGGGACAAAAAATACTCCAGTATAACCTGGACAAACTAAGTAAAAAAATCCCAGATCTATTTACTAATGATACTTATAGAGCCGAACGAATCACTGATTGGCTTCCTGGTACCGGTACTACAGGTCCACTTGGTCAATTCATGACTGTTGTTCCCTTCAGCAATGAAACAATCAAACACATCCGAATAAAACTTAAAGAAAACTCCTCGCCCCAACGTGCAGAGGTGAAAGAAAAACGAGAGGAGCCCACTCTAGAAAAGCATATTAAAGAATTAATGAGCCAATCAGATACACAGATTCTAGGCCTACCTGATCAAGGATTTACACGAGATAATGTGGTTAAATCTTATCGAAAACTAGCGCTCAAATTTCACCCGGATAAGCTTAGTTCACAACCATTACTTGAACAAAAAAGAGGGTCAGAAACGTTCAGTCGTATGAGTCGAGCATACGCTAATCTAATTCGTTATGAGGATTTTTATGACTCTCAAATTAAAGAAGGGTTTCCGGAAGCTAAAGCTCGTGAATTCACTCATGCTTTCACTTATGCTTTTACTTATGTCCTGGGAAAAGGTCTAGGGGAAACTGTTGCTCAGGATGAAGCTTTTAAGTATGTTGTTCAAATCAAGCAGAGCACAGGTAAATCGTAAGGCCATACTAACGTGAATTCAATTTTGAAACCACAAACTATCAGTTTGTTAAAGTGCAAAACCTTGTGATAAAACCGCCCTCTTTTCGTAAATTGATTTTTTGAAGAAAATTTAGCAATTTACAAGGAGGCTAATCATGACTGACGTGATCAAATTATTCTGAAATATACATGATTTCTAGGTGAAATTTGAACCTATAATGGAACGCCTATTTAACACCATTTCTGAAATGAAAATTTATGATTTAATTTGACATGCTTTTCAAACAAGGCAAGAGAGTATAATATGCAAGGAAGAAAATTTAGGTTATTAGAAGGAATAGAGAAGTATAATTTTGACAAATTATCTAAAACCAGAGGCAGCTATCGAGAGAGACGACGTTACCTAGCGTTTGCTCACATAAGGGATGGGAAGAGTTTTACTGAGACAGCGAAAATGGTAAGAGTAGAACTTCGCACACTGATGAATTGGGTTGATAGCTTTCGAAAAAGAGGGATAGAGGGATTAAAGGACAAATATGGAGGAGGAGCTAAACCTCACATATGTACTAGTGAATACGAAGCATTTAAAAGCTCTGTTCTGGATCTGCAAAAAGATTGTTCGGAGAGGCGCATCCGAGTAACGGATATCCAAAATCTTATAGAACGTCAATATGGAGCTCGTCCAGCTAAAAGCACTGTATATAACATTTTAAAGCGAGCAGGATTGGTTTGGATTACAGGGCGTTCACGTCATCCCAAGGCTGATGAAAAAGCTCAAGATCCTATGCGTTCAAAAGATATAGATATTTGGTTTCAGAACGAATCACGAATTGGCCAACGTGGGACATTGACGCGCACCTGGGCACTGAAAGGGACACGACCTGGAAAGGTCGATCAGCAACAGCAATTTGAATATGCCTATTTATTTGGAGCTATGTAGCCTATGCGAGACGAAGCTGTAGGTTTAGAATGATTTCTTAGCGTATATCAGCGCATGAATGTCGCTTGGATCCTAGAGTAGAGGTTATTGCCTCGAGGGAAAGATACCTTCGTTGGTCCAACGTGGAGAAGAAAACCAACGTGGAGAAAACCTACCTTCTTAGAATGAATATTTCCCTAATAGCTCAGAAATCAGAAATTCCAGTTAAAGTTTAGTCTTCCTTCCTGAACACTGTAATGGTTTCCTATGTTTGCCTCATATCCTATACTTAACGAGCAATTATCCTTATAGAATAAGGATGCTTCAGCACCCAAAGCTAGCTGATCTGTTGAAATATGATAACTTTGTACAGTGAAGTTCCCTTCGCAGGCCTCTTGTTTATAGAATCTGGAAGTATACTTTCCATTTTTTAACGGAATATTCCTTAACCAACCAACATAGATACTGGGTAAAAAACAAGTTGTTTCTGTGTTAAGTTCTTTCAGAAGTTTTAATTTGAATTCCGGACGCAGGAAAGCTGAGTGAATATTCCTGATAGATAGACTCACAGGGCCTGCTCCTGACTCCTGGTAACCTTTTTCAAAAATATTGAGATAATCTAGATTAAGTGTTGGCATGAGGAATAAATTCTTTTGGAGTTTTTCTGGAAATTTTAATTTTAATCCCCCAGAAATTCCAATAAGACCATCATAACTTTTGTGATTATTATGAGCCGTTTCCCTAATGTTTGAAAATTGAATCTTTCTATTAACATCGTAGAGGCTACGTGCCCCTAACAAAGCAACTCCTGCATACCCGTATTCTCCAATATACCCAACAGAAGGACTAAGGTAAACCGATTGAATATGAGCATCTCCATTATTTTCATACCAGTTAAGGCTTGAATAGGTATATCCTGTTCCTGCACTTACGATAAGATGATTAAAGAGGCATGTGCTAAATCCTGTTGTAAATCCGTATGTTTTACTATTAAAAGGCACTTGCTCTTGCATCTCAGTTTGTTTGTAGTAGTATCCAATAGGGTTAAACCAGATTAATTGGCTAAATTCATTTTTTTTCTCTTTGGAGGGTTTAGAACAGGTGGAAAAGTAATTTTCGTAGGAATCATTGGTTCTATTCATTGACCGAGCAATACGCACACTGGTTTGCAAGTTAGATAAAGAAAGGCCTCCAAACTGTTGTGGACTTAGTTCTAAAAGAGCATTAGAAAACTCTTCAGCAGGAAGCTTTACAAGAGGTTTTAAGATGGATACAAGATCGTTCGAGTGAATGGAGTTGCAAGCAAATAAATATTCAGCAATCTTTTTTGAGTTTCCGTTTAGATCATCAATAGGTGTTGGAAGAACGGCCTCTGTAAAAGCAATATGGATTTGGACAGCATTTGGCAAGTATTTCAGAATAAAATCTAGTGGCTGCGTTTCTAAAAGTTGAGCAAACTGACCGGAGATTGCAGAGGCTGTTAAGAATGTATAGGTTGTTCCTGCCTCATAAAATCCTGGTAAAGGATTTAAAATAACAGAACCATCTAAATTAGCTGTTCCTGAGATTAATAAAAGATCTGACGCAAGGGGATCATCATCGATTTCTATGACTAAAGAACCTGAAGCAGCTTGGGTATAATCTCCAGTAATGATAAGAGTACCAATAGAGGATCCGGGAGAGACTGTTCCACTATTTTGCACTGTCCCGACAGTTCCCATTCCTTGTAAAAAAGTCAAAGGAAAAACAATAACTGGACTGATTAAAGACCCCTTTACTTCGAGGGTCCCTCCTTGGATCTTTGTCATTCCTAAAAATGTATTGGTAGCACTTAGCGTTACCTTTCCCGAGCCATTTTTTGTTAGATCTCCGCCTCCTGAAATATTCCCTGAATATGTCCCTGTTGTTGTCTGATCAAAGATAACCGAAGCATTATTGGTTATTGCTCCTTGAAGACTTGAAGTGGTTCCTTGAAGAGTACCCGCACTAACAGTGGTCCCACCACTATAAGTATTGGCTCCACTTAAGGTAATTGTACCAGATCCTAGTTTATTAAAAGACCCTGTCCCGGACATATTCCCTGAGTATGTCCCTGTTGTTGTCTGATCAAAGATGACCAAAGCATTATTGGTTATTGCTCCTTGAAGACTTGAAGTGGTTCCTTGAAGAGTACCCGCACTAACAGCGGTCCCACCACTATAAGTATTGGCTCCACTTAAGGTAATTGTACCAGATCCTAGTTTATTAAAAGACCCTGTCCCGGACATATTCCCTGAGTATGTCCCTGTTGTTGTCTGATCAAAGATGACCAAAGCATTATTGGTTATTGCTCCTTGAAGACTTGAAGTGGTTCCTTGAAGAGTACCCGCACTAACAGCGGTCCCACCACTATAAGTATTGGCTCCACTTAAGGTAATTGTACCAGATCCTAGTTTATTAAAAGACCCTGTCCCGGACATATTCCCTGAGTATGTCCCTGTTGTTGTCTGATCAAAGATGACCAAAGCATTATTGGTTATTGCTCCTTGAAGACTTGAAGTGGTTCCTTGAAGAGTACCCGCACTAACAGCGGTCCCACCACTATAAGTATTGGCTCCACTTAAGGTAACTGTACCAGATCCTAGCTTATCAAAAGACCCTGTTCCAGACATATTCCCTGAATATGTCCCTGTTGTTGTCTGATCAAAGATAACCGAAGCACTATTGGTTATTGCTCCTTGAAGACTTGAAGTGGTTCCTTGAAGAGCACCCGCACTAACAGTTGTCCCACCACTATAAGTATTGGCTCCATTTAAGGTAATTGTACCAGATCCTAGTTTATTAAAAGACCCTGTCCCGAACATATTCCCTGAGTATGTCCCTGTTGTTGTCTGATCAAAGATAACCGAAGCATTATTGATTATTGCTCCTTGAAGACTTGAAGTGGTTCCTTGAAGAGCACCCGCACTAACAGTTGTCCCACCACTATAAGTATTGGCTCCATTTAAGGTAATTGTACCAGATCCTAGTTTATTAAAAGACCCTGTCCCGAACATATTCCCTGAGTATGTCCCTGTTGTTGTCTGATCAAAGATAACCGAAGCATTATTGGTTATTGTTCCTTGAAGACTTGAAGTAGTTCCTTGAAGAGCACCCGCACTAACAGTTGTCCCACCACTATAAGTGTTGGCTCCACTCAAAAGGAGTGTGCCACTACCGCTTTTCGTTAAAGATCCTGAACCACTAAAAACTCCTGACATGGTAAGAGGAGACCCTGTAACCTCGACTGTTCCTGCTCCAGTTAATGTCGCTGCCCTTAAGAAGTAAAACCTGTTGTCGAAAGAAGCGTACCACCATTAAACGTCAAAACTCCTCCAGCATTCCCTAGGTTGTTATCTGCTGAAATACTCAGACTCCCTCCAGAGATGGTGGTCCCACCACTATAAGTGTTGGCTCCACTCAAAAGGAGTGTGCCACTACCGCTTTTCGTTAAAGATCCTGAACCACTAAAAACTCCTGACATGGTAAGAGGAGACCCTGTAACCTCGACTGTTCCTGCTCCAGTTAATGTCGCTGCCCTTGAAGAAGTAAAACCTGTTGTCGAAAGAAGCGTACCACCATTAAACGTCAAAACTCCTCCAGCATTCCCTAGGTTGTTATCTGCTGAAATACTCAGACTCCCTCCAGAGATGGTGGTCCCACCACTATAAGTGTTGGCTCCACTCAAAAGGAGTGTGCCACTACCGCTTTTCGTTAAAGATCCTGAACCACTAAAAACTCCTGACATGGTAAGAGGAGACCCTGTAACCTCGACTGTTCCTGCTCCAGTTAATGTCGCTGCCCTTGAAGAAGTAAAACCTGTTGTCGAAAGAAGCGTACCACCATTAAACGTCAAAACTCCTCCAGCATTCCCTAGGTTGTTGTCTGCTGAAATACTCAGACTTCCTCCAGAGATAGTGGTCCCACCACTATAAGTGTTGGCTCCTGATAGCGTTAATATGGCTGACCCTATTTTTATAAAACCTCCACCAGAACCACCACCTGCTCCCTGGTCACTTTCAATATTACTAGTAATAGAAATATCAGAAGATAAGTCAAAAGTCAGAGTAGATCCTGACATCATAAAAATATCTTGTCCCAATCCTTGGGCCCGAGCACCACCAAGAGCAACCCCATTGGAAAAATTAGCCCCTTTAATTGTTACTTGCTGATTTTGGTAAATAAAAATTGAGCCACCAAGTCCTGCTCCTCCGCCTCCAATAAGGTTATTCAAACGGTTCCCACCAGCAAAACCTGGTGTGCCACCCGTACTACTAAAAGTTCCCGCAGCTCCTCCTCCAAATCCTCCAGTATTATTGTATCCCCCGCCGCCGCCTCCTCCAAATCCTCCGTTTCCTCCTGGCCAGTTTCCTTGATCATTTCCTCCTCCTCCAAAACCCCCATTTCCTCCTGGGTTTCCGTGAGTTCCCCCACCCGAGCCATCAAAACTTCCACCCCCATTTCCTCCTTGACTAAGTGTTGGGGCGAGAGCCCCATTGGTCCCTAAACCGCCGCCGCCTCCTCCTGCACTCCAGCCAGAAATCGATTGAGAAGCTCCGGGCTCTCCTCCAATAGCAGAGTTGCTAATAAAATTTATGTTATCGATGCCTAACGTTCCTGCTAAAGCAAATATTCCACCGCCTAATCCAGCTCCTCCTCCTCCTCCAGGGCCTACACCTTGTCCTCCATCTCCACCTTTAGCTTTCACATTCCGAATAGTCATACTATTTATATTTACTGAATTAGAAGGCGTATTCACAATAAATCCTCGATAGGTACTTGACCCATCTAAAGTTCCCCCATTTCCATTAATTGTTAAAGGAACTGTAATACTTGCTAAGGGGCTCGAAAGTTGAATTGTTCCTATTCCAGCATTAATATGGATTGTATTAGATGGCTCAGAACTTAAATTAGCTTGATCTATAGCATTTCTTAGAGATCCTGATCCTGAATCAGCGACTGTTGTTACTGTAAACGTTGCTCCCCAAACTACTTTTTGTAAAATTAATAAAACAATAGACAAAAAATATAATAGTTTTTTTCTATACATAAAACCTCAAATCTCTCAAAAACCCATACAGCTTACCCGATATCATACATACATTAATATTGTATACCTCCTTTCCACGAGGGTATAACTCCCTGAAAAATTCATCTATTCCACATTGGTATCTTCTTCGTTTGGACTTTGCTTGTACCCACTTGTGTTCAATAGGGTTTAAATCAGGAGAATAAGGAGGAAGATATTCTAAAGTATGGCCTGCGACTTTAATCTCCTCTTGCATAGATTTGCTTTTATAGAATGAAGCATTATCCATAACCAGAATGCTTTTAGAGGGAAGTTTGGGCAAATCCGCTTTCATCAATATATATAATTGCTCTTCCAGAATCTTCATATTTTGCTATCTTCTCCTGAAAGGTTCGCCTTCTTTTTTCGCAGGCCTTGGGATGATTGAATGTTTTTTTATAGCTGATTCCTAGCCGCTCTACGGCACAATAAACACCTAAAGTACTCACATTAAGACGATGCGCTCGTTCGTAGCTGTAAGCATCAGGATATTTTTTGATATCCTCTATTAAGGCCTTTTTATCAATTTTTATTGCCGGTCTATTTTTAGTGCACTTTGGCTCCAATTTTTTAGACCAGAGAAACACGCTATTTACACTTACACCAAAACGCTTTGCTACTTGCGCAAAACTTAACCTTTCTTTACTTCGGATTAATAGTACTTTTTTTCAAAAATCTAGTGAATATGTCATTCAAAAAATTATAACCAAAATAAAATATCTTGGCTATATAGCCGCTTTTGAAGTGTTGAATATGGGTGAAAAAATGGATATCAAACACCCTTAGATGCTTATTAGCAGGCTTGGAACTGGTTTGTTAAAATCTCTATCACGTTAGACAATTATGCACAAGAGAATGCGCCTTGTTTTTCTATGGGTATTATTAATAGGACTTTGCAAAGAGAACTCTTTGGGGACTCAGTTTGCCGGTGAAAGGACATGTTCCTTCTTCCTTGAGACCATCCAGTGGGATGCATCGAATCGTCACGTTTAAGTCTTTTTGAACCACTTCCTCAACTGCAGGGTCTCCTGACCAATGACAACTAGCAAAACCTATGTCCTTTTTGAAAAAGTCATAAAATCCCTCTTTTGTATTGATCTCTTTAACATGACTATCACGAAAAACCTTTGCTTTTTGATAGAGGTCTTTTTGAATCGCCTCAAGTTGATCAACAATAGTTTTAAGAAGTTCTTCTTCTGATTGCTTTTCGAGATCCTTATGCCCCTTATTTCTCTTAGCAATAGAGAGCTGATTTTGCTCAAGCTCGCGAGGCCCTACTTCAACACGGATCGGCACCCCTTTTTTAATCCACGACCAAACCTTCTCCCCGCTCCGAATGTCTCGCTCATCCAGATGAACAGTAAGAGAGTCTTCGCAGTAATGGATTGCCTGCAATTTTTTCTTCAGCTCATGGCAGTAGGCAAGGATCTTTTCTTTTGTCTCGGACTTATGCACCAGAGGAAGGATCACTATTTGGGCTGAAGCAATACGAGGAGGAAGAACCAAACCATCGTCATCCCCATGTACCATAACCACCCCTCCAATCATGCGAGTGGTCACCCCCCAAGAAGTCGTCCAGGCGGAAACTTGGTTTCCTTCCTTGTCTTGGAAAGTGATATTCTGCGCTTTGGAAAAGTTCTGACCGAGGAAGTGCGAAGTCCCCCCCTGAAGGGCCTTTCCATCTTGCATCATTGCTTCGAAGGTAAAGGTCGTTATAGCCCCTGGGAATCGCTCACTCTCGGTCTTCTCCCCTTTAAAGACAGGAATCGCAAGCTTGTTTTCTACAAATTCGACATAAATATCAAGCATTCGGCGAGTCTCTTCCCGTGCCTCTTTTTCTGTAACATGTGCAGTATGCCCTTCTTGCCAGAGAAATTCTGTGGTACGTAGGAATAGACGTGTGCGCATCTCCCAACGGACAACGTTTGCCCACTGGTTGATTAAAAGTGGCAAGTCCCGATGAGACTCGATCCATCTAGAAAACATATCACCGATGATCATCTCAGAAGTAGGTCGAACAATGAGAGGTTCTTCAAGTTCTCCACCAGGAATAAGTTTTCCATCCTCCCCTTGCACCAAGCGGTGATGGGTCACAACTGCACACTCTTTAGCAAATCCTTTGACGTGCTTTGCCTCTTTTTCCAAATAACTCAAGGGAATAAAAAGGGGGAAGTAAGCGTTTTGGTGTCCTGTTTCCTTGAACCGACGGTCTAAGATCCGTTGGATATTTTCCCACAGAGCATAACCCCAAGGCTTAATCACCATACATCCTCGCACAGGAGAGTGTTCAGCAAGTTCAGCCACCTTAATCACTTGTTGATACCATTCCGGATAATCTTCTTTCCGTGTTGGGCTCACTGCAGTCCTTGGCTTATTCATTGTATCAATTCCTTCTGAAGTTGGTGTTTGAGAGTTTCTCGCACCTGTGTTAGATCGTTTTGAGTCCACCCTTGTCCTAAAATAGAAAAAGTATTTGAGAGCATTGCCTCCTGAACCTGGGTATTAGGAAGAAGGACAGAATTTAAAAAATCCCCTCTAGGGAGGGCGATCGCAATGCTCCCTTGATGAAGATACCCCTGCTTTCGCCGCCTCTGGGCCGCTCCTGCCACTTTCCGCCCTTCTAGCATCACATCATAAATTGTGGGCTTAGCCATGCAGAAGTGACGGCAATCCTCGTCAAGAGGAATTGATTCTTCAGGAAGAAGAGAGGGCTCATTTTCAAGAAAAATCTTTACTCCCCTTTTAACCGCACTATTGATAAAATTATAGTTGTCGAGTGTATTAAGTGAGAAATAGGGATGATCTGCAGGAACTAAGACCGAAAAAGCTAAGTCGCTAACATGAAATACGATTCCACCTCCAGTAGGACGGCGGGCTAATGAAAGGCCTACCTTACTTGCCGTCTCTAAGTCAAGAAACTTGCCTGGATCAAGAAAATATCCATAAGTTGCGGCATCCCCTTCCCAATCATAAAAATGAAGAATGGGGACATTGCCTGGCTTCATTTTTTCAAGGAGGTTCCGGTCAATTTCCATGTTTTTTTGAGCGGAAGAGATGCCAGTATCTAAAATTTTCCACATTGCTAATCACACCTGGTAAAGAGGTTAAAACGTAGCAGAAAAGGAGATAAAAAAACAGAGCACAATTTAAATTTCCCAAAAAATGGTGTCATGGGCAAGATGCGAATTATAGAAGGGAAGTATGATCGGTATAAATTCACTTGATTAGTTTGGGTTAAAATATTAATCTTTAACGAGACTAGTGTTTCAATTTAGACTAATAAAACCACGGGCATCATGATGTTTGATAAGTTCACAAACCGGGCCAAGCAGGTCATAAAACTCGCTAAAAAAGAGGCGCAACGTCTCAACCATAACTACTTAGGCACGGAACATATCTTACTCGGTCTCCTTAAGCTGGGACAAGGGATTGCAGTTAATGTGCTGCGCAACCTCAATATTGACTACGACACTGTCTTGGCTGAAGTTGAACGCCTTGTGGGCTTTGGACCTGAGATTCAAGTATATGGCGACCCAGCTCTCACAGGAAAAGTGAAAAAGGTCTTTGAATATGCGAACGAAGAAGCGGCTGCCCTTAACCATAATTATGTGGGAACGGAGCATCTTCTCCTCGCGCTCTTAAGGCAGACTGATGGCGTTGCCACCCAAATCCTAGAAAATCTCAATGTTAATCTAAAAGACGTTCGAAAAGAGGTTCTTAAAGAACTTGAAACCTTTAATCTTCAACTTCCTCCGATGGGAATGCCAGGATCCCCTTCAACAACTCGGCAAGAAAGAGCTTCATCCTCACCTGGATCAGAAAAGCTTGCAGCGCTCCGCGCTTATGGACATGACCTAACAGAACTTTGCCGGGAAGGGAAGCTTGACCCCGTGATTGGAAGAAAGAACGAAGTCGAGCGCCTCATCTTAATTCTCTGCCGTCGCCGAAAAAACAACCCCGTTCTCATTGGAGAGGCCGGTGTTGGTAAAACCGCAATTGTTGAAGGACTGGCCCATGCAATTGTAAATGGAGAAGTTCCTGACCACCTGACAAAGAAAAAGCTCATTTCCCTTGATCTTACCCTTATGATTGCAGGAACAAAGTACCGAGGACAGTTCGAAGAGCGTATCAAAGCGGTCATGGATGAAGTGAAAAAGCACGGAAACATCCTTCTCTTTATCGATGAGCTTCATACAATTGTAGGAGCAGGAGCTGCTGAAGGAGCTATTGATGCTTCAAACATCTTAAAACCCGCTCTTTCACGGGGAGAAATTCAGTGTATTGGTGCCACAACGATTGATGAATACCGAAAACATATTGAAAAAGATGCCGCCTTAGAACGTCGATTCCAGAAGATTAATGTTGCCCCTCCCTCTGTTGAAGAAGCAACAGAAATCATCATAGGACTCAAAGAAAAATATCAAGAGCACCATAAGTGTATCTATACCGAAGGAGCGATTCGAAGCGCTGTTTACCTTTCTGATCGTTACATTACAGGACGGTTCCTTCCAGACAAAGCGATCGACTTAATTGACGAAGCAGGTGCGAAAGCGCGGATTTCGATGCTTCACCAACCTCAAGAGATTCATCAGCTCGAGATTCAAATTGAAGAGCTCCGCAAAGCTAAAGAGGAATCGATTGGTAAGCAAGAGTATGAAAAAGCTGCAAACCTTCGTGATAATGAGAAAAATCTTCGTGAAAAACTCTCCAAGGAAACTGCTCTTTGGGAAAAGAACAAAGAAGAGAATCAAGTCGTTGTTGACGAGGATGACGTTGCCTCTGTGGTAGCAAAACACACCCGCATTCCAATGTCTCGTTTGACAGAGGGAGAGGCATCAAAAGTTCTCAAAATGCATGAGCTCCTAGAAGATTATATCGTAGGACAAGAAAAAGCACTCGATACGGTCTGTCGTTCTCTTCGCCGCAGCAAAGCCGATATCAAAGACCCCAGTCGTCCAATTGGTGCATTCCTTCTTCTAGGACCAACGGGAGTGGGTAAAACCCTCCTTGCCAAGCAACTTGCAATTCATATGTTTGGTGGAGAAGACGCCCTTATCCAAGTCGATATGTCTGAGTACATGGAAAAATTTGCGGTAAGTCGCATGACAGGATCGCCTCCAGGATATGTAGGGCATGAGGAAGGGGGTCAGCTTACCGAACAGGTCCGTCGTCGCCCCTACTCTGTTGTCCTCTTTGATGAAGTGGAAAAAGCTCATCCCGATGTGATGAACCTCCTCCTTCAAATTCTTGAAGACGGTAAACTTACCGATTCTATGGGCCGTAAAATAGATTTTCGCAATACGATCATTCTCATGACGTCTAATCTTGGCTCTGACTTAATCCGCCGCACGACTGAGGTAGGCTTTGGGGTTAAAGAAGGAATGCCCGACTACGACACCATGAAGGACAAAATCGACAAAGCGGTAAAAAAACACTTCAAGCCAGAGTTTATCAATCGTTTAGATGACCTTGTCATCTTCAAAGCTCTTGATAAAGGCAACCTCATGAAAATCATTGAGATTGAAGTTGTGAAGCTTAAAGCGCGACTCGAAAGAAAGAGTATCATTATTCAGCTCACCGACGATGCAAAAACACATCTTGTTAACAAGGGTCATCAGCCTGAAATGGGGGCTCGTAGCCTGCGTCGGTGTATTGAACAACTTCTTGAGGACCCTCTTGCTGAAAAACTTCTTCTCGAAGGTGATGAGCCTAGAAAGATCATCGTCGATTTTAAAGATAAAAAGCTCACCTTCACCGACGAAGCTCTTCCTAAAGAAGAAAAGAAAAAAAAGAAAAAGCTCGCCGGGTCGACAACCACAAACGAAGAAGAGAATTAATATCCCTGCGTAGCAAAGCACTTGAAGACCGATTTGAGTTCATCAACTGGCCCTCTGTCCACAAACAGATCTACATTTTCATACAGATACGCAGGAAACACACTAGTGACCTCGCAATACTCGAGTTGGTTGATATAAATTCTTAATCTCATTTGGCCCCCCTTTTGCGGCCTCCTTCTTACGAATATGAACCCAAGCGTTCGGCTTTTCCAGGAACATGGCATGGCCCCCTAAAGAAAAGAACTAAAGTATCATCCGGCATTGGGAACTCTTGCAAAATTCCACTGCTTACGTGGATGGCGTTCCTTAACTTTTTAAAAAAGACTGAATGCATCATGGCATGAAAACCATCCTAAGCACATAAAGACTGTCGGATTTCGAACATAATCATTAAAGGCTCCCCATCTTCGAGGAGAAGCTAGAGAGCCAAACACATCTCTCCGTGATCACGCTTATCGTCCTACAGATGCGCTACTTAGATCTAATGCGAGACTCCCAACCTTTGAGGTATTCAAGAAGTTCTTTTTTCTCGGGCTTCGAACGGAACAATTCCAAAGCTTCATCACTGCTACTAAGGTGAGCAAGTTTTGCTAAGAGATGAAGGTGACGTTTGTCATCGCAACCAAAAAGGAAAAATAGAGTATGGACAGGATTTTCATCTAGAGCCCCCCAATCGATCGGCTCCTCTGGGAAAACAATCACAACCACATCCGTTGGTCCTTTCAGCAAAAAATCTCGTGTGTGAGGAACAGCAATCCCATTATTCAAGGCCGTGGGCATCAGTTTTTCTCGATCGAGTAGAAGATCAGACATTACCGAAGGATCCATTCCTAATTCTCCTGAAACACGATCCATTATTTCTCGAATAATCGTGTCTCTTTTTGTAGAATTTAGATCCGTGAAAACTCCACCTTTGTGCACTGCGCGATACAGGCTAAACTGTTGCATTCCTTTCTTGCCATCTTGCTCTTCATTTTTTGCTTTCTTAGGCGGGAAGATCTGCTCTTCTGTAGAAGGGAGAAAGTTTCCTGTTTCTTTTTGGAGACGACAGCTAAGCATCCAATTTTCGATTTCAATGCGACTAAATCGATATTGATGGTGGAGACGATAAGCAGGAATTTTTCCTTCCGTAAGCCATCGTCTAATGGTTGTTTCGGAAACATTTAACAACTCCGCTACATCTTTAATCTTTAAATCCATTTCACACCCTGGCTTACCACCTTTGACTCTATGATGACATAACCTATATTAATTTTGACTTTCTTGCAACATTTCCGCCACGGATTTCTCCTTCACGAATAGTAACAGTCTAAATATAAGGTGGGTTATAGAAATGAAAAAATGACAAAGGATGAATAAAAATGTATAAGATCGAATCCAAACCAATCACGAGAAGTAAATTCATAAATGTATTGCCTACTCCGGAGGACGGTTGAAAATTCTCGCCTTTAAGGCGAAAAAAAGGCTAATCTTGTCGCTACGCGACGTTATAATTTAGGAGCACACACAAAGTAGATTTGAAATCTCATCTTGTCTGGATTCCTAAATATAGAAAGCAAGTATTGACTGGACAAATTGCGGTGCGTTTAAGAGCCTTGCTAAGGCAGATTGCTGTGGAGCACAAACTTATATATTATCACAGGTAAAGTAGCATGTGATCTTGTACAATATGTTTGTCAGTTACAAGATGATACAGTGGTTAAAAGGAATTAGCTCTGGAATAATTTTGGAAGAGTTCCCCCATCTAAAAAAGATTTTTTAGGAAAGGTTGTTTTGAAGTAGAGGCTTCTTAGCTGCAAGCTCGGGGAACACCATGGATGAGGTGATTCAAGGATTCAGGATGATAGTCGATTTCTAACAAAACCCTCGACTTACAGGCAAGGAGTTGTTTAGTTCTGTGAAAGTGGTATTATAAACCTTCGAAAAGATCGAGGACTTCTTCTTTTGTCTTAGAATTAATCAGATTTTTTCTCCGATCTTCATCTTTAATCGCTGCTGTTAAGAGAGAAAGAATATTTAGGTACTCCGTCTGCCGATTGGCAGGCCCTCCAATCAAGAAAACTAAACGGACAGGGGGTGTACTTTCTGCATCCCACTTAATTCCTGCTTTTGTTTTTTGAAGGCCAATAGCTAAGAAGAAGCGGTTAAATGTCGAAAGTTTTGCATGAGGAATGGCAACTCCCATTCCAATCCCAGTCGATACGATTTTCTCTCTCCTATAAATCGCTTCGCGAAACTCCATTTTATCATCGAGCTCACCTGCATTCTCAAGAGCATCGACCATTTGATCTAGCGCCTCGTCTCGACTTCCTGCTTCTAAGAAACAAATCACTCCTTCTTGGATAAATTCTGAAAGAGTCACGTCTTCTCCTTTCTTAAAGAGATGGTTAATGCGTTCCAGTATGGCCAAAACCGCCTTCCCCTCTTTCTGTCGTTTTTAGTGTGTCTTCTTCCCTATAGCACGCCTGCAAAACTGGTGCAAAGACTAGTTGCGCAATCCGCATTTTTGGCATGACTATAAATGGCTCCTTGCCGTGGTTGATTAAGATTACCCCGACTTCGCCGCGATAGTCAGAATCAATTGTACCCGGGGTATTTAAAACGGTAACACCGTGCTTTAATGCCAGTCCACTTCGAGGACGAACTTGAACCTCAAAGCCCTTCGGAATTTCTAAGCGAATTCCCGTCCGGACAAGCTTGCTCTCTCCAGGAACTATTACAATCTCTTCTTGGACAAATGCGCGGATATCGGCCCCTGCAGCCTCTTCAGATCCGTAGGTGGGGGGGGCTGCCCCATTTTCTAGCTTTATGGGAACATCGTGCTGTTTCATGGCTTACTAACTTTGATCGCATTGTTTTTTCGCTCCTTTTGCGAAAGGGCGATAAGATCCTCAAGTTTTTCTCTCTCTACCTTTTTAGTACCCTTTTCAGGAAGCTTTCGATTCCCCGTTAAGAACTCAATAAAGAAAACGAGTTTTTCTTTAAGTTCACCCCGTTTAACGATATGGTCTATCATTCCCTTTTCAAGGAGAAATTCAGATCTTTGAGCTGTATCGGGAAGCTTTTGGCGAATGGTTTGTTCCACAACCCTTGGCCCAGCAAATCCAATCAAAGCATCTGGCTCCGCAATCATAATGTCACCAAGAGACGCAAATGATGCAGTCACTCCACCTGTTGTGGGATTAGCCAAGACAGAGATATAGGGAATTCCAGCGTTGTGGAGTCTTGCAAGTGCTGCAGAAGTTTTTGCCATCTGCATCAGAGAGTAAATCGACTCTTGCATCCGTGCTCCTCCGGATGAGGAAACAAGAATAACTGGGATACAATTTTTTAATGCGTGTTCAATTAAAAGGGTGATTCTTTCCCCTACAACAGACCCCATTGATCCCCCTATAAACCCAAAATCCAAAATTCCAAGGGCGACTTTATTCCCCCCCATTTCACAGACTCCAGTCAGGATAGCCTCAGTCCGCCCCATCTTCTTCTGCGCCCGCTTTAGACGCTGAATATAAGGTTCGGAATCAACAAAGTTTAAGGGGTCTTTCGGATATATTTCACTAAAGAGCTCTTCAAAAGTCTCTTCATCGGAGAGAAGGTCAGCACGCTGCACTGCTGAAAGGCGGTAATGATGCTCACATTTCGGACAGCAGGTGTGATTCAACTGAAGTTCATTAGCATGGATCATCTCTTCACACTTCGTGCATTTAATCCAGCCACTAAATCCGTCTTTTTTTGTCGACTCGACCTGAACCATCCGTCGACGGCGTGTAAAAAGAGTTAAAAAATTCATATCAAGCCATCTCGATTAAGTACCTGACAAAAGCGTACCAAACCGGTCAAAAGAACACAACCTTGATCATCTTTAAACTCGTAATTTTATTTTCAAAAAATTGCGAGTAATTGCCCCTATCGACATCAGCTTAATTCCTTTGGGTATAACAGTGAAAATTTCTGAAAAAGCTTCAACTGTCGAAGGGCTTGTAAAAATAATTTCATCAAAATTTTCTAAATCAGGCTTGACACTTGGAATCTTTTTCTTTGTATCATAAATAGACACTTTTTGGTGGCGCACCCTGCGGAGTATCAAAGAGGAGGATAGGGCAGAGCGTGCCCTTGAAGATTGCGGCAAAAGGACATAAGCATCATCTAAATCTTCCATTGCTAATAGATGAACAACTCCTTCTTGGGTCTCCTCTACTGCCACCTCATCAACTGTTATGCCTCTTTCTTCTAGAGCATGAGCGGTCGCTTTGCCTACTGCAAAAACTTTGTTTCCTTGAAGTTTCACCTTGTAATGTTCCATGCAATCACAAAAAACCCGCGCCCCATTTTTACTTGTAAGTATCACATGGGTATATTCAGGAAAGTCGGCCATTGCTGTTTGTATTTCAAATCCCTGGAAATCACGTGGAATGATCTCAATGATTGGGAGGTGCACCATTCCTTTTTTTTCCTCTGTTCCTAAATAAAGAACCCTCTTTTCTTTTCGGGAGTCTAGTCTTTTAAAGACCTCTTGCATTTTAAGGTCCTCATCTCGAGCAACCACAGCAAGTTTCCCTTGGAACGGAGCTCCCTGTCCAGGAAGAGTCAGCCGATTTCTACTTGTCAATTTCAAACGAATCAAAGCCGCCTCAGCAACAACAAGAGCATCGACCTTGCCACAATCTAGCATTTCTAATCGCTGATCAACTGCCCCACGCAATTCTTTGCAAAGAAAGTCAGGACGCAACCCTTTAACAACCCGATTGCGACGAGGAGATGAGGATCCAATCACAGCTCCCCTCTTCAAAGTCTCCAAACGATCCCCATCTCGCATCACTAAACTGTCACTTGAATCAATTCCATGCGTCAAAGCAACAAGCTTGAGCCCCTTTGGAAGTGGGTTAGGTAGATCTTTTGCTGAATGAATTCCCACATCGTATTTTCCCTCTAAAACGTTTGCATCTATTTCCCTTGTGAAGAAATCCGTCTTATCCATTAGACTTAGCGACGAAATAAGGTCTCGGTCCCCCATAGTTTCAACCCATCCACACTCATACTCTCTTCCTAGTCCTCCCATCACTTCTTCCACCTGCCTACGCGACAGCTTTGACCCCCGCGCTCCCACCTTTATTGTCATCAATAAACACTCCTCCAAAAGGATCCCAGACCCCCAAGTATAATCTTTTTTATTTCACACTACAAGAGCAATCTATCAACCTAGATAATATCGTCACGAATAGATCAATAAAGATTCATAAAAGTAAAGTCTTAATAGCCTCTTCGACACGCGCGACACCTTGAAGTACAATTTTTTCAGAAAGTTTCTTGTTGAGACCTTTGAGATTTTTGGCACTGAGGATACACCGCTTGAACCCCATATTGATAGCTTCTTTGATACGATTTTCGATACGAGGAATGCTCCGCACTTCTCCACCAAGCCCCACTTCTCCCATCACAACCGTATCAGAGGGAATAGGCTTGTTGCAATAGCAAGAGGCGATGGAAAGGATTGTACCAAGATCTATCGCAGGTTCGGTAATTTTTATGCCACCTGCTATGGAAACAAAAACATCAAGCGCATGGAGTTGATACCCCATCCTCTTTTCAAGAACGGCAAGAAGGAGGGTCAGCCGTTTGGGATCAAGGCCTGTGGAGCGCCGAGTAGACGTTGCAAAGGAGCTGGTGGCAACAAGAGCTTGCACCTCAATTAACAAAGAGCGAGTCCCTTCAATCGTTGGGACAATGACGGACCCTGGGGTACCGGTCATTCTCTCTTCTAAAAAAGTTAATGAAGGATTAAGAATCTCAACCAATCCTTTTTCATTCATCTGAAAAAGAGCCACATCATCTGTCGGCCCAAAGCGATTTTTAACTGAACGCATCAGGCGATATCCATGTTGACGGTCCCCTTCAAATTCGAGAACGTTATCGACAATATGCTCAAGAACGCGTGGCCCTGCAATATCTCCACTTTTGGTCACATGTCCTATAAGGAATGTTGTGATCCCACTCCCTTTAGCAAGGTGCATACACTCCATTGCAATCTCACGCACTTGCGTCACAGAACCGGGCGCAGAAGAGAGCTCACTCTTGTAAACAATCTGAACAGAATCGACAATCAAGACATCGGGATGGAGCTTTTTGATTTGTGCACGAATTTGGGAAAAAATCGTTTCGCTATACAGATAGATTCTATCGCTCTTAATACCGAGCCTTTTTGCTCGGAGGGAGGTTTGTTCTGCTGACTCTTCACCGCAAACATACAAAACTGTAAGCCCTTGATCAGCAAGGCGTTTGGAAAGTTGAAGAAGCATCGTAGATTTTCCAATCCCCGGCTCACCCCCAAGTAAATTAAGGGAACCAGAGACAATCCCTCCTCCCATTAAACGATCAAATTCACGATATCCTGTATGGATTCGTTTGAATTTTGTAGCATCTACTTCTTCGATTAAAACGGGCTTGGTTGTCCGGGCTACCGTTGCTTCAAAACGCCCTACTGTTTCACTAATTTCAAGTTCTTCGGCAAGAGAATCCCAGCTTCTGCAAATATTGCAACTTCCTGTCCATTTAGATTGCTTATTTCCACACTCATTGCACACCCAAACCGACTTCTGCTTGACCATTTATAACCCTAGTTTTTCAATTGCGTTTTCTGCAGCGTCTTGCTCTGCCTCTTTCTTGGAAGACCCTGTTCCATGACCCAGTTCTCTGTTGTCGAGATGCACTTTAATGAAAAAGGTCTTGAGATGGTCAGGTCCCTCTTCTCTCAATACTTCATAATCTGGGGGTTTTTGATGGGTTTTTTGGCAATAATCCTGAAGTTCAGCCTTCCAATTCCGATGAGGCTTTTCAATAATAGAAATAATATCTCCCCTAAAATGATCAAAGAAAAATGAGCGGACCGCTTCAACCCCACCGTCGAGATAAAGTGCGCCAATGATTGCTTCAAAAAGATCCGCAAGAATCGTTCCTCTCCCCTTCCCTTCATTCATGGCCTCTCCCCTTCCAACCATGAGGAACTCCTCTAAATCAATTTTTTGAAGATATAGTGCGCAAGCTGAAGCTTCAACCATGCGAGAGCGGAGATAAGAAAGCTCCCCTTCAGATCTGTCTGGAAGATAATTGTAAAGAAAATCACTCACAATCAGCCCAAGAATGGAATCACCTAAAAATTCCAATCGCTCATTATGCACCTCGACAACATCACGATTCTCATTGGTAAACGAGCGATGAATAAACGCAAGTTCAATAAGAGATTTTTCTTTAAATGTGTAGTTGATTTGCGTTTCGATGAGGGGAATGCCCTTTCTCAGATGGTCATATGTATTCATTGGACTTCTGGATCTAAAATCGCTATAATAACACTACCAATATATATTGTAAAAGGTAAACATGCGGTTTGCTCTCACCAAAGATCACCTCGATTTCTTCTACAGAAATCATTACATCGAATTTGAAGACCTTCTGACTCTTGAGGAAGTGACCTCTCTTGGTAGTGCGATCGAACAGGTCCTCGCAAAACGGATAGGGGAAAACCGCAATCCTAAAAAGGTTTATCTAGCAGGCAATCACTGCTGGCAGGACGATCCACGCATTGAGAAAGTCGCATTAAGCACTCGCCTTGCAGAAATCGCATCTCAACTCACAAAAGAGCGTACCCTCCGTTTAGCATCTAGTCAAATCCTTTCCGGCTGTCTCTCAAAAGAAAAAATTTTTAATGAATCACTAACTCTCGAAAACCTTTGCTCAATTCAAAAAGTATCGTGTGGTCTCATTCTTCACCTTTCCTCTTCTGAAGAACTCGAAGATCCTCAACCAAAAAAGCCTGGAAATGCCACCTTTTTCTCTCCAAGGTTTCCCATCTCATTCGATTATCTCACCGAAATCTCTCATCTCACTCAACTCTTTATTATCTATTCAGTAAAAAATTCCCTCTACATTCTCTCCCCTACCGATCCCCATACCCATGTCCTCAAAAAACACGGCTATGGCTTTGGCGATCATGTCCGACCACAAACACACCCCATTGTTATAACTCCATAAACAGAGTCGACCACACTCAGAGGTTGAAGAGGTTCCGATAGATTGGGTTTGAAGTTATTTTTCGGGAGGAGTAGTCTGGATAGGGTGAGTAAGTACGAATTTTACCAAGCTGCGCTTGAAAAAAAGCGGGAACAAAAAGAATACAGGCAACTTAGATGCGTGGCCGCATTGGAGGAAAAAAACGACAGGAGTCGCTTAAACTTCACCTCAGGCGACATCCTAGGCCTTTCTCAGCACCCTTATGTGAAAAAAAATACGATTAAGTATGTTTTAGAGTGGGGTGCGGGAACGACTCCTAATCGCCTTGTGACAGAGCATCTGGAATGTCACCGCAGTGTAGAAAAAAAACTTGCCGACTTAGTCGGGAAGGAAACCTCTCTTCTATTCCCGTCAGCATATAATGCTCATCATCAAATCCTATCAACTCTCATGACCAACCGCTGCATGATTTTTATCGATCGGTATTGTCATCATGGATTGATTCAAGCAGCGATTGGCTCGGGTGCTCAGGTCTTCCGCTATGAGCACAATAATCTGGAACAACTACGAACATTACTTGAAAAAACAAGTACTGCGAGTCACAAATGGATCATCACTGAGTCGCTATTTGGAATCAATGGGATGACTGCTGATCTAAAAAAAATGGCGGAAATGGCTGATCAATATGGAGCACTTACTTATGTCGATGACTCTCACAGTGTGGGTATCACTGGAAAACACGGAATGGGTTTTGCATCTCATCGAAAAGGGCTTGATGTGGTGTTTGGAAGTTTTGGTAAACAGTCGGGAACGTTTGGTGCATATCTTGCAACAAACCAACTTTTTCGAAACTACCTTTTAGCATTCAATCCCGAACTTCTTGAAACAACGATGCTCCCCCCTGCGGGACTTGGGACAATAAGTGGCTCCCTAGACTTAATTCCAGACATGCATGTAGAAAGACAAAAGGTAGACATGCTCAGCTATACTCTTAGAGAGCTCCTCACGAATAACCACTGGGATGTTGGAAGCGGAACAAGTCATATTATTCCCCTTATTTTCTCGAAAGAAGGGGAATGTCTCAAACTATCAAATGCTCTTATCAAAGAAAACATCTTAGCTACGACTCTCCGCCCTCCACTTGTTCCCCAAGGGGCCATCCGCCTGCGCTTCACGGTGAATGCCTTGCATACTTCAGATGACATCAATCTTTTAGCTGAAACTCTCCAAAGTCTCCGCGAAGAACCCAGCCTTTCAGTTGTGTAGTCGAATATAGATTCTGTTAATTTTTTCTCTTAAAGTGGGATTAAGAGGAAAGGGAAGATGTATACAAAAAAGCAACGGGATAATTTTTTTCAGGATTTTGTTAAGATACCGCAAGTTTGATTTTGGGAACTGAAGTTATTGAGTCGTACATCTTAGGACAATTATTCTTTAATAACTAAAGCCAACCTATAGCAACGTGCAAGAAGGGAATCTAAATTTTAGCTGGATGTTTTAATCTTTTGATAGGCCTCCGGTACAAACTTTTTCCAAAAACCAGAAAGTACTGCATAAAAACCACGTCTTTATACAAATTCAAATTTTTCTTCATCAAATACCACATCAGGTTTTTTCCATCTCTAGACACCTTAATTTTCACCTATTTATTGCCCTTCAAGATCCGAATTTGATTTCAGCATTTGACCCCCCATTTATAAAAAACCCAAGTAGCATGAAACATCTTTTTTTATAGTTCTCTGTATCTTTCTGTTTTTAATGGGACTTTGAGTTTTCTCTTGAGAATTTTTTGTGAAAAAGGTACGCTGTTGGCCGTAAGAGAATCGCTAGAGAGAGCTAGATGCACGAAGAAATAAAGCCACTACTTGATATTCAAGAACTTGATATAAAGATGATTCGCCTAATGCGGGTGAAGAAACAGAGGCAAGGAGAGTTGAAACAGATTGAATCTCTCCGCATCGAACTGAATGAACAATTAAAGCTGAAGGAAGAGGAGATTGTCGATCTTGACAAGCAAGTCAGCGGCCTTGAAGAGAAAATTCAAGGATTTACCGAGAAGTACAAAAAACTCGAAGCGCAACAATCGAGTGTCAAAAAGGTCGAGGAATTCAACGCCCTCACTCAGGAAATGACAACTGTCGAAAGAGAAAAAGTCTCCCTTGAAACTCAAACATGCAATATTTTAGATAAAAAGGTCGCAGAGGAAGAAATTCTTGAGAAAATCAAAAAGAGCCTCTCCTCAACAGAAACCAATAGCCAAGAGCTAGAAAAAGAAATTAAAGGAAGCATTGATCAGATCAATGAAGAGGGTCAGCGTCTCAAAGTTGAACGTGATGCGGTCATCAGGAACGCTCAGCCCGAAACTCTTAAAATTTATGAACGCCTTCTTCGCAACAAAAAAGACAGAGTGATTGTCCCGATTGAAAATCGGACATGCAGCGGGTGCCATATCACCCTTACCCTCCAACACGAAAACATCGTTCGGAAAGGAAAAGCTATCGTCTTCTGCGAGCACTGCTCACGAATCCACTTCTGGCAAGAAAGCGAAGCAGCGGAAGGGGCTGAAGCGCCGAAGCGCCGTCGCCGTCGCACTGTAAAGGCATAAGATCCCTGGGAATCGCACACACCCAGTTAGATTGAGAAAAAACTACGGAGCGGGGTGCAATCGCTGTTATAGAAGCGCAGCTTCTGTAAGAGAGGAAAGTCCGGACTTCAGAGAAAAAGGTGCCAGCGAAATGCTGGGGGCCGTAAGGCTACGGAAAGTGCAACAGAAAACAGGCCGCTAATCCGCAGAGATTAGACAGGATGAAAATGCTGGGTTGATGACCTAGCCCCGCGGCAGTAATGTCCCGGAGAGGCAAACCCCACCTGAAGCAAGAAAAGAGTCTAAACTGTTTTTCGCAACGGGACTCTTTCAATGTCGCTTGAGGGTCTTAGTAATAAGGTCCCTAGATGAATGATTGCAACCCACGGTTTGTGGGTGACAGAATCCGGCTTACCCCCCTTCCGGGAACTTGAGCGTCAACTTAGTTGGCGCTTTTTTCTTCTCTAACTCAACCTTTCCTAGCACGTGGATGAGAGCACTCATAAATTTTTCTCTTGAGTCTGGTGGAGACCCGAGTATAAATGGTAGTGGTCGCTAACGAAGCATGCCCCAAAAGCACCTGAATTGTTTTGAGATCCATTCCATTTTCAAGCCAGTGAGTAGCAATCGTATGGCGGATGGTATGAGGAGTGATATGTCCCGCTAACCCACTCTTCTGAAGATAGATCTTAAAGAGACGGTCAATCGACCGCGTAGTCAGACGTTTACCCCATTTATTGAGGAAAATTGCATCTGAATCCTTTTGGGAGTGAGGCTTCCCCTCTTCATAGCGACGTAAGTCGTCAAGATACTTTTGGATCCACTTAGCAACATTTCGAGTAATGGGAACAATCCGTTCTTTCTTCCCTTTTCCTCTAATGCGAAGAGAGCGATCCCGAAAATCAATATCCCTGCGGTTGATACCCACAAGTTCACTGATGCGGAGGCCAGAGCTATAGAAAAGCTCCATAATTGAACGGTCTCTTAGCCCCAGGAGTTCCTCAGTATTGGGTTGGTCAAAAAGCTCTTGCACCTCAGGGTAAGAAAGAGTTTTTGGAATAGGCTTATCAAGTTTTGGACTGCCGATGTCAGCTGCGGGATTCTCCTTAATCTTTTTCTCTTTAAGAAGGTACTTAAACATTGAGCGGAGAGAAGAGAGGTGCCGGAGAACAGTCCGCTTCGAAACCCCTTTCATCTGCAGATGAGCGATGTATGAACGAATCAGCTTCTTATCAACAGCTTGGTCTTTTGCAAACCCCTCAAAAGCTTTCAAGTCTAGGCGATAATTTCTTAGGGTATGTCCCGACGCATTTCTCACCACTTCTAGGTGATGAATAAATTCATACACGTATTCACTAAGTTCCATACCCATATTATTAATGAACCCCTCAGTAAAATAAAGCAATTATCCTGATTATATTTCAAAGATTTGGATTTTACTAAAATCAGATAGCACCTCCAAGTGCATTTTCTTTCTTGAGTCTCCTAAACTTTTTTGCTATAATAGCGCCGTTATGATTGTGTTAGACAAAATTTCAAAAAAAATTGGAACGCGGGTCCTGTTTGACGATGTTTCCACAGCATTCAATCCGGGAAACCGCTACGGTTTGACAGGCCCGAATGGTGCTGGAAAATCGACGCTTCTGAAAATTATGATAGGAACTATAGATGCTACATCAGGCTCTGTTTCACTTCCTAAAAAAGTCGGATTTTTAAAACAAAATATTGAAGAGTTTAAAGATTTCCGGGCCAGTGATGCTGTCATCATTGGAAATGAACGGCTTTGGGAAGCTCTGGTCAAACGGGATATGCTCTATGAAAAAGAGATGACCGATGAAATTGGAATGCGTCTGGGTGATCTAGAAGAGGTAATTGCCGATGAAGATGGGTATAGTGCCGAATCGGATGCTGAAATACTCCTCTGTGGGATGGGAATCGATATTGAGTTCCACGAGAAGAAGATGCACGAGCTTCCGAGTGACTTACAGTTCCGTGTTCTTCTTTGCCAGGCTTTATTTGGTGACCCTGAAGCCCTTCTTCTAGATGAACCCACGAACCATCTCGACCTTGAGTCGATTGGGTGGCTAGAAACCTTCCTTCATAACTACACTGGCACATTGATTGTTGTAAGTCACGACCGCCACTTTTTAAACGCCGTCACAACGCACATCGCTGATATCGATTACGACACCATCATTAACTACCCTGGTAACTATGATGAAATGCTTGTTGCTAAAACTGCGGTTCGCTCACGTGCGGAGTCAGAAGCAAAATCAAAAGAGAAAAAGATTGCGCAGCTTAAAGATTTCGTGTCTCGGTTCGGAGCAGGAACCCGTGCTTCACAAGTGCAGTCCCGGGTAAGAGAAATTCATCGCCTACGACCTCAAGAGTTAAAAAAATCAAACATCCAGCGCCCCTATATTCGCTTCAATCCCCCTGAAAAACCATCAGGAAAGATTGCCTTTAAAGTTGAAAGAATTAGTAAAAGTTTCGGTAACAATCATGTGATCAAAGACTTCAGCATTGAAATCATGCGCGGCGACAAAATTGCTGTGATTGGAACCAATGGGATTGGAAAAACAACGCTACTAAAAATGCTTGCTGGAGAAGTAGAACCTGACAATGGTAAAATCGAAAGAGGGCATCAGCTCGAGCTTGGGTACTTTCCACAAAACCATGAAGACTTCATCGATAAGAGTGAAAAAATTCAAGCTTTTGACTGGTTAAAACGTTATAAATCAAGTTCTTATGATCAAGAAATCCGTGGTGTCATGGGGAAAATGCTTTTCGGAGGGGATGACGCTTTTAAAGAGATCTCCACACTTTCCGGGGGAGAAACCTGCCGTCTAATCTTTGCCGCGCTATTGCTTAATCCCTACAATACTCTCATTTTGGACGAGCCAAATAATCACCTCGATCTCGAAGCTGTCTCCGCTCTTGGGTGGGGTCTTGCCGAGTTCCAAGGAACCTGTGTAACTGTATCTCATGACCGCGACCTCATCAATGAAGCTGCCACCAAGATCATTTCTATCAATGATGACGGGATCAAGGTCTTTGATGGAACACTTGATGAATTTCTTGCTGCAAAGCCTTAGAAAGCGTAGTTGAGTCTTTTAACCATCCTCTCACTGTAGGTCTGATTCAGTTCGCGCCCAAAGATTCATTCCCCAACTTGCATAAGCTTTGAAAATCCATTGTAAAATTGCTTTTTTCCGCTCGAGCCCCAGTTAAATCATCCACACTGCAGTAATCCAAGTGTCACTTGGATACAGCTCTGCATTGGACACCGCTTTTCTAAACGGGTTTCTAATGGTAGAACGATCCTACTATTTGTTTTATAGTTTGTGTTTTATCCTTGAGAAATCCACGCCACACACACCAAAAAAAATTTATTAGATTCGACTGAACATCCTAAATACACCCTTTATATCAGAAATATTCTTTTCTCCATCCGAAACAGTTATCTGGTATAATCCTCTCCTATGTTTACATTTGAAAAATTCAATTCTCTTTCCATTAGGCGACGCCATAAAAATGCAGGTGAGTATTTGCGCATTTTATATGAAAAGTCTCTTCCCCTCGATGATCAGTACAGACAAATGGAATCGTGGCTTAAACTTCCATCGATCTCAACAATCGATGAAATGACAGACCGCTTTCACCTCCACATGCGAGAAGCTGCGGTCGAACTTCAAGAACATAATCTCCTTATCAAACGGTTTGACACTTTATCAGAAGCTCCTTACGGTCCCATTTACATCTACCTTGAAGAGCTCCGCTCGGCGTTTAACATTGGAAACATCCTGCGTACTACCGAAGCCTTCCGACTTGGAACAATCATCTTTTCAGAAAACACCCCCAATCAAATTCACTCCAAGGTTATCAAAACATCCATGGGAATAGCTTCCTATGTTCCGTGCAAGCAGGGCAGGATTGACTCCTGCCCGGAGCCCCTTATAGCTCTTGAAACAATAGAAAATGCCCCCTCCATATTTGACTTCGAATTCCCCACATCTTTTACTCTACTTTTAGGAAACGAAGAACGAGGATTGAAGAAATCTACTCTTCAATCTGCAGATCATATTGTCCAAATTCCGCTAATCGGATCGAAGAATTCGCTTAATGTTGCTGCAGCCTTTGCAATCGCTGCCTCAATCCTATCCCATCGAAATGAACCCTAAACCTAAAGCTCCTAAGTAGATTTTCTTTCAAACTGCTCCATGTGCTTTTGAGGAAGCAGGGATAGGCTTCATTGCTAAGCTTAGAAAACAGTTAGCACTTGTTCTTTTAAAAACACAGTCCTCAGCTTTGTAAACCTCATAACCTAGTTCAAATCGAACTTTTGTAAAACCCGAGGATTTGACTTCTAGCAAAATATCTTTACTAGATTTAATAGGTTTCAGGTAGTGACAATCAAGGTTGATGATGGAACAACATATTTCTTGCTATCCGATCTCATTGAGATCCATTCCTATTTCTCTAAAAAACTCAACCCTTGAAACTTCCACATATACAACATAGGAAGAATGATGAATAATCTTATCTTGAGCAGTCATCTGAGTAACGTGTTCGGAGTTTCGCTGCATGCTTCGTATCGAGAAGTTGCACAAATCCTCTTATTATTAGACAAGAGAATACTCTTTTGGCATGAGTTACACTATTAAATATTAATAGAATATAAAGATTTGGTTAATTTTTTAAAAATTTATATTTCTATATTGCAAAAAGGATGCTCGATCATTACGATGCGGTTAACGAGGTATGTTTAGTGAATAAAGAAGATATGAAATCAGTTGCAATGAACTTTCGAAAAGAACTTGAAGCGTTCACCACAAATGTCACCAAACTCCACAAAAATGGAGAGCTTGCGACAAAACAAAAGTTTTTGGAAAAGATTGCTGAAGATGTTACCCATCTCTACACAAGCTCACTTCAAGTACAGAAGCTCGAGACTGAAGAAATTGAGGAGATTGGATCGATTATCCAAAACATCTTTATCCAACCCATCACAATCAAGCATCATAAGCACGTTACTATCTTGAAAGCGGTCGAAACCTTTGATCCAGGGAACGGCGATAACTGTGATCTTTTTTTTATCATGCGTGAATACGTAAACCACCCCGCATCGACAAAGAGTTTCATCATAGAGTTAAAACTTCTCACAGATGATTTGAATGACGCACTACGTCATATCGCTTAGAGGGTGCCCAAGGCTCGACCTGACGCACACTTTTTATCTAGCACCTTCAAATTCAGAAGTTGTCACTTCTACAGCCATCGTTTCCTCGGATTTAACTTTCATCTATGCAGTACTAAGAAAAAAATGGCTAATACCTTAAGGTTATTAAAAAATATGGTAGACAAAAAGATAGCGACATGTTACACGAATAGGTAAGTGAAGAGAAAGTGTCTGGATTGCTCTTTACAAACAAACTTCCCCCTTCTTTTTCCAGACTGCAAAGTCTGGTACCCGGCCGTTATGTAACTCGTAACGGCCATTTTTTTGTTTTTTGAGAGTGTCTACCTAAAGATTGTTGGGAAGTCAATGAAAGTTTCCAATCCACCACCATTTGAGGCTATCTATTCAGATAACCCCTAATGGCACCACCTAAAAAGTGTTGTTTAATAAGTGCTATTTTGGCAGTGATAGAGTCTTGATTATCATAAGAAACTCATCGGTTTCCTCCAGTTATTGTGAGCATATGGAGTTTCTGAAGCCTTGTTAAAACCACCAATGATCCACCTTAAAGGTTGAATTTGTGCTCGAAGCTCCTTAAAGTTTTGGTAATCATCGGCGGTTCCTCCATGCTTGTCGGAAACAGGGTATTCCCAGTCAAAAGCAACCCCATCAAAATGGTTTGTTTTAGCATAGTCACAAAAGGGAGTCGATGAATGCCTTGCGGTGATCAGGATCTCCAACCATTTGGTTAAAGAACTGATAAGTATACCTACCTCCATACTGATCGTTTTCGGGATTGTAGAAATTCCATTCACCAATAGAAAGGAGCATCTCTAAATTAGGGTTTTCTTGGCAACATTTAGAAGTTTTATAAGGGGGGTTAAAAAAAAACCTTCAGCTTGTCGAGAAATGAGTTGCATTCCGGGGAATTCGATTCTTTTTCAGTTTCTTGGAACTGCTCGAGCATCGTCTTTTGCTTAGACGATAAGTTGACAGGAGTTTCCACCTGGACTTGAATAAGGAGATCGCCTTTTCCATGTCCGTGGACATTCTTCATTCCTTCCCCTTTAACGCGGAGAATCTTTCCAGTCTGAGCCCCTGAGGGAATGGTAACTCTCACTGGTTTTTTTGAAAGAAGACGTGGAAGGTCTTTTTTACATCCAAGAGCCGCTTCGGTTAGGCTGATTGGAAGTCTAAGAGTGACGTCATCTCCATCACGCGTAAAAATGTTATGAGGTTTCACTTTGATATAGACGTACAAATCTCCAGGAGGGCCACCCCCTTCACCTATATCTCCATAACCAGTCATCTTTAGGCGCATGCCGTCGTCGATTCCGGCAGGAATCGGCACTTTCACCCGTTGTTTTTTCTTCACTTTTCCCGCACCATGACATTCGGAGCAGGGGACAGTAATCATTTTTCCCGATCCATGGCAATGAGGGCAAGAACTTGACATACTGAAAAATCCGCGAGATTGGTGGAGGTGTCCTGATCCATGACATGTAGTGCAAGTCTTTATATCTTGAGGAGAGCGTGCACCATTTCCGTTGCAGCTGCTACACTCTATATTTGTAGTAATAACAATTTCTTTTTCGATTCCCTTGGCGGAATCTTCAAAGCTGATGGAAAGTTGAGCTTTTTTGCTTACGCCTTGACGAGCATATTCTTGCCCATCACCAAATTCTTGACCAAAGAAGGAATCAAAGATTGTATCTCCGCCTCCCGGGCTAGTTCCTGGGCCACCACCACCACCGAAGGCACCCATGAAGGTGCGGAGAGCTTCTTCCATTGAAGAAAAACCAGCCGCGCCACCAGTGCTGCCCATCCCACCAGCCCCTTTAAGGGCATCGGAACCGTACTGATCGTATACCTGCCGCTTCTTTTTGTCGCTCAGGACCTCATAGGATTCGGAGACTTCCTTGAATTTCTTCTCGGCATCAGGATTGTCAGCGTTTTTATCGGGATGATACCTAAGCGCGAGCTTACGGTAAGCTTTCTTGATTTCTTCTTGAGTGGCTCCGCGAGGAAGACCTAGAACTTCATAATAATCCGTCATACGCGCCTAAGCATACAGTTAGCAATCGAAAAACTCAAGTGCTAACGTCCTTTTTTCATTTTGTACTTTAGAGCTGCCTTAGATTTCGCCCGTTTTCTGACTGAAGGTTTGTCGTAAAAGCGGTGCGCTTTTGCGGCTTTCATAATCCCCTCTTTATCAAGCTTTTTCTTGAGTGCTCGTAGGGCTTTGTCGATCGACTCTCCAGTACGAACCTTAACATTCGGCATAAAAAGATCACATCCTAGTGCTTTAAAAAGTTTATTTATAGTTTTCTATTCAGAGCTAACGAATTCTTGAATTCGAGCCATCCCAGCCATTCTACGCGATAAACTCCTTATTATTCAACCCCTGAATGAGTATTAGAGGGGTTTTTGATTTTTTTAGGTTCAAGATCTAGAAAGTATGAAACTATAACTTCTGCATGGTTTGAGGGGGGGGCTTGACGAAACTTTTCTAGAAGGTACTGCTTTAGGAAGGGAATATTAAGGATAGAGCAGATAGAACCTTCGGCTACAAGTCTTGGAGAATCAAATGTTGCCGCTCTCCCAAACTTTTTTCCATCCAAGGCATAGAACCCTCGAGATTTGGCGTCACCATATAGGGTGAATGGGCCGTTGTCACTTGGGGTGAAGATCTTGAGACTGCAGAAGGGGAGAAGGGTAATCCCTTTTGAAAAGGATAAGGCTTTAGCTGCCATGACTCCAACGCGAGTACCTGTGAAGGAGCCAGGACCGGTCCCAATAGCGATGAAGGCAATGGAGGTGTTTTTAAGGAGTTTTTCGATTGCAGGAAGGAGGGTTTGTGATTGTTTGAGAGGCGGAAGGTGTTCAATGATTAGGTTGTCCTCCTTTGATAAGGCGGCAAAGCTTTGGGGACTACTGGTATCGATAATCAGGAAGTTCATGTGGACATAATAACATGGATTGTGTTTATTCTGGATAGGGCATTACATAAAAATTAGCAGTTTATTTGCGTATTTTTTGGGTGAGTGTTACACTCTTCTCAAGAATAATTTAGTTTGAAGGGGTTACCTTTTGGTTGATCAAAACAATGATTCACAGGATGAGGTGTCTGAAGATGAGCATTTTGATCTTAAAGAATCTCTTCTGGACAGTGATTTAGAGAAAATTATTGGAACGGACAAGAAGTCTCAGGACGAGCCTGATCTCCCCGATGAGCTCTTCATTCTTCCTTTGACCAGACGTCCCTTCTTCCCCGGGATGGCGGCTCCCCTTGTCATCGAGCCAGGCCCTTTTTACGAAGTATTGAAGCTTGTTGCTAAGTCTTCTCATAAAATGTTAGCACTTTTTCTGACTAAAAAAGAGGAAGAAAACATCTATGACATGGGATTTGATGGTCTATGTGAAGTAGGAGTGATGGCGACGATTCTCCGCATTGTTCCTCTTGAGCAAGGAGGGGCACAAGTCGTCCTTAATATGGAAAAGCGAATCAAGATCAAAAAGCAAGTCATCAAATCAAAGTACCTCCGCGCTAAGATTCACTACCATGATGACGCAATCACTCAACAGCAATCAAAGATCATTAAAGCCTACTCAATTAGTATCATTACCACGATTAAAGAACTCTTAAAGCTCAATCCTCTCTTTAAAGAGGAGCTCCAGATCTTCCTTGGTCACTCTGATTTTACTGAGCCGGGAAAACTTGCTGATTTTGCAGTTGCTCTCACCACAGCAGGACGAGAAGAGCTTCAAGATATTCTTCAAACCTTTGATGTTCAAGAACGGATCGATAAAACACTCGTTCTCCTGAAGAAAGAGCTCGACCTTAGCAAATTGCAGAGCAGTATCAACCAGAAGATCGAGGCGACTATCTCCAAAACGCAGAGGGAGTTCTTTTTGCGTGAGCAACTCAAGACAATTAAGAAAGAGCTCGGACTTGAGAAAGATGACAAAACGTGTGATATCGAGAAGTTTCAAGAGCGCCTTAAGGACAAAACTGTTCCTGAAGATGTCCAAAAAGTCATTGATGAAGAAATTGAAAAACTCAGTGTTCTCGAAGTACAATCTGCCGAATATGCCGTTTCACGCAATTATCTTGACTGGCTCACCATTGTTCCATGGGGGGCCTTTAGCAAAGAGAACCATAGTCTTGGTAAAGCTGAAAAAATCCTTGAGGAGGATCACTATGGGCTCAAGGATATCAAAGAACGTATTATTGAATTTGTTGGGGTAGGCAAGCTCACTTCGGGTGTAAAAGGAAGCATTATTTGTCTTGTTGGTCCTCCGGGGGTTGGTAAAACAAGCATTGGGAAAAGTGTTGCTCGAGCTCTTAATCGTGAGTTTTACCGCTTCTCCGTTGGAGGGATGCGGGATGAGGCTGAAATCAAAGGGCATCGCCGAACCTATATCGGAGCGATGCCTGGGAAAATGATTCAAGCTTTAAAATCATCTCAAAAGATGAACCCAGTCATTATGCTTGATGAAGTGGACAAAATGGGGATGAGTTATCAAGGTGATCCAGCCTCCGCCCTCTTAGAGGTTCTTGATCCCGAGCAAAACAAAGACTTCCTTGATCATTATCTCGATGTTAGGACAGATTTATCTAACGTCTTATTTATTGTGACAGCAAACGTCCTTGATACAATTCCTAGTCCTCTTAAGGATCGAATGGATATTCTCCGTTTATCAGGGTATATTAAAGAAGAAAAACTTCAAATTGCCAAGAAATATCTCGTTCCACGTAACCGAAAAAATTCGGGGCTTAAAGCAAGTCAGGTAAAGTTTACAACCGGTGCGATTAAGGAAATTATTGAAGGCTATGCTCGCGAGGCTGGGGTTCGAGGACTCGAGAACAATATCAAGAAAGTTCTTCGGAAAGTTGCTGTGGAAATTGTCCAATCTGAGGAGAGTAAGAAACGTCGAAAAATCAATTCAGTAACGATTTCAGAAAAAAATCTTGAGAAGTATTTAGGGAAACCAATCTTCACAACCGATCGCTATTATGATAAGACTCCAATTGGAGTGTGCACTGGTCTTGCATGGACAGCAATGGGAGGAGCAACTCTCTATGTAGAGGCTGCGAAAGTATCTGCTGAAAAGACTCAAATGAAGTTGACCGGGCAAGCCGGTGATGTGATGAAGGAATCTGCGCAGATTGCTTGGAGTTATGCGAGTAGCGAGCTCAAACGATATGCTCCAAAACATACGTTTTTTGAGAAGCAAGAAGTTCACATCCATATTCCTGAAGGAGCTACCCCAAAAGATGGCCCTTCTGCGGGAGTAACAATGGTGACAGCAATTCTGTCCCTTCTCATGAAAACTTCTGTTGCAAAAGATCTTGGAATGACGGGGGAATTGACGCTTACGGGGAAGATCCTTCCGATTGGCGGACTTAAGGAAAAGCTTATTGCTGCAAAAAGATCAAAACTTAAAACCCTTATCTTTCCAAAAGAGAATAAACGAGACTATGATGAGCTTCCCGACTACTTGAAGAAGGGAATAAAGGTCCACTTTATCAGCACCTATGATGAAATTTTTAAAGTGGCGTTTCCAGGGAGAAAAACGTGACCTCTCCTTGGAAAGAAGAAAAGTATATCTCTCCAGAAGCATTGGAAGAAAAAGTTTTGCAGCTTCGGAAAGAAGGAAAAATGATCGCAACTCTTAATGGTTCTTTTGACCTTCTTCATGCCGGCCATTTGAAGATAATTCATGAAGCGTCTGAGCAAGCAGACATTCTTTTAATGGCGTTGAATTCCGACAGTTCGATTCAAGAATATAAGAGTCCGTTCCGCCCGATTATTCCGCTGGAAAATCGTTTAGAGATGGTCGCTGCTCTTCAGTTTGTCGACTACGTCACTTACTTTAATGAAACCGATCCGATTGCCTTTCTTGAAATGGTCAAACCCGATGTTCATATCAATGGAGCAGAGTATGGGGATAAGTGTGTTGAAGCCAAGGTGGTAAAAAAGTATGGAGGAAGGATTCATATCGTACAGCTTGCCTCAGGATTTTCAACCTCTCACCTTATTAAGAAAATCAAATCATGCGTTTAATCGGAACAGTTCAAGGGGAAAAAGAAGCTTATAAATTCCATTCCTTCTTAATTCAAGAAGAGATTGAATGCAGCTGTAACCCGGATTCATCAGAGGAAAACCTCTATGAGTTTTGGATATCTCATGAAGATCAAATTGATACAGCAATCCATTGGCTTGGAGAGTTTCGCAAAAACCCTAACGATCCTCGATTTGAAACCAAGACTCACCCTATAGATACTGAGGGCGTGGCGAAAGAGTTTGATGAAAAAGAACCGATTCAAATAAAAGCGATTCGTATGCGCAATCGTATGCGTTCTCAACTACCACTGACTCGTTTCATTGTTCTCCTTTGTGTCCTCCTTTATATTTGGAATGGGTATCAAATGGCAGACATTGCCAAAACCGATAAAAATCCCAAAGAGTATACACTCTCCCCTCTTATGATAGACCTCTCTTATGATATGCCGATGGCAGAAAGCCGAAAAGAGCTCAGTCGCGACCTTTTTGCAGAGGATAGAATGGGAAGCTCCGCTGTTTGGAATGGGATTTACGGTGTCGTCTTAGAATGGCCTGCATCCAAAGGTGAGCTCGATGCTCCGCTGTTTGAACAGATCAAGCGTGGACAAATCTGGCGCCTTTTTACACCTGTGCTGCTTCATGGGAACTTTCTCCACATCCTTTTTAATATGCTTTGGCTCTGGATGCTTGGGCGACAGGTTGAAGAGCGGACAAAGAAATGGCAATATATTGCGCTTACATTGATCATTGGAGTTGTTTCGAATACTTTACAGTATTTGATGAGCGGCCCTCTTTTTATTGGATATTCAGGAATTGTATGCGGTCTTGCGGGATTCATTTGGATGCGGCAGCGGCATGCACCTTGGGAGGGATATCCCTTGCAAAAAAGGACATTGGTTTTCTTAGGTGTGTTTATTGTCGCAATGATGGGACTTCAGCTTGCTTCTTTCTTTCTCATCCGCTTTCAGATCAATGAATTTTCGATGAACATTGCCAATACAGCCCATATTAGTGGAGCGCTTACTGGCATTGTGCTTGGGAAAATCCCCGTATTTTCCAAGGGGGGAAGATGAGTGTCCGAGATCTGATCATTTTAGGATGTTCCTCGCAACAACCAACCAGGTTGCGCAACCATGGTGCCTATCTACTTAGATGGAATCAGGAAGGACTTCTGTTCGATCCCGGAGAAGGAACTCAAAGGCAGTTTATCTTTGCTGACATTGCGCCACCAACGGTTACACGCATTTTCGTCAGCCATTTCCATGGGGATCATTGTTTGGGGCTTGGCTCTATGCTAATGAGGCTCAACCTTGACCGTATAAACCACCCCATTCATTGCTACTATCCGGCAAGCGGGAAGGTCTACTTCGATCGTCTCCGTTATGGCACGATCTATCACGATCACATTCAAGTAATTGAGCATCCAATTTTTAAAGAAGGGATTGTTCACCAAGATGAAACCTTTAGTATCGAGGCCAAATTTCTAAATCACGGCGTTGATAACTTGGGATGGCGTATTCAAGAAGCTGACACCACTAAATTTGATAAAAAAAAGCTCTCTTCTCGTGGTATTACAGGAACTCTTGTTCGTAAACTCCAAGAAAAAAAGCAAATCACTGTCGATGGAAAAACGATCAAGCTTAAAGATGTCAGTTGGGTTCGCAAAGGGGACATTTTTTCTTGTGTGATTGATACAAAGCACTGCCAAAATGCAATAGACCTTGCAAAGGGAGCAAAACTTTTGCTTTGTGAAAGCACCTATCTAGAAGAGCATCGAGATTTAGCAAAAAATCACAATCATATGACCGCAAAACAAGCGGCATTTATTGCCAAAGAAGCTGGGGTGCAAAAGCTGATTCTCACACATTTTTCTGCTCGCTATCGAGATCTATTTCCTTTTGCAGAGGAAGCAAGCAAAATTTTTCCTAATGTTGACACTGCTGATGACTTTAAAAGATTTGAATTTCCTTTAAGAGACTGTAGTTGAATTGCATTTATTCATCTTTTTGGAGAGACCTAGGCTGCACTAGAATTTGTCATATTTTTTCATCAGCGTACTCCTTTTCTGGAAATTTTTCAACTTTCTAAGGGCAATCCCCAAGGCTAACGCATTAAAATTTCTTTTCCAAAATTCCAGCGAGATAGGCTTCTGAATAGGAGGCTCTGCGCTTCCTTCTTTTAGGGCTGGCTCATCACCATTTTTTTCTGGATCCGGCTCTTTTAATCTTCGTTAAACATTGCATCCAGGACCCAATGTAAGCTGTTCCCTATCGACCAATGAGATCGGATTGCTTTTGCGACTTCTCTAGCACTTACCTTATGACAAATGATCAGAAAATCATAAACAATAAACTGGGGCTACTAAACCTAGCTAAGACACTAGGAAATGTTGTCATGGCGAGCACCCACCACCAGGAGAATCCTGGTGAGATTTGGGTACTCCGAAAAATAAAAACGCTCAAACGCCGTTGGTTTGAGCCCCAGCAGCATCAACTTGAACTTCGCTTCCAGGTTTAACGTCAGAAATTGCCGCTTTCATTACCTCGATCTTTGCGCCATCAACCATTTTTAGAATCACCGTCTCTTGCTCAGTGCGAACAAGCGTTCCAACGATTCCCATTGCTGTCACACGATCACCTTTCTTCATGCCTTCACGCTGCTGTTGCATCTTCTTACGTCTTTTTTGCTCTGGACGCCAAAGAATCATGTAAAAGAAAACAAGAGCGATTCCAATCATCATTAGGGTTTGCCACATGCTTTGTTGACGTGCTGCTGGCGCAGCTTCTTCAGCAAAAAGGGTTGCCGAAGCGGCCAATGGAGCGAGAAGATATAAAGCTTTTTTCATGAGAGTCCCTCGTTAAAAAATTTTCAAATTTCCCCAATTGTATACTATTTAGGCTTTTTCGAGGAGAGCAATCGTCTCTAAGTGAACTGTATGGGGAAACTGGTCGACCCCTTGCACCATTTTTAAGATATATCCCTCCTCTAAAAGGGCGATCAAATTTTCATTTTGTGTTTTGGGATTGCATGAAATGTATAAAATTTTTTTAGGAGCAAGACGTATCAAGTGTTTAAGAGCTATTCGATTGAGACCACAGCGGGGAGGATCGATAATTGCAAGGTCTGGAGCATTAGGAACAAATGACAACCGCTCTCCAACATCACCCTTACAAATCGTAATATTCTCCACCCCATTTGCTTTAATATTCACTTCTGCATCGCATACCGCATAAGGACTCAGCTCGATTCCTAAGACCTTTTTAACATAAGGAGCAAAGATAATCCCAAGTGTCGCAGTGCCGCAATATAGGTCAAATACCGTATCCCTTGCTTGAGGCGCCGCAATGTCTAGTGCTCGTGAGTAGAGCTTTTCTGCCTGCCGAGGATTCGGCTGAAAGAATGAATCGGGACTAATCTTAAATGTTAAATTTCTTCCCTGCACGTGAAGAGTTTCCTCTATCTGTTCAGGTCCCCCAAGGTGCATCTCATAAAACTCTGTGGGTGTCCCTTTAGCAATCCGCTGGATGCGGAGGAATAGGCTGGGGTTTGAAATCACCTTCCGCACCACTGCCTTAAAAGCGAGAATTTCCTTACCCGGAATGCAGTACTCGGGATTCCCAGAGATTGTTAGAAAAACCATTCTCCCGTCATTTCCTTCCCTGAGGGTCAAGGTGCGCAGCGTTCCAGTATCTGAGTACATATGGTAGGCCTTAAGTGAGCTTTCTTTCCACCACTGCCGAACAGCGCCAAGAACCTCTATAAACCATGGGCTTGTTAGATGGCATTCCTCCAGATTAAGCACCCGCCCCTTGCTCCTCACAATCATCAAGCCAAGAAACTTCTCACCATTCTTATCCTGCGAAAAAGAAAACTCCATTTTATTCCGATATTCCCAAGGATTATTACAAGGAATGATCGGCATTGGTTCGATCGGGAAAAGAGTTTTTAACATCTCTTGTTTCATCTTAAGCTGCGCTTCATACTTTTTTTGTTGCCATGTACAACCGCCACACTGCCCCACATGTTTGCATCTAGGGGCGACCCTTTCAGGTGAAGGGTTCAAGACATTTAAAAGTGTTGTTGAATAGATCTTTTTCTTTTTCTTTCCCAGCTCAATTTCAACTGTATCACCAATCACAGAGCCTACAACTTCTGCTTGGCTTGATCTATCTGGAAGAGGGGCAAGGCCATGACCTCTTTTTGAATATTTTTGAATATTTAATTGAAACTCCATGACTCCTCCATTTCAAGAGGAATCATAAAGATCTAGAATAGAAGTGTCAACGACGTTTTTTGCGAGCTACTTTTTTCTTCCGTACTGGAGTTTTTTTGCGAGTCACTTTTCTCTTTGTTGCTTTTTGCTTCACAACTTTTTTTCGCGTTGTTTTCCTTGCCTTTTTGCGCTTACCAGCACTTCCTTTCTTATCAGCAGCAACAGACTCTTTTCGGTATTGTTTCGTGAGCTTTGCAAACTTAATTGTTCCGGTGCGTACTCTTTGAGAAGCTGCACGATTTCCCTTTTCAGATGCTTTTCTGAGATCCATTGCTAGATCCATTAACATCCCTTCCATTTTCTTGATTGTATCCTTCAATGCCATGCTTAAAAAAACCTCCGTAAAAAACATGTTCTGCTCTTTTCAATAGAAAAAAATTTAAATATTGTGCAATAGATTTTTTCCAAAAAGTTTTGTGTGATTTGCAAAGGATTGCATTAGATTACGGATAGTTAAAGGGATAACGCGATTGTTAATTACAAAATTATCAATCGAAATAACTGGCATTACTTCCTTATTGCTCGACGTTAAAAATGCCCCTTCAAATTCTCCAACTTCATCCACATTAATTTCTCTCTCCTCCACCTCGCAAAGCTCCATTACAACCTTCCGCGTAATTCCCTCTAAAATTCCTTCCTTTGGCGTGATGATCTTTCCCGCTTTTATCGCAAAAAAATTGGCCGTTCCCGTTTCTCGGATCCATCCCTTTTCATCGCAAAACAGAACATCAACAGCACCCACTTTTTCCGCTTTTTTAAGCGCAACAATAGCCGGAAGGTAATGGATGCTTTTTGCTTTGGGAAACGGACGTTGATAGGTCTCTGTAGTGATTAAAATCCCCTCTTCAAAATACCTCTCGGGAAACGGAGCAAAAGGATAGGCCAAGGCAAAAAATGTTGGCTCTCCTTCCGGCATCAGCTGATCGCTGGAAACCCCTCCGGTGAGAACCACTTTCACACTCGTCTCTTCATATTCTCCTCGCGAAATAAGCTCCAGAACAATCTCCTCCATCACATCCATTTCCATCACAACCTCAAGACCAAACATCGTTGCCGATGACACGAATCGCTCCAAATGGGCACGCAGCCGAAAAGGAGCGCCCCCATACGTCCTGAGATAATCCATAACCCCAAAACCTCTGAGCACAGAGAGGTCAAGAGCGGAGACTTTCGCCTCGGCTCCATCAATAAACTGTCCATTGATATACGCCAGTGTCGTCATTTCTTAGACACTAGCAAAGCCATTCTTTTTGATAAAGAGAACTCTTAGGTGGTCCTTGAATTTTTCTTTTTTTAGAATCATTCATATTGATTCTCTTCAACGCATCTTTATACCGTCTTTTTTCTACCTTTTATAGATATATCTTCTGATGGTATCTTCATCCAGCAAAAGGGCTTCCCATGATCTCTTTATAGCTTTTAAAAAGAATGGCTTTTATTCCATCACAGACTCTTTTGTCCCGTTCAGCATCGATGCAATGCTGATAAACTTCTTACCAGAATTATTTAGAATAAGCTTTTCCGGGATATTCCATGTTGACATTCATAGACTGATTCTAAAGTTGACAAGAAGTAATTTAAACTGTGCTAAGTATATATCATTAAACTAGATTGCACCTTAGCTTTGCGCTTCGAGGAGGTTTTGGCTTCTTGAGATATTTTGTTTATGAGACTGTCTCAACTATAAAACTGGACCAAGGTAATCTTAAAAAAAAAGTTTATGAAACATTGCGCCCTTTGAAAGCAAAAAAAAGCCTTCAAAAACTAATCTGAAGGCTTGAATGAAAACCCTGGCAACGTCCTACTCTTCCGTACTCTAGTGCACAGTACCATCGGCGATGAAGAGCTTAACTACTGAGTTCGGGATGGGATCAGGTGTGGCCTCTTCTCTATGGTCACCAAGATAAGACTAATCAAATACTCAAAGCAAACTAATTTTAAACAACGCTTGAGATGTATTAATTTTTCTCTAAAGAAAAAAAAAAGATCAAGCCGATGGATGTATTAGTACTGGTTAGCTCAACGTATTGCTACGCTTCCACACCCAGCCTATCAACCCTGTCGTCTTCAGGTCATCTCATAGGGATACTTTATCTTGAAGGGGGCTTGGCGTTTAGATGCTTTCAACGCTTATCCTTTCCGAACTTAGCTACCCGGCGATGCCCTTGGCAGGACAACCGGAACACCATTGGTCCGTCCACTTCGGTCCTCTCGTACTAGAAGCAGCTCTTCTCAAGTATCCTACGCCCACAGCAGATAGGGACCAAACTGTCTCACGACGTTTTGAACCCAGCTCGCGTACCGCTTTAATTGGCGAACAGCCAAACCCTTGGGACCTTCTTCAGCCCCAGGATGCGATGAGCCGACATCGAGGTGCCAAACCGCCACGTCGATATGAACTCTTGGTGGCGATAAGCCTGTTATCCCCGGAGTACCTTTTATCCGTTAAGCGACGGCGATTCCACTTTCCACCGCCGGATCACTAAACCCTACTTTCGTACCTGCTCGACTCGCTGGTCTCGCAGTCAACTTGTCTTATACTTTTGCGCTCTACTCGTGATTGCCAACCACGATGAGACAAGCTTTGGACTCCTCCGTTACTTTTTGGGAGGAAACCGCCCCAGTCAAACTGCCCGTCTGACAATGTTCGTCCCCCAGATTCATGGGGCAACGTTAGATTTCCGACATGTCAAGACCGGTATTTCAAGGATGACTCCAGAAGCCCTAACGAGCCTCCTTCACCGTCTCCCGGTTATCCTACACATGACAAGTCAAAAGCCAATATCAGAGTACAGTAAAGGTTCACGGGGTCTTTCCGTCTAGCTGCGGGTAAACGGCATCTTCACCGCTACTACAATTTCACCGAGTCTCTCGTTGAGACAGTGCCCAGATCGTTACGCCATTCGTGCAGGTCGGAACTTACCCGACAAGGAATTTCGCTCGATTAGTCCCTTGCTATTTCTAACAGGGTCGGACTCTCTCTTAGTTTGAAACCAACTCATGTTGGTACTGGAGATGATCCATCTGATTCTTTAGGTTTCGAATTTCTTCAATTCCTTCAGTTGACAGAGGGACTCCATTTTTCATCTTAAGCAGAATTTTTCTGAATTTTTGAAACCCCACACCTTTCCTTGTTTTAAGCTTATGCTTTTCAAAAAACGGTATGATCATTTCCGTTAAGTGCTCAATGCCTCTCACTCTATAGGCCATCCAGTTGCCATGGTTCCTGCGAACCACTCCACAACCAAAGTAAGCTTTTAAAGCATAGAGAACCTGAACATCTCGTTCATGTTGGACAACGGTAAATTCAGGGAGTATCCAGTACCCCCCAGTCATTTGCTTCTGTCTATTCACAGATATATGAAAACAACCTCTACCATCGACAAACCCAACAATCCATTGTGCTTCTAGATCCATATCAAACTCCAAACGTTTGGTCTCTGAGGATTTTAATCTCATGAAATGAGCCTGCTTGGTTAAATTTCCAAGTGTACTCACTCCGTTTCAACGATTAATCTTTCCTGCGGATTGCCTCCATGTCTCTAGGATTTTTACTGCTACACAAAAATGCAACGAGTACCTAAAAGCTTTAGAAGGTTTTCCCGCATATAGTTTGGTTTTACTAAGGCTAGCTATTAACCTTAGGACCGTTATAGTTACGGCCGCCATTCACCAGGGCTTAAATTCAATGCTTCGTCCCGAAGGACTGACATCTCCTATTGACCTTTTGGCATTGGGCAGGCATCACACCATATACTTCCTCTTAAACGAGTTTGCATAGTGCTGTGTTTTTGCTAAACAGTCGCCTGGGCCGATTCTCTGCGGCCCCCAAACGCTTAACCGCGAAGGTATCACGTCCAAGGGCTCCTCTTCTCCCGAAGTTACGAGGACAATTTGCCGAGTTCCTTAACGAGAGTTCTCTCGCGCGCCTGAGAATATTCATCCCACCTACCTGTGTCGGTTTTGGTACGGTCACCATCAACAACTAGAGGTTATTTCTTGGAAGCATTGCGCTACACCATCGGTTCCTCCGAAGATTCCCCTTGTCTCATACCTAGCTTTCCGTCAGCGGATTTACCTACTGACCAGCCTCATACAAAAACGGACATCCAATAGCCCGCGTGCTTAACTTACTCCGTCACCCCATTGTTATAGTTTTAGGTGGCGCAGGAATATTTAACCTGCTTTCCATCGCTTACGCTTTTCAGCCTCAGCTTAGGGACCGGCTAACCCAGGGAAGACGAGCTTTACCCTGGAAACCTTAGGTTTTCGGCGAGGGAGATTCTCACTCCCTTTATCGTGTACTTATGCCATGCATCCTCACTAGTATGCGCTCCAACACTCCTTACGGTATATCTTCATCGCACATACTACGCTCTCCTACCGCGTACCACAAAGTGGCACACCCGCGATTTCGGCTCTATGCTTTAGTCCCGATCATTATCGGCGCAAAGTCTCTCGATTGGTGAGCTATTACGCACTCTTTAAATGATGGCTGCCTCTAAGCCAACATTCCAACTGTCTATGAAACTTCACATCCTTACTCACTTAGCATAGAATTAGGGGCCTTAATCGGCGATCTGGGCTGTTCCCCTTTCGACAATGAAGCTTATCCCCCACTGTCTATCTCCCGACTTAACTCATAGTATTCGGAGTTTGGTTTCCGTTGGTAGGCCGGTAGGCCCCCGCGGGAATCCAGTGCTCTACCCCTATGAGTCTCAAAGTCGAGGCTAACCCTAAAGTTATTTCGAAGAGAACAAGATATCTCCAAGTTTGATTGGCCTTTCACCCCTATCCACAGTTCATCCAAATCTTTTTCAACAGATACTGGTTCGGACCTTCACAAGGTTTTACCCCTGCTTCATCCTGACCATGGATAGATCACTTGGTTTCGTGTCTACATCATACGACTCAATGCGCTATTAACGCTCGCTTTCACTTCGGCTCCGGAACGGATGTCCCTTAACCTAGCCGTACAACATAACTCGCTGGCTCATCATGCAAAAGGCACGCCATCAGCCATCCTTCCTAAAAGGAAGCATAGGCCTCTGACCGCTTGTAGGCTGCTGGTTTCAGATTCTATTTCACTCCCCTAACAGGGGTTCTTTTCACCTTTCCATCACTGTACTTGTGCACTATCGGTCATCGAGTAGTATTTAGCCTTGGAGAGTGGTCTCCCCAGATTCAGACCGGGTTTCACGTGTCCGGCCCTACTCAGGTGCTAACCTCACTTAAACTTACCTTTTACACACGGGGCTTTCACCCTGTATCGCCCAACTTCCCAGATGGTTATGTTAAGTTTATTTAAGCTTTTATGATTAGTCCTACAACCCCGAAAATAAATTTCCGGTTTGGGCTATTCCCACTTCGCTCGCCGCTACTACGGGAATCTCTTTTGATTTATTTTCCTCTGCCTACTTAGATGTCTCAATTCAGCAGGTTTGCCTCACTAATCTATGTATTCAATTAATGATAATGGAGGATTAGCTCCATTGGGTTTCCCCATTCGGAAATCTCCGGCTCAATGCTTCTTTCCAGCTCGCCGGAGCTTATCGCAGGTATGCGCGTCCTTCATCGCCTCTCGATGCCAAGGCATCCACCAACAGCCCTTATTAGCTTGATCTAATAAGTGTACATTAAACTGTCCCGAAGGACAGCTTGCCTAAAATTGGTCTTGTATACTGAGATACTCAACCGACTGTCAGCTCGTGAATTTCACGAATTGACTGCGATTGAATATCCCCTTCTCAAGCGCTGTTTAAAATCAGTTTTATTGTAGTACATTCGACAGGTTATCGAATGTTACTCGCTATAATATTTTAATCAGCTTTTCGCAATTCAAAAACACCTCGGTGTTTTTGATTTACTTGATTAGTCTATCTTCTGTCAAGAAAAAAAATGCTCTTCTAACAGCGAAAGTGAAGCGACAAAAATCTTAAGGTTTGCCCAACCATAGATTCGCAAGGTCTCAAAGACCTCACTATCTTGTCCATAAAGGAGGTGATCCAGCCGCACCTTCCGGTACGGCTACCTTGTTACGACTTCATCCTAGTCATCAGCCTCACCTTAGACGCCTCTCTCCTTGCGGTTGAGTCAGCGGCTTCGGGCAAAACCAACTTCCGTGATGTGACGGGCGGTGTGTACAAGGCCCGGGAACGTATTCACGACGTTATTGCTGACACGTCATTACTAGCAATTCCAACTTCAAGAAGTCGAGTTGCAGACTTCTATCCGAACTGAGATCGGTTTTTGGGATTTGCTCCACCTTTCGGCTTCGCTGCCTTCTGTACCGACCATTGTAGCACGTGTGTAGCCCCAGACATAAAGGCCATGCGGACTTGACGTCATCCTCACCTTCCTCCTAGTTAACCTAGGCAGTCTCGTTAGAGTCCCCACCATTACGTGCTGGTAACTAACGACAAGGGTTGCGCTCGTTGCGGGACTTAACCCAACACCTCACGGCACGAGCTGACGACAGCCATGCAGCACCTGTATAAAGGCCCTTGCGGGAAACCCTATCTCTAGAGCGGTCCTCTATATGTCAAGCCTGGGTAAGGTTCTTCGCGTTGCATCGAATTAAACCACATGCTCCACTGCTTGTGCGGGCCCCCGTCAATTCTTTTGAGTTTCACCCTTGCGGGCGTACTCCCCAGGTGGCATACTTAACGCGTTAGCTACGGCACAGTCGGGGTTGAGTCCAACTACACCAAGTATGCATCGTTTACGGCAAGGACTACCAGGGTATCTAATCCTGTTTGCTACCCTTGCTCTCGCATCTCAGCGTCAGGAATAAACTAGAAAACCGCTTTCGCCACCGGTGTTCTTCCAAATATCTACGCATTTCACCGCTACACTTGGAATTCCGTTTTCTCCGTCTACCCTCAAGACAAATAGTTTCAAATGCAGCTTCGAAGTTGAGCTCCGAAATTTCACATCTGACTTACTTATCCGCCTACATGCTCTTTACACCCAATAAATCCGATTAATGCTTGCACCCTCCGTATTACCGCAGCTGCTGGCACGGAGTTAGCCGGTGCTTCTTTACCGGGTACACTCAAATTGAGCAATTATTAGTTACTCTCTCTTGTTCCCCGGCGAAAGGACTTTACAACCCGAAGGCCTTCATCGTCCACACGGCGTCGCATCGTCAGGCTTTCGCCCATTGCGAATGATTCTCGACTGCAGCCTCCCATAGGAGTCTGGGCAGTGTCTCAGTCCCAGTGTTGGCGGTCAACCTCTCAGTCCGCCTAGACGTCTTAGCCTTGGTGCGCCTTTACCACACCAACAAGCTGATATCCCATGAGCCGCTCTCTCTCCGTAAGGTCCCGAAGGATCCCCTACTTTGAAAATTCCGGGCTACCCCGGATCTCCTCATTCGGTATTAGCGGTCGTTTCCAACCGTTATCCCCAGGAAAGAGGTACGTTACTCATGTATTACTAACCCTTTCGCCACTAAATAGCAAGCTATTTCGTTCGACTTGCATGCCTCATCCACGCCGTCAGCATTCAATCTGAACCAGGATCAAATTCTCATTGAAAATTTAATCTTTAATAATCTAGCTAATGCTAGATTGATTCTCGAATACATAATATATCATATGTTCGAGCTAAAGTTTGATAGGGGCATATCGAAATAAATTTCGACACGCTCAAACCTTAAGCTTTGTCACTTCAATTTCGCTGTCAAAATAACACTTGAAAGCTCTAAGGCTTTCGTTTCATTTCCTTCGCACGGTTTGCTTAAGAAAGAATACGAGACCATACAATAGCTCTAATTTATAAGCAAACATTTTCCATTTTTTTCTGATTTACTTTCATAGGTTCTCTATGAAGAATCCTTTCTAGATACCCTTCTCAACTGCTTTTGACACCAGAGATTTTTTTTCGAAAGCTACAGTTGCATTGCCTGTAGAGAGTTAAGTAAAATCTTTAGGGAATGGAGTTAGGTTAGAGAATGATTTTTCTCTCCATGCAGCGTGGACAAACTCTTCTCGCATCTGCTGAATATTTCTTTTGTGATAAACAAAAACAATGGTATCAAAGGCGCCAGAATTTGATTCGATATAAGCTTTCACCGTTTCAAAGGCAATTTTTTGTGCTTCCTTAAATGGGTAACCAAATATTCCAGTGGAGATTGCTGGGAAAGCAATTGACCGAATTCCGTGAGCATTTGCAACCACTTAGGGGGTTTCGATAGGCATTCGCAAGCAGAGCCCCCCCTTTTAGGCGTTTCGCTCCGAGGTCCAACCGTATGGACAATATGTTGGGTTGCATTTTCTCTTCCAGTAATACTGAACGAGGAAGTTACAACCGCATCCCCTAATCTTAATCCGGTGCATTGTGCTCCCCTTTAGGAGTGGAAGTTTCTCACATATTTCTTTAAGCTTCTTTCCTGCCGCTGCGTGTATTACACCATCAATTCCTCCTCCTCCAAGAAGTGATTCTTGAGCAGCATTTACAATTGCTTGCACGGGCAAGTCAAGGATATCACCAATGACGGTATGTACATAGGTATTCCCAATTTTTACGCCATCAGGAAGATGGACATCTTGAGAGGATAACGGTGGTGGCGGTTGACGAGGTAGTACGTACGAACCTGTGCGAGGCTGACCAATCAAAACCGGAGCCGTCCCCAAAACTGTTGTACTAATGAATTGAGCCTTTTTGCTGATTACTGTCCAATAAAGAGCTGCTGTAATAAAAGCGTACGGAATAAGATCACACCGAGACAGAGCTCTAGAAGTTTTTGTGATACACAACGCTTACTTGTACAAGTAACGACAGTGCAAATGCCCCTGCCTGAATTCAGAGAGCTCGCATAGGTAGATATTTCTTTTGTGAAGCAATGAGATAATACGCAGCGCAGCAAATCCCATTTATAGACAATTTTTCAACCGCCATGACAGTCTCCCCCAAGCCTGAAAAGCCTTATAAAGGCTCAACAGATAAACATCACCATAAAATATATAAAAACTAGAATAAAAAAACGTAGAAGAGCATTCCTAGAACATACCCAATAAACACTGGGAGGGAGATCTTTTTAAAGTAGGAGAAGAAGTCTACCTTCTCAAGTCCCATGAGAGCCACGCCTGCGGAGGAGCCCATAACAAGGATACTTCCTCCCGTACCAGCCGCATAAGCAATCATGAGCCACAGGGGAGAATCGGTTGGGGTGGTTTGGAGATCATACATTCCCATTGTTGCGGCAACAAGAGGGACGTTATCAATGACTGCAGAGACAACACCGATAACGGAAGCGATAAGCGCTTCATTTTTCATATTAACGTTAAGCCATTGAGCGGCACCGTCAAGAATTCCTGTAGACTCAAGCGCGTTCACACTAAGCAGAATTCCTAAGAAAAAGAGAATACTTGAAACATCAATCTTTGTCAGAATATGGGGAACTCGGAGGTGGTGTCTCTGCTCGTAGCGGTGATGCATGATATCCGTTGCAAGCCACATGATTGAAAGGGAAATAAGCATCCCCATAAATGGAGGGAGGCCGGTTAGCGCCTTAAAAACAGGAACACAAAGAAACAAAACAACCCCCAGATAAAAAACGAGATGAGCTCCTGGTTCTAATGATTCATTGCGAAAGTCAACTTCAGATTTTGGGAAGTTTCCTTTCATGGTGAAGGTATAAAGAAGAAGAGGGAACATCATGGAAACCAAACTGGGGAAAAAGAGTTCGGTGATCACTTTTATCGAAGTGATCTGCCCTCCAATCCAAAGCATTGTCGTCGTAACATCTCCAATTGGCGTCCAAGCTCCTCCGGCATTTGCTGCAACAATCACCATGCAGGAAAAGAGCCATCTCTCCTTTTTGTGCGGAATCAGCTTCCTCAAAATAGAAATCATAAGAATTGTGGTCGTTAAGTTGTCAAGAACAGCCGACAGAAAAAAGGTAAGGAAACAGATAATCCATAGCATTTTCCGCTTAGAGCGGGTATGGAGATGATGGATAAAGGTATTGAACCCTTTGTGGGAGTCAATAAGCTCGACCATCGTCATCGCTCCCAATAAGAAGAAAAGAATCTGCGATACATCACTTAGACGCGTGTTCAAAAAAGCCGTGCTAACACTTAGCGATTGGGGATCTCCAACAAAGTAAATCAACCAGCAAACCACTGCCATAAATAATGCAACAGCTGTTTTATTGACACGAATTAAAAATTCAAGGACGATGGCGGTATAGCCAATTGCGAAAATCGATATAAGGATGTCGTGTGGAAGCGTGAAAAGTTCAATATCCATGGGGGTCACCTCCAGCACAGGCTAACTCTATTCCTTATAAAACTCAAGCTTTTGGATAACGAAAAGGATATTAATTTTCAATGGATCATTTAAAACTGTTTTCAGTCGTTCAACCAAAGATAAAAAACCGTCTTTTACTTCGGGGAATAGGGTGGGGTGGAGTGGGCATTTCTATTCTTTTTGTGTTTGGAGTGTGGGCTCCACCAGCTTTCCTAAATATTTGGGGTCTTCCTTTATTTACCCTAGGAATTTTTTTGATCGGATGGGGACTAATCCCCTACAAAAAGTTTATCCGCTTAGAAACACATCCTCATAAAATTCTGCTAAAAGATAAGCGGTTAATTTTTGTATCGAACAAGGGGGGAGAGTGGATTATTCCGTGCTCAGAAGTCAGAAGAATTACTTACTTTGAATCGAAAGTAAAGTATGGACTGCGATTAGAGACAAAAAAATCTCGGACAGTATTCCCTTACTTTTTAGGTGATCCCCGCCTGGACGAGATCGTGCATACGAATCAATCCAACGAGCGTTCCTGATTCTATCACTGGAAGAACATTAACCCATTTTTTCTCATCATTTTGCATAAGCCGCAGTGCATCTAGAGCACGGCTCCCTTTTTTGGTTGCGATCCATGAGGATGTCATGAGCTCGTCCATTGTTTTTTCCAGCATCTCAGCGGGATTTTTTTGAAAAGCACGACGGAGGTCTCCATCAGTGAAGATACCACAAAACGCCCCTTTCCCGTCGGTAATGAGTAAACATCCACACTTTTTATCAGTTAAGGTGACCAGTGCATCCCGCAATTTTTCATTGGGCCGGCAAAGAGGCAGCGTCTCTCCTTGAAGCATGATATCATTGACTGTAAGAGATATCTTTTTTCCAATGGCCCCCGCAGGATGGTTAAGAGCATAATCGTCCAGGCTAAAGTTTTTGGCTTTCATAAGTGCGACAGAAAGAACATCTCCAAAAATAAGTTGGATTGAGGTCGAGGTCGTGGGGGCTAGGTCAAAAGGACAAAGCTCTCTATTTAGTGGAAGAGAAATTCCTATATCGCATGCGAGACCAAGTTTTGACTGCATATTAGAAACCCACGCTACAGTTTTGGCTCCCTTTTTTTGCGCAAAGGGAATGAGACCTAAAAGCTCTTCACTCTCCCCACTTTTACTGATGCAAATAAGAACATCTTTATCGGTAACAATTCCGATATCCCCATGAAGGGCATTCATGGGAGGAAGATATAGAGCCTTCGTCCCAGTCGAGATCATTGTCATCACAAGTTTTTCGGCAATAATCCCACTTTTCCCAACTCCTGTAAAAATCAACATCCCCTGGCAGTCTAAAAAAAGCTTGAATACTTCCTTTGCTTTTTCTACCTCTACGTGGTCAAAAAAATAATTTAGATTCCGCTGGTACTCATCAAATAGATCTTTTAACATGCTCGAACTCTTGAATACTATATGCTAAATCATATAATTAGAGAGTTAATCAATCAAGTAAGGAGTTCCTTGTGAGCAAAAAAGTCCCCGTAACAATTGCCAGAGGCGATGGTATTGGACCAGAAATCATGGATGCAACCTTGAAAATTCTTGAAGCAGCGGGAGCACAGCTCGATATCCATGAAGTCGAAATTGGTGAGAAGATTTACCTTGAGGGGCATCCGACTGGAATTGAAGACAAGACTTGGGATACTATTAGGCAAACAAAAGCATTTTTGAAGGCACCAATCACAACACCTCAGAGTGGAGGATTCAAGAGCTTAAATGTAACGATTCGAACAATGCTGGGACTTTATGCTAACGTGCGCCCTTGCGTGGCATACTCCCCCTTTGTTGCCACAAAACATCCAAAAATGGATGTAGTAATTGTGCGGGAAAATGAAGAAGATCTCTATTCCGGGATCGAATACCGACAATCCCCTGAGGTTTGTGAATCGATCAAATTGATTTCGCAACCGGGCTCAGAAAAAATTATCCGGTATGCATTTGAATATGCTGTTCAAAATAAACGAAAAAAGGTCACTTGCTTTGTAAAAGATAATATTATGAAGCTATCAGATGGTCTCTTCCACCAAGTCTTTAACGAGGTGGCCAAGGAATATCCCGATATTGAAAACGAGCATTGGATTGTCGATATTGGGGCGGCCAAGCTTGCCGATACTCCAGAAGTTTTTAATGTGGTGGTTATGCCTAACCTTTACGGGGACATCCTTTCTGATATTGGGGCTCAAATTGCTGGTTCAGTAGGTCTTGTAGGATCTGCAAATATTGGAGATCACGGAGCTATGTTCGAAGCAATCCACGGGTCAGCACCTAGACGGGCCGGACAAAATCTTGCAAATCCTTCGGCATTGATTTTAGCTTCGGTCATGATGATGGTCCATATCAAACAATACAATGTTGCAGCAGCGATTCATAACGGGTGGCTAAAAACTCTTGAAGACGGTGTACATACCTACGATATTTTTAATGATGGTATTAGTAAGGAGAAAGTGGGAACGCATGAATTTGCAGAGGCTGTCATTAAGCGGTTAGGGAGAAATCCATCTGAGCTCAAAGCTGTCTCTTATGAAGGGCAGAAAGCTATTTCTCAAACCTTTACCCGTAGGACAATCAAAACAAAGCGGGAACTTGTGGGGATTGATGTTTATCTCTTTTCGAATGAATCCATGACTAATCTCCAAGAAAGCCTACTCGACCATAGCTATAGCTCTTTTCATATTGAAATGATCACCAATCGAGGAGCGCGCGTTTATCCTAACGGAATACCTGAGACTTTTTGTGTTGATCAGTGGAGAGTCCGATTTCGTCCCAAACATGGGGAATGCAAGCAAAAGGACTTACTAGAGATTCTAGAGACTCTAACATCTAAAGGATTCGACATCATCAAGACAGAGCATCTCTACGATTTTGATGGGTCGCCCGGCTATTCATCTCCCAAAGGCTAATCTTTACTAAGAAACTACACCATCCTTATTTACCATTTTTATTTAAATCTTTTTCTCTAACTCAACAGCCAAAATTGGACCCTTGCAACAAAAATTGAATCGGAGCTCTTGGGAAGTCTCTCAAAAGACCCCTAAATAAAACAAGCAAGCAGCATTTACCGATCTAAAACGAGTCGTTAACAAGTTTATAAGAAGGAGAATCCCACTAACATCTTCATCAGCATTTTTGTTAGACCTGAGCAATTCTCGATTTTAAGCCGCTATATACAAAATGGGTCTGCTAACGGGATTAACAATAAAATTTAAAAGACAGGCATATGGATTTAGAGATCAGGAGTATTTCAGACTACGGCCTTATCATCTTTATGCTCAAAAGTACATATTATTTGGATGAACCACAATTCCCTTGAAACCAGAACAGCTGATCCGTTGAAAGATATACAGAGCTCCTTCACCAAAAAGACCGTGGCTAAGGCAATTCCGAGGATCCAAGATACGCACACGCACAAGGGAACAGGTGGAACTAAATCCACTGAAAACGTGTGAGAGATCCAGCTCGTTGTAAGCTTCGTATCTACCTCTAAATAAAGCATCTAGAATTCCCTAATTAAGGAATATTAGTATAAGCCCATTCAATCAATATTTCAACGCTGATTTTTAGATGTTATATTCCGCTAAATACCAGCAATTTAAAAACTAATATAATGAAATATTATTATAGTTAATTAATATGTAAATATGTTATAATATCATAAATGTGACGTGATTAAATATGCTATTTAATTTAAAAACTAATAAAGAGTAGTTATAGGATGCCTCCGGCAATTATAGACACACCCATTCATGAGGCTGAGCTTTTTTTGGGAGAAGAGGCTCAACACCTAGAAAACTATAGTAAGCTATATCACGCTTATACCAAGGATAATACGAACCACCTTTCCCTCTATATTGGGCAAGATGTCGCAACTCTTTTGGCTAATCCGAGTGTTCAGAGACAAATTACGTCTAAACTGCACTCAACTCCTAATCTCCTTCAAATAAAAATCACTCCGCAAAAAGAGATGTTCGTCGCAAATCTCGGTACGAATGATTTTCAACAAATTGATTTTGAGGAAGATAGCATTCCTCCTGAAGTGAGCGCCATTGCAGAAAAATCGCAACGACTTTACCTGCAAATGCAGCCACACCTTGTTCCTCCAAGAGCAGAAGAGTTAGATCTTCTTCCAAGAGAGTGGAGCTCCGGCTACCCTCCTCCAGCTTCCGCCCCAAATACCGCTCAGTTACACGAAAGAATTCACTTTCTCGAAAGTCAACTTGCAACAGAAAGACTCCAGGGAGATATGCAAAAGATAAAAGAGGAGATCCGCGAAAATCGCGTTCTTCTTTTAGAGCTCCTTAGAGCAAGAGAAGCAGGGTTCCCCGCTAACGATCAAGAAATTAATACGCTGCGCAGGCAGCTTGAAATAACAACAGGACAAATTGACAGACTCATTGAGCAAGCAAGAGATCGAGGTCTTGCCCATTCTGCTGAGATGGACGCTCTCTTTAGAGAAAATGCCCATCTTAGAAGGGACTGTTGGGAGATGCGAAATGAGATAGAAGGGCTTGCAGCAGACAACAACAACCTGAGAAGAGCTTACAGAGGGGTGCAAGATGAGCTAGGAGAGCTTCATGAAGACCTTCAAAATCTTCGACGCCTTGAGAGAACAATCGATACACTAAGAGAACGAGAAGGACTGCTGCAAGAGGCTCTTGAGGTCGACCTCCCAGAGGATATGCTTGCAAAAGTCTTTGAGCTCAGTGGAGAAAATGTCCACCTTAGAAACCAGCTCAACCAAACTGAAAAAGAGCTAGATAGATACCGAGATATTAACTACCAAGCAACTAAAGAAACCCAAACCCTCCGGCATCAAATTTCAAGGTTAAACTTTCAATATCAACAAGATAAAAGAACAATTCAACGTCTTTTAAAAGATGTGAGAGTCCTAGAAGATTATGGAGAACAAGACAAAGAGCAAATCGACAAGCTTAGGGGACAACTCAAAGCGTTTCACGATCGACTTTTTTCAACAGACCATGTTACAGCTGTCACTATCCTTGACCGTATGACCGAAAGACTTAAAACACTTGAACACTTAGAAAGCTCTCTCCAAAATATTTTAAACACTAAAGAACCAGAAGACATCATTAAAAAGGTTCTCGCTTTAACAGGGTGTCATAGAGAGCTTGGAGATGCTCTCCAAAGCGCTCAAACACTTCGAGATCGGCTCAAAGCAAGTGATCTCGCACGTCAAGATTTTGAACGAGATGCTGGAGACCTTCGTGTAGCATTGCAAAATGAGAAGAAAACTACAGCCTCCCTTCGCTACGACCTTACATTGGAACAAGAGAAAACTGCAAGATTAAGTAATGCACTTAGAATAGAGAAAGAGAAGAGTGCAGATCTCCTTGAAGAAAAAAATTGCGCTCAAAGAGCACTTATACAAGCAACAGATAGAGCAAAACAATTAGATAAACGACTCATTGAGCTGACTAAGCAGCTACATACTTCCGAACAAGGGCTTAAGAAAGAAAAAGGAATAAGTTCACATCTTGGCATAGAAAAGGCTGAAGTCGAAAAAAAACTTGGGCTAGCGAATAGAGAAAAAGAGCAATTAGGTGAACAGCTCGATAAGCTGACTAAGCAGTTAAAAACATCCGAAGAAACTAGCCTAGGCCTCAATAGAGAAATTGAAAAACTTGGGAAAAAAGTCAAAGATCTTGAAAGAAAAAATGCTACCTTACTAAAACAGAAAAATGAAGCGCAAGAAGCTTTAGTATTACTAAAATCAACTCACGAACAAACAAAGACAAATCTCCTTCATGTTGAAGCTGAGCTTTTCGGAGAGAGAGACAACGTTTTGCGGGCTGAAAAACAAAGTGACTCCCTCCGCCGCGAATTTAGTGCAGAAAAAAGAAAACTGCAAGATCAAGTGCGCAACCTTACCGATGAAACTACGAGGTTAGGTGATGCACTTAGAATAGAGAAAGAGAAGAGTGCAGATCTCCTTGAAGAAAAAAATTGCGTTCAAAAAGCACTTATACAAGCAACAGATAGAGCAAAACAATTAGATAAACAACTCATTGAGCTGACTAAGCAGCTACATACTTCCGAACAAGGGCTTAAAAAAGAAAGAGAAATAAGTTCACATCTTGGCATAGAAAAGGCTGAAGTCGAAAAAAAACTTGGGCTAGCGAATAGAGAAAAAGAGCAATTGGGTGAACAGCTCGATAAGCTGACTAAGCAGTTAAAAACATCCGAAGAAACTAGCCTAGGCCTCAATAGAGAAATTGGAAAACTTGGGAAAAGAGTCAAAAATCTTGAAAGAAAAAATGTCACTTTACTAAACCAAAGAAATGAAGCGCAAAAGGACTTAGCATTACTAAAATCAACTCATGAACAAACAAAGACAAATCTCCTTCATGTTGAAGCTGAGCTTTTAGGAGAGAGAGAGAACGTTTTGCGGGCTGAAAAACAAAGTGACTCCCTCCGCCGCGAATTTAGTGCAGAAAAAAGAAAATTGCAAGATCAAGCGCTCAATCTTACCGATAAAATTGAAAGAGGAAAAGGGGAACTCAAAACACTGACTCAAAAGTTCAATGACTCGCAAGGAGATCTAGAAGCAAATCAAACGACAATCAGTCTCCTTAAGGAGGATCTTAGGAAAGCGCAAGATTTGGCAAAGCTCTGGGAAAAAGAAGCGAAAAGCCGCGATAACAGCTACCACAATCAATCAGAAGAGCTCAAGGCACTCCAAGAAGAGCATCAATGCCTTCTTCTGGAAAATCACGAACTTAGCAGCGCCCACCAACTCCTCCAGAAAGAAAAATTTCAGCTGGAAAAAAACCTTTGGGAAACTAACCAACAACTCTTAAATGCTACAACGGCTATTAACACCTTGGAGCAAAAAAATGAAGAGCAGCAAACCGCTCTTAGTAGTCAGAAGCAAGAGATTAAAAAACTTTCAACTCAGCTTGCTCAGACTAGGCTAAAGGCTGAAAACCAAGATGCTACGTATAAAAAACAGGTTGCCGAACTTAGTAGCCGCCTAGATCCTGATGAAGCTCATCAGCTTCGCTCTGAGCTCGCCACACAAAAAAACACTGTTTTAAGACTCAATGAAGAACTAAGAAACGAAAGAGAAAAAGCGACAACTGCTCTTAAAGAAGTCAGCAGACGCGCATCGCCCCAACAAACATACGAAAAAAAACAAACGATTCAACGCCTCGAAAAAGAGCTTCAGGAAGCAAACTCCAAGTCCGAGGAGCTAGCCTCAAGGCTTTCTACAGAAGCATCCCAGCGACTCGAAAATCAATCTCAACATGAAGATGAAGTCCTGCTTCTCAGAGACGCACTAGAAAAGCTTCAAACTTCATTAACAGCCGCAGAAAGGCAGATTAAAGAACGTCTCGCCCCAGAAGAGGAAAAGGATCTTCGTGAACAACTTAGAACAGAAAGTGATGCAGTCAGTCAACTCACTACAAATCTATTGGAAGCAAACAGAAAAAAAGATCAAGCAAAAAGCGACGTTCAAAACCTTGAACAGACTCTCAAAAGCCGTGGATCGCTTTCTCAGATTGAAATTGATGATCTAAAAAGCCAGCTTCAGAAAGCTAAGGAAGCTGCACTACTCGCAGGAGGAAATGCAGCAAAAAGTGAAGGGCAATTCCAAGAAGTCAATGGGAATTATCTCAAACTTCAAAACGAAGTTCTCCTTCTCAAAGAACTTAATTCGCAACTCCAAACAAATGCAAATGATGCTACGGCTTTAAGAGAAATCTTAAAAGAAATTACGACAGCAGTTAACACGTCAGAAGGGTCATCGGCCCTCCCAGGCATCGTCAGACAAAAGGTTGCTGATCTCCAAGAAAAGCATGCCCTTTTGGAAACGCTATCGAATCAGATTATTGGCCCCGAGATCCTTGCCAGGCAGATGGGTCAAGTCAAGTTAAGTATGCTTCCCCTAGCGCTCAGCAATAAACTTGAGGAGGTTGAGCGTCTAAGAAAGAAGCATGAAAAAACAGTCTCTCAAATAAATAAGAAGGATGAAGAGATCCTCTTATTGAGGCAAGAACTCGGAGAGGCTAGAAACTCGCTAAGAGGCCATATCGAGACAAAAGAAACGCTTCAAGAAAAAGAAACAGAATTAGAGCACCTGACTGAATCCGCCGAGAGAACAGAACGGATGCACCAAGAGCAATTTAAGGCACTCAATAAAGAGGTTTCTGAACTAAAGGCTTGTGTAAACGAGCGTCAAAGTGTGGTTGAAGAATTCTACAATCGGATGGTCTCTGCTGAAACTCAGCGTGATGCTACCGTTAGGCCAAGAGATACTGCTCAACTTGCAGTCTTAGAAAAAGATGCAATTATTAAGAAATTCTCCAGACGAATTGATGAATTAGAAGACGAATCTATTAGCCTTCGAAAAGAGGTAGAGAGAAGAGGGAAGACAATCAATAGCCAACTTATTGAACTCCGTGAACAACAAGAAAGGCTTGGCGAACAAGATACTATTCTGGAGGACAATCTTCTTGAAATCAACCAACTAAAACGTACCAATAGAGATAGAGAAGAAAGGTTAAGGGATAACGAAAAAGAGTTAGCTGATCTCCGACATGAGCTAAAAACACTCCAAGAAGCAACCGATCCTCTTAAAGACACTCTTGAACGCATTGCTGCGGTCCTTGATGTTCCCTCTACAACCAAAAGCCCCGAAGAACTTTCTACAAGTCTTGAAGGGAGGATCAGAGAGATTAAAGCAAGTAGAAATCAATTACAAGAAGCATTTGATACCCATATCCAGTACCTTGAAGTCGCTAAATCAACCATCGAAGATCAACAAGAAGAGATCAAAGAAATGTCTCGAGCGGCTCTTGCACAACGCAAAGAGCTAGAGCATCAAATTCAAACTTCACTAAAAGCTTCAGAAAAGCGGATTGAAGAACGCCTCTCTCCGGAAGCAGAAAAAGCACTTCGTTCTAGTCTTTTAGAGGCAAATGAAACAAAAGATCAAGCAGAAAAGAAAGTTCAAAGTCTTGTACAGACTCTCGAAAGCCGTGGATCGCTTTCTCAGATTGAAATTGATGATCTAAAAAGCCAGCTTCAGAAAGCTCAGGGAGCTGCGCTACGTGCGGGAAAAAATGCAGAAGAAAGTGAAAAACGATTCCAAGAAGTCAATGCTCATTATCATAAACTTCAGGATAAGGTGCTCCTTCTCGAAAAACTCAACTTACAACTCCAATCAAATGCAGATGATAATGATGTTTTGAAAAAAGTGTTAGGAGAAATTGCTGCGGCAGTTGGAACTTCAGAAGGAGCTTTGGCCCTTCCAAACATCGTCGGACAAACGGTTGCTGAGCTCCAAAAGAAGCACTCTCTTTTAGAAATGCTATCGGATCAGATTATCGGACCCACTTCCTTTGCTAGACAGACAGACCAAGTCGAGTTAAGTATGCTTCCTCAAACACTCAGCAATAGACTTAATGAAATCGCACTAATAGAAGATGAATACAAAGAGACCGTTTCCAGACTTAATGAAAAAAGCTTCGAAGTTTCCTCACTAAGGCAAGAGCTTGGGGAAGCTCAAGGCTCCTTGTTTGGATATTCAAAGGCAAGAGAAACACTTCGACAAAGGGAATTGGAGTTAGAAACCCTGACTCATTCTGCTAAAAAAACGGAACAGACATATAAATCTCAAGTTGCTGATTTAAAGAGAGAAGCCAAAAAATTAAAAGACACCGTTGCAGAACGTCAAAGTGTGATTGATGAAGATTTCCAAGAATTATATAAAACTGAACAAGAGCGAGATACCGCCAGAAAACAACGTGATGCAACACGACGTGTAGTCACAGAAAAAGAGGACGATATTCGGGCTCTCTCCGATCGAATTAATGAATTAGAAAGTGAATCCTCCGCGCTTCGAAAAAACTTAGAGCGAAGTGAGAAAGACATTCTCAGACAAAGCAGAGAGCTTCAAGAGAAACAAGAACTTCTCGACGAACAAGATAGCTTTCTAGATAACAATGGTCTAGAAACCCGTAGATTAAAATGTATAAATAGTGCTCAGAGATCACAACTTGAAGAAAATGAAAAAGATATTAGCAAGCTCCGCCAACAACATGAAGAGAATGATCACCTCAAAGAAGTTCTTGAACGCATTACTGCAGTTCTTAATGTTCCCTCTACAATTGAAGACCCTGAAGAACTTGCTGCTAGCCTTGAAGGAAGAATCGAGAGGATCAAAGCAAGTAGAAATCAATTACAAGAAGATTATAACACTCACATACAGTACCTCAAATTTGGAAAATTAACTATCGAGAATCAGCAAGAAGAGATTGAAGGCTATCTAGGGGAAATTAAGAACTTAAAACTTCAGGTGACGCAAAAAGAATCTCACCTAACAGCCTCCTAATGTAAATTGTTGATAGTTGAGCCAGCACACACTAAAGACCCCATGAAAAAACTATTTGAATTCTAATTTGCAAATGACAAGACTTCATCTGACATTTGTGATAAATCGAACAGAAAATCATAAACACCAAACTGGGGCCATTAAAGCTAGCTAAGACATTAGGAAATAGTGCCGATGTCTGTCGAGAGTGATGGGGTACTCAAGAGACAGTTTTTATCATTCTAAAGAAAAGAGATAGGTCGGAGAAAACAACAACTAAAAAAGTGACATCTTCTGAATTTGAAGGTGTCAGCTAAAAAATGCCTGTCAACTCAAGTCTTGGCTATTACAATTTATCAATAGCTTATTTTTTTAACACCCTCTTAGAGAATATAGTTGACTTATAGGGTTTATTTAGAATACTCTCCCCGCATGAAGTGGTTAATTGTTCTACTAGGAGTTAATGCGATGGTGTTTGGTGGTGAGCCTCCTTATATTCTGCCTAATCACCCCATGCTTCAGAAAAATGCTGCAGAGGTTCCTTTTGATGAAATCCAAAGCGATAGGATTCAAGAGATTATCGATGACATGCTACAACTATCTGTCGATGAACGCAAAGAAAACCGGATGGTAGGGCTAGCAGCCCCTCAAATCGGTATTCCGCTTCAGATTATTTGTGTTGATACGCACATGACAATTGAGCGAATCGACTTCTCCCCTCCCCTTGATGTGTTTATTAATCCTACAATCACGTGGTATTCCGATGAAATGGAATCATTTCGTGAAGGATGCTTTTCTACTGGGTCTCTTGCAGGAATTGTTCCCCGCTCGACAAAGATTCGGGCAATTGCTTATAACCGAGGGGGAGAGAAGCTTGAGTTTGAGTTTGAGGGCTATACAGCACGGATTTTTCAACATGAGGTTGACCACCTCAATGGTCTTCGCTTCCCTGACCGGATCACAAACTTTGATCATCTCCACTGGGTAGATATGGAAAACCTCGAAGAGTATCGCGCGAATTTCGAGAATTGGCCCCACACCTGTTCAAAAGAAGAATGGGGACGATTTATTGGAAATTCTCCAAGTGATGTTTAACTTCTGCTAGGAAACCGCAACCGTACATTCCGTCGATCACACGGTGATCGATGGATAGTGAAAGATGCATTGTAGAACGGATCGCCATGCTGTCATCATCTAGAACAACCACTTTTTTGCTAATAGCTCCGACACCAAGAATTGCTACTTCCGGCTGGCGGATGATAGGGGTTCCAATAAGAACTCCTGACATTCCAAAGTTTGTCATCGTAAAGGTCCCCTCTTTCACCTGATCTGGCTTTAAGTTTCCTTTTCGAGCCTTATCAGAAAGATCTGAAACTTCCTTAGCAATATCTTTGATAGATCGAGTATAACAATCAGCAATGACCGGAACAAGGATCCCTTGCTCGATGCTCACTGCGATTCCTAGATTGACATTCTTTTTTATCACAATGACGTCCTCGTCCAAAGAGGCGTTGACCATGGGGAACTTCTTGACCCCTTCAGCAATTGCCTTCGCAATATAACTGGTAATGGTGAGCTTATATCCATTTTCCTTTTGGAAAGATTCTTTGCCTTCCTTCAGATACTTCATAAGTTTTGTCACATCAACTTCATTCACAAGAGTCGCATGGGGAGCTTCGAAATAAGAATGGACCATCGCATCAGCTATCATCTTCCGCATGGTCGACATTTTAACTCTTTCTTCTCCTTCTACAGATGAAGCTACAGGCGCAGTGCGATTTTGCAGATAGCTTTCAAGGTCTCGCTTTGAAAGGCGTCCACCGACTCCTGTAGCAGGAATATTTTCAAGTTCTGAAAGGTCAAGCCCTTTTTTTTGTGCAATCTTAAGAACGACAGGAGTGAAAAAACCTTTTTTGGAAAGTACATCCTTTGACTGTATAAGCGATTCCGTCGAGGCTGAGATCCGCTCCTCTGAAACACTCCCCCCTTTGGTGATAATTATTGCCAAAGGAGCACCTACATCGAGCTCTTGTTCAGGATTAGCCAGAATCTTTGAAACTTTTCCAGAAACAGGAGAAGGGATTTCACTATTTACTTTGTCAGTTGAAACCTCTAAAAGAGGTTCATCAAGTTTAACGGGGTCTCCCACCTTTTTAAACCACTGAACAATAGTTGCACTAACAATGCTCTCCCCTAACTTTGGAAGTTTGATTTCTACTTCATCACTCATTTCCTACTCCAACCAAGTAACGGCATGATACCGTTTTTCATCGATTTGATTTTCTTTTTTAGCTACAAAAACTGCGGCAACTGCGTCCCCAAGAACGTTCACAACAGAGGAGATCATTTCACGAAGACGATCAACACCAGCCACAAGTGCTATTCCTTCTAAGGGAAGCCCCATCGCATTCAAAACAACGGAAAGCATAACAATGCCCGCCCCAGGGATCCCTGCTGCACCGATAGCCGAAACCAAAGAGACAAAGACCAAAATCAAGACTTTAACAACAGTGATTTCAATCCCATAAGCCTGAGCAATGAAGACGGCTGAGATTGCCTGTCCAATTGCTGCTCCATTCATATTTACGGTTGAACCTAGAGAAAGAACAAACCCTGAAATATCTGAGGAAAGCCCTAAATGATTCCGCGCGCAATCTAAAGATACCGGCAGAGTTGCTGAGCTGCTGCTGGTTGTAAAGGCCAAAACAATGGCATCTTTCATTCCCTTAAAGAATGGGGCAACTCTGACCCTTACAATATAGCGGAGAGTCAAACAAAAGACAATAAAGATCTGAAGCAAGCAAGCAACATAATTGCAAAGCAAAAACTTAAATAAGGGGTAGATCACCTTAAGGCCAATATCCCCAACAGCCGTTGCGATAAGGGCAAAAACACCATAAGGGGCGAGCTTCATAATCGAATGTGTAAGCGAGTACATGACTTCACTGAGAGATTCCAAAAGTTCTAATACCTTTTTACCTCGATCCCCTGCTAGGGTAATAGCAAAGGCAAAGAAGATGGAAAATACAATGATTTGAAGGATATTCCCTTCTGCAAACGCTGCAAACGGATTCGAGGGAACAATTGCAAATAAAAAGTCGACGAGGCCAACTGTTCGTACTGTCTGAAGGTGAGCTGTTGGAATCGGAAAGCCAAGACCTGCTCCAGGTTTAAAAACAAACACCAAGAGAAGACCAAACCCAATCGCAATAACCGTTGTCGCAGCATAGAAAAGGATCGTTCGGATTCCAATCCTTCCCAATTTTTTTGGGTCACTGATATGACACATTCCGACAACCAAAGAGGAAAAGACGATTAGACCTACAAGCATTTTTAGTAGATCGATAAAGGCCTTTCCAACCCGCTCTACAATATCAACTTTATGACCTAATACAAGACCCGCAATAACTCCAAGAACGAGACCGATAATAATTTTAATCCACGGTTTCAAGAAACCTCCCTTTCAGAAGCCAATCCCCCGATCCTCAATAGAAGATCATCATAGCGCTCTTTTCCTGTAACAACTTCCATTTCTGCTTTCAAATATCCAAAAAAGAGAGGAAATTCTTGATCTATCGGGAGCTTTACCCAGTCTTTCTCAGAACAGATCATGATGTCACATCCTCTTTCAACACATTTTTGTGCAAAAAGACTAAGTGCATCGCCCGTTGGTCCTATATGGTCCGGAAGAATCCATTTTTCAGCAATTGTTCCACCCATTTCTAAAACGGTATTCATAAAGGAATCAGGCTTACCAAGACCACAGAAAACTCCAATTCTTCGATTTTTTAAGTCACGAAGGCGATCACCGCATTGAGTCTCCACTTCTTTTGGAACCATTCGTGTTCCAACAACCGGTGCATCTGTCCATTTTGTAACTTCCTTTTCCGCAGCATGAAAATGATTTAAATCGTGAATGTGATTAACCACAATACAATCTGCCTTTTCAAGCCTTTTGGGAGAATCCCGAAGGTATCCTCTTGGAAGATAAAAGCCTTTTCCATAAAGATCATCCCCATGAAGCATGACAATCTCAACATCACGATGTAGGCTTCGATACTGCATCCCATCATCTAAGAGAATGAGGTCTGCTTCATGATAAACCGCCCTCTCGGCATTAAGTACCCGATCTTTCCCAACAAACAAGACCGCTTCCGGTAGTGATTTAAAAAGAAGATAGGCTTCGTCGCCGCAGACTTTAGGAGTAATTCTAGATTGTTCTATAAGATGGAGGCTTCCACCTACCTTTTCAATTTGTGAACGATATCCTCGTGAAAGGATTGAAATTTTCCCAAATTTGTTAAGGTCTTTTGCTATGCGTTGAATAAATGCTGTTTTCCCTGTACCTCCAGCAATAATATTTCCAACGCTAATCACAGGAACAGTCACCTTCTTCTCTTTGATCCACTGCCTATCAAATGCCATGTTGCGAAGCTTAACTCCCACTTCAAAGAAACCACTCATTGCAAAAAGGGCTCCCTTTAAAAGTGCTCCTTTCCGACGTCCCTCAATCAAATCAACAATATAGGATTGAGTTCCCATCAGACGTTTGCTCCTACACCGTGCACTTCCGACTCCTCTACAGGAAAGAAAAGCTCTTGCTCCACCATCTCTATAATAACGTGGATGGCAACCATGTGAGCCTCTTGAATGCGATCGGAATATTCAAATCCCGAGACAATCCACTCAAAATCTCCCATTCCTTTGAGGACTCCCCCCGTCTTCCCTAGGAAGGCAATGACCTGTAGGTTCTTCTCTTTTGCAATCGTCGTTGCGCGGATCAGGTTTTCAGAGTTTCCGCTAGTGCTTAGCACAATAAAGAGATCCCCGTGGTTTCCATGGGCTTCAATCCCCCTAGCAAAAACCTCGTTGAAACTCGTGTCATTTCCAACACAGGTTAGATGACCAGGATCAGCAAGGGCGATTGCTGGGAGAGCAGGGCGCATTTTTCGGAAATACCCCGTTAACTCTTCCGCGAAATGCATGGCATCACACAGGCTTCCCCCATTTCCTGCAATAAGGAGTTTTCCCCCATGGTTAAAGCAGTCAATAATTGCATATGCAGCATCTTCAATAAACTTCAGCCCCGCTGGAGATTGGAGCGATTCTATTGCTTCAACCCCTTTTTTTACAGATTTCAATATCGCGTTTTGCAAATCGACCTCAAATACTTTCTTTCGTTAAGTAAGGGAGTCTAAAGAATTCGGAGATAAAAATCCAGTCGAGCTAGACCATGCTTATTCCGATTAGACACAAAGAAGACTTCCTTGAAAGCTGGGAATTCTTCTGATAAAAAAACCCAACCTGCTGAAAGTCTTCTTAAAGATAAGACGAACAGGATAAATTCCTTTAGGTGAGTCCTAAGAGGGATTTATCTTGGTCCACCACGTCCACCACCATGAGGCGCACGACGTTGCTGCTCTTTAGCTTCATTTACAACAAGAGCTCGACCATGGAACTCTTTGTCATGAAGCTCTTGCAGCGCTTTTTCTCCACCTTCACGTGTTTCCATCTCCACAAAACCGAATCCGCGAGACTGTCCTGTTTCTTTATCTTTAATAATTTTTAAGCTCTTGATTTCGCCACATTCTGAGAAAGCAGTATGTAGTTCTTCTTCTGAGCATTCACGTGCAATATTAGCAACAAATAGTTTCATAGTATTTTCCTATAATTTATTCAACCCAGGTGACCGTATGGTACTTGGCTTCATCAATTTGATTTTCTTTCTTAGCGACATAAACTGCCGCTACAGCGTCTCCTAGTATATTCACAACCGTTGCAAACATATCTCGAAGACGGTCAATTCCAGCGACCAAGGCTATCCCTTCTAAGGGAAGCCCCATCGCATTTAGTACGATTGAGAGCATCACCAAACCACTTCCTGGAATTCCTGCCGTACCTACGGCGGAGACTAGAGTTGTAAACATCAAAATTATGATGTTGGTAAAGCTGACATCGATTCCATATGCTTGAGCAATAAAAACCGCCAGCACAGACTGTCCTATAGCCGTTCCATTCATATTAATGGTCGAGCCTAGGGATAGAACAAAACCCGAAATATCCGGAGAAAGTCCTAAATGATCCCGAGCACACTCTAAGTTAACCGGAAGAGTCGCAGAGTTACTACTCGTAGTAAACGCTACAATAATAGCATCTTTCATCCCTTTAAAGAAAGGGGCAATCTCAAGCTTTGCTAAATACTTGAGAGAGAGTGTGAAAATAATTGAAACTTGAATTAAACAGGCGACAAAAATGCACCCTACCGCCCAAAAGAGCGGGAGGATAATCTTGGAGCCTAGAGCCCCCACAGCCGTTGCCATCAGAGCAAAAACCCCGTATGGGGCGAGTTTCATCACCACATGGGTCAGTTTTGCCATCACCTCGCTAAGAGATTCAATAAAACCAAGGACTGGCTTAGCCTTTTCTCCTGCCAAACTAATCGCTAGAGCGAAAAGAATCGCAAATACAATAATCTGTAAAATATTTCCTTCAGCAAAAGCCGCAAAAGGATTTGAGGGGACGATGGCAAATAAAAAATCTATTAAGCTGAGATTGCCATCACCTCCATGACCAATCGGGAGAGGGATTCCTAAATTCATTCCAGGTCTTACAATCAAAACAATGACTAAACCAATACAAATCGCTATGATCGTTGTTGCAACGTAAAAAAGAACCGTTCGAAGTCCAATTCTACCAAGCTTCTTAGGGTCGCTAATATGGCACATTCCCACAACAAGTGAAGAAAAGACGATCAAACCAACAAGCATCTTAAGAAGGTCAATGAATGCCTTTCCGAGCATCGATAGAATTTCCACCTGCTTGTTTAAGATCAAGCCAGTGATCACTCCAAGAACGAGCCCTATTAAAATTCTAAGCCAAGGTTTCATCGTGGTTCGCTACTATTTTTATTCATGATTCATATGTCCTTTAAAAGCGGAAAAGAGCCTTTACAAAGGGTCGTTTGAAAAGATCTCTACAAAGTCATCCAGATTTCTCTGGAAAGTCTCTTTATAAACACCCCTTTGGTGAAAAATGGTAGGCATCTGTCGCTTTCTCCCATTGAAGAATTATAGTTTCACTCGAGTATAGCTTATTCCACAAAAAAAATCTAGAAAAGGTGCACAAGGAGGACCCACATGCACCAAAAAATGATAAGCAGTTAGAAACGCATTGCGTTATAAACAAACCCGTACGCAGCGGTTGTGGTGTCCCTAGTCCAAGAGACTCCGTTCCTGAAAATTTCACGAAACGTCTTGCTATCTGCCTGATGCTGCCGTAGTGCTTGATCTGTTCTTGCTCTCGCTGCTCGTTCTATACCTAGATGTCGCACCGCATCCGCGCGTGCTCTCTCAACGCGATCATAATCATCCGCCTTTCTATTAATCTCACCAGCATTTACTGCGTGGAGCTCAGCCAAAGTATCATATTTCTCTTCAACAGCATATTCAAAAGCCACAAAAATGCGTCCCAATGCCTGAATAACATCTCTAAGCGCTGCAAATGAATCCGCTGGAAGCTTTGCTAAGGCATAAAGCTGCCCAAGTTTATTTGTTGCATCTGCATGTTCACCCTTTAACCTAACCACCTGATTCTCTAGTTGAGAAAGGTCCAGGTCCCTCTCTCCGAGAATTGCTGTGGCAACTTTGTCCAGAATTTCTACTTTTCTTTGAGCCTCTCCATCCGGTTCTTTTCCAAGCAAGCCAACACGGTTTAAGAGTTCAACTTTGTCATTGCGAAGATCTTCTAGCTCTCTTTCTAGTTCTTGCTGCTTTAACGCAGCTGTTGTGTCCACTCTTTGCAATATGTTTTCATGCTCGCTCTTGAGTCGATCATTTTCTTCCAGCTGTTTTGCCTCTTCTTCTGACGCAACTAACGCTTTGTAGGTGAGTTTTAGCTGGCCAAGCTCCGTTGTTTTTCCTTCCAACTCTTCCGTTAATTCATGAATTTTATCTTTATGAACAGAAATTCCATTTTCTTCTAGATCCTTAATTTGCAATCGAAGCGTATTCACATCTTCCTGAAGCTGGTCTCGAGTTGGCTCTACTTCCCCTACGTTTTTCAGAGCGGCAGCCTTGGCTTCTACTAACTCTTCTAGGAAGGGCCCGATCATCCGCTGATAAGCTTCCGCTACTCCAAGCTTCTCCTGCAACTTCTCAATTTTAGCTTGACGCTCCGCTCCTTGGGTTTCAGCTTCATCATCCAAAGCACCTGTCTCCAGGGTTTGAAGTTCGTCTCTCAGCTGAATCACAAGCTCTTCCAAATTTTCTGGAGAGAGGGCTAACATCTCATCTCTAATTCCAATCTGCATGCGAAACACTCTAGCAGACTCCCCGTACTCCAATGAACACTTTTCTGTAGCAATTTGTTGATCGTACGCATACTCAACAAACTTCTTGAATAGGTCCCGCAACTTAGGATTCTCTGGTTCCCCACCTATTCTTTTTTCAGATACTTGTAGAATATGGTCCTCTAACCAAAACTGCTTCGAGTGATTCAAAATTACCGGTTCCATGAACTTGCTCCCATCTGTTAAAAAAATTGGCGTTCATTTTAAAATTAAGGGAGCATTAAGAACAAGAGAAAAGAAATCCTCACCCTAAAGAAGTAAGGATATTTTTGAAATAAAGAGCAATACAACGGAAGATTTCAAACGCGCTGACGGAGAACTTCATAGAGGAGAAGGGTGGTTGCCGTTGCAACATTCAGGGAATCGGCGGCGCCGTGCATAGGAATACTTACTTGAATATCCGCTTGCTCCATCCACTTTTTGGAAAGCCCTAGCTGCTCAGTCCCTACCGCCACAGCAATAGGCCCAGTCAAATCAGTTTTTGTAAAGGTCCCCGGAGCATCAGGCATCGCCGCCACGGTTCTAATTTTATGATTTTTTAGCCACTCGATCGTTTCATCGCTACTAATTTCAACAACTGGAATGGTAAATAGAGTCCCTACACTTGCTCGCACAACATTAGGATTAAAGATGTCTGTGCAACGATCACAAACTAGAAGGGCATCGACACCCGCTGCATCACATGAGCGGAGAATCGTTCCCAAATTTCCTGGCTTTTCAATCGCCTCTGCAATCAAAAAAAATGGGGGGTGATCTTTTAAAATCTTGTAGTCAAGATCTTGCAGGGATAGGTGGGTTTGCGTCGCAATGGCTAAGAGGCCATCAGGACGATCGCGATAGGACATCTTCTCAAAGACCGCTTTACTTACCTCCATGACTTCGACTCCCCGCTCTCGAATTTTTTCGATAAGAGCAGTCTCATTGATCCCCAAAAAATGCCCAGGAGAGAAAAACAATCCGACAAGTGGAATGCCTCCTTTAACGCCACACAAAAGTTCGCGATACCCTTCAATCAAAAAGGACTGAGAACGATCCCTTTCTCTTTTATCGCGAAGCTTAACAGCTTGTTTGATCCGCGGATTCTGCAAGCTGTTGATCATCCAACTTTTCATTTTAGTGGGGCCTCTATATTTTCAAAGAGTTTATATTTCCTAGCTTTTCAGGATAAGTCTATAATTAATTCCAAAAACCTCTTCTTCCTTCCATATGCTGCAAATCTTTGAGCTTGCGCGGGACTTGGCCTCACACTTGAGCACTTGTGATGATAGCATAAACCTCAAATAATTCTAAGGCCCTCCTTTTCTTAGACAGTTTCAATTCTCATGATGTCCTTGGCAAGGATGAAATGGAGTTCGATCAATCAAGATTTAGCATAACCTCTTGTATAGCAACCAGTTGGGAGAGGATAAGACGTAGCGGAAGGAATGAGCATTTCACCGGAGTCAAAAAAGAGGTCAGGGAAGTGATCTTCAAGGAGGTGGTGGAGCACTTTTGGGGTCAGTCCTGGGGTGTGGCAAGTAAGGAGGATAAAGGAAGGCTTAGGTTTCAAGACTTGCCTGCAAAGAGAAAGGAGCTCGGGAAGATCCTTTTCGATTTTAAAGACCTGGCCCTGCGATCCACGCCCAAAACTGGGGGGGTCAAGGAGGAGACCATCATAGATTCGATTCCGCTTAACTTCCCGCTTCAAAAATTTTAAAGCGTCATCAACGATCCAGCGAATGGGTGCCTGTTCAAGTTTGCTTAGCCTTGCATTTTCTCGAGCCCAGTCGATCATCCCTTTAGCGGCGTCAAGATGGCAAACAGCATGCCCTTGCTTTGCTAAGTAAAGAGTTGCAGCACCAGAGTATGCAAAAAGATTAAGCACTTCTGAGGGTTTAAAAAGCTTATCGTCCATCCAGTCCCAATGCTGCGCATGCTCCGGGAAAAGGCCAAGGTGACCAAAATCTGTAGGAACGATTTTAAAAGTGAGGGTTTCGTAATTAAGATTCCATGCCTTTGGAATCCCTTTCCAATCTTTCCCCCTCTTAAAAATCGCGTGCGCTTCTTTCCAAAGTTTCGGAGACTTTGGCTTCCAAAGAGCTTGAGGACAGGGTCGAGCAAGGATATACTCCCCAAATTGTTCGAGTCTCTGCTCGTTGCCACTATCGATTAGAGAATAGCTCATGAAAAAGGCTCAATACTATAGGTTAGGTAGCGGTAAAGCGAGGCAAGGAGATAGGTAACGGAATAATCGATAATAAGCTCTCGTTCCTCAACTGAGCGTTTGAAGGGAATAAGGCCAGTAAAAACTTTTTCAGGAGTGACAATTGCAGTCCAAACGGTTCCTATGGGCTTATTGGGAGTTCCTCCCGAAGGGCCTGCAATACCTGAGGTGGTCAGGATATAGTCGGCGCCCGTAAGATTCTTGACCCCCTTTGCCATTTCATATACAACCTCTTGACTCACCGCCCCATGGGTCTTTAGAGTTTTTAAGGAAACACCAAGGGCAGATTCCTTGAGGTAGTTGGAGTAAGAAACAATGCTTCCTAAAAAGTAATCAGAAGATCCTGCATGAGCAGTTAGCGTAGACGCGAGTCGCCCACCAGTACATGACTCCCCAGCTGCTAACGTTTTTTTATTGTTAACCATCCATTTGTGAAGGGCCAACTCGATCTGCTTATTGGATGTGGAGTAAACGTGTGTTCGAAATTTTTCGGCGATTTTGTCGCGAATGGGAGGAAGGATAGAAGGGTCTTCAGCCTGAAGGTAAACGGAGAGAACGCCCTGGCTTGGGCAGATTCCAATTTGGACCTTAGAATACTCTTTTTCTAAAATACGCAAGTAGGGATCGACTTGCTGTTCGGAAAGAAGGGCTAGGTAGAGGGTTTCTATGGAGCGTCTCTTCAAAGAATGTGTTTCCAGATAAGATACAACATATTCAAGCATGGATTCCATTTGGGAGGGCACCCCTGGAAGGACCATTGTCGTCGATTCTCCCTCGAGAATGAATCCGGGAGCAGTCCCCAGCGTGTTCGGAATAATCGCTGCTCCTTTAGGAACCATTGCTTGATCTTTCAATGTAAGAAGATTGGAACCAAATCTCTCGGTCAAATCGGCGGCAATCGCTTCATCGTAGAAGAGGGAAGTCCCATAAATTTCAGCAATAATATCGCGGGTTAAGTCATCCCCAGTGGGGCCAAGCCCTCCAGAGGTAATAAGAAATGAAGAGCGTTTCATCGCCTCTTTAATCCCCTCTTTCAAAGGATCTGAGTCATCAGGAAGACACGTGACACGATCCACCGCAAAGCCGTGGCTCAAAAGCTTCTGGGAAATCACACTCGCATTGGTATTCACCGTATGTCCCGACAATAGTTCATTGCCAATAGAAAGGATTTCAATAGTCATAATGATAACCGAAAGCGCTTAAGTTGAGGGTGAGCTTTTGGCCATACTTGGGATTGTTTTCCCAGACGAAACGTTGCGTTAAGCAGTTTTCCTTCAACAATAAAAGGGGTGGGCGTAGTATGGGCACGCATCCACTTTGCAAGGGTTTGAAAAAGCTGCGTGTTGGGGTTTTCCCGGTCTTTGTAAATTTCAATAAGGTCGTTATCACGTGAATTAGAATAAAGCTGGGGGTAAGAGAACTGGAGCCCCCAGCTCACAGCTTCCTTTGAATGGACCATTGAATGAAATGCTTTCTGCTGCGCCGAAAAAGTAAAGTGATGGAGGCTAAGCTGAATCACTGGTTCCTTTACTTTAATAATGTACTGCCCCTTTCTTGCCTTCATAGCATAGAGCGCCTTGGAGCTTGCTGAAAAAGCAGCTGAAAAATAGGGCTTTAAGTGTTTTTCATCTGGGATTAGCCCCGCCTTAATCGTTGTAATGTAATCAACATAACGGACGAGAAAGTCTTCGATTGAGATCCGGGCAGTTTGAGTATCAACAAGCTCAGAGACATTGTAGATTGAAAAGGAAGGAAGAGAGCTCAGCAAGGACCCCATTTCACCAGAGTCTAAAAGAGCGCGGTGGGAAAGCCACTTAGATGCTTGCAGGTTGCCTTCAACTTTTGGATGGCTGAGCCGCATGATCAGAATCCTTCTTTACTGTTTCAATGAGCATTTGGGCTAGAAGGGTAACAACGCCGAAGAAGATAAGCATATCAGCTACGTTAAAAACAGGGTAGGAATAGTTCCAAAAAACGAAATGGAACATGTCAACAACAACACCATATACAAAAAAATCCACAATATTTGCGACAGCACCCACAAGAATTAAAAGAAAAGGAACCGTTCGTTTGCGCAGCTTGTTCACAAAAACCATATAGATGGCAAGAACCAAGACGATTCCTATGCGAACGCTTAAGAGAATCGTAGGGTAGGAAGAAAAAACCCCCCAAGCTCCCCCTCTATTATTGACAAGAGTAACGCAAAAGTCGATCCCAAGAAAGTTTTTAAACACTCCGATCCCTCCATAGGGATAAAAAGGAGAGGCATACTGCACACCGATAAGATGATATTCCGCCCAATATTTCGTCGATGCATCGAGCAAAAAAAGACAAAGAGCTAGCAGTGTTAAGATCCAAACCCTCCACTTTCTCATCGCCTTATAAAAGCCCTTTTTCAAACTTTTCTTGCGCAGCAACAGTCATCGTTGCATAAGGAACCGCTTCAAGACGTTTTACCGGGATGTCATCCCCAGAAAGATCACAAACACCATAGGTTCCCTCTTCAATTTTTTCTAAAGCACGTTCGATTTGACGGATCATTCCTTGCTCTTTAGAAGAAACTTCGATGCTAATCCGTTGTCCAAAATCATCGGTTCCTTCATCAGCCTGATGCTGAGAATACCCCTTTGATTCATCAGGAGCCTTTACATCATCGGAAACAGCTCTCAAAGAGCACCCCAATTGCTCTTTCATTTCCAAAAGGCGCTTTTTGAATGTTTCTATTTCGTTTTTTTTAAGAGACATTTTAGGACCTCACTTTTTTACTTCTTCCGGGGCAATTGTATGAATCGCGTCCATAATTTCATCTACATCTTTAAACCGACGATAGACACAGGCGAAGCGAATATAAGCAACAGTATCTAATGCGCGCAGTTTCTCCATCACCAACTCTCCAAGCTTCGTCGCACTGATTTCCCTCACTTGATTTTCCACAAGTTCATTGGCAATCTGAGACGCTAAATCCCTGACTTGATCATGACTAATTCTGGTATGTCGGGAGGCGCTGTCAAGCCCTTTGACCAATTTTTGCAAGTTAAAGTCTTCATAACTCCCATCCCGTTTACTCACTTGAAGAGAAATATCAACTGTTTCAAACGTAGTAAAACGCTTACTACACCGCAAACACTCTCGCCGCCGCCGAATAGCATTGGTCTCGCTCGCGTTCCTAGAATCGGTCACCTTTGACTCATCATGTCCACAAAAAGGGCACTTCATAACCTTTTTACCAAACTATGCGCTTTATACAAATCCCACAATTTCTGGCATACAAAAAAAATCGGAGGAGGTGGGATTCGAACCCACGATACGCTTATCACGTATACACGCTTTCCAAGCGTGCTCCTTCAGCCGCTCGGACACTCCTCCATAGAGGGCCAAAAAAACCTCTCCACCTCATGCGACATTCCCCGTGGATTGGCATAAATAGGCGCATTTTAGCTTTCCTAGAATTAATTTACAATCAGAATTCAATACTCGACAGAAGAAATTTTTTAGAGTAAGATGCTGGCAAAAGACTCTGTTATGACCAAAACAGATTAATGTATGATGAAAAAGCTCCTCTCAATTTTTCTTTCGATCCTTTTTCTAGCTGGGTGCCAAAACAACAGCCCTCGCGCCTCAGGAAAACCTTTTGTTGTAACAAGCATTCCCCCCTATATCTCACTTGTAGAGGCCATTGTTGGCGACACAATGACAGTTGCCTCAGCACTTGGGGAAAGCTTTGATCCTCATACAACTGAGATAACCCCTAGACAAATGAAAAAAGTGCAAAATGCCAACCTTTTTATTGGGGTGGGAGAAGCCTATGAAAATAAGCTTATAATGGCGATTAATCGAGGGGCTGGAAAGATATCTGTCCTGGAACTCGATAAAAAAGTTTCTTTGCTTTCTTTTTCTCACGACACTAGCGCCGTCGACGCCTGCCGCGATGTAACCCTTCATGCGGGAGGTGCCAAAGACCTTCATATTTGGCTCGGACCACAGATTCTCATTCCTCAAGTAAGCGCCATGGTTGAGGCCCTTTCTGGTCTTAAGCCTGATCATGCCAATCAATATAAAGAAAATGGAAAGGCCTTAATCAAAAAAATTAAAGGGATCGATCAAAACTTGCAAAATGAACTCCGCCTCTTCCAGAAAAAGGCAATCATCGTCTCGCATCCTGCCCTAGGCTATTTTTGCCATGAATATAATATGGTCCAAATCGCCGTTGAGTGCGAAGGAAAAGAACCTCTCGCAAGGGATGCCAGCAATACACTCCGCCTTGCAAAAAATTCCGATGTTGTTTGCGTTTTCACCGCACCTCAATTCAACAACAAAGGTGCGGAGCTCATTGCACAAAAATTAAATTTAAGAGTGGAGAGCTTTGATCCTTTAGCTCCAGACCCTCTTGAAACCATTCAACAAATCGCAAAAGCCATAACGAAGTAAATGATATGAGTGCGATCGTCTTTAATCAACTCTCCTTCTCTTACGACTCTGTTGATGTCCTCAAAAACGTCTCTTTTGAGATAAAAAAAGGAGAATACATTGGGATCATTGGGCCAAACGGAGGAGGAAAAACAACTGCCATTAAACTAATGTTAGGATTTCTTTTGCCCAGCAGAGGAAGCATTGAAGTTTTGAGATGCTCTCCCGTCTCAGCTCGGACGAAAATTGGATATGTTCCCCAAACAAATACCTATGATAAGGCTTTTCCTATCTCAGTAATGGAAGTTGTTTTGACAGGAAGCTTGACAAAACTTAACTGGAGGGGAAAGTTTCCAAAAGAAGAGCAGAAGAAGGCAAAGGAGCTTTTAGCCGAAATGGGTCTTCAGGGGTTTGAAGAGCGTTCTTTTGGCTCCCTTTCAGGAGGGCAAGCACAAAAAGCCTTGATCGTACGATCGCTTATGTGTGATCCAGACATCCTTTTATTAGATGAGCCCACTGCAAATGTAGACGCAAAATCTGAAGAAGCAGTTTTTGCCTACTTAAAAGGCCTGCAAGGTAAAAAAACAATCCTGATTGTCACTCACAACTTTGATGCAATTATTCAAAACGTTGAGCGTGTACTTTGCTTCCAGCATGAAGTGTCCTCCATGCTTCCAAAAGATGTCTGTGATCATTTTGCAATGGGGATGTATCACAAGCCCAGGGGGCATAGCCGTGGCTAACCCCCATTCCATAAGCTTTATTACCTCAATTTTTACCGAACCTTTTTTATTCATGGCGCTTTTGGGCGCCTTTGGAGCCTCTATTGCTGGTGGAGTTGTTGGATCCTACGTGGTTGTTAAACGCATCGTATTTTTGAGTGGAAGTATTGCCCATTCTGTGATAGGAGGACTTGGAGCTGCCCTTTATATTAAGCGAGTTTATAATATTACTTGGCTGCAGCCCATTCATGGAGCTCTCATTGCCGCATTTCTCTCGGCGTGGCTCATAGGATCGATCCGTCTCTATTATCGACAGAGAGAAGATACCGTTATTGCTGCCCTCTGGGCATTTGGAATGTCTGTTGGGGTCATCATGATCTCGCTAACCCCAGGTTACACAAATGAAATCACGAATTATCTTTTTGGGAACATCTTATGGGCGAGTCATACAGACCTTTATATGCTCTTTGGGCTCGATGCCTTGGTTTTGGGAGTGACTGCCATTTATCATCGCCGTTTTTTAGCAATCTGCTTTGATGAAGATCAGGCTACTCTACAAGCCCAAAATGTCAAGTTACTTTACTTCCTTCTCCTCTCCTTAATCGCCCTGACTGTGGTCCTAATGATTCAAGTGGTAGGGGCCATTCTTATCATTGCTTTTCTCTCACTTCCTGCAGCAATTGCCAATACATTCACTCACCGCCTTTCAAAAATGATGGGAATTGCAATTGCCATAGGAGGGGGCACCTCAATTCTTGGTGTATCCATCTCTTTTGCCCTAAATTGGCCATCAGGAGCCACTATTGGCTGCGTAGCAACAACAATCTATTTGTTAAACTTACTTCGAAAAAAAGGGTGACCCATCTCGCAATAGTCCAATGAAGTAGCCAATTCAGAAGGTGTCACTTCTTTAGCCATCGTTTCCATCCTTCTTCTAATTTGACCTCAAAGGTGTAGAGAAATCATTTGATTTAAACTCAAGAAGCATTTTATAGTCGGTGTTTAGAAATAAAAAAAAGGGCTTCTCGAAAGAAGCCCAGTGCCAGCTAAGAGTTGCACCTCTTAGTCGGCGCGAACCCAAGGAGAAAAACTGAACCTCACTCCCTGGATTCGAAAAAAATCTTTTTTTCGTTTCCCAAAAATCTTTGTTTTGCCCTTCTTTCTTTCGCTGCATGATACCGTCTTCAACGCGTTTGCTTCAAGGGCTTGATGAAGCGTTTAAGGGAGTTGAAAGCGCCTTTCTAAAAAAGACTGTTAGAGGGGCGTTTTCTTTATTATAGGGTTTCATTTTTCTTCTTAGCTACCGAACAAGGAGCCAAGAAAGGTTATGTCCTCGATAAATTTAACACATTACAAGAAAATGACCCAACTCTTAAAAACGCCCCCAGCGCTTTTTCGGTTAAACGTCCCCTTAAAAATGTCTTGTTTAGATCCAAGGAAAGGGGGAGATCGAGATGGCAAAACGCTGCTCAAGTTGCTATTCGAAGGATTAACTCGCTTTGGAAAAGATGGAAAGGTGGCCCTTGCCCTTGCAAAGTCTTGCACGGTCTCAGAGGATCAAACGTGCTACCGCATCACTTTGAAACGGACCTACTGGTCAAATGGCGATCCTGTGATTGCCAGCGATTTTGAATATGCTTGGAAAACCGCTTTAGCTCCTGATTTTCCCATAGATTTCCCCGCACTATTCTACGTGATCAAACATGCTGAGCAAGCAAAGAGAGGAAAATACTTGCTTGATGATGTGGGAATTATAGCAAAAAATCCCCGCACACTTCTCATCACCCTAAACCACCCCATTCCCGATTTTTTAAAACGCTTAGTCCATCCCCTGTTCCTTCCTATTCCCTCAAATCTTGCAAAAAACAACTTAAATTGGGTAGATCGTCCCGTTTTCAATGGCCCATTCTGTCTTCAAGAGCTTGAAGAAGGGGTTTACTTTTACTTGAGAAAAAACACACGCTATTTTAGAAAGAAATGGGTGAAAATCAATCACGTTTTGATTGCCCCAGGACCCAGCGAAGAGACTGTTTGCTCACTTAAAAAGTCCTCAATTGATACGTTAGGCAAACAGCTTTTTTTCGCTCCAAATACTCTCTACTTTTCCTTTAACACCTCCCTCTTTCCTACGTGCTCTGCCTCTTTTCGAAAAGCCCTCATCGCCGCAACAGATCAAAAACAACTCAAAGCTCTTTTCCCTAAAGGGGAAGAAAGTGGGCCTGCCCCCCTCCATTTCATGCAAAGCACCGATCACTATAGCCCCAGGAAGGCATGCGCCTTGTTTGAGCACGCTTTGGAAGCAGAGTTGCACCTCGAAAAAGAACAGATTCCCCCTCTTTTCCTCATAGTGCCCAACAATACCCTTTACTACGCTATTGCTAAAAACCTGGAAAATCAATGGGAAGCGGTTCTTAATATCCGCTGCATGATTCAATCCTATTCCGTCTCTGAGTTCCATCAAAGGCGGAGCGAAAAAACCTATCACCTCACACCCTCAGAGTGGGAGGCCCCAACAAGTGACCCTCTCACCACCTTAATAGCCTTTAAATCGGCGACAGATCCTTTTAACTTTAGCCACTTTGAAAATCTTCATTACCAAAAACTTTTAAACCTCGCGGCACATGAAATAGACCCCTTGAAAAGAGAGACGCGCATCAAAGAGCTCGAAAACATCCTCATTAGCAGTGCCTGCATTCTTCCCCTCTTCTAGAAAATAGGTTCGCAGTTTGCCTCATAAAATGCAGTCTAAAGTCCTTCCAAGGCAATCATCCAGAATCGCCTCTTTGCACATTCACTTTTAAAATACTTATACTTGTTTAGAAGCCTGCGGAATATAGGAATATGTTGTTTTTTGAGTATAGAATCGACAAATCAAATTTTATGATCTAAACAATTAGAAGCATGTCTCATCTAATTATCAAGGACTTTTTTCTGTCATAACAAAATGATTGACACTTTCGAGATATTTCCCTATGCTGGGTGGTTCTATTAATGGAGAAAAGAATTATGTATGCAATCATTCATACCGGTGGTAAGCAGTACCGAGTTGAAAAAGGTGATGTGATCGAAGTCGAATTACTCGGGATTGGGAACGGAGCTGTAGAATTCAATGAAGTCGTGCTCTTCAACGACGGAAAGACCGCCTATGTTGGCGCTCCTCACGTGGCTAAATGTCTGGTAAAGGGAGAAGTCGTTGGAGATACTAAGGGTAAGGGCCCGAAAGTGGTTTCTTTCAAATATAAGCGTAGAAAGAACTACCGCCGTAAAGTCGGTCACCGGCAAAAATATTCTGTTGTAAGAATTACCGATATCGAAGCGAAGTAAGGAAACGATATGTCACATAAGAAAGGTCAAGGATCGAGCAGAAACGGAAGAGATTCAAATGCGCAACGTCTTGGGGTCAAAGCAACGCATGGTGAATTTATCACTGCAGGAAGTATTATTGTCCGCCAACGTGGCACCAAATGGCATCCTGCAAAAAATGTAAAGCGTGGAAAAGATGATACTCTCTTTTCTCTGATCGATGGAATTGTCCATTTCCGTAAGGGAAAGAGTACTTATATTTCTGTCGCTCCCGCTCAGTAAATCCACCTGCGTTTCTACAATTAATTTAGAATAGGCTCGTTTGAGCCTATTTTGTATTTTGGAAGGAGTAAAATGTTTACGGATTGCGTAAGGCTAAAGTTATCTGCGGGGAAAGGAGGAAATGGTGTTGTCTCCTGGCGTCGCGAAAAATACATTCCAAAAGGTGGTCCTTATGGAGGCAATGGTGGATGTGGAGGTTCTGTCATAATCAAAAGCGATCCCCAAATTTACTCCCTTGATCAATTCCGCAACAAGCGTCTGGCACATGCTGAAAATGGTGGGTGCGGTGGCACCAATAATCGCCAAGGTAAAAATGGTAAAGACCTCTTTTTGAAAGTCCCCTGCGGCACGCTTATTCGCAATGGCGAAACAGGTGGACTCCTTTATGATTTAACAGAGCCAGGAGAAGAATTCCATCTGTGCCAAGGTGGAAAGGGAGGAAAGGGAAATACTTTTTTCAAAACCCCCACGAATCAAGCCCCTGCAAAATGCACCCCAGGACATCCCGGGGATGTCAAGAACATTGAGATGGAGCTAAAGCTCCTTGCTGATGTCGGTTTTATGGGATTCCCCAATGCAGGGAAATCCACCCTCCTCTCAAAACTAGCAGCGATTGAGGTCAAAACAGGCGCCTACCCTTTTACAACGCTAAAACCCAATCTCAGTTATATGGAGTTTGATGACTTTTCGCGTATTTACTTAGCAGACATTCCAGGAATCATTCCTGACGCCCACAACAACAAAGGATTAGGGCTTTCTTTTCTCAAACACGTGGAGCGCTCATCCACTCTGATCTATCTTATTGATATTTCTGGGGAAGAGGGGCGCGATCCTTTTGAAGATTTTTTAACCCTTCGAAAGGAAGGAGAAAAATACTCTACCGATATTTTGAAGAAACCTTTTTTGGTCGCTCTCAATAAAATAGATAAGGGAAATGAAGAGCACCTTAAGGTCTTTAAAAAGAACTATTCCTTTCCGAAAGATACCCTATTCGAAATTTCTGCTCTTAAAGAAAAAGGGCTTGAACCATTCATCGAGAAAATACGCTCTTTGTCTCAAGCAGACGGAAAAAAATATCGTTGACCCTTTGATCTGTCCATGTAAAAAGATGGAATCGGTTTACGGTTTGTCGCTCCTCTTATTTCCGCATATTTTCTTTAGAATAATTCTCCAGGAATGGAGGCGATCAAATGTTCCTACAGCCTCTAAGAGATGGGGGGAAATCCTCAGATTGGAGCAAGCGAGCCATCCTCTAGATTTGAAAATGCTCGATAAAAAGTGTCCGTCAGATCAAGGCTTGGCTATTATAATCTTTAAAGTTCTTCTAGGTTCTCTTTTCTAGCTCCATCAAAATATGTTCTCACATTATCGTGGAGGTCTCCGTGATTTCTCTTGAACTAAAAGTTTTTTTTTAAATTCCTAAATAATCTGACTTTTGTTAAATATTAATTTTACGTACCTTGAAAATAGGGTGACCCATGCAATTAAAAGATTTACTTCAGCCACAGATTCTCGTACTAGCCATTCTAAGTTCCTTTTCAACAGTAGAAGGTTTAACGACTGTAAATAACGCAACAGAACTTAATACTGCGATCATCGCTGCTAATGCAGGAAGTGAAACCCTTATACAGTTTGGCTCTGGCTTTACCTATTCTCAAGTCTTTCAACCATTGAATGCAAGTAATGTTCTAAATCCTGTTAACCAAACTTTTACCATTGACGGTCAAGGGAACACTCTTACCCGGACAGGAAGTACTTTCCCTGGTTTTTTTGCAAGACAAGGCACCGGAACGATCACCATCAAAGATCTCACTATTGTTGGGGGACAAATGCAAGGAGGGACTGGTGGGGATAAAGGCGCTGGAGGAGGCCTAGGTGCTGGAGGAGGGATTTTTCTAAATACCGGAGCCTCAGTAATATTAGAAAATGTAGGGTTTCAGAATTGCACGGCCACAGGAGGAAATGGTTTTGCAACTGGTGCTAATGGTGCTGGTGGGGGAGGAGGATTTGGTGGCAACGGTGGTAGTGGTGGTAGCTCTGGACTTGGCGGCGGTGGCGGTGGCGGATTTTCTGGAGGAGGGGGAGGAGCGGGCTGGATAGGGGGAGGAGGGGCTTCTTTACTCCCCAATGCTGCGGGAGGTACTTCCACCGGAAATGGGGGTTCTGGTGGGGGAGGTTCTGGCTTTAATGGTGGGAATGGAGATTTTTATGGAGGAGGAGGAGGAGCAGGGGATAATTCCAATGGTTCCAATGCTCCAGTAAATCCTAATAGAGGCGGTGGGAATGGTGGTGCTGGTAGTGCTGGTGGCAGCTCTGTCTCGGATGGAGCCGGAGGAGGAAGTGGCGCTGTTGCAAATACAAATGGTAATCCAGGTGGAACAGGACCCGGTGGAGCAGGAGGAAGCGGCGTTGGCGGCGGCGGCGGCGGCGGCCTAGGAGGATTTGAATCTCCCGCTGTTGCTGGTGGTAATGGCGGCAGTGGATTTGGCGGCGGTGCTGGCGGCGTAGGACACAATGTTTCCCCTGCTAGTGGTGCTGGAGGTACCGGAGGATTTGGTGGTGGCGGCGGCGGTGGCGGCGGAAACGGTAGTCAGCGAGGTGGAACAGGAGGTACTGGGGGTGCCGGGGGATTTGGTGGCGGCAGCGGAAATAATAACTCTGGAGGAGGAGGAGGAGCACTAGGGGGGCAATTTTTGTTCAAAATGGTGCCAATTTAACCGTTAGAACTTCTATTTCTCTTTCTGGAAGCGCAACAACAGCGGGAACCGGCGCTAATAATGGGCAAGCTCTTGGTACAGATCTTTTTATGATGTCAGGAGCTACCACGACTTTCGACCTCTCTTCTGATGTATCTATTGGCAGTAACATTGAAAGTGATCAAGGGGCAGGAGGAGGCTCTGGTGGGGGTCTTGTAAAAACAGGGGCTGCTAAACTAACGCTTTCAGGAACCAATACCTATACGGGGGGGACAACCTTCTCCGGAGGCAATTTGAGTGTTGCTGCAGACAACCACTTAGGAGCTTCTTCAGGTGCTCTGACGTTTAATGGGGGCACCCTTCTCTCAACAACAGGCTTTACTTCTGCAAGAGCTGCTACACTGTCGGGAGCAGGAACACTCGAGGTTACAGGTACTCCCCTCACCATGTCAGGAGTTTTTAGTGGCACCGGACCTTTAATAAAAAGCGGCGTTGGCACACTTGTCTTAAGTGGAGCAAATACCTACACCGGAGGCACAACTCTCTCTGGAGGTAGTTTGAGTGTTGCTGCAGACAGCAACCTGGGAAATGCTTCGGGAACTCTCACTTTTAATGGCGGTACGCTTCTCTCAACAACAGGATTTTCCTCTTCAAGAGCTACTACATTATCGGGAGCGGGAACGGTTGAAGTCACAGGCACTCCCTTTACCATATCAGGAGTTCTCAGTGGAACCGGACCTTTAACAAAAAACGGCGTGGGCACACTCATCTTAAGTGGGGCAAATACCTACACCGGAGGCACAACTCTCTCAGGAGGTAGTTTGAGTGTTGCTGCAGACAACAACCTGGGAAATGTTTCAGGAACCCTCACTTTTAATGGCGGGACTCTTCTTTCAACAGCAGGCTTTTCCTCTTCAAGGGCTGCTACACTGTCGGGAGCAGGAACACTCGAGGTTACAGGTACTCCCCTTACCATGTCAGGAATTTTTAGCAGCACCGGATCTTTAATAAAAAGCGGCGTTGGCACACTCATTTTAAGTGGGGCAAATACCTACAGTGGAGGCACAACAGTTAATAGCGGTGTTCTCCAAGGAACAACGACAAGCCTTCAAGGAATTATTACTAATAACGCTTCGGTCATCTTTAATCAGACAATAGCAGGAACGTATTCAGGGGTTATGTCAGGGTCAGGCTCTTTGACTAAACAAAATACAGGAACCATAATTCTAAATGGAGCAAATACCTACAGCGGAGGCACAATCGTTAGCGCAGGTAATCTCCAAGGAACAACGACAAGTCTTCAAGGACTAATCACCAACAACGCTTCAGTTATCTTTGATCAAGCAACGACCGGAACATATTCAGGAGTGATGTCAGGGTCAGGTTCTTTGACTAAACAAAATACAGGAACCACAATTCTAAGTGGAGCAAATACCTACAGCGGAGGCACAACGGTTAGTAGCGGCATTCTCCAAGGAACAACAACAAGTCTTCAAGGACCAATCACCAACAACGCTTCAGTTAGCTTTGATCAGGCAACGACCGGAACATATTCAGGAGCGATGTCTGGAAGCGGAACCCTAACAAAAACCGGCTTAGGAAAGGTGACTCTAAGTGGCGCTAATACATTTGCAGGAACGACAAGTATTCAGCAAGGTATCCTTGATGTAAATGGATCTTTAAGCAGCCCTGTCATGATTTCTCCCTCAGCAACTTTACAAGGAACAGGAAATGTTGGTACTGTGCAAAATAATGGAATAGTCGTTCCTGGAGCCTCTATCGGCACCCTTACGATTACTGGAGATTATACCCAAGCTCCAACAGCTTCTTTAATCATAGAAATCGATGATGCCCCCGCTATCTCAGACCTTCTTTTGGTCACGGGAACAGCCAACTTAGATGGCATCATGTGTTTAGATCCTCTGCCAGGTATTTACGAAGCAGGAACTGTTTATACCTTTCTGCAGGCTGGTGCTATCAATGGCACATTCAGCCAACTCATAGAAATGCATCCTTTAGATTTTGTATTAAATTATTTTCCAAATTCTGTGCAGATTTACATTCCTTTCAGCACGACCGTTATTCCAACACCCATTAGTGCATTAAAAGGAAATGCAAAAAAAATTGCTAACTATCTATTTTCTTGCCCAGTCCGTTATTCGAACGATCTCATTTCTATTCTAAGACCCCTTATAAAAGTTTCTCCAACAGATTTCCCCGCAGCACTCCTTCAGATAGGACCTCAACAATTTGGAAGCCTTACTCTTTCTAGTTTGCAGACTAATACGCGCGTGGGACAGTCAATGAACCGAACAAGCGACGTTTATGAAACCTATTACCTGACTCCTTGTTATCAATCTTTCAAAGATCCAGCGTCTGGCTCTGATCAGTCGATATGGTTTAACCCCATTGGTTATTACTACAAACAAAACGAGATGCAAGAACAAGTCTCTTTTAATAGTAAAACCTATGGATTTACAACAGGATTTAGCACTCGACTCTTCAATCACCTCGTCTTAAGTGCCGGAACAGGATATACCCATTCAAGTCTTGATTGGTATAAAAATAATGGTAATGCTCATATCCAGTCTGTTTATCTTAGCCCTTCTGTTGGGTATGTTGGAGAATACGGGTACGCAGGGCTCGTTCTTTTAGGATCTCGCAGCTTTTATGAAGTGAACAGAAAGATTCACTTTTCAAATTTCAAAGACAAAGCACACAATCATCATAAAAGCTATGATCTCCTTGCTGGATGGAGAGGAAGTCTAAGACTAAAATTTCCAGAAAATTTCCAAAAGAATTTCTTTCTTCTTCCTACTGTTAATCTTGATTATTTGAATATTTTTGAGAGCGGATACCAAGAGTCGGGAGCAGGAGCTATCAATCTATCTGTTAAAAACGTTCATTCGGCTTTTCTTCGTCCGGAAGTAAAATTTAAACTTTTGAAAGAATTTAATACGCATTCAGTATGCTCCTCCCCAAGCATCTATGTAGGTTGGCTAAGAAATATACCTTTAACAAACGGTATCTATACCTCTAGATTTTACAAGCAAGAAGCTTGTACGAAGAATTTTACTGTGCAAAGCTACCATAGCTCAACAGATCAATTGATTTTGGGGGCTGAAATATTAGTCGCATATAAAGACAATTGCTCTTTAAAGCTAGGATATGAAGCCAACATAGGAAACCATTACAACGTGCAAGAAGGAAACCTTAACTTTAACTGGGTGTTTTAATCTCTTCGGGCTCGTTATTCCAAAATGGGATCTATTTTTTTGAAAGAGACGAAGTGAACTGGCTGGTATTTTATGTAAGAAATAGGTTGCATGCTATTAACAATAAATAGGCAATAACAGAAACCACCACGAAATTCAAGACTAAATTTGCTAGTCCTAAGTAAACTAAATCGACTCGTCAGGAGAAGGAAGTGGTTTAAAAACCCACTTGCGGGAGAGAATATACGAGACTCCAGCATAAACAATTCCTGCAAAAATCTGGCTAATATAGGGGTTTGTGTGAGCATAGAGAAGTGCTTTTAACACGATTAGGTTAAAAAGATAGGCACATGCAAATGCCAATGTAAATCTTATTAATTCAGAACTCCTTTTGGACGTTTTTATGCAAAAGATAAAATATTTTCCCAAAAAGAAAGAAAGAAAAAAGCAAACGATATAACAAATTGCGTTACTTAAGTAAGGTTCAAGGCCGAAAAACATCAAAGTGAACATGATTGCAAAGCCAATCAAAGTATTAAAGGCTCCAACAAGAGAAAATTTATAAATTAGCTTAAATTCTTTTTTGATTTTGCTCATATTAATCGTATTAACCCATCTCACTTTTATATTTCTACATAAATTCGTTTTTTTGTATCAAGCAAGAACCTATCCTGCAATACAAATCCTACTATTTTGCAGTTAGAATTTGATGTTTTTTTTCTGCAATGAAAACAGCTTCGTCCCAGAAGGGGATCACTTCGTGATTGAGAGTCTTTTTGAGGGTGCGGGAAGCTTGAAAGTGAATGATGATAGCTTCTTGGAGAGTCTTTTCATCTTCGATTTTGTTATAGACTTGGTAGTAACGACTGTCAAGCGGATAGATTTTTGCAGTGGATCGAAGAAGGACATTTTTTAGAGAGACTTGATCCCACAGGTGAGGATCTTGTTTAAAAAGGGTTTCTGTTTCAAGGTCCCACTCTTGAAGAACTTGTAAAGCCTCAGGTGTGTTGTTAACAAAGACGGTTCCGGAGATCATTTTCGATTGATGGTCATTAGGGAGCTCGTCGATGATGCGGAGAGCGATGTCGGCATCTAACGTTTCGAAAAGGGTAGGTTTTTGGACGATGAGAGCATCGGCATCAAGCCAGAGAATCGGCCGTTTGAGATCCATGAGCTTTTTCAGGATATACTTGGGTTTGAAACAGCAGTTTTTCTCCCACGTTCCAAAGTTGGGGATGGGATCAATAGAATAAAGGAGCTTAAATTTTTTGCAGGAGGCCACGAGACCTTCTACTTCTTTTTCATACCCAGTATTGGGGGTATAAAAGCAAACAATGGTAGGAAAACTCAAAACTCTACACTCGGAATTAGGGCATCACCATCGAGATGTTTTTCTAAGATGGGTTCTACTTCGAGCTTTAAAAATTCCAAAACTTGTTCACGCGAGCGACCAGTGAGATTCTTTAATTGGAGAAGTTCTTCCATTTCTTTTTCAGAAAGGTTTACAGCCTTTAAAAGAGAGGGAAGAAGTGCTGGGACCTTGCCGGTTTTCTTTTTCTTTTGGGCTGCTTCAAAAGTTTGTTTACGAAGGATTTCATGGGCCTTTTGTCGGTCACTCCCTTTTAATACAGCCGCTGCTAAAATGGTTTCGATGGAGATGTAAGGAAGATGTTCATTTAGATGGGCTTCCATGACTTTTGGAAAGGTTTTTAACCCAGAAATAATAGTATAAAGCAGGTTGAGCACGCTGTCGGTAGCAAGGAAGGCTTCGGGAATTGTCAGTCTTCGATTGGATGAATCGTCGAGAGAGCGTTCAAGCCATTGATGAGCGGCATTATCGGCGCTATTGTGCGACATGTTCATAATGAAGCGGGAAAGACCGCACACCCGTTCAGAATAGATAGGATTTCGTTTATAGGGCATGGCTGTTGAGCCTACCTGAGTTTCTTTAAAGGGTTCTTCGACTTCACCTAAATGGGAAAGAAGGCGGATGTCTGTTGCGCATTTGTGAGCGCTTGCACCAATGCTCGCTAAGAGTGAAAGAATCCGCTGCTCTTGTTTGCGAGGGAAGGTTTGACTACAGATGAGAAAAGAGCGGTTAAAACCCATCTTTTGTGTGATCATATCATCAAGCTTTATGACTTTCTTGTGGTTTCCTTCAAAAAGAGTAAGAAAGGATCCTTGGCTTCCAATAGCACCTTTACAACCAAGAAAGGGGAAGTCTTCCATTATGACAAGAAGATCTTTAAAGTCTGTAAGGAAGTCTTGAAGCCATAGGCTACTGCGTTTTCCAAACATGGTTGCTTGAGCGGGTTGGAAGTGGGTATAGCCAAGACATGGGATATTTGATTGATCAAGGGAAAGATGGTTGAGTTTCTCGATGAGGAGGATGAGTTTTCCCTTAAGGAGCTTCATCCCCGTTTTTAGAACAATAAGATCTCCATTATCCATGACATAAGAGCTGGTTGCTCCCATGTGTATGATACCACGTGCTAGAGGACAAGCATCGCCATAGGCATGTATATGGGCCATGACTTCGTGGCAAGTCTCTTTCTCATATTCACGTACCTTTTCAAAGTCAATTTGGTCTATAGCAGTATTCATCTCTTTGATTTGATCATTGGTGATCGAAAGGCCCAATTCTTTTTGAGCTTCTGCTAAAGCAACCCAGAGCTTTCTCCACGTTCGATATTTAAAAATAGAAGAAAACGTCTCCTTCATTTCCGAGGAGGCATAACGAGTAGTGAGTGGTGACTCGTAAAAGAGGGTCATCTTGATAGCAGCCCGGTCAACTCAACAATGAGGTGACTAATCTCCACCTTTTCATCATTTGTTGGAATAAATCGTTTGTCTTTGATCCCTTTAACAGAGCGCCTTAGGTTTTCTAGAACACCTTTTGTTTTGTTAGGACTTCTTTTGTCCTTTTCTGCCAAAGGATAAGAACTTCTAAGCTTTTCTAAAAGCTGGGTTTTGGATTCACCTTGATATCCCTCCACGAAGGCTTCTTTCTTTTCGTGAGGAATAAAGCGACTAGAAAGACTATAAATTGCCTGCCTAGGCATTTCATCCACAATACATTGCAACTTCTTAGAGAGGGAGCTGTAAAGCTCGTAGTATTGCATAAAATTGTAAGGTGTTTGACGATTGCCATAAGTTTTGAGAAGCCAGTGGCTAAAGGCCCCATCCCGATATTTCTTCAAAAGAATCTGCGCTTTTTTTACCCGCTCACCATGCAAAACAACTGCTTGGTTACTGATTGTTTTGACTTCTGAAGTAAGCACTGTAAGAAAGTGTAGGTCAGCTGTTATATCGGTATTGTCTGTCTGATATTTTTCGAGTAGATGTTGAAGGGAGTTCCTTTCTGTTTCGCCAATGGGAGTGACTTGAAATATCCCACCAAACTTTGCGGGAACATTTTCAGTGGTTCTCTTAGCAAGTTTATTCATTTTTTCTTTTTTAGGATGATTGAGAAACCGTCCCATTAAGAGAGAGTTGAATTTAGACATTGCTGCTCCATGTTTTCATAAGTGGTTACTTTGTTTAATAACTCTTGCGTGAGCTCCTGGTAATCTTCTGCTGCACGACTTTTTGGGCAGGTCTCAAAAACCGGTTTCCCATGAATTGAGGCCTCAGAAACAGCGATATCTCTTCGAATTTTTGTCTGCAACACTTTTTCTGGAAATGTGTCTTCGACAACATCTAAAAAGTCTTCGTTATTTTTCCCTCGCGTGTTCCAAAAAGATAGAGCAACTCCTAAGAGTTCGAAAGGATGGCGTTCGGAAATATAATGCATGAAGAATGAAAGGCGTTGCAACCCTTTGATACTATAAAATTCTGGGGTCGCACAAACAAGGGCAAAGTCGCAAGCAATCAGAGAAGACTCTGTGAGCCAGCAAAGAGAGGGAGGTGTGTCAATCAGTGCAATATCATACTTAAGAGGCGCTAAAATTTTCTTCAGTTTCTCATGGGAGTAGCGATCTGAAGAAAGCACTCCTGTCGCTTCCACTCTTTCAAGCCAGGTATCTGCAGGAATTAAATCTACCTGAGAGTGATCTGTGTGGACAATGACTTCTTGGATCGATTTGGTCTCTTGAAGAACCGCTGCTAAACTGTCATGATTGTCAGGATCAAGCCCAAGCCCTGCTGTGAGGTTTGCTTGCGCATCAAAATCGATCATGAGGACCCGTTTATTATGAAAACGGGCAATAGCTGCTCCCAAGTTGAGAGAGATAGATGTTTTTGCGGTTCCTCCTTTGAAACTGCAAACAGAAATAGTTTTCATTAGTCCTCCTGATAAGGTGAGGTTAGTTTCCTCTCTTTATACTCAAGTATGCATTTTTTTAGGAACTCCCCTAGCTTGATTTCTCCATGCACAACATTATCTCGTGTTCTGAGTGCGATTGATTTGTTTTGGAGCTCTTTGTCTCCAACGGTGAGCATGTAGTTTGTCTTAAGAAGTTGAGCGTTTCGGACTCTTTTCCCTAGTGATTCCTGAGATTCGTCGGAGTCGCAAAGGAATCCAGCTTCTCGAATCTGCCGAACAATTTCCTGCGCATAATCAGTGTGGGTTTCCGCAACTGGAATCACACGAATAGGGAGAGGACTCATCCAAAAGGGGAATTTTCCAGCAAAGTGCTCAATTAAGATTCCTAAAAACCTCTCAATCGATCCAAAAATCGCGCGGTGAATCATGATGGGGCGTTTGAGTTCTCCATCACTATCTTTGTACTCTAACTTAAATTTTTTGGGGAGAGACATGTCGAGTTGAATGGTCCCGCACTGCCACCGTCTCCCAATGGCATCATGGACATGAAGGTCAATCTTCGGTCCATAAAAAGCACCATCTCCTTCGTTAATTTTATAATCAGAACCCCATTCATCAAGAGCTTCTTGGAGTCCTGCTGTGGTGACTTTCCAATCTTCATCACTTCCCATCGATTTTTCTGGACGCGTTGAGAGCTCAAAAGTATAGTGGAGGCCAAAGGTTTCATAAATCTCTTTCACTAAGTGGAGAACACCCAAGACTTCATCCTTAATTTGGCTTGGCTGCATGAAAATATGAGCATCGTCTTGGTGGAAGCTCTGCACTCGAAAAAGCCCGTTCAGAGCACCTGAAGGTTCCTTGCGATGAACATGACCAAATTCAGCAATTCTTAAGGGAAGTTCCCGATAACTATGAGAGCTACCTTTAAAGTAAAGCATGCATCCAGGACAGTTCATTGGCTTAATTGCATAGGATCTTTCACCATCTAATTCTACCGTGAACATATTCTCTTTATAATGCTCCCAGTGTCCTGAAAGTTCCCACAGCTCGCGTGTCATGAGTTGAGGTGTTTTAATAATCTCATATCCATTTCGCAGATGCAACTCTTTCCAGTAAGCCACAAGGTGGTCCCACACAGCCACCCCACGGCTGTGGAAAAAAGGCATTGAGGGAGCCTCTTCTTTGAATGAAAAAAGATCAAGCTTTGCTCCAAGCACGCGGTGGTCCCGTTTCTTTGCTTCTTCAAGCATTTTGAGATAGACCTTGAGTTCTTCTCGACTGGGAAATGAGATCCCATAAATTCGGGTAAGCATGGTATTTTTTGAGTCACCTCTCCAATAGGCACCAGAGGTTTTCAAAAGTTTAAACGCTTTGATTTTTCCAAGGCTTGGAAGATGAGGGCCGCGGCAAAGGTCAAGAAACTCCCCTTGCTCGTATGCGGTCATTAGACTCCCCTCTTCAAATCCTTCAATCAGTTCTTTTTTATATGGGTTACCACCAAACTTTTTAAGCGCTTCTTTTTTTCCAAGAAATTCTTGTCGCTTTGGCTTAAGGTTTTCACCAAGGATTTTCTTAATCTCTTTTTCAATTCGAGAAAAATCCCCTTCTGAAACATCGAGATTTGCAAAGTCGTAGTAAAATCCGTTCTCAATTGGGGGGCCGATGGTTGGCACGGCTTTTGGCCAGATACGCAAAATAGCTTGGGCAAGCACGTGGGCAGAGGTATGCCAAAACACCTCTTTCCCCTCCTTAGATCCAAAATCAAGCAGCTTAACAGTAGTTCCATCGGAGAGCTGAGAATCTAAGTCATGAATGTTTCCGTTGATAGAAACTGCCAAAGCCTGGTGAGGTTCTTGAAGGTTCATTTTTTCTGCCAATTCTTTGGCTGAACTCCCTGTGGGAAGTTCGAATTCTTGGCTATCGCACTTCACTTTCATGAACAACTTTTTTTACTATTTCTAGCATAAGTCTACAAGAGATTGTAAAAAAGGGAAAGAAATTGCTACAACAATAGAAATGAAAACATTTGAATGGACAGTCATAGGTGCAGGTCCTGCGGGGATCTCCGCTGTAGGAAAGCTTATCGACACTGGTGTTAAACCGCTTGACATTGTCTGGGTTGACCCTAATTTTAAGGTAGGGGACATTGGAGAAAAATGGCGGCGTGTCTCGAGCAATACAAAGGTAAAACTCTTCACAAGCTTCTTGGCGGAGTGTGCTGTTTTTCGCTATCGGATGGCCCCCGACCATAAGCTAAAGCACCTGGACCCTGACATGACTTGTCTTCTTGGGGAAATAGCAGATCCTCTTCAATGGGTCAGCGATCACCTCACGGTTGCTGTTCATGCCTATAAAAAAAGAGCAACTTCTCTTGTTTTAAAAAACCAGCTATGGGACGTTGATGTGGACGGAGAGGTGGTCCAATCAAAGAATGTGATTCTCGCTATTGGCTCAACTTCAAAAAAACTAAACTTTCCTACCCTCGTTGAAATTCCTATTGAGGTTGCTTTAGATGATGAGAAGATTGTCCAAGAAAATTTGGGAAATGATACCATTGCGGTATTTGGAGCCTCGCACTCTTCAATGATTGTATTGAAAAACCTGCTTAATGCTGGCGCAAAAAAGATCATTAACTTCTATCGTTCCCCTCTTAAATATGCCCTTTATATGGACGACTGGATCCTATTCGATAATACCGGACTTAAAGGAGAGGCAGCGATTTGGGCTCGGAAAAATATCGATGGAAAATGGCCAGAAAGGCTTGAGAGATACCACTTATTAGATCCCAACTTTCAAAGGCATATTTCCTCTTGCACAAAGGTGGTCTATACTGTTGGATTTGATTCCCGAATCCCTCCCAAAACACCACAATTCCATGATTTGAAGTACAACCATCGGAACGGGATCATTGCTCCTGGCCTTTTTGGATTTGGAATTGCCTATCCTGAAAAAGTTGAAGACCCTTTTGGAAACGAGGAATACAACGTGGGTCTATGGAAGTTTATGCTCTACATTAACAAGGTTCTCCCTCTTTGGAAGCGATATGCCCCTTGATATTCCCCTTCTTAGCTACAACCTCGAGCAAGCAAGGAAGCTCGCTAGCAAAATCGTTCATCAGAAAGACATTGATTTTACCCCTCACTCGCTTTGAGACAAGCACTTTGAAAGGGCTCTTCATTACCTAGAATCTAAAGAGACAAAAAATCATCTTAGGAGGTTTACTCTCCCTGTAGCAAGTCCCTATATTGAAACATTGATTCGCCGCAGTTTAGGGCTTCCTGACAAACTAATCCTGGAAGATTCCCATCTTCAAGAAAGTGTTGTTTCTGCTCTTCTTTGCCCTCTCAGGCAAGTTGTCGGCTCTTGCTTTGCTACAGCCCCCGCTATTTTTATTCAAAGAGAACAACCGGAGCACCTCCTACTTGATCTCTATGATCTGATGATGCTTGGGCAACTCAAGAGAACGTTTTCTGGAGAAGAGTTTGCCGTTCCCATCAGCCCTAAATGGGGAGAGCGACTCAGCGATCACCCCCTCCTTCGCGTTTGGGAATATACGCTTGCTTCTTTCTCTGATTACAAAACGACCTTCAGTAGTTGGAATCTCTATAAATCACTTGGTCTCGATTCCAAGAAGAAAGGGGGCATTGGCGCGCTCATCTTTTCAACCTTGCAGGAGAAACTCGATACCGCAAATGAGGAAGTAGAAAACCTCCACTTTGCATATGTTCGTGCGATCGACGAGGCTAGAGTTTCTCAGGCCCTTCTTCGACAAGCTGATTCTCCCGATCGAATACGGATGCGAAAAGGAGAGTTTGAGGTGCGAGCCTACCACGCGCAAGGATGCAAAGACGATCGCGACAAACTTCATGAAAAGGCTCAGTCTTTATCGCAGTTTTTTCCCTTTGTGATCAAGCAATACGCGCAAAAATTTCAAGAGTATTTCCTTGAGATTTATGATGCAGACATCAAGCACATTAATGAGCAACTTTATGAAGATAGCCCTGCGGGATTTAGGCTCTGTTACAAACATGGACGGAGCGATTCTTCCGCCTGGACAATGATTCAAACTGAGAGTGACTTCATCGATGCTTTGCGGCAATTTTTTCTTGCGGTTGAACCTCAAATTTGTTCAGCATGCGGGTGGGATGATGGGGCCCCTGAGATAGAAGCTCTCACAACTCAAGTGATCCAATTTATTCAAACCGAGGAGTTTCTTGCCTTTGCCCTCAAAGAGAAAAAACCTTGGAGCTATACCTCTGGAGGGAACATGCATTCTCTCCTCAAGGGGTATTATTGTATTGAGGGAGAACTTTCAGAAGAAAAACGTCCCGTTGAAAACCCTACAGATCTTCTCACCTTTCTTCTCGATCTTCTTAAAGCACTTCCCTACAACGTGACGAAACCGTTTGAAATTGATTCCTTAGCAAGTCTCTTGATGTATTCACCAACGCATGCGTTTCTTCTCAACCCTGGCCTATCTCCTTTCAAAGAGGGGTGGCTCGACAAAGGATTTACCTATACGTGGATTCGTGATCATGTCATTGATCCTGGAAAGAATTATTATAATACTACCCGTCTTGATCGAGAAATGCAGACCCTTCTTGCGTCCAAAATTATTCAGAAAGATTTCTTTCCCTATGGGGAATCCTTATCCGTTCCCGATTTTCGCGCTTATCTATTAGAAATATCTCCTAAAAAAGAAAATGAAATTGATAGCCTTCTTTTTGAATCGCTTCACCCACCTAAACCCCTTCTTTTTGCTGACACTAACTGGGCTGATTATTTCTTTGCCTTCGCTGTCAACCCAGCGTCCCTAGAACTAGACCTATATAGAGTCAGTACTGATGGATCCCGCGCCTGCCCTATGAACTCCTGGCGTCCCTATTTAGATGGGACAACCTCAGCTCCTTGGGGCGTTCTCACTCGACCCAGCGACCTCTCAGGAGCCTCCCCCTCCGATTTGGCCCTTAAGCTCAAAAGAGTTTAACTCCGGAGGCTGTCTTAAAAATGAGCCATAAACCCTACTGGCTGGGACTGGAATAGAAATATCTAGGGAAATGTAAACTCTCTGGATTGTCATATAGTTTACAATCTCTGCCGCTTGATAAATTCAATGTCTTTTTTTTCCACTTTTTTATATCTTCAGACCTATGAAAAAGTGGCATCTTCTTTTTTTGTTTTTCTCTTTCCCCCTTTCTGCACTTTATAATGGGAATCCCTCAGAGGCAAACATGCCGGAGCTGGGGCTTTGGGTGTCAAATGATGATTGGTGGGGTGTCAAGCTTGGTTATGAGTGGGATAACACTTTTGATAAGAGGGTGAAAGTTGAAAACCGACAGTCGAGTGTTCGAGATCGATATGACATCTATGCTTCTTTTAAAAACCAAGGGGTTCTCACATTTAATGTGAGTGATCGGATTGAATGTTATGCGAAATTGGGTGTGATGAAACTTAAAATCACACAACGTCCGATCAACACTACACATCTTCAATATTTCACTGATAATCAACTTCTATGGACTATTGGGGGACGCATTATTTTGGTGTATTGGGAAGAGATGGTTATGGGAATCAATGCTCTTTATACCGGTTCTTTTATGCGTATGAGCGAAATCCTTGAAGACGGAGTAATGCGCCGAACCTTTGGCACGCGTTATAAGTATAATGAATGGCAAATAGGCATAGGGTTTTCACGAGAAATAGGAATTTTTGTCCCTTACGTTGGTCTTGCCTATGCTTCTATGCACTCCAATCTCTACAATATTCCTGCTGACCCAAATTTTGCTTTTCATGTTGCTGATGAAAAGGTAGTAAACAGGGAACCTTTCATCTTGTTTTTGGGTGTTGGGCTTACTAGAGGAAAAAATGTGAACATAAACTTAGAGTCCCGTATGGTTGGGGAAAAAGCTATTTCACTTTCTGGTTCTCTAAGGTTCTAGTTGAATTATCAATGAAAATTTTCTATAGTTCATCAATATGAAGAAATGGCTTTTTCTCCTTATCTTGAGTAAACCCCTACTGGGACTTTACATGGGAAATCCTTCTGCTCCTCAAATTATTGAGGAGGGGTTTTTCTTTTGCAAAGAAAATTGGTTTGCTGTGAAAGCAGGTTACCAACGAGATTGGGTTTTTGATCGGAACATGAAAGCGGTCTCAAAAATTTCGGGGCACCTTGATACATTTGAATATATCGCGGATCAAGGTGTGCTCACGGTTAATCTTATCGATCGGATTGAGCTATATGGTTCAGCTGGGGCAGCTCGCATTTCTGCATCTAACCGTCCTTCTGGGGCAGGCATGCGCCAAGTATACCAAACGTATGATCAGTTTATGTGGGGTGTAGGTTTTCGAGGAAACTTTTATGACTGGGAAGGACTTTCCTTTGGAATCAATGGATGTTATGGGCGGGCGCAGCCCAATATAAAGTGGATCTCTTCAAATGGGGTGCTTGTCAATCCAAGAGCGGGGTCTAGGGTCGTATTTTACGAATGGCAAATTGGGCTTGGATCGTCCTATCAAATCGATATGTTTATCCCCTATATAGGGGCCAAGTGGTCCAACGCTGGTGCAAAATTCAAGCACCTTCCTTTTGAGTTTCTTCCGACAGGCCGCCATTTTAAAACAAAAAATCGACGGAAGTTTGGTATGGTGATAGGGACCACTCTTTCAACAGGGAGTCGCTTTGCAGCAACTGTAGAAACTCGCCTTATCGATGAACAATCCATTACCCTAGCAGCAGACATAAAATTTTAAACCCAAATGTCTATCTATCTTTTAATCTCCTAGGTCAATCTTCAGGCTTCGATAGATCAAGTCTTAGCTATCATAGATTACGCATGAGACCTCCTGGAGAATGGTCTTTGAGTATTTGTGGCTGTTCCCGTAGCAGATGAAACAGACTTATATACTTCAATAATTTTTGGCACTAAGGTAAATTTCCCTCCTCTTTGAGAAACTCCTCTTGAGTTATAGACTGATCCATTAACCAAAGCAGCTGGAAAGGATTGATCATTGGGAACCTTGTGCTGAAACCATCCAAGCCCAATTTGATCAGAAGCAACTCGACTTCCTCCATACCAAGCTTGAATAATTTGTTCGTAGCTTCTCTGAGAGATATTGCTAAGAGATGGAAGCCGCTGATGATCTGCAACAATAGTTGGTATTTTTGATTGCGCTGCTTCATTCATAATTGATCGCTCTGCTTGATCAGTCATAAAAGGGACGACGACAGCAAGTTCTTTGACTGGTAACCGATGGTACTGAAAAATCTGATGCATTCCATGAATATGATCAGTCATCTGCTTGCCGGAATAGGAAGCATCATCAAAGAGAAAAACCGTTTTCCCTCTCAGTTCTCCTATTAGGTCCTTTTTTTCTCCCGGGTTTAGACTCGTTACATACTCTTTAAAAGAGATGGCTTCTTTTGTTCCTAGTCGGAAGTACTTGTTAGCTTGAAAAGCCTTGCTAGTAAGAGCGATTTCAGCTACCCATTTATTGCTCTTTCTTCCTTCCACCATCACAACGGCGTTTTGATTTGGCTGAAAATCTGGAGAGCACTGCTTTAAGACCGAGTCTATAGCTGTCCCTAGGGCATCTAAAAACTCCACGTAAGAGATGTACTGAGTGTGATCCACCACCTCCTGAATCGCCTCCCGGAGGATGGGTTCATGAGCTTCAATCCAATTCCATGCCTCATATGAGGTTCCCTGCTCTGAGGTGTAACATTCTGAAACTTCTTCAGGCACATTGGGTGTAGTTGAAATGTTATGGTCAATTTCCTGCCCAGCAGGAATAAAACCGTAGGTATTGATTGAATTATAAAAATTAACTGACATATAACTATCTCCATTTTTTTATTTAATAATGTGCTAAAATATATATTATATAATAATTAATATTATATTTATATATAAATATATAAAAATAAAAAATCACAATCAAATTAATCTAAAGTCTAATGAAATTTCTGAAATGAAAATTCATGATTTAATTTGATATGATGTGATATCATTCTCTCCTTTCAAACAAGGAGAGAGAGTGTGTGTGATATGCAAGGAAGAAAATTTAGGTTATTAGAAGGAATAGAGAAGTATAATTTTGACAAATTATCTAAAACCAGAGGTAGCTATCGAGAAAAAAGACGTTACCTAGCGTTTGCTCACATAAGGGATGGGAAGAGTTTTACTGAAACAGCGAAAATGGTAAGAGTAGAACTTCGCACACTGATGAATTGGGTTGACAGCTTTCGAAAAAGAGGAATAGAGGGACTAAAGGACAAATATGGAGGAGGAGCTAAACCTCACATATGTGCTAGTGAATACGAAGCATTTAAAAGCTCTGTTCTGGATCTTCAAAAAGATTGTTCGGAGAGGCGCATCCGAGTAACAGATATCCAAAATCTTATAGAGCGTCAATATGGAGCTCGTCCAGCTAAAAGCACTGTATATGACATTTTAAAGCGAGCAGGATTGGTTTGGATTACAGGGCGTTTACATCATCTATGCACAAGAGAACGGGTTAATTTATGAAAAATCATTCCAGAATCTTTATTAAGATATATGTTAATAAAAAGTTTTAGGTGTGGGAAAATGCAAGATTGATGTATACTGATGCTGTCGGGAAAGGGTAATTGATTCTTACTTAAGGGGGTAGGTATAATATGACACTCTCAGTAGCGTTACAACCATTTAAGGGCGACTATAGCAAGCTCTTCACACCAGGGCATGTTCTCAAGCTGAATATGGGGAAAGGATGGGTAATTTCTCAGCGAGTTCCTAGTACAAGAGAACATAAAGTTTTTTTTACTCAACTTGCCGCGGATCTATCTAAAGAAGAAATGTCAAATATCCCCGAAAAGATCTCTTTGATTAGAAGGGTCAATGAAGTATGGCATCAGGCAGTGCCCGTAGAAAACAATGACCCAATTTACTTTAGCTCAAAATCTGAATCAAATTACTTTCTTTCAAACTTCTACTCCACACTGATCGTCTTTCAAGACCGTGTGTTTCCTTCAAGCGAGCATCTGTATCAATGGTCGCTTACTCGTTTGGTAGATCCTGACACTGATCACTGGGCAGCGATGAAAGATCTCACCCCACTTAATTCAAAGAAATATAGTCGAAATCTTCAAGACCGTTTTGGGCCCGTCAGACCCATCGAAGACAAAGAAAAGCTTGAAGTCATGGATACAGTCTCAAAAGCAAAATACGAACAAAACAAAGACTTACAAGAGGGGCTCGCGAAAACAGCTCCCTGTCGCCTTATCGAAGATACCGAAAGTTCATTTTGGGGACGCGGCAACGACGGAAAGGGAGAAAACCACTTAGGCCATATCCTGGAAAGGATTCGACAAGACCAGGAGAATGGAACTTCTTGTGGTTCTACTTCAAAGGTGTAGTAACAAGTGGGTGGCTACATTACAAAAAGTGCATGCTTTGGGGTGGGACGCGCCAATTCAATGATGAAGAGAAATGTAATTCCGCGGGTTTAAGAGGATTCCCAAAAGTCTAATAACGATCCTATTTTTACGACTTTCTGTCCACCTCTTCTGCTTTTCTTGAGATTTAGGTTAGTGTCCTCTTAAATCATTACGCGCAAGAGAATCCCTCATATGAACCAGATTGAGATTAATGCTACTCTAAACTTTTAGATGATTTTCAAATCGAAAAATATTTCTTAGAAAAAATGATCGGATGGAATACAATTCTTTGACACCAAGAATTTAGCCTTTCAGGGGAATTAAAAGTGAAAAAATTATTCGCCTTCTATCTTGGGGGATATGTTCCTCGGTCAAATATTGAACTACATGATGTTGTATTCGTTGTAGAAGACTCTTTAGAATCATCTTATAATAAAGTTAAAGAAAAATGGTTTGGATACCCGGAAACCCTCCCCCATATTGATGCCTATATTGAAATGGGATATGCGGATAACTTTGAAATAAGGGTATCTACTAAACGCCCCTGCGAAACACCCGATGAAGACTGGAAGCTCTATTTTGTTAACTTCGGCGCTTACAGAGAGAATCTTTTCTGTGAACTCCATCAATCAGCGTTTTATGTAAGTAGAAATAAAACAGAAGTCATCCAGAAGGCGAGAAAAGAATTGTGCCAGGGAACAATCAAACCTCATCTAGATGACCTCATGGATATAAAAGAATTAGCATCAAAAGATTTCGAAATTGAAGATATTATAGAAGTGGAAAAAGTTGATGAATATTTTTTATGTTGTATTCCAAATAAAGGAGTTAAGAATTCTTTAATACACCCAGGTCGTATTAAAATCTGAAATTTTCATGGACTACTAGACCTTGAGAAAGATTCATATCAGAATCCTCAATTCACAGAGGATTTTTTTTGGCAGCAATTCTAAAGAAAACCTTCGTCTTAACATGGATTCAGCTTCACGAAAAACTCGTGAGTGTGATGGGATATTTCAAAAAACTAGAGTTGTAACTCCTTCAGCTATGGGATATGACACCGCTCTTTACCAGTTACTTGCGCCTTAGCAGTGTGCTAACGATATTGATATCTGAAGAGACTAAAAAGAAAGAGCTTTTTCTTCATTATGAGTTCTGGTATAGCCAAGTTCGAAAAAGAAAAGAGACCATCACCAAAAGATTGAATCATTGGGGGCTTTACGACGCATCTCTTGTTTATCGGCGCTTTCCTTGTGTTATATTCTCATTTAATAAAAGTTGGAAAGCCCATCTTAATAAGGCGCAAATTATAGAAATCTGGTATACTTTCTTCTATGAAAATATATGTTATTAGTGCTCTCTTTTTTTGCGCCGGATGCTCTTCAATGAAGCTGACACAAAACAATCCTGACCCCATCCCCCAGTTTCAACTCCCAAAAGAACCGGCGAAAGTAGCCCTTGTCTTAGGAGGAGGAGGATCAAAGGGGCTTGCACATGTAGGAGTTTTGCATGAGCTTGAGCAAGCGGGGATTCATCCAGATCTCATTGTAGGCTGCAGTTCCGGAGCAGTCATTGGTGCACTTTATGCAGATCAGCCCCATGTAAAGCGTCTTGAAAGTCTTTTGGTAAACATCAGACGTTCTGACTTACTAGATTTTTCCCTTTTTTCGTCCCCATTTGGGATTGTGAAAGGCTTTCTTCTAAAGTCTTTTCTTAAGGAGAATCTAAAGGCACGAAAGTTTGAGCAATTTAAAATTCCCTTTATCGCTGTTGCAACAGACTTGTCAACGGGTGAGCTTATTGAGTTAGGTGGAGGGGAAGTTGTCCCCGCTATTCATGCTTCAGCAGCTGTTCCTGGAGTCTTTGATCCTGTGAACTATCTGGGAAGATATTTAGTCGACGGAGGGGTTGCAGATCCCGTTCCTGCAGGGATAGCAAAGAAATATGGTGCTCGGGTTATCATTGCCGTTGATGTTGGACAGGATCTTAGCTCAAAAGAGCCTTACCACCTTTTTGGTGTTGCTAAACGAAGCATGGAGATTTGTTACCGAAAACTTTCAGAACATGTAGTTCGAGATGCCGATGTGGTGATTCGAATGAACTTCCAAGATTTGGGAATGTTTTCCGATCGTCATAACAAGGAAATCTACAAGCATGGAAGAGAAACAGCGCGTGCAATGCTCCCTCAAATTCAGCAAGTCATTCTAGAAAAACTCTCTCCTGAAAAAGAAGATCCATCTTCATCGTGGATGCTTATTGAATAAAAACTCCTGACTAGGTACACTGCTTAGCTCAAGTTCACTGAGAAAAAGCACAAATGAGATACCTAAAATTCTTTCTACTTTTCCTAGCGACCACTGCCTTTGCAATCGACGACGGAAGTCCTGGCCTAGAACAACGAGACATTGAAGCGCTTCGCGATTGGATCAACACCAAACGACAGGTGACTGTCAAAGAACGGGGAGGAAACCTTTCCATCAGCGGGGAGGTGCGCGCTGAGCTCCAGTCGACAAACGAAAAGAAAAATGGCATCAAACAGAGAGGAAGAGGGGGCGAAGTTCAACCCACGGCCATGCGAGCTTGGGATATTGAGGTCAATTTGATGCTCGATTACCGAACCGATCGGACCTGGGCAACTATTAAACTCGAGTTTGACAACAACGCTGGGACTACAACAGGATCCTTTGATAAGCTTTCTGTCGAGAGAGCCTTTTTAGGGGGGCGCATTGTCAATGCAGATACCTTTACGATGAGCCTTGAGATCGGTCGTCGCCTTTTGGGATACACCTTTGACTCAAAGATCCAGTTTGGGTCTTTTATGGATGGGATCCTCTACAAGTATGATCAAGCTTTTGATACAGCTGGGGACTTTTATTTTCATGGTGGGCCGTTCCTCGTCAATGAAAATATCGATCAATATGCCTATGTTGGAGAGCTTGGCCTATTAAATATAGGGAGAACGGGTTTCTACACAAAACTTTCAACAGTCTATTGGGGCACCAAATATACAAGTGATAAAGCGCGGAATAACGCGTTCCGTTTTATTCCAATTCAGTGGGTTTGGGGATATAAATTTACTCCAGATCGCATAAATAAGATTGTGACTGCATATGCTGCTGGACTTTATAACCCTCGTGCTCATGGAACGGTGGTTTCCAATGGGAAGCAGCAAGCATGGGCTTGGTATGCAGGATTTTCCATCGGAGAGCTTCGCAAGCAGTGGGATTGGTCTTTTGATATCAATTACCAGTGGGTGCAGCTGCAGGCAGTTCCTGATTTTGATGGTGGTGGAATTGGTCGAGGAAATGTTGCAAAACAGGGGCTTTATACTCGATTTAACAAAGGGATTGGCGCTACAAATGGTGTGGGAGAAGGTGTAGGTGCGGGAAATTATAAGGGAATTGCTATTGAGCTTCTCTACCTCCTCACTAATAACATTACCGTTTACCAAGCTTGGAGGCAGTCTGTGAATGAAACCTCCAGCATTAAACCAACCTTTTCATATAAGCAATACGAATTCGAAATTATCTATGGATTCTAATCTGGGATAGGGTTCCGGGTTTTTAAAGGCTATTTGGTGTCGGTATGCCGACTTCCACGGTCTTTAAGAGACCTCTCTTTTTTGTTATTATAACATAATTAAACTTGATCATCAGCAATGAATATTCCAAAACACTCCCTATTTCGAGAATGTAAAGGTTATCTTTGCGCGTTTAAAATGCTTCCGGTCGATCTGATCCTTTCTCGAAACTTTCCTGATTTTCACAAAGACCAAATCAAAATCCTTAATTTTTTTCAGCTCCCGAACTAACTTCTTGGATGATTTCTCCTCAAGAAATTTTGGATAGGGAAAGAGAAGGCAAGGAATTTGGTGTTTTGCTTTTTTTGCCTTTTCCACAAAGATTTTGAGAGCATCCTGCCGCGGATCCTTGACGTAGAGGAAGTCGACAGAAGAAAAGAGTCTGAGAAATAAGTCGACATACCGTTTACGCATTTGGGGAATATAGAAATGTAGTTCGGGATTAAAGGCAGCAAGAAGAGCAATATGGATTCCCTTAATGCGCTCCCAGATCAAGACAGAGGTGAGGCCCTGGTCTAGGGGAGAATGCTTAACTTCTACTCGGTAAAACGGTTTGATAAATATTCGCGCCAAATAATTGAAAAAGTAGCCAGATAGTCTTGAGGCAATACCGAGCACCATCAGAAAAATGATCACCCCAGTAATCATAAATCCTTGTGCAGCAGTAAACTCGAGTGTTTCACTGAAAAGAAATAGGAGAATCGGTGCAACGAGGACCCCACAAAAGCTGAGAAAGTTTGTTGCAGCAACAATTTGTCCTCGCCGTTGCTTTGGAGCATACCGCTGAATAAATGAATCGAAAGGAACAATGAATAACCCTCCAAATATTCCTAGCACAAGTAGTGCAATAAAGATAAAGATGGGAAAATGATACAGTACTCCAAGAAGAACAATGATTATAGAAAGAAGAATTCCCGAAATACATGCCATCCCCACTTCGGGGCGTTGATGACTCATTCTCCCACCTAGAAAAGCGCCGCATGCAATCCCCACTGCAGTAAGGAGGAATAAATACCCTCCTGCGACTTCTGTGTACCCCATCGATTGCACAGCGTAGGGAATGATATTGAGTTGAAAATAAGCTCCAATAAATAAAAATGATGCGGATCCTAGGATTATAACAAATAAATAAGGGGTTTTTGAGGTATAGCGTAGATTTTTGTAAATCTCATAGAGAAAAAATGGGTTGACTCGTTTTTTTGAATGCTTTGGTGGCGTCATCGGAATCAATATTGAAGAGAGGAAACCCATTCCTGCCAAAACTAAACAAACGCCTGCCGCTAGAGGGAAGTTTTTATTGGTTATTTGAGTCAAAAATGATGCTAAAAAGGTTCCAACGATAATTCCTAAGTAGGTAAAGGAAGTAATTAAACCATTTGCTTTGGGAATATGCTCCTCTTTCACCAATTCTGGGATGACACTATATTTAGGAGGACCAAAAAAGGCACTTTGCGTCGAGAGCAAAAAGAGAAGAGTATAACTTGCCCAATCGCTTTTAAATATAAAGGCAACAATTCCAAGTGCCATGATGATCACTTCAGTAAATTTGAGAATAATAATCATCCGCTGTTTGCTAAACCTATCTGCAAGAACACCTGCTCCAGATGAAAAAAGGAGAAAGGGGAGAACATAGACAACTCCTACCCATGTCAAAATAATGGGAGAAGCTTCAATCCCTTTGAGATCGATGAATAAGAAGACAATGAGGTATTTAAAAAAATTGTCATTCACAACGCCAAGAAACTGTGCAATATTTAAAAACTGAATTGCATGACGCTGAAAATAGGTTTCTTTTTTGAAAAACCCAAAGCGGCGAAGGGCTTTTTCAATCGTCTGAAAAAAGCCCCGTTTTTCATTCTTCTTCTTAAATAAAACCATAACTACTATTATAACTGCTAAAAGCTGTTAAAAGAAAGTCTGATGATCGAAAAGCCAACTGTTTACTTAAGCAATAAAGAAAAATTACTCTCAACGCTTTTACGCGATAACCTTTTTTCTAAAGAGACTAAACCTTTTGCAAAAAAGTTTATCTTTCTTCCCAATGCCTCTCTAAAAACCCCTCTTTTGGCTTCATTTGTTTCTGATGCCGCACTGGACGTTGCTCTTGGGATTGATTTTTTAGAACTCGGAAAAGGCGTTTCTACTCTTTATCAATGGACAACAGGAAAAAATCTCCTTTTCCCTCCTCAAGACCTCCTGACGCTCCACCTTGAAGCGCTTCTTGATAAGCCCCACTTCGCATCTGCTCTTGCTAAAGAGTTCATCAAATATGGAAAGTATGGAGGGCACTTTTTAAAAACCTGGGACAGCGGGTGGCAAAAAGAGATTTGGGACCAGATCACCACAAAATGGAATTATCCCTATCAACTTTTAGAAACCCCCATAAGAAAACCTGCGGAAACTGCTGAGATCCACCTTTTTAATTTTCCCTTCCTCCCTAAGCTTTACCATCTTTTCTTTGCCAAACTTGCAAAGTATTTCTCCATATCCTATTACCAGTTCTCTCCCTGCAGAGAATTTTGGTCTGATACTGTCAGTGAAGTTGAAAAGATCCACCTTTTAGAAAAAGATCCCCAGTTTTCCCTCTACCTAGAAGAAGGGCACTCCCTCCTTAAAAATCTGGGGCGTATGGGGAGAGAAACCTTCCGCGTCTTTGAAGAAGAAGATTTTGTTTTAGAAGAGCATTATTCTGAAACACCTCCTCAAACTAAACTTTCTCACCTGCAAAGTGATATGCTTCATTTTAGGAAAGGGTCTGCAGAAAAAGACTCTTCGATCCTCCTTCTTCCCGCTCCTTCTAAACTACGTGAAGTAGAAATCCTTTATACAAAGCTCCTTTCCTTAAATTGTCCACCCTCGGATATCCAAGTTTTTGCTCCTGATATTTCCATCTATGCACCCCTAATAGATCTTATTTTTGGGTCCGATGAATCCCCCTTTGATTTCACCATCCGCGACCTTCCACAACAGCCCCTCCTTCAAACCTTTTTAGACCTCCTTACTCTTAACGATCATCGTTTTGACTTGGCCAGCATTTTTAAACTTTTTTTAAGTCCCTATTTCACAGCCCTCTCAGACAAAGAGGTAAAAGAATTCAAAAGTTGGATGGAAAAATCGGGTGTTAAGTGGGGCGTTGATAGTGCTCATCGGAAAGCACTCCTTCCTGATTTCCTCGACACTTCCGAGAGTGGAACGTGGGAAGAAGCCTTTGATCAGCTTTTAAGCAACCTTCTCTTCCTGCCTGCACGACCAACAGATTGGGACCTTCCTTATCTCAACTTTACGGATAGCGTGGTTCTTGGAAAGGGGATTTCCCTCGTTCGTTCTCTTCGATCCGATCTCGATACCCTATATTCTGCAGAGTATACAGCCCCAGAGTGGTGCGAGAAACTGCTTTTTCTTTTCAACCGTTACCTCGATCCTTCCGAAGACGAGCTTGCACCCATTCAGGAAAAAATTCTTCTCTTAAGGCAACTCGACGCTTTCTACACCTTTTCTAGCATCAAACAGTATCTCCGGAGTAGCCTTAAACAAAAAAGAGGGTTCCATCCCGCCAAACAACTTGAAGCTATTACCTTCCGTTCCTTAAAGCGTGGAACCATCTTTTCTTCCCATACCATTGCCTTTTTAGGAGTGCATGAAGGAGAGTTTCCTCGTCCTCACACTCCCTCATCTCTCAACCTTCTTGCTAATAAAGGAGACTACATCCCTTCTACGCCGGATGAAGACCGCTACCTCTTTTTAGAAGCTATTTGCGCCGCGCAAGAAAACCTCTTTATGACTTATCAAAACAGTAACAATGAAGATGGGAAAGAGCAGCTCCCTTCCCCAATGGTTCAGGAGCTTGATCCGATGATAGAAAAGCATCCTCCCTTTCCCTTTCATTACTCCTACTTTAAAAAAAAAGGAGTTTACTCCAAAAAACATTTTGAAACTGCGCAAATATTCTATGCACCAAAAGAAAAGCATCCCTTTATTCCTGAATTTCTTGCTCCAACCCCTCTTCCTACCCTTAAGCATAATTATGCACCAACGAAAGAGGAACTCTCCCGTTTCTCTAAGCACCCTCTACGATTTTATTGTAACCAAATACTCAACCTTCATCTTCACTACGAGGATTCCTCCGACCCGGAATTTTTTCTTTCACCTCTCCAAAAACACCGTCTCTTAAAAGCTAAGGAATCTCTAAGAGATGCCGAGGAAAGAGGTCATCTTCCTCTTGGGCGTTTCAAAGAAATAGCCAAAAAGAAGATCATCGCAGATTACAAACCTAAGACAGAAGAAGGATTTGCTTTTTTAGGAAAAGATTTTTTTTCTGATCTAATCAAAATCTATCCCCTCTATCTTCTTGAGTCCCTAAAAATTGAAGCTCCCTTAATCTCTCTGAAAAATGGAAACCGCTTTACATTAAAATCCAATCCCCAAGAAGCTCTTAATGCTTATCTTAAGTATTATGATATTGCTCAACAAAGCCCCTCCCCATTGCATCCCTTTCTTGCCGAAGCCCTTTTGAAAAAAGATGCTAAAGCCCTAGCTACTCGAATCAAAAACACTCAGACCGACCCCTACATGAAAACCCTCTTTAAGGACTGTGATCCCGTAGTTGTTTTTGAGACATGGGCTCCTTTTCTTCGAAAAACCTTTCGCCCTTTATTGGAGATGCTCAATGAAACGGTTTGATGTTTTAGACCCAAAGACCGCTCTTCTTGGTCATCATCTTTTAGAAGCCTCTGCCGGAACAGGAAAAACCTTTGCTATCGAGCATATCATCGCCCGCCTGATCGAAGAGCAAAACTTTGACCTCGATGAAATACTCGTTGTGACCTTTACGCGGGCTGCTACTCGTGAGCTAAAAAGCCGCATCCAAAACACCCTTAAAAGCAAACCGCCATCCTTGAATATTCAAAAGGCGCTTTCCCTTATTGATCAGGCTCAGATCTTTACAATCCATGGTTTTTGTCATCGGATGCTGACGGAATTTGCCTTTGAAGCCGGACTCGGTTTTGCACTTTTAAGTGAAGAAAAATCCGACTATCGCGCGCTTTTAAAAGAGCATATTACCGACTTTTTGCGCACCTCTCTGCCTTTTGAAGAATACAGCACCTCTCAACTTTTTGCACTTAGGCAAGACAAAGAAACACTCATACAAAAAATTCTCTCTCTTGTGGAAAAAGAAGGCGAGTTCCCGGTCTACGATTCCTTTTCGACCTCTCATCAGAAATATAATAAGTTGCGACAATCTGCCGTTTTCCCTATTCATCTTCTTGACGAGTTTTCTAAGATTAAAGACAAATACGGCGTCTTAAAAGAGCCCTTTGCAGAGCAAGTCGCTCTTCTTGAAAAACCATTTCTTACAGTTCAGGAATTTGAAACTCTCACGGCGCAGGCCCCCATCCTCTCTCTCCTGACTATTGAAAACCAATATAAGAAATCAACGGTTGATGCATTTTCCCTATTCGATTTTGCAAAGCCCCTTCGCCCCATCCTTGAAAACGCTGCGTCTCCTCTCTGCACTCTCGTGCGTATGGCCCACACTGCCCGCTCCTCTGCTCAAAAAGCCCTTCGAGAAAAAGAGATTCTTGCCCCAAACGATGTTCTTCAAAAAATGAACGAATGTTTATCTCTCCCCTCCTTTCATGAAAAAGTCCATAGTCGTTACAAAGCAGCCATCATTGATGAATTTCAAGATACCGATCCCGTGCAGTGGGGCATCTTTAAGACATTATTTATCGATGATCCCATTCCTACTCTTTACCTCGTAGGTGATCCTAAGCAATCGATCTATTCCTTTCGTTCAGCAGATATTTATACCTATCTTAGTGCCGAAAAAGCCGTTTCTCAAAAAGCCCACCTCGATATCAATTATCGATCTGATCCCAAACTCATTCAGAGCCTCAATGCACTTTTCTCTTCAAACCCCCATTTTCTCTCCCTTTCTGATACACCAATACCTTTTTATCCAGTTAAACATTCAGATATTCCCAATCGCTCCTTCCCCGATGATAAACATCCCGTCCACTTCTTCATTTATGAAACCGAGAAGAACAGAGAAAGGAATTGGCCCTCCGCAGAAATTGAACAGTCCACATTTTTTCCTTTCATCGCCAGTGAAATCCTTAAACTCATCAAACATGACTTTCAATACTCAGACTTTTCCGTGCTTATTAAAGACCGCTTTCAAGCAGTGCGCTTAAAAAACTATCTTGAATTGCACGATATCCCCACTCAATCCAAAAGCACCGAATCCCTCACACTAGCGCCCACCTTTTCCCTCGTGCGTTCACTCCTTGAAGCTCTTATCAACCCTTCAGAAATTCCTGTAAAGCGGTTCCTTTCCCACCTGAGCAACCACCACGAACTTACAGACACACCCCTCCTTATAAGCACCATCGCAGCATTCGCTAAGCCTCAATCTTTACAAGAAGCCCTACGCGATCTTTACACCCCCACAGATCTTGACTCCCATTCCGACTACTTCAAAATTTGCGAACTTCTTCTCGACTATCAGACCCAAACAAAAGCCACCCTTTCAAAAATTCTCGAATTTCTCCTTTCCCTTAAAGAGATTGATCGGCGTCCCCTTTCCGATCCTAACTCTGTGACCATCACGACCATCCATATGAGCAAAGGACTTGAATTTAACATCGTCTTTGCTCTTGGTCTCGTCAATCGTTACACAGGGCGAGATGATTTCGTCCGCCACCAGAAAAACTGGCTTCTCTTTAAGCCCGAGCACGCCGAATGCCAAACTGCATTGCAAAACCAAGAAGCTGAAAAACTCCGCCAGCTCTATGTTGCACTTACCCGCGCTAAACATCGCGTCTACATTCCACTTCTTCGCGATACAAAACATACGCCTATTCCCCTTGGTCAAGCATCTCCCCTCGAACTCTTCAATCCCACGCCTACTGATGCTACCTACCTTCAACCAAAAAAACTTTCGTTTCCAATTTTCTCAAATCCACTTCTTGCAGCTCCCATAAATCCCATGAATTCCTATCCTTCCCGTTACCTTCACTCCTATTCCTCCCTAGCACGCACTACGCCACAAACCCCAGTCAATACGCCAGTACAACTCCCTAAAGGAGCCGAAACCGGTCTCATTATCCACTCACTACTAGAAACAATACTCAAAAACCCCGGCATCAATATCCCAACACTTCTCAAACAACAACTCCCGCCACATTTTCCCTATCAACTCACACTTGATCTTATCAAAAGAGCCCTAAACACCCCGCTCGCTCCTTATTCCTTCGCTCTCGCTGAAGTCAAACATCTCTACCCTGAAATAGAATTCCTCTATTCTAACCCCCCCAACCTAATCAAAGGATTTATTGATCTTATTTTTCTGCATAACGACCAATACTTCCTCCTAGATTGGAAGACAAATCTTTTGCACTCCTACGACCCTAACGCACTCCACCTGGCCATGACCCATCATGACTATTACCTCCAGGCTCGCCTCTATCGCACCGCGCTTTCCCGATACCTGCGCGGCGCCCCCATCGCTGGCACCTACTACATCTTTCTCCGTGGCCTCCCAGAAGGCGGTATTTTTTTCATTCCTCCGACTTAACCTTTCCTCAATACTCATATCCTAAAAACGTATCCAAGTTACTGTGATAGCCTGAAGATATTCTGTCGTGATATATTGAGGACTGTGGATTTCAACGATCGTACAATAGTGAATTTTTTCGGAGTTATTAGATTTTGAAACATCTAATTCATAAATATGGAGGGCCGTTATCTCAAGGGAAAGTAACAGAGGTGCTTGATGATTATATAGGTAGTCTGATAGACAAATCCAAATCCCATGTTATAAAGAAATAATTTTTATCCAAAACTCCTGCTACTACCCGTAGGGCCCCATTTTTTTCGCTATATCCAGCAAAGACATTTTGCGGCCTCTGTTAGACCTTTCCCGTTTATGAGAGGTGCGATTCTTTAAATTAGGATGGGATGTATGTCGTTTATTTTGAGCATTATTTTGGGAATACTCTTTTATTTGGTCTTGTCTAATTGCTCTATACTTGTAAGATATTTTCACATCAAGATCTCTACTTCCCTGACTTTGCTGAATATTGGCTAAAACAATCAATTTCAGTAGCACTTGCCTTCCTAACAAAGAGTCATTCCGGACCAGGCTATTATTCACAGTTATCGAAGCATTAATGCCCAACGTATGATTACTTATGGCTCCGGTGCTCATAATATCTATAACATCAAGTATCACTTATCATTTTGTATGATTCCCGTGAGCTCTATTTTGAAATATCACATAGTTAGAAACTTAAGTGAAAGTTTCCCGAGGTTAACAATATAAGGAATGAAAAGATATGGATGCATGCAAACTCCCAATAATCTAAGGCTTTTAGTCTTAAATCATGTGAATATGTCATCATGAAAACTTAAAGTTTAATCACTCTATCATCTCCTAGAAGGAGGGGGGATGTGATTCATCAGTTCAGAGCAACGATTTAGAAGAGAGTCAATTTCCGCAGTTCTTTGGTTAAAATCATGATATTGCTCATCGTAAATAGCCTGAAGATATTCTGTCGTGATATATTGAGGACTATGGATTTCAACAATCGTACAGTAGTGAATTTTTTCGGGGTTATTAGATTTTGAAACATCCAATTCGTAAATGTGGAGGGCCGCTTCGCTTACGTCTGTTTCATTCATCCACCTCATGACATTTGAAGAGAGGCTAATGGTTGAAAAATATACCGGAGCTTTCGAAATGTTCCATCCGTGACGTTTTAGAGTTGCTCCAATTGGGTTTCCTGCGCGAATCTCCTGGTGTACCCCAGCCAAGTCAGAGTGAACATGTTGTGTAAAATCTACAATTGCAAGACACCGCATAATCTTTTCATTGTCATGCATAGAGTATAAATTTGAGACTCTTTTTTCTACAAAGGATGGAGAGATTATTTCTAAAAGCTCGACACCAGAACTCCCAAAAAAATACTCAATTCTTTGGGTATTGAGCTTGGGTTTAAGCAGGTTTACAACTTCTGGCCGGAAGAGATTTGAGTCTGCCTCACACACACACACTATTAGGGAGAATGCTAACATCATGGAAGCTAAAAATCTCATTAACTTCTCCTATGATTTTTAGGCCTTAATTTTGATATCAACACCAGCTGCAACAGGAAGAACTTTAAGCTTATCGATCGTGTCGAGTGTGGGGTTGATAATATCGAGAAGACGAATATGAGTTCGGATCTCAAATTGCTCTCGAGACTTCCGGTCAACGTGAGGGGAGCGGAGGACGGTATAAATTTCCCGCTTCGTAGGAAGAGGAATTGGTCCAACAATCCGTGCACCAGTTCTCTTTGCTGTCTCAACAATGTCGGCAGTTGAGCGGTCAAGAATACGTTGATCATACCCCTTAAGGCGAACCCTTATCTTTTTTCTACTAGGTTTTTTTAACTTCGTTTCTTTTGCCATTTATTATCTCTTTGTAATTTCTTCTTGGATTTTCGCAGGAACGCGCTCAAAGTGGCTAGGCTCCATGGTATATGTTGCGCGGCCTGAGCTAAGCGAACGGAGTGTTGTCGAATATCCAAACATTTCACTTAATGGAGCTTCACATTCAAAGAGGACAACACCTTTTTCATTCCCTTGGTTTTGAATTTTTCCACGACGTCTGGTGATGTCTCCCATGACATCTCCTAAATAGTCTTCAGGCGTGGTTACAACAACTTTCATTATCGGCTCGAGGATAATAGGCTTACTCTTCTTCGCAGCATCTTTAATAGCCATTGAGGAACAAATCTTAAAGGCCATCTCATTCGAGTCAACTTCGTGAAATGATCCATAGACAATCGACACTTTAACATCGACCAAGCTAAAGCCTGCAAGAACTCCATTGGCAAGCCCTTCTTCGACTCCTTTGATACATGCAGGGATATATTCTTTTGGAATAGCTCCTCCAACGATCTTACTAACGACTTCATTGCCTTTACCCGATTCGTTCGGTTCAATTTCCAAACAAACGTGTGCATACTGACCACGCCCACCAGACTGCTTTACAAACTTCGTATCTGTTTTCCCAGCTGCGGTGATCGTTTCTTTGTAAGATACCTGTGGCGCACCCACATTTGCCCCGACCTTGAATTCGCGAAACATTCGATCTTTCAAAATCTCAAGATGAAGCTCACCCATTCCGGCAATAATTGTTTGTCCTGTTTCCTCATTTGTTGTGACGCGGAAAGTAGGATCTTCTTCAGAAAGGGACCCCAACGCAACCGAAAGCTTCTCCCGGTCACCTTTCGACTTTGGCTCAATTGCCATCGAAATTACAGGCTCTGGAAACTCCATCTTCTCTAAAAGGAGAGGATTACTTTCAGCACAAAGAGTATCTCCTGTACTGGTATTTTTTAGCCCAATGACAGCTACAATATCCCCTGTAAAGAACTCATCGCGATCTTTTCGTTGGTTCGAATGCATTTCAAGAAGCCTTGAAACACGCTCCTTTTTACCCTTTGTAGTGTTGAACAGGGTCATGCCTTTTTTAAGAGTTCCTGAGTAAATACGAACAAAAGTCAGGCGGCCGACATAAGGGTCAGTGACGATTTTGAATGCGAGCGCTGCAAGCGGACTTTCATCCGCAGGCTCAAGTATAAGCTCTTCGTCCGAATCAACGTCAAGTCCCCTGATAGTTCCTCGGTCTAGCGGAGAAGGCATCCACTTTGTCACCGCGTCAAGAAGGGGTTGGACTCCTTTGTTCTTAAATGCTGACCCACAAAGGACAGGATTAATCTTGTTAGTAACAACACCTTTTCGAATAGCTGCATGAATTTCATCTTCGGTCAAAGTATCAGGAGCCTCAAGAACCTTCATCATAAATTCTTCATTCGAATCATCGATAGTTGCAAGTTCTTCAAGCAATTTTTCTCGAAGTTCTTGGCACTTTTCTTTAAGGTCATCAGGGATATCAGTAGTTTCGAACTCAGCACCAAGAGTCTCATCTTTGAAGATGTAGGCTTTCATAGAGACGAGATCACACATCCCTAAGAAGTCATTTTCTGCTCCGATGGGGTGCTGAACGGGTATAGCATTTGCACCTAGTTTTTCTCGCATACTCTTGATACAGAAGAAATAGTCAGCGCCAATGCGATCCATTTTATTGATAAAAGCAATCCTTGGTACCTCATATTTCTCAGCTTGTCTCCAAACAGTCTCAGACTGGGGTTGCACTCCATCTACTGCACTAAAGACAGCAATAGATCCATCGAGGACTCGCAGTGAACGCTCTACCTCAACGGTAAAGTCAACGTGTCCCGGTGTATCAATAATGTTGATCTTGCAGTCTTTCCAATAAACAGTTGTAGCTGCAGAAGTAATGGTAATTCCACGCTCTTGTTCTTGTTCCATCCAGTCCATTGTAGCAGCCCCCTCATGGACTTCACCGATACGATGTACACGACCTGAATAATATAGAATTCTTTCTGTACAAGTAGTCTTCCCAGCATCGATGTGGGCCATGATGCCAATGTTACGTACATTTATTAACTTGTCTTGTGGGGGGCGTTTATCTGCCATCGCGCTTCAGATACTCCTTTACCATTTGTAGTGAGCAAAAGCTTTGTTTGCTTCAGCCATGCGGTGAGTGTCGTCCTTCTTTTTAATCGTGGTTCCCTGATTATTGAAACAATCAGAAAGTTCCAGTGCTAAGCCATCAGTCATGCTTCGCCCCGCTTTCTGGCGAGCATTCGTAATGATCCACTTCATAGCCATAGCCTGACGCCTCTCTGGAGGGATTTCAATCGGCACTTGGTAAGTAGCTCCACCAATCCGGCGAGACTTAACTTCCAAAGTTGGCATGGCATTTTCCATAGCTTGGTCGAAAGCACTCAAAGTATCTTCAGCACTTACTTTTTTGGAAAAGTCATCAAGAGCACTGTATACGATTTTAATCGCAATAGATTTTTTGCCGTGCATCATAACACGATTGATAAATTTCGCAAGGACAGTGCTATTGTACTTGGGATCGGGGATAGCTTTTCTCTTGGTTGCTCGACGTCTTCTAGACATGTTTCACTTTTCCTTCTACTTAGGTTTTTTTGCGCCGTATTTCGATCGGCCTTTCTTGCGGTCTTTAACGGCTGCGCAGTCAAGCGAACCACGGACAATATGGTAGCGAACACCGGGGAGATCTTTCACCCTTCCACCTCTTACAAGGACGATGCTGTGTTCCTGCAGGTTATGTCCTTCACCGCCAATATATGCGATTACTTCCTGCCCATTAGATAGGCGGACCCAAGCAACCTTACGGAGTGCCGAGTTTGGTTTTTTAGGAGTTTTTGTCTTCACTTGAAGACAGACACCCCTTCTTTGAGGACATTTTTGGAGCGCAGGAGACTTCTTCTTCTTCTTCTTAGGCGATCGCGGCTTACGCACGAGCTGGTTAATCGTTGGCATTGAGGCCTTTACTCCTGTTTGTGTTATTGCCAACCCCACACGGGGTCAAGTTCTTACCAAGGTAAACGGACAATATATCCTACTACGCCAATTATTTGCAACATCCTGATCATTCGCTATCAAAAATCGACTTGATTATTAAATTATTAAACTTCATTCGCATGAAATCATTTTATTATAAAATGAACCATTTAATTTTTCAATTTGTATAGTAAAATAAAAAATAGGGATTATGGGAAGGGCAGTTTTCTCGAGATTTATTTTTCTCTTTATTTTTGTTTCAACAGTATTTGCAAGCAACCCACATACGCTATCGCTTCAAGATGTACGGTTAGGCATGGATAAAATGTTTACTTATCATGTTGAAAATAAAGAGTTTTCTCCCCTAATAGTCAAACGCTCCCTCAAAATCTATATTGAACAATTTGACCCGGACCGTCTCTATTTATTGAAGGAAGAGATCGAACCTTTTCTTTCTCTGAAACCAAGGCAAATCCAAAAGGTGATCAATGATTTTCAACGGGATCAATATTCTGAATATTGGAATCTAAACTCTCTCATTGAGAAATCCATCCATCGGAACCAAAAGATTCGACATGAGGAGATTGAGCGCCTGATTGATGAGGATTCAGCAGATTCCACCACCCCCATAACAACCTCCTATCCTAATTATTCAAGCACTGAGCAAGAGCTCAGAGAAAGAGTCCACAATCGATTGGTCCTTGAGTTGAAAGCTTATATGAAAGAGAGGAAGAATATTTCGCTCAATTCACAGCTTATCCAAAAAATTCTAAAGCATCGCTCAAAAAGAACGCTTTCTTTCGAGTCTCAATATCTAAATCCAACAGAACACACCCTTGCACTCCATATGCTTAAGGCCATGGCAAAAAGTCTTGATGCTCATACGGGTTACTACAGCCCTCGAGAAGCGTATGAAATTCGAGCAACTCTAAAGAAAGAATTCTCAGGAGTGGGAGTTGTTCTTCGTGAAGACTTTGATAGGGTCTATATTTCCGATGTAGTTCAAGGAGGGCCCGCTGAAAAAAGTGGGGGCATCCAAGTTGGGGATGTCCTCGTTGCTGTTAACTACCAAGGAGTCGAGGAACTTATTTTTGAAGATCTCCTTGAAATCATGAAAGGAAATGCTGGATCTAAAGTAACTTTAGGTCTCAAAAGGAATGGGACGACCGTCCATATCGACCTCATTCGTGAAAAGATTACTATGGATGATGAACGCCTTTCCCTGGAGTTTATTCCCAATGGTGATGGGATCATTGGAAAAATTAACGTACCGGCCTTTTATGATAATGGGGGAGCTGTTAGCTTGGATCGCGACCTGCGCGAGGCGCTGCGCGTACTTAAGCAAGAAAGGGAGCTCCAAGGGATTGTCATGGACTTTCGTGAAAATTCCGGGGGATTCTTAAGTCAAGCGGTTAAAGTTGCTTCCTTCTTTATCCAAGGGGGGCTCATTGTTATTTCAAAGTATGCCGATGGCGAAGTGAGCTACCAGCGGAACATTGACGGGCGACGTTACTTCGATGGTCCTCTTGTCATTCTGACCTCTAAAGCCTCTGCGTCAGCTGCTGAAATTGTTGCACAAGCTCTCCAAGATTATGGGGTTGCCCTTATCGTTGGAGATGAACGCTCTTACGGAAAAGGGTCGATGCAATATCAAACAATTACAGATGAAAATGCTAAGGCTTTCTTCAAGGTGACTGTCGGTCGTTATTATACCGCCTCTGGGCGCTCTCCTCAGATTCAAGGAGTTCAAGCAGACATTGTTGTTCCAACCATTTTCTTCCCTTATAATATCGGTGAACGGTATCTTGAATTTCCACTCTCAAACGACCACCTAAGTGGCGATGTATTCCACTCTCTTATGAATATCAAACAAGGGTCATACCGTGACATCGCTCGATTTACCGTTCCTTACCTCAGGCCTCGCGAATCAGACTGGCGACAGATGCTTCCTCGCTTAACTGTCAACAGTCAAGAGAGAATTGATCAAAACCAAAACTTTCAGTTCTTTCTCAAAGTTGGCAACGGGTATCGTCCCAAAAAATCTAAAGGGCAATCTCGACGCGATGTCCAAGATGAAAACTTTGGATCAAACGATCTTCAAATGAATGAAGCGGTCGAAATTGTTAGAGATATGATCTCAATCAGCAGAGAAAAGCCCTTGCGCTAAATTTTTCAAACCTCTACCATGAGCTGTTCTGTTTCTCCTTTAATTGGTGGCTAGATAGCTCAGTTGGTAGAGCAGAGGACTGAAAATCCTTGTGTCGCCGGTTCGATTCCGGCTCTGGCCAACTTTTTAAAAGTTCTAAAGAGACAGAAGGATCCTTAGACCACTTTGGAAAGAATATTTAGCCAAGACTTGCGAAAATTTGTAGCTCGGGAACGAGTATCTTCAGTTACCCATATATCAATGGGGTCGAAGAGTCCTTCTAGGTAGGGTTTAATAGTTTGTTCATTATGATCAAAAAAGTCTCTTCCATCGACTTTTCGAAGACAGTCCCCATATTTGAACGAGGCGTATAGGATTCCATTGGGTTTGAGCGCATGACTAAGTCTTTCCACTACTCCACAAAGTTCTTCGTAAGGAACGTGAAGAAGAGAGGCATAGGCCCATATAGCATCGAACTCTTTTTCAAAAGACATGTCCTGAAAAGTCATATGAAGGACTGTTTGATCCAGTTCTTTGCTTGCAATGCGAACCATCTCCTCTGAACCATCAAAAGCTTGAACAGTATGATCTTTGGAAATGAAAAGTTTTGAGTCTCTTCCCACGCCACAACCCGCATCTAGGATTTTTGAAGGGACTCGTATATGAGCTAAAAATTTATCATAGGTAGCATCGAGATCCGCGCGAATGGTACGTTCGTAAAATGCTTCAGAATTCATGTTGTAATATTGAATAGATCCCATCTTTGGTGATTATGGCTAATCGAAAAATAATAAGCAATAAATTCCCTAGGAATACATTGTCTTGTCATGTTACTCTTGTATAACTTAACGGTTGCTCTTAAGGTAGCAAGACTGGGAATCGAGATTTCTGAAAGCCCTTCTGTTGTTTTGGCTCCGGCTCTTGCCAAATTTCAGGGGAAGAGCGGCGCGTTCAAAATTCTCGAATAAATACTGCTGGAGCCATATGACAAGTTTTAATCGGGGTGCCCTTTTGGGCTGAGAGGTACATAGTGTCAACCCGCAAAACCTGATCTAGATAATTCTAGCGGAGGAAATTAAAATGATCTTATTAGTAATTAGTATTGTTGCGTCAGCAACGTCTGTTCTTTCTCTTATTCCTCAGATTTATCGCACCTATCGCTTGAAGTCGGCAAGTGATCTTTCCCTTTTGATGCTCATCAATTTTCTGGTGTGCTCACTCAGCTGGGTGGCCTATGGTGGAATAACGGGAATGGTCTCAGTCTGGGTTACCAACATGATGATGACGGTTTTTTCCATTGTCCTGATTATTTTTAAAATCAGGTATTCACCGAATGTAAAGCAATGCAATTAATTGGAGAAATCATTGCCTCTCATCGAAGTGTGATCTGCTTAGATAGCGGAGAGTTTGATAAAAAAGTTCTAGACTTTGTAAAAGCCTCAGCTGTTGTAATCGCTGCAGATGGAGCAGCCAATTGGATGGGAGAAAAGGGTCTTAAACCTCAATATATTGTTGGAGATGGTGATTCTGTTTCCTTAACACACCCACACCCCGACGCAGAAGAAATATATAGTGCCGATCAGAACACAACTGACTTTGAAAAGTGCATACAATTTGCGCAAGAAAAACGGCTACTCCCAAGCTTAATTTTGGGCTTTAATGGAGGAGAAATAGATCACGTTTTGGGAAATGTGCAAAGCCTTCTTAAGAAATCTGAAGGAGTATCACTATTTTTCGTTGATAGCTACTACAAGAGAGGTAGCACAGGAATCAAAATAGGCCTTCCTCTTTCTAAAGGGAGCTACCGTATGGCTGTTCAAATAAACGCAACAGTTTCTATCCTCCCTTTTTGCTTTTGTCAGATAACATCTAAGGGGCTGATCTGGGAGTTAACCGATCAAACGCTGACCCAAGACGGCCTTTTGTCAATTAGAAATCGCGCGTCAAAAAAAGAGGTTGAACTACAAGTTAAAGAAAGGAAAGCCTTGGTAATCGTCGACTATTTGATCGGGAACCACATTGCTGCTTTAGATAGTCCATAAACGACTCGTAGTTAGACTCCTTTTATCTTTCTCCAATCAAAAATACCCAATCATTCAAAGATGGATGGTCCATAGAAAGTGGAGTTGGGTGTGTGTTGCACGAATGGTATTTTCACTGGATTATTCTATGGGAAATAGGGTATTTAGAACAATCCCGAGTGGTAGTTTTGCTTATGTAGCAATAAATACGGGCAATACTATTCAAGTTATCGATACTAGCTCAAATACGATTGTTGGTTCAATTCATGTTAATCCTGATCCAATAGGTATTGCAATCACCCCAGATGGTAATTTTGTCTACATAGGAGACGGTAGTGTTATCAGTACCAGCTCAAATACAGTTGTTGATACGATACCGGCGATGAGCCTGGGAGAACAGCCGGTAGACGTTGCAATCACCCCAGATGGTAGTCTGATTTATATGCCAATAAATGCAACTGACACTATTAAGGTTATCGATGCCAGTTCAAACACAGTTATTCATACAATCAATGTTGGAGATGGTCCGGCGGGTGTTGCTATCTTTCATTCACAATCCAAACTTAATGTATATGGCACCGCTAAGAAAGATATATTTTTATCTCAAACAGACCTTTTTAATACGATCCATTGGTCTTCTCCTACTAATACCACGCCTCCCATTCAATACCGTATCTCACGTAATTCACAGCTTATTTCTATTATTCCCGCAAGTGGGTCTCTCGTTTTTGAAGATCATAATCTTAAGAAAAATCAAACCATTACCTACGTGATTGTTGCTGAAGATGTGTCGGGCCCTATATCTCAAGGAAAAATTACTCTAAAAACTAAATCTTAAAAAATAGAGTTAACTATGTTTCAAAAGATCCAAAAAATTCTAATTATAAGCGGTTTTGTCAGCTGTTTGATTTTACCCCTTCATCTTTCTGCATTCGAAGTTCTCCCTGAATTCAAAGCAGCTTATTTTTATCCTTCGGATCATCGCTTTCAAGACGTTTACTCCGATGCAGGTTTCTATAATTTTGAAACCAATGTCCAATCTTGGAGGAACATATACTCCTGGGCTAGTCTTGGTTTCTTATACACATCAGGAACATCCATTGGAGAACCCAAAAAAACAGAATTATATATGATTCCTATTGGACTTGGCCTAAAGTACTTATTTAGGCATAATCAATGTGTCCAGCCCTATCTCGGGTTAGGTCTAGTCGTTGCTTATACTCATATTTATAACGACTCTAAGTTTGTTATGCGCAATCAGACTAAATGGGGAGTTAGAGGAATTGCTAAAGCAGGTTTCTTAACCTATATATCCCGGTCTCTATTTTTTGATTTTTTTCTAGACTATACATATTTAAAAAGGACCTTTGACACTCCAAAAAATAAGCTTGTTATCAACCATAAAGTTGATTTAAGTGGGTTGTCAATTGGGGGAGGTATTGGGTATTGTTTTTAAAGCGACTGTATTACAAAAATGTATACTTCTCCTTCTGGAATTCAATAACTCCTCGGCTAAAGGCAGGCTGATCCGATTCTTCTTTCCGATACAGATATTCACACCAGCGATTCAGAAGATTACAACTCCTCCTTACATCGAAGGTCTAATACTTCTCGACGACGCACAAACCTGTATGCGAAGTGTAACGAAAGGATTAGACAGAGCTTTAGGTTTGCAGTGAGTGGTCTATAACTGGATTCACCCTCAGTTCTTTCACGGAACAATCCATTTCAGTTTCTAATGGCTCCCTTTGCACAGATTCCTCAATGCAGCTCTAATTATACACTCGATTATACCAAATATATTTGGTAATATCAGTTTTCTTTGCCGATGATGTTCATGTTGAGAGGGGAGGGAAAAACATCTAAAATCTATGCTTTTTCTTAATCAAAAGAAAGAAGAAAGACACCATGAATTATCAATACCCATTCAAGTATCGCCATTATTCAGCAGATATTATATTGCCTTGCGTCCTATGGTGTCTGCGTTATGCAAGGCATTGACATAGAAAAAGACTCTTGAACCGTACAAAATGGCGGCTCAGACTACTAAGCTTCACCTTGCTAAGCTCCATTCAAAGATATTGGAACACAGGGTCGGCTCGATAAAGGTCTATCAAAAGTATCGAAATATAATTGACACCCTAATAGTTTGGATAGGGGTCATCTGAATAGATAGCCTCAAATGGTGGTGGATTGGAAACTTTCGTGTACTTTCCAACGACCTTTCCGTCTTGAATCACGATATAATAGCGACGCTGCTCGATGATTTGCGTCTCCATTGTGATCTTTTCGATGTATTCGTAGGTCTCTTTTCCTTCCCCTTTCGATACAATTTTATAAGGTTTTCCGTACTGCTTTTCGATATCCTGCGTTGTCATTCCCACTTCAACTTCAGCATACTTGTCGCGCGTCATGATTTCACCACTTGCTCCGCAACCCATTAAGAATAGAATCCCTAACAAAAAAACGTACTTCATAAATTACCTACCTATTCCAGGTAATATCTATTATAACTATTATTATCAATGGATCTCCTTCAATATTTATTAAAAAATTGACAGAAACCTTTTCATATGGCTACCCTGCTCGCGTTCTCAAACATAAAAGGGAATGGTGTGTCTGAGCTAACAATCTCTATATCAATCAATGGCAAAGCAAAGTTACAGCTTTCAATTTAACGCATTAGAAAAACTTTCAAGAAAATTTGTGATTACCGCACCATTAGTTCAGGATGCGGCTGTAGAGAGAGTCGCCTTATCTTCAATGTTTGATTTGGCGCCAGATTTTTCCATGAATGACAGTGCGAAAATCATCATTGGTGGCATATTCGGCGTGCATAAGATATGTATCGGGGGCTTCTCCCCTTTCATAAAATTCGAACCCTTCAAAGCCCAGATGATTAAGGCGAAACTCCCAACCAATCAGGTTATCATTAACCATCCCCTTGCCAACAACTTTACCAAGAGATTGATTTTCGAGTTCAATATGAAATCCTCTTCGGGTGATATCATAAAAGGCGAATTGGTTTTGCATGACATCTGAGAGCCCTGAAATTTGAATTTCTTGTAGAGAGTCAACACGCCCCTTTTCATCAAATTCGGGAACTTTCCACCACGTATAAAAGGCAAGCTCTTCATCCGTCATGGAAAGGGTAATTTTTCCCTCTCCGAGCCATGAACCTGATTTAAAAATAAATGGATGTTTTGTCAAAACATAAACCTTCTTGTGTAAACGCTCTGCAATATCCCAAGAGCGCTCATTGTCAATGTGACGGAAGATCCTCCGTAGGTCACTAATACCAGAGGCACTCCAGTAATGGGCAAAAAACCGCACATCATTCCAATGTTAATTACCACATGGATGGCCAAATATACAGCAATTCCGGAGGAAAGAACCCGCCCAAAATGGTCTCTAGCTACCGCTGTTACTTGAAAGCTACAGTAAATCAATCCGAAAAATAAGAGAAGCATAAAAACCACCCCTAAAATTCCATATTCTTCTGCAAATGCTGGGAAAACAGAGTCGGTATGAGCTGCGGGAAGGAATTGCCTTCCTGTAAACATACTTTTTTTTAAACCACTACCAATATATCCGCCGAGAGCAATCGCTGTTTTGGCTGCTTGATGGTGATAGGTATCAGGATCAAATCTTTCGTACTGATATTCTTTTAAAACTTTTGTTGCGATAGGACGGAGCTCTTCATGAGAAAAGATCCCGGTAAAGATAAGGGAAATTAAAACCAAGACTGCAACGCCCATAATCGACATGATTTTTATCACTTTCCGTTTGATCCCACCAAAATAAAACATCCCTAATGTCATGGGATATAAAACCATTGCAGAACCTAGGTCAGGCTGTTTTAAAATGAGAAAAAATGGAATGAAAACGACAAGCGATGCTTGAAAAAAAGTTCTCCAGTCCTCCACGCTTCTTCCTTTTTTTTCGAGGAACCAACTCAGGGTAAGGACAAGTGAAAGTTTAGCATATTCAGAGGGTTGCAGAGTTCCTCCTACAAAAGGGATACGGTACCAACGATGGACATGTTGAATCGACTCTGTAAAAAAAAGACCAAGGAGGAGTAGAATGGTCCCAACGTAGAGAATCCATGCCCACTCACGGAGTTTGTGGTAGTCGAGGCCTGCAAAAAATAGATAACAAAGGATCCCAACGCCGAAACGTTGAATTTGGTTTTTAACTGTAGGAGTAAAAAAATAATCTTCTCCAGTAATTTGAACCTCAGAGGTAGTTGACGCAATAATCAAGATGCTTATCACCATTAAAATGGCGATGATCGGAAGGGTCCTAAAGTCGATGCGCCTTAAATACTGATGGTTCCACATATGCGTATTCTCTAATATTTGGAGTTATTATGGTAGAAAAAGTCACAACAATTCATCTTGATACTATTGATTCAACCAACACCTATGCCAAGGAAAACTATCAGCGGTTCGAGCAGGATGAGATTACAAGAATTACTGCAGATAAGCAGTTGAAAGGACGAGGGCGGTTTAAGCGGCAATGGCTTTCTCCAAAGGGAATGAATATCTATCTCACCTATTATTTCACTTTAAATAAGAATGCTATGGATCTCAACAATCTAGCACAGATCCTTTGCCTCTCCATTGCTAAACTCCTCAATAAGGAAGGATTGGAACCTCAGATCAGATGGCCCAATGATGTCCTTGTGAATCAAAAAAAAATCTCTGGAATCCTTTGTGAAACAATCGACCTTCAGGATAAATTTGGAGTAGTTTTAGGGGCAGGTATTAATATCAATATGCCGCAGAAACTCCTTGAGAGCGTCGATCAACCTGCAACTTCCTTAATGACTGAAACAGGGAAAGAACATGACCGCAAAGATTTAATTAAAACCCTCGATAAATTTTTTATCGAAGATTACCACCTTTACAAGAGGGATGGATTCAAACCTTTTTATATGAGTTACAATGCACTTCTTACCCATAAAGGTATGCCCATCACCCTCAAACAAAATGGTCATACGATTTCAGGAACTCTCCGTTCCTTAAATCCTGATGGCCGTCTCAATCTCCTTCTTCCAGATGGAAAAATCCAAACGCTCAGCTCGGGTGAAATCAAAAAATGAGGGACCGCTGTTCTTGGGCTAAGGACAAGGGGCCCCTCCTTGCTGCCTACCACGACACAGAATGGGGCCGTCCCGTTCATAATGACCAAAAACATTTTGAGCTTCTCTGTCTAGAAGGCCAACAAGCAGGTCTTTCCTGGGAACTTGTCTTAAAAAAGCGGGAAGCTTACCGCAAAATCTTTTATCGATTCGACCCTACAAAAGTTGCTGAAATGACAGATAAACAGCTCCTAATTGCAACGCAAAACAAAGAGATCATTCGGAATAAACTAAAAGTATTCTCCATTCGAAAAAATGCTCGCCGCTTTCTAAGCATTCAAAGCGAAAAAGGGTCATTTGATTGCTATATCTGGAAATTTGTAGAGGACACTTCTCTTCCCTACCTAGAAATTCGGAGCTCTTCATCCGAAAGCATTGCCATTTCCAAAGAACTCAAAAATCGAGGGTTTTCTTTTGTTGGTCCCAAAATTATCTATTCATATCTACAGGCAGCCGGCCTGGTCGTTGACCATACCGCTAATTGCTTTCTATCAAAAACAGCTCTGCTTCGATAATTGGCAAAAGGATGTGCAAGAAATCGGCGTATTTATAATCATAAAGAGCTTCTCTTCAGAGATGATTTTTTGGAACCAACAGCTCCGGAAGCTAAAAATCCAAATGAGCTATCCTTTCTGGCACTCTCAGCCACCCTTCCTCGTGTTAAAACCTGTGGGGCCTAAAATGCGCGTTTCAAACCCAATACTCATTTCCTTTAAGAAAATAATGTGCAGTTTGCGGCTGATACTCACCTGAAGCCTCTCATCCTGAGCGAGTCGTGTCATTCCTGAATGAGAGCCTGGGTTTTGGTGAGAATTAACTGCTTTGTTTAGATTCTTGTTGATGTTAGCAAAAGCCTTCTCATTATTCAAAATATTACTTGCATTTTCTAATGCTTCGATACTCATATGCTATCTCCAAAAGGTTAAAATGAGGAACGTCACACCTTTTATCCTTTTCCCTATCAATTTTTAACAAAACCCCTTATTATTGGGCTTTAACAGGGGAGTTATTATGGAAATTAAAGAAACAAATCTATTTGAATTAAATTCTTTACGGCATGAAGAAACCCTTGCTTGTATAGAAAAACCTATTGGAAGCATCACTGATCCTATTGTGGAACAGTTTAAATCCGCTTTACAAGCAATCCAAGACAAGATTGATAAAGGCAAAAAGGATGATGCTCTTGATTTGGTCAATAAAGAGCTGAAAGCGCTCGATGAAAAGTATAGCGGATGCTACCTCTTTCCAGAACTTGCAGAGTTTAAACACTCTCTTCTAGCTTTTAAATATGAACTCAGTAATTAAGAAGAGAAAGATCGGGCTTTACCTGTAAGGACGGTGAAAGTTTTGAGCGCAGGATTTGCTGAATTGCTTCAAGCGTCGCACCCGTTGAAGAGGGGCATGTTGTGCATGCTCCTTGGTAGGCAATCACCACTTCAGTTTCATTATTCAAGCTAGAGACTTCAATTCCTCCCGCATCAAGTTCGATGTAGGGTTGAATTTCATCTCGGATCACCTCTTTAATATGATCAAGTTTTTCTTCTGGAGAAAATAGGTGCCAATTGGGATGCCCCCCTTCTCCAATTAGCTGAGAGGGAACAGGTGGAGAGGTTGATGGGTCTTTTAGAAGAATATCTGAGCATTTTTCAGCTGCTTCTTCTATCACATCAAGGACCAGGTTAAGATAGGCGTCGACTTCTTTTGGGAAAGCAGGGATATTCGTGAAATCGCGAAGTTTGCGATCGATCAAGTCTGCAGAAAGACGGCGTGCTTGATCATAATTTTTTCTGAGGAGAACTTCGCAAGCAGCATCGGCAGCACCGATGAGAGAGGTTTCCCCAAAAGCTTGAAATTTGGCGTCAGCAATAATTCCATCTGTTTCATCAACCACAAGAAACATAATAAGGATATTTCCTTGTGCTTCCACCCTCCCTGTCACAACACGCATCTCTTGAAGAGCACCAGCATTTTCACTAAAACGCCCGAGGTTTCGAGGCTTTAAGATTCTTTCAATGAGGAGATAGCTATAATCATTCCACGGATAGGGCTTCATAAGACAACCTCTTTAGAAAAGGTGCGGCATCTTTGTGCAGAATCCACGATGATCCCAAGGGCGCGGTCGATCTCCTCTTCAGTCGTTTCCCGAGACAAACTAAATGAAAGAGCACATGGATCATTTGCTAGGTATTCGAGCTTTTGTTTTTGCCCTCCTCCAAAGGATGCAAAAACTCCTTTTTCACGAAGATGGAAAGCAAGGAGCTCATGGTGGACGCCTGGAAAGAGGATCGCAGAAACGTTGGGAAGGCGCTCGGCTGCCTTGTATAGTATTTTTACTTCAGAAATCGCAAGCTTAATCCCCTCTTCTAGTTTATCACGAAGGCGCGCCGTTTCAAGAGAAAGATGGTCAAAGGCTTCACTCATCTCTTGAATAGCAACGCCCAAGCCAATTAACGCTGGTGTGTTGAGATCAGCCCCTTCCATGCCCTCAGGAACAGCTGATGTGAAATCTATTCCGCGACGGACAAAAACTCCCCCACTTCCCTTGGGCCCATGCAAAATTGACCCATCAAATGTGAGAAAATCAAGAGGAAACTCTTCAAACTTAAAGTAGAGTTTTCCCAGGACCTGAGAGGCATCAACATGAAGGAAGACCCCCTTCTTCCGGCATACTTCCGCAAGTTCCCAAATAGGATGGATCACCCCAGTTAAACTATTTGCCCAGGAAAGGGAAATAAGTCCTGTTTTTGGGGAAATTGCGGCTTCTAAGGCTTCCCGTGTTACTTGTCCATTTTCATTAAGCTGAATCGTTTTTTGAACAACACCGAGTTTTTCATAATGTTTTCCAAGAAGATGGATCGGTGCTTCTTCAGCAGTTGTTGTGAGAATATGATTCCTTCCACTTTCAATAATATGGTCAATATAAAAACTCTGGTAAACAGCCGCAATCGCAGCACTCCCTGAGGAGGTAAAATGAAAAGCATCCTTCGGATGAGCGCCAATAAAAGCCCGTAACTCACTAATTGATCGTTCGATCGATACAAAGGGCTCCTTCCCCTTCAAGTAGGGGGCAGTAACAGATCTCCAGTGCCTTTTAAAAAAAGGTTGCATCTGACTCATAAGATAGGAAGAGGGACGGGCAATAGTCCCATTATCAAGATAAATCGATTCCATCAGTCTATTGTTTGTTTTTCCCAATTCTTTCCCTCAAAATGGTAACAAATAGGCTCACCAGTAGGGATTTCAAGATTAAGGACCTCTTCATTGGAAAGATCCTCTAAGTACATAACAATCGATCGAAGAGAGTTTCCATGAGCTGAAATGAAAACATTTTTTCCCTTCTGCAGGTAAGGCCATATTTTTTCTTTGAAATAGGGGATCGATCTTTTAGCAGTCATTTCGAGGCTTTCACCGTTTGGAGGAGGGATATCAAAACTCCGTCGCCAGATTTTTACTTGCTCTACGCCATATTTTGTTCGTGTTTCATCTTTATCGAGCCCCTGAAGTTCTCCATACATCCGTTCATTAATCTCCCATGAGACAAAAACAGGAATACAGTTCTCTTGCGCCTTCTTATCATAAATATTTCCCCATGCAGCAAGCATTCCTTTTCCTTGATGGAGGATAACGGGGGTTTTCCCGCTCTCATGTTCGCTCATCGCAATCATCGCAGTCATCTGAGCACGCATTAAAGTTGAAATAAAGATTGCATCGAAATGAATGTCTTTGATCCGCTTCCCCGCTTGCTGGGCTTCGATCACACCTGTCTTACTAAGAGGGACATCGACCCACCCTGTAAAACGATTTTTCTGATTCCATTCCGACTTCCCATGTCTGAGAAGAATGAGTTTTGCACCTTTTCCCATACCCACCATCATAGAATAGATTGCCTTATTAGGGTACGTTTTTTATAATGCTTTCATGGAGCCAAATCGTTTAAGTAAAATTTTAGCTTGCGCTGGTGTTGCCTCTCGGCGCGCAGCCGAACATCTTATCTTTGATGGAAAGGTGCAGGTCAACGGAGAGGTTGTGACCATTCCCCAAACCATTGTAGATCCAAAAACCGATAAGGTTTGTGTCGATGATAAGCGTATCGAATTTAAGGATGAAAAGGTTTACTACATTTTGAATAAACCAAAGGGTTTCATCTGTTCCAACAAGCGAATCGGAACAAAAAAACTTGTGATTGACCTTTTTGCTCAATTGAAACACCGGTTATTTACCATTGGGCGTCTCGACCGCGATACTACGGGTCTTATCCTTCTCACCAATGATGGCCACTTCTCCCAAAAAGTTATCCACCCCTCAAACAATATTCGTAAAGAATACCTGGTAAAAACTCAGCAAGAGATCACCCATGAACATCTTACAGACCTTTCAAAAGGAACCCTCATCGAAGGCAAGTGGATCCGTCCTCTCATGGTCACAAAAATGCGGCGTGGGACGATTAAAATTGTTGTCAAAGAAGGAAAAAAAAGAGAAGTCCGCCTCATGGTTCAAAATGCTGGACTTATTCTCCTGACTCTTTCTCGCATTCGAATCGGTGGCCTCCGCCTAGGTCCTCTTCAAGAAGGTGAATGGCGCGAACTTTCTGAGAAGGAATGCGAGCTTATTTTTGCCTAAATATCCCCCTTGTTAAACCGCACTACTAAGACACCCTCCACATTTGTTGTTAACTAAAACCAAAAATGATCACTAAAATATAAAAAATCGACTCATAAATGTTTAAGACAAGGTCATTTAAGGGAACGATTTTTTCAATACAGACTATCAAAGAGATCCATTAGAATTGACAGAACCATTTTGCCGCATTGTTTTCTTGCAGGTAACGTTCTAACTCATGGTCGCTGAGATCTTCTAGAAATTGCAGTGAAAGGTATTTGAACAAACATAAAAGACTAAAACCTTTATGGGGGTTTGTTGTTTCAATTTTCTTAAGCTGTTTCTCTGCACAGTTGAACGACCAGATGTCGGTAAAACGGCGATAGCTATGGGTCTCAGAGATCATCACGCCCGGAAGAGAGTTTTGTGAAGATTACCGTAAATATGACTAAGGCGTATCACAGAGAGTCAAAGGCAATTGCGGTTTTAAAAGGAATAGGACTTGCAACGTATATTATAAAATGTATAGAGAACGAAACTTTAAGGAAAAAAAGTTAACGGAGAAAGTTACTTAGCAAATGAAGCCGTAAAAGAGGTTGAAGAGTTAATCGAAGCCGCAAAATAATTTGAAGTCTACTCCCGATTTTTTTCGTAGTTAAACGCTTCTAGAGCTTCTTTTGCCGTGGTTGTAATATTTTCCCATTCTGGCGTGTCTATAAAATCTTCTGGAAGATACGGCCGATCCCCATCAAGAAAATCTCCAAATTCTTTTCGAAATTTGTCCAACATTTTCTGTTGTCGTTCCGTAATGTTACACCCTTCGTAATTGTCAAATATATACTCTCCTAGGTCAAAAAAATCACAGGCAGCATTATCAAAACTATGAACTTCTGGACCTTCAGCTTCTATCCAAACTCTTTTTTGGTATGATTTATTAGAAATAATATAAAGATTATAAAGAAATTCTTCTAATATTTTCTCTCTAGTTTTAACTGTATCTTTTTTCATTACTAAAAATCCCTATAAATAAATTCTTCTAATGGAATATGAGCCTCGACCGAATCAGTTGGAACTTTTTTACCAAACTTATCCACAGATTCTCCATGTATTCTGTGGTTAACATAGGGTTTTTGTTGGCATGGATTATTGCTATGAACTTTCCCCGGCATGACTCTTACATAAGTTCCTTTATCTTTTGGGTGCACATATTTCATTCCTGCACCAGTATTAGATAGTTTTACTCGATAATTTTTAGGGATTCCCTTAGGTCGTGGAAATGTCGGAATCGCTGTTTTATGGATGAGATTTCTAATTTCATGTTCTGGCCCGAATCCCTTGTAACTACTTAGAGATTTTTCTGCATCTAAGAATAACCGTATAGACTCTTGCTGGGGCAAGCTTAAATGATTAAGTTTATCCTGCAGGGTTATTTCTAATTTTCCAGCCTGTTTTAGCTGCCCCATCTCCTTTGCAGTAAAACCCATTTCATCAGCAAAACGGGCTGTTCTTTGCCCTGCTTCAATCACCTCTCCGATCTTCGCGCTATTTCCCATTCCAGCGGCTGTCTCAAGGACAAGTGTTTCATTGGCAATAGAAATGTTCTTGCAGATGGCAACAAGCTCTTTTGCACTTTTAATGCTCTTGCTTGCTATCTTAGCAACAGCTCCTGGGATCAAAATATCTGTGCCAACCTTTCCTAAAGCGTATCCTGCAAGCTTCCCCCTTTTTTCAGAAGGGATCGTATCCCACTGTGTCACTAGTTGATGAATTTCTGGAGAAAGAGCTTCTCCAATTAGTCCCCATTCATCCTCCTTAACAAGTTTTGCTAAAGTAGAAAAAGCCTCGACAATCTGCGCTGAGGTTTGAACGGGATGGTTGATAAAATCAGAGAGAAAAAGTAAAACTCCTTTTCCAGACTCCCATATCCCTTGGGGAAGACCTAATTCAAAACCCCTATTGAACTCAGAAAAAGATAGAGAATTTAGATGGGTATCTTTAGGCGCTTTCTCTGTAAATGTTTGAAAATCTTCTATCGAGCGATCATACTCTCCCATGCGAAAGTATGCTCCACTCCTTTGAAGGTAAGGGATCGGATCTGTAGGGGTTAGATCAATGGCTTTAGTGAGGTCTATTGCGGCCTCTTTGTAATGACCAAAGGATAATGCTTTTTCTCCCCGCAGTTGGTGGGAAAGAGCGTTAAAATCTCCTTCTTTTTCAGGAGTAGAAAAAAATGAGGCATAATTAGAAGAAAATTTTCGGTCGATCTCACTATGTCCAAAATCTAGGGGATGATTTTGCGCAGCGATTGGAAGGGAAAAGTTGGCTTTCTTTCTAATAGACTCAATTTCATGGGACAAGTGTGGAGAGTAAGGAAGCTCTCGATTCAGCTGATTGAAGCTATCATGGGCAAAAAGAGGACCAACGACCCTTCCTGTTTCTTCATAAGAAAGTCCTGATTGGGATGTAGGCTGAAAAAACACTTCCTGCATAAGCATATTCTTAAAAGAAGTCACTTGCTGATCAAGGGCCTCTTTTAAAAACGGAGAGTCATTAGAAGGGACTTGTGGAGGAGTTTGAGCGGCCAATAGAACACCAGATCTTGAGTCGTCCTTATCTTTATCACTCGCCCCTGCATTAGAAATGACTCCGGCTCCTCCTGCAGCAGCCCCTGTTCCAGCGGCGGCGCCAACTGTGAGAACAACGACTGTAACTGCGACGACAACAACAGCACCAATAATGATTTCTTTTTTGTGGTTCCTTATAAATTTTTTGGTCTTTTCCCAGCAGCTGCTAATTCTTCCACAGTGCAAAACTTGATAGTCCCAGCCACCAGAGAAAAGAGAGGGAATCAACATGTAGTTTTGTGCGTTTCCATAGGAAAAAGTATATTCGAAAGGATTGTTATCTCCCTGTAGGAGATCTTCGATGTCTTCTTCTGAGTCATCTGGGAGGATCCCTTTTCTGGCTAAAAAAACAATGAATTGGTTCACCTGCTCTAGCTCTTCAGGAGTGCATTTTTTCTCAAATTCACCTGATTCTATCTCTTCCAGGAACTTTAAAATATCATCGTATGTAAGAGACGTAATCTCTTTTTGAAAAATCTTTTCCTCAGGCTCTTCATTCACGTAGGAGACAGAAGAAGGAAATTGAGAAAAATTTCCTGGATGGGCAAGAAGGGCAGGAGTTGTTCCAATAAGAAAAAACTGGGCAAGAATCTTTAGTTTTTTCAACAAATTTCCTTATAGAAATTTCACTTAAATTGAGAATAAGTCTAGGATTCAAGATATTTCTTGTCAAAAAAACGTGAGAAATAAGTAAGTTATATTGATTAGAGAAAGCTTCTAAAGCAATCTCCATAAGTTACTTCTCTCATTTTTTGCAACACTACCCTATGGATAATAGGTTTTGATAGATCCCTTCATAACTGTTCATACATCTTTCCCAAAGGTACTTTTCTTCAAACCGTTTTTTTGCTTCCTGCGTGTAGTCTTCCTTTGTAAGGACTGCTTCAGCATATTTTTGGGGGTCTTTATGATCAATAAGGGTCGCTAGTGGACCAGGTTCAACCACCTCTTCAAAGGCGGGAATTCGAGAGGCTATGATTGGAATTTCCATCGCCATGGCTTCGAGAAGGAGAAGGGCGCATGCTTCCCAAACAGAGGGAATCAAAACGGCCTCTGCTTCGGCAAGTTGTCTAAGAGCATCACTCCGTGGTAATCTTCCTGTAACAGTAACGTAGGGGCTCATTTTCATTTTTCCTTCGAGTTCACCACCTCCGATAACTTTGAGATGGTATCCTTTAGGCCCAAGAATCTCCATAACCTTAAGAAGGAAAAGCGGATCTTTGACAGGAGCGACACTCCCCACAAAAGCAAGGAGTTTTTCCTTTGGTGTCTGTCTTTTGGGTAACTTGAGCTTATCGATTCCATTGGGGATCACACAATGATTTGCCCCTCTTATTAAGTCATGTTTAAGAGCAACTTCCTCTTCTCCAATAGAAACGAAGACGGTAAGATCTGCTTGTTTTATAGCTTTCCTTTGCGCCCATTTGCTTAAAAACACTCTTTGGTAGATGCCGTGAAGACCATGAATCGTATAAATAATGGGGCATTTCTTTGGGACAAAGCTGAGAAAAAATGCGGCTCTTCCACCATGAACATGGATGAGATTAGGATTCACTTCATCGATGATCCGCCGCATTCTCAACGGAATACGCATATCGAATCGTGATGTAAAAAAATTGACCCCATATTTGGGAATATCTCCAGCAGTTTCTAAGGCATAGGAATCTTTTTGGGTAAGAAAGACAGAATTTTCTATAGAACCGATCATTTCAAGAACGAAGGTGGTCCCACCTCCAGGGTTCCCATCAGCTATAATTTGCAATACCCGTTTCATGCGATTATCATACCACTAAATGACCTTTTTTGATAAGGTTCGAAGAAGCAAAACAATAATGAGAGTTTCATGCTCACAACCATTGCTCGTATCTTTGGAAAGTCTCCCTTCCATCCTCTCCAGTCTCATATGAAAAAGGTGAGTAGCTGTATGAAAAAGCTCACTGAAATCTTCAATAATTTAGAAGATAAAAACCCTAAAGATCTTGAAAAGCTTGTTAAAGAGCTTTGCAAACTGGAACACGAAGCCGACCTTACGAAGAATGATATTCGGAACCACTTGCCAAAAAGTTTATTCCTTCCGATTGACCGTGGGCAATTCCTCGATATTTTGTCGATACAAGACAATATTGCCGACAAGGCAGAAGATATTGGTGAACTCCTTCTTCTCTATCCGACAAAAGAATTGGGTGGTTTGTGTGATCAGCTTGATAGTCTTTTCAAAAAGAACATGAAAGCATTTTGGGATGCCCGAAATATTATAAAAGATCTACATGAACTTTTAGAATCTACTTTTGGTGGGCTTGAAGCAGAAAAAGTAAAAACAATTGTGGAGAAGACCTCCCGTCTTGAGTATGAAGCAGATAAGATGAAGCATGCCCTCTTGAAGGACTTTTTCAAGTCTGCAGAATCGGTAAAAACCCCAGTGTTTTATCTTTACACCCGCCTTGTTGAGGAAATCAATGACATCTCCCACATTTCTGAACAACTTGCAAACCGCATCCGGATGATCCTAGAGCTAAAGTAGATATGTCTGTCGAAACAATTTTGACTATTCTTGTCCTGCTAGCTGGCTTTTATATGGCTTGGAACATTGGAGCCAATGATGTGTCCAATGCAATGGGGACATCGGTGGGCTCTGGGGCTTTAACCCTCTTCAAAGCAGTGATCATCGCAGGTATCTTGGAATTTTGTGGAGCATTCCTCTTAGGAGGCAACGTCTCTCGCACGATGCAACAAGGGATCGTCAACCCTGACATCTTTGCCCATAACCCGCAAATCCTCCTCTTTGGGATGTTATCGGCTCTTATTTCTACAGCGGTGTGGCTGCAGATCGCTTCCTATTTTGGATGGCCCGTATCCACAACTCATGCAATTATTGGAGCGCTTCTTGGATTCGGTGCACTTGTTGGAGGGGTAGACGCAGTTCACTGGAGCGAAGTAGGCCGGATCGCTCTAAGTTGGGTCATTTCTCCGGCGCTTAGTGCCCTCTTTGCCTATATGATATTTAGCACATTGCAACGAAAAATCCTCTTTGCAATGAATCCGATCCATGCAACACGGAAACTCATCCCCATCTTGGTCTTTATTGTTCTCTTAGTGTTTACACTAAGTGTCCTAATGAACGGTATGGGGTCATTGCATTTAAAGCTTAGTAGTCTCAAAACATTGCTTATTGGTTGCAGCATAAGCCTTGTTGGTGGCTTAATCAGTTTCTTTGTCCTCAGAAAGACCTACTTGCCTCAGGAACATACAGTTTCGGCAAACACTTCTCAGCAAGTCTTTAGCTTGAACAAAGCCGTCCGCCATTTGAAACGTGTAAGACTCACTAGCAAAGGGGATCGGCGCGATCAGGTTTCCAGGATCCTTCGCGACGTAGAAGACTATGCAGAAAAAGTGCGAGAACACTCAAATCTTTATACAGCAAGTTCCGACTACAAAATTGTCGAAAAGATGTTTGCATCGCTTCAAATCATGAGTGCTGCCTATGTTGCCTTTGCTCACGGTGCGAATGATGTCGCAAACGCAATTGGTCCTGTTGCGGCGGCTCTCGAGATCGTCCGCAAAGGGGGTCTTTCAATGACTTCCCACGTTCCTGCATGGCTCCTTGCTATGGGAGGTGTTGGAATTGTTGTTGGGTTGGCTACTTGGGGCTGGAGGGTAATGGAAACCATTGGCCGAAAAATTACTGAACTCACGCCAACACGAGGTTTTAGTGCCGAGTTTGGAGCAGCGATTACAATACTTGTTGCCTCAAAGTTTGGTCTCCCGATTTCTACAACCCACTGTATTGTTGGAGCTGTACTAGGTGTCGGCCTTGCACGAGGAATCTCTGCACTTAATATACGGGTTCTTCGAGACATCGTTCTTTCGTGGATCATTACGATCCCTTCGAGTGCCATCGTCTGCATATTAATTTTTTATTTGATCCGTGCCATCTTTTCATGATTGTGGTAACACAAAGATTATGGACCCACTAGAGCTTCAAGCTGAAACTATGGCACAAAAAGTGCGTCATTACCTCATCACCACTATGGGGAGAACTGCCGATGAAGCAAATGATGATGAGTTTTATCGAGCATTCTGCGCCTCACTGCGTGAGGAGATTATGATCAACTGGACTGCCACTGCACATACATTTAAACAACCGGGGCTCCGGAAACTCTACTACTTATCAATGGAGTATATGCCTGGCCGCCTTTTTGGAAATAACATCACCAATATTAGTGCTGTTGATTTTGTAAAACAGATTTTAAAAAGGTTAAAGCGGGATATTGTCACTGTTGCAAACATGGAGCATGACATTGGGATTGGGAATGGAGGTCTTGGCCGTTTAGCCTCTTGTTTTATGGACTCCCTTGCAACGCTTCAGTACCCTGCAATGGGATATGGAATGCGCTATCAATATGGAATTTTTGATCAAGAATTGATTTGTGGTGTGCAGATCGAACGCCCAGATTGTTGGCTACTTACACCAAACCCTTGGGAGTTTCGTCGTGATACCCATGCAGTTCCTGTTCGTTTTGCGGGAAAACCTGTCCCACAAAAAAATAGTCACGGAGATGAAGTCTATGATCTGATTGATTATGAAGAGGTAAGAGCTCTTCCTTATGACCTCCCGATTATCGGGTATAGCTCCGATCCCAACTTTTCTGTTCTTACCCTCCGCCTTTGGTCAACTAAGGAATCTCCACGAAACTTTCAATTACAGCGGTATAATGCAGGAGAAATAGGACAAGCAAGTGAAAATACTAGCCTCACAGATGTTCTCTACCCTAATGACAACCACGAAGCGGGGAAGCGCATTCGGCTCAAACAGGAATTTTTACTCGTTTCAGCATCTCTTCAAGATATTGTCAATCAATACAAAGAAGTCTACTCCGACAAAGAGCAATTTGTCGATGTGGTTCGGATTCAGATTAATGACACCCATCCTGCACTCATCATTCCAGAGCTCATTCATCTTCTAACAAAGGAGAACGACATTTCGTGGGACAAAGCATGGGAAATCGTCCGTACCTGCTGCGCCTATACAAACCATACAGTTCTTAAGGAAGCTCTTGAAGAATGGAATGCCAAGCGTATACATGAACTCCTTCCTCGCCACTACTTGATCCTCCAAAGATTGAATCAAGTGTTTTGCAGAGATATCCGTACTGCCTTCCCAAAAGATGAAGATAAGGTCCGTCGAATGTCAATCATTGAAGGAGGGCAGGTGAAGATGGCAAACCTTGCTATTTATGGTTCCCATAAAGTGAATGGAGTTGCAGCACTACATACTGAAATCTTAAAAAACTCTCTCTTTAAAGACTTTTACGAGATGTACCCGGATAAATTTGTCAACGTGACCAATGGGATCACGCAACGACGATGGCTTCTTTACTGCAATCCCCTACTCGTAGAGTTTCTAGAAAAACGCATTGGAAATGGATGGATCACTAATTTTGAAGAAATCTCCCGGATTGCTGATTATGCAAATGATTCTAAGGCGCAAAAAGAATTTCTTGATATTAAGAAAAAAAATAAAGAACGCCTTCTCAAAATGATTGAGGATGACATGGAGTTTCGTCATGGATCTGGGAAAAGTTTTGCAGAACAAAATTTCCTCGGATCCGATGCTCTTTTTGATGTTCAAATCAAACGAATTCATGAGTATAAAAGGCAGTTAATGAAAGCACTTCACCTGCTAATGCTTTATTACGAAATAAAGGAAAATCCTAAGTCGCACCGCATCAAGAGGTTTGCTATATTTGGGGGGAAAGCAGCACCAGGCTATCACGTTGCAAAAAGCATTATCCGTCTGATCTACTGCCTTTCCCGAAAAATTAATCAAGATCCCAAGGTAGGAAAGCGCATCAAAATTGTCTATATTGAAAACTACAATGTCTCAAAAGCTGAAGTAATCATTCCAGGAACAGACCTTTCAGAACAGATTTCGACAGCAGGGATGGAGGCCTCAGGGACAGGAAATATGAAGTTTTCTGTGAATGGCGCTCTTACTATTGCAACCGATGATGGTGCAAACGTTGAAATGCGAGAAAAGGTGTCGAATGAGTGGTGGCCCTTCATGTTTGGAGCAAGTTCCAAGGAAAACCTCGAAATGCGGCAAGCCCATAATTATAACCCTCTAGATATCTATTCAAATAACAAAAAAATTAAACAGGTTGTTGATGCATTGAAAAATCACTCTCTTGTTGAAAATGACGCCGAACATGAAGCGCTCATGACCGTTTATAACAGTCTCATTGCAGGAGGTTCTGATCGTTTCTTCGTGCTTAATGATCTGATGGCTTACTATGATGCTCAAAAGAAAGTAGAAGAACTTTACTTAGATCCTTTGCGTTGGGCGGAGTTTGCCATCCATAATATTGCAGGAATGGGATTCTTTTCCGCTGATGTTTCCATTAACAACTACGCAGAAAAAATCTGGGGAATACATAAGTGTCCTCCTGACCCTGCTGAACTTGATCAAGTCCGCAAGGAATATAGTGAGCATGACCGCTGCCGCGTTATCCACTAGGATGTGCCCCTAAACTTCCTTCTAAGAGTTGTGATTAGATTTCTCTGACTGTTGAAGTTGTGGAGATTGATAACACATTTGTTAGAGTTGCTAAAATCGAACATAAGACTCGTTGCATAATAAAAGCTAAACCAGCTAACCCCCTCAGTTTTTATCTCTCGCCTTCGACTTAAACGGAAATTCCAAAGGGTGTCAAAATGACAAATGATCAGAAGATCATTTCTTACCCACGTGGTAAGCCTCGGGGAAAGAAGCAAGTTTAAATCACAACAAGTCTTTTCTTTAAGCATTTACAGACTTTGGGACATTTTGCTTCATAGAGAGAAATGAACCGATCCATCGCTTTAATTTCTTCTTTTTTTGTGTCAGCCATATATCTATCATAAACCATCGCTTTAGCATCCATCTGAACCGATTTTGCCATCTTATCTCCGATTTCAGGACTTTTTTTTCAAGTTCTGCTTTTTTTAGCAGAAACTGAATTTACAGAACAAGTGGTATACTACCAGTTATTGCCTTATTGCTATTTATTCCATGCAGTCGTAGCATTGTAATTTCTTATGAAGGTTTCAAAGAGTCATGATCAATAAGAGAACTTGTAGGATGAGAGGAGAAAAAAAGGGCACCCGCTGCCTTTCAATGTTTCTCATAGCTTTGTTTGCAATCATTATTGATGAAAGTGTTG
>CAMGYI010000002.1:451867-532513 GCA_946127115.1 uncultured Chlamydia sp.
AATCCCATTAGATTCAGCTTCTATCATAAAGCGCTTCGATCTCAGACGACCGATTTATCAACAAACTGCTCAAAAAGGTTCTTTTGGATGTGAAGCCAATCCCTGGGAAAAGTTAGATTTATTCAAGCCTTGATAAGGAAGAGGTTAACTCTTCTTTTTGCACTGTAGTAAAGGTATGAGGGAAGGGACCATGCTTGCCAACATCGATAATGCTTGGATTTTCAGAATGGCCCTTTTCAAGAACCTTCCTAAAAAATTTCTCTGCAACAAATTCGCTTCGATCCTCACCAAGCATGCAATCAGTGGTATTTCCATCCAAAGAAAAAAGAGGAAGTCTGGGCATATGTGAACGGGATGGGGAAGGTTTGCACCAGAACCAAATATAGTGGGGTCCACCTAAATTTTTCTTTAGTTAAGTTCCCACTTCTTGAGGAGCTTTTCGAGTTTCCCATTAGAGCGAAGTTTATCAAGCCCTCGGTTGAAGACTTCAACTAATTCGGCATTATCTCCATTGAGGGTGAGGAGACGGATCCCTGCATCATTTAACGGAGGGGTTGCAATTTTGACCTTTCCAAAATACAGATCCCGGATGTAACTTGTTGCTTGAATATAGTTCACTAAAACCCCATCATGTAATCCTGCAATCATATCATCAAGTCCATCAGGGATCGAATAATAATATTGAACAATAACCCCTGGGAAGCGTTCAAGAAGAACCGCTTCACTCGAAAGACTGTCAACAGCAACTTCCTTACCATTCATTTGACCAAGAGAGCTGACTTTTACCCCATCTCCAACAATAAGAACAGGTCCGGTATGAATAATAGGATCAGAAAAAGTGTACGTTCTTTCAAGAAAAACCCTGGGTGTTATAGAAGAAAGCATTCCTTCGTAGTGCTTTTCCTTTAATCCAAAGATCAAATTATCCCAGCCTGTTGTAACGCGCTTGAAAAAAACTCCCTCTTCTCTTCCAATCGCAACTAAGAGTTCATTTGCAAAGGCATAGACATTAGCTTCTTTTCCTTGAAGATCTATCGGGTACCAGCTAGGGTCCATTCCTATTCGGTAGGTTTTACCTCGCGACTCACAGGCTGCTAACAGAAATACAACAGATAGAAATATACCTACTCTCTGAAAAAATCGAACCTTCATCCACACACCTAAATAACTTCGCCCTCATCTTAGTAGAAACGATGCATTTGTTCAACATTTCCAAATTTAAAGTATTTTTTTTAATTCAGAAATCAGAATAAGATTCACCTTTTTATCACAACTTGGGAAGTATTTGGATACGCTCTTTCAACTCCGAAGTGCAACATTTGAAGCTTCCTTACTAAGATGGTCAAGCACCTCCTCTGGTGTTGAAAATCCTAACACCTTTCTGGGTCTGTTGTTAAGCAACTTTTCAATAGATTGATATTACTTGGTGGGCTTTAGCAACCGGAGGCCATTGAAGACAACAACAAGAGCAGCTCCCGTGTCGGCGGCAATAGCCATCCAAAGGGAAGCAATGCCCACAATTGCAAGGACCAGAAAAATCGCCTTCATCGCTAAGGCAAAGATAATGTTTTGTTGGATCATGCGTACTGAGCGCCGCGAATGGTGAATGAGCCAAGGGACTCGCGACAGATCGTCGGACATAAGAACAATATCGGATGTTTCAATTGCAGCATCTGTCCCCATAGCTCCCATAGAAATCCCAAAACTTGCAGCAGCCATCGCTGGAGCATCGTTAATTCCATCACCAATCATTGCCACGGTTTCCCATTTTTCCTTTAAATGCTCAACTGCTTCAACCTTATCTTCAGGAAGAAGCTCAGACTGTGCTTGGTCCACGCCTGCTAATTTTGCAATTGCTTCTGCTGCAGGTTTATTATCACCGGTAAGCATCACAACTCTCTCCACTCCAGCCTCTTTAATCTGCTGAATTACTCGTCCTACTTGAGCGCGAGGCTCATCAGCAACGCTAATTAAACCACAAACATGCTTCTCAGTCCCTATCGCAATAATGGAATGCCCTGCATCTTCTAGTTCAAGAGCCATTTTATGAATTTCAGGAGTCTCTTGCTTCATTTCGTGCATAAACCGATGGCTTCCGATCCAGTAACGGGAGCCTTCGAAAGTTCCCTCAGCTCCCTTTCCCTGCGTAATTTGAAAATCTTCAGCACGTTTGATCCGAACATTTTTTTTCTTCGCATAATCTAAGATCGCCCTGGCAATGGGATGTTCACTGGAAACTTCCAGAGCTGCAGCGCGCATCAAAAGTTCCTCTTCAGTATGTCCATTAAGGGGAATCACACGATAAACTTCGGGGCGTCCATAGGTTAATGTTCCCGTCTTATCTAGAGCAAGAGCACGAAGTTTGCTAGGCATTTCTAAGAATATTCCCCCCTTGATTAATACTCCTCTCCTTGCTGCAGCTGTCATTCCAGAAACAATGCTCACAGGAGTAGAAATAACAAGGGCACAAGGACAAGCAATGACCAAAATAACAAGGGCGCGGTAAAACCACATATCCCATCCACTTCCAAGGAGAAGGGGAGGAACGATAGCAACTAAGATCGCGATGCAAATCATGATCGGCGTATAGATCTTAGCAAATTTTTCAACCCACTGCTGCGAGCTCGCCCGTCTTGACTGAGCCTCTTCTACCAAGTGAATGATGCGAGCAAGAGTCGTGTCATTGGCCCCCTTAGTCACCCGACATTCAAACGCACCATCTTCATTCAATGTTCCCGCAAAGACTTCGTCTCCTGCTTTCTTTTGAATCGGGACCGACTCCCCCGTGATCGGTGATTGGTTAATTGAAGTCGCCCCTCCCTCAATTACTCCATCAAGGGGAACTTTTTCTCCCGGGCGAACTAAAATTCGATCTCCAACGTGGACCTCTTCTACTCTTGTATCCCCCTTGTCAATTACATGAGCAATAGTTGGAGATAAATCCATTAATGCTGAAACAGCTTTGCGCGCCCGCCCCACACTCCAATGCTCAAGCAAAATAGCTACGGAAAATAAAAATGCAACGGTCGCCCCTTCGAACCACTCATTGATTGCAATGGCTCCAACCATTGCAATGACCATCAAGATGTTCATATCTAGTTGAAAATTCTTAAGTGCAAGATAAGCCTTAGGAAGTACAAAGTATGCTCCAAAAACCATTGCTATAAAATACAAACGGTCGGCAATCGGACTTCCTCTTAAATGAAAATAGACGGCAAGAACCAAAAAAATCCCACTAATAACTGTTGTAAAAAACCTTCCATAACGACTCCAAAAAGTTCCCTCTCCAACCTTTGCTCTTTCTTTCCATAGAACAGCTTTCAACCCTCCGTTCTGGACCCATTGAATGATCTGGTCCGAGTTCACATTCTCAGAAGTGACAATCATCTTAGCATTTAAAACATCAAAATCCAGATTTGTGATTCCATCCCGTTTCACAAGTACTTTTTTTAATAATGCAACTTCTTCTGCGCAGTCAAGACCATCAACTTTAAATTCAAATCTCATGGTTTTTATTTTATCCATCGATGACTTATAATGCTAGCCATGAAGAACGTCATAATTAAACTCTTTCTTGCTCTCGTTCCAAAAAGAAGATACCAACGCGGCGACAAGCCCCGAATCCTTGTTGTTTCGACAACAGGAGTAGGTGATTCCCTCTGGGGATCTCCAGCAATTCGCGCCCTCAGAAAAAAACATCCGAAGGGGTACATCGCGCTGCTGACGAGTCCTATTGGGAAACAACTTTTTCAAAATAATCCGCATCTCGATGAAATTTTTACCATTAAAAACCCTGCTCTTCTCTCTTCTATCAAACTCCTAGGAACCCTCAGGAAAAAAACATTCGATACAACTTTCATTTTTCATCTCTCACAGCGCCCAATTCTTCCCCTAGTTTCCCTAGCTGGTCCTTCAAAAATTGTGGGAACAGAAGGGATCAACAAAGGACTGGATCACCTCTTAACCAATCCTATAAAGAAGTCTCCTATCCATGAAATTCAGCGCCGCCTAAATATTGCTGGATGTGAGAGTTCCTCTCCAGAAATGGAACTCTTTCTTACCGAAACCGAAAATGAAATTGCTTTGAAACACCTTCCCAATACACACCCCATTATTGGAATGCATCCTGGATCTAAGGACAAGTATAAACAGTGGAGCCCTAAACATTTTGTCGAACTCGGAAGAAGACTTGCAAAAGAAAAAGGGGCTACTTTGATGATCACCGGTGACAAGGGAGAAGCCCTCCTCGCAGAACAAATTGCTAGCAGCATCCCTTCAGCCATCTCTGTTGCCGGAAAACTTTCCGTCCGTATAACCGCGGCCCTTATCAAAAAATTTGATCTCTATATCACTAATGACACCGGACCTATGCACATCGCCTTTGCACTAGGAACACCTACCCTTGCCCTCTTCGCATCTACCGATCCAAAGCTCTGCGGCCCCTATCAAATTTCTCATGGCATTATCTTTCAAAAACCTCGATCTTGCACCCCTTGCATTCAAAAAAAGTGCCGTTTGCCCTTCTGCATGGAACAAATTTCTCCTGATGAGGTTTATGAACGCATCCGCGTTTGAGCGGCTTCTTCTTTCTAGAAGAAGGGTAGATTTTTTCGCCTGAATCTCGTAGAATGAGACTTGGGGCTGAGGTTTTCTCTGCTCAAAAAGGATGTGCCTTAGTTTCACGCCTCGAGAGGTTACAGCCTCTCGGGGCATTTTGTTCATTGTGCCCCCTTGCATATAAAAACTCTTCCATTTTCTCCAAGAAAAAACTTGGAACCCTCTCATTGAAATAAGTGTGCGATTCAAGTATGCTCAAGGCATGAAAATCTATGTCATTATTCTGAATTGGAATGGAAAAGAGGATACTCTTAAGTGTCTTGAAAGCTTGGGAAAGGTGTCCACTTCGCATAAAACTGTTGTTGTTGACAATGGATCAACTGATGGATCAGCAAAGGCTTTTTCAAAAGCATTTCCTCATGCACAAGTCATTGAAACAGGAGGAAATCTTGGCTACGCTGAAGGGAATAATATGGGGATCCGCCATGCTCTTGAAGCCAATGCAGATTATATCTTTGTTCTCAATAATGATACCGTTGTCACAGAAGATATTCTTGAGAAGTTTTTAATGCGAGATGTCCCGATTCAAGGGGGAAAGGCACTTCTTATGGATGATCCATTTAAAATTGATCATCTGGGAGGGAACTGGAAAGTAAAAGACGGGTGCTTCGAGCTTATCGGTGCTAATGCTCCTGCAAGCGAGTGGACTCATCCTCTTTTTCTAGACTACGTCTGTGGCGTTGCTATTTTTGCTAAGGCAGAAGTCTTTAGAGAGGTCGGTCTTTTTGATCCTCGGTTTTTTCTTTTTTGGGAGGAATCAGATTGGTGTTTCCGTGCAAGGAAAAAAGGGTATGCAGTACAATTCTGCCCTGAGGCTATCCTCTTGCATAAAAAATCGGCCTCCTTTTTGGGGGGGAAACCTCATACATGCTATTTTTGGTGGCGCAATCGCCTTCTTTGGATTGAAAAAAATTGCTCCCAAAAAGATCAAAAATACATTAAAAGGAAAATCTTTAAAGAATGTCTCCATACATTAAAACTTCTCCTTCTCAAGTATTTTCAAATTTTTTTTTCCAAAAGGACTTATGATAGGCGCCTTCGAATCCAATTTTACCGCGCACTTCTTGCTGGAGTACGGGACTATTATCTCCGCCGTTTCGGTAATTGCCCAAAATGGGTTATCCAAGGAATTAAAGAATGACAGCCCATATTATTAACGTTGTTTGGGGAAAAGAGTATGTCGAAACCTTTTTAAAAAAGTCTCTTCCTTTCCAATTTTCACCAGGAAATTTAGAAAATTTTGATGGAATCTATATTCTCTACACAACGGCGGAGGATGAAAAAGTCATTCGTGCACATCCCCACTTTAAAACCCTTGAATCTCTCCTCCCCGTAGAATTACGAACCATCATATGCCACGACAGCCCCTATACTCTCATGACCGCTTGTCATAGCGACGCAATCAAACAGGGAAATGCAAAGGGAGCTCCTCTTATATTCCTCTCCCCAGATTCCATTCTTTCTCAAGGGCTTTTTTCCTATCTGCAAGAAACCATTAACCAGGGTAAGCGTCTTGTCGCTATTTGTAGTACCCGTCTTACAATGGAAAAAATGGAGCAGCACCTTGCCCCTTTTAACTATTCCTCTCATGCGCTCGCAAAGCTCGCCATTCAAAATCTCCATCCCTACATTGAAAAGTGTTTTATTAAAGAGGGAAAAATACTTGAAAGGCCTAGCCAAATCTATTTCTCCCTTGATGAAAACAATCTGCTTGTCCGCGCCTTTCATCTCCACCCTCTGCTTCTCTGGCCACGTGATCAAACGATACTTCCACTCATTACAACAGATGGCCCTCATTTCCTAGAACGAGCCGTCCCGAATTTCGAAGAGTGGAAAATCATCACAAACTGCAACAAGATTGCTCTTTTTGAGCTTTCTAAAGAGTCATTATTACAAGAGTCTCGTGTAAAACCTCTAACCCTCTTTGGATTTTTCCGTTGGGCTGATGTCCACGTCACTACTGGACATCGCTTTTTTGCAAAGCATTCAATTATCCTTGGCGATGGCAACGAAAATAAAAAATGGGAGCAGACCAAAAGGAAAGCTGATTTTCTTATCGCCTCGCTAGAAAAAGCTCCCCTTTCCTTTCGTCTTGCCAAACCTTTTCTAATTCTTGGTTTTTACCTTAAAAAGCTGTGTCTTATCCTGATCGGAAAGAAAAAAATTCCTCTTAGCAAAATCCAATCCCATTTAAGATATATCTTAAAAACCCGCTCAATTCCCTTTTCCTAAAAGCTCCATCCTCATATATAGAAGGTAGGGGGAAATCCAAATGGATGTTGTCTTTGTTCTCAATTGTGGGAGCTCATCGATCAAATTTCAACTTATTGAGCCAGAGTCAGGTAATGTTCATCTGAACGGTCTTGCTGAGAATTTAAACACCTCCCGTGCTACGTTGAAATGGTCCAATGGATCAAAGGACCTGGGAAAGGGAGACTATGACGATGCCTTGGAAAACATCCTTCACCTTCTGGATGATGAGAAAATTCTGGCAATAGGACACCGAGTCGTTCACGGCGGGGAATCTTTCAGCGCTTCGGTCAAAATTGATGCTGCTGTTCTCAAAAAGATCAAAGACTGCAATCACTTAGCTCCTTTGCATAACCCCGTAAATGCACTCGGAATCGAAATTATGGGGGAAAAGTTTCCCATGATTCCCCAAGTTGCCGTCTTTGATACTTCCTTTCATCAATCAATGCCACAAGTTGCCTATCTTTACGCTCTCCCCCATAAATATTATAAAAAACTCCAGATCCGTAGGTATGGATTCCATGGAACAAGTCATCGATATGTTGTTCAAAAAGGAGCAGAAGAGATTGGTAAGTCCTTAAAAGAGACCTCTTTCATTAGCTGCCATCTCGGAAATGGTTGCAGCATCGCTGCAGTCAAAGGAGGGAAAAGCCTCGATACCAGCATGGGGCTTACCCCCCTAGAAGGGCTTGTGATGGGTCACCGATGTGGTGATCTCGATCCAAGCATCGTAGGGTTTTTAGCAGAAAAATTACAGGTAAGTAGTAAGGAAGTTATTTTAATTCTCAATAAGGAAAGTGGGCTGTTTGGGATTTCGGGCATTAGCGAAGATATGAGACTTTTGACGAAAAGTACGGATCCTAGAGCAAAGCTTGCCATTGATATTTTTTGCTATCGCCTGGCAAAATATATTGCAGCCTACCTTGTTCCCTTACAACATGTTGATAGTGTGATTTTCACAGGGGGTATTGGAGAAAATGCTTCAGGAATTCGGAACCAAGTCATGGCACACCTTAACCCCTTCAATTTAAAAGCTCTTGTCATTCCTACCAATGAAGAACTAATGATTGCACGCGACACCGCAGCTATTGTGAGGGGGAAGTCATGAAACATACGATTTTGATGGTCCCTATCGGGTTAGGTGTTGGCTTAACAACCGTTTCGATGGGATTGATCCACGCCTTAGAAAGCCAGGGCCTTTCTGTAAGTTATCTAAATCCTTTTGGCAACGGACTCAATCTCGACATCAGCAAAATAGAAAATCTCCTCAGCACAGGACAAGAAGATGTCATTTTAGAAGCGATCATCAGGCAGGTGGAGCAAGAGTCGGTGAAGGATGGAGTCTTAATTCTGCAAGGGATCATCTCAACTCAACTACGACCCTATGCCCCAAGCTTAAACAATGCCATTGCAAAAGCTCTCGATGCAGAAGTAGTATTTGTAGCAACACCCGGAGGAAAATCTCCCTTAGAACTTAAAGAGCAAATCACCATTGCAGCAAAATCCTATGGAGGGATTGAAAGCCCACGAACCATTGGATGTATGATCAACAAAGTGGGCGCGCCGATCGACCAGTATGGAAACGCACGGATTGATCTTTTCGATCTTCCCGAAGATCTTGATAAAGAAACCGCACTCTGTCAGATTTTTACTCATCCTAAGTTTAAAATTCTTGGGTGCTTCCCCTGGGAACGCCAATTGATGGCCCCTAGGGTTGAGGACGTTGTTAAATACCTCAATGCAGAAATTGTTTCCGAGGGAGACATGAAATCCCATCGCGTCAAGTTTTTTGCGATCGCTGCAGCAACAATCGACCATATAGCAAATGTGCTAAAACCCGATGTCATGATCATCACTCCCTCCGATCGTTCCGATACTATACTAGCCACATGTATTGCATATCTTAGTGGGATAAAAATTGCTGGGCTTCTTTTATCTGGGGACTATCCTCCTTCACAAAAGGCTCTAGAGCTCTGCACGCGCGCAATGCAAGAGGGGCTTCCTGTCATCAAAGTAACAACCGATACACTTCGCACCGCAATTTCACTTCAAAATCTCAACGTAAAAATTCCCGAAGACGATCTTGAAAGAAGAGCAGCCCTTAAGGAATATGTCGCTAGCTACATCGATGCATCGTGGGTCAAAGAGCTCCTTTTAACACAATCAGAGCGAAGCCTTTCTCCTCCTGCCTTTCGCTATCAACTAATCGAAAAAGCCCGAAAGGCCCATAAAAAAATTGTTCTCCCTGAAGGAGAGGAACCTCGCATTATCGAAGCAGCTGACATTTGCTCAAAACGAAAAATTGCTCAACCTATTCTTCTCGGCAATCCTGAAAAAATCCAAGACATCGCTCAAAAAAGTGGGGTTGTACTTACCCCAGATATTCAGATACTCGATCCAGAACCACTAAGGAAAAAATATTTCCCTTCCCTAATGGAGCTCCGAAAGCATAAGGGAATTACCGAAAAAAATGCACGTGAATCCCTTCAAGAAAATATCGTTATAGGAACCTTAATGCTTGCTGAAGGAGCCGTGGATGGCCTCGTTGCCGGAACGATTCATACCACTGCTCACACCATCCGTCCCGCACTTATGCTTATCAAAACAAAGCCTGATGTTACTAAAGTATCCTCGATCTTTTTTATGTGTTTGCCAAAACAAGTCCTTGTGTATGGTGACTGCGCTGTGAATCAAAACCCCACAGCAGTAGAGCTTGCCGATATCGCTATTCAATGTGCTGACTCCGCAAAACAATTTGGAATTCCTCCGCGAGTCGCCATGATTAGTTATTCTACAGGGGCCTCTGGCACTGGCGCTGATGTCGCTAAAGTGCAAGAAGCCACAAAATTGATAAAACAAAAGCGCCCCGATCTTCCAGTTGATGGCCCACTGCAGTACGATGCCGCTTATAGCGCCGATGTCGCTGCAAAAAAAGCGCCCAACAGTCCCGTTGCAGGGAAAGCAACTGTCTATGTTTTTCCTGATCTCAATACAGCAAATACTACCTATAAAGCGGTGCAACGAAGCGCTAATGTTCTTTCCATCGGCCCTATGCTCCAAGGACTCAAGAAACCGGTCAACGATCTTTCTCGCGGTGCACTTGTAGATGACATTGTCTTCACGATCGCAATCACTGCCATCCAATCCACATAATCGTTGGTATAAACTCTTGGACATGCTATAACGCGAAAAAAGTAGTGCTTGTTGAGTATAGTATCATGAGAAAAATAGTACATTCTGTTCTTTTGCTTAGTTTAATGGGAAGTTTCCTTATCTTATTCACAGGGTGTGATAGTGGTCGAGAAGTTGTAAGCAATATCACCGAAAAAGAAGCAAATATTATCCTTGTATTACTTGAGAGTAAGGGGATCCCCGCTACGAAACAGGCTGCGGTAACCTCCAGTATTGGAACAGAAGGGTCTGTTTCAAAATACGTCATTGTGGTGCCCGAAAAGTATTCGATTGAAGCCATTGCCTATCTTAACCAGAATGGTTTTCCTAGAGAAAAGGGAACAACCTTGCTTGATCTTTTTGCAAAACAGGGACTTATGACCTCTGATAAAGAAGAAACGATTCGGTATCAGTCAGGTCTAGCGCAGCAGTTGACCAACACCGTTTTAATGATTGATGGTGTCATTGAAGCCAATGTGCAGCTTTCCTTCCCCCCCGAAGACACAGGGCTTGGGCAGGCAACCACAAAGAAACAGATCACAGCTGCCGTTTATGTGAAACATCAGGGGATCATTGATGACCCCAATATCCACTTGGAAAACAAGATTAAACGTTTAATTTCAGGAAGTGTGACAGGCCTTGATATCAATAACGTCACAGTGGTTTCTGATCGTTCAAGATTCACAGACATTACTCTAGAGCAAATGCCTGAATCTCTCGGTGGTAAGCCAGGAGAATATGTCAGCGTGTGGAATATCGTAATGAGTAAAAACTCAGTGGGTCGTTTTCGTGGTCTCTTCTTTATTATCACTTTTATCGCCGTCCTTCTCGCAATAGTACTAGGATGGATCAGCTGGAAATTTTACCCACAGCTTAAAAAGCAGGGAGGGCTAAAGGAGCTCTTTAACCCCATTCCCTTAATTAATACCATCCGTAAAAAACCTCCTTCTGGACCTCCTGGAGAAGGAGAGGTGTAATAGATGAATACCTCCTCATGGGTTGTCTTTAAGAATCTCTTGGAACGAGGCAGCTCGGGGTTGCAATCATCGATTAGCCGCTATCTTGCAAAGGAAGAACTCGAAAAACTAGAAAGCGTGAGACCCTCTAAGGGAGACCCCTTCTCTTATTCTACAACAATGGAAGCCCGTCTTTCCCGCATTCATTACTCTTGGCTCATCATCTTTCTAGAACCTTTCGCAGAAAACGATAAGATGAAAATTCTTTCAGTGCTTGATAAGCCGCAATCGACCAAACTTCAAAACCACTTTAAATTGACGGATACAATCCACCCTCTGAAAGAAATCGCAAAAGACTATTTAGCATCAGCTGTTTACGAATGGATTATCTCCGGCCAAAAAGAGTTCCTGCCCTTTGAATTTTTACCCAACCACCCTCTAAATGTTCTTTTAGATTTATCAAAAAGAGAGCTCCAAGCCCTTGTAGATTATCTCGGGCTCCATGACCTAGCGATGGAACTCAAACATGTCATCAAGTCAGAGCAGATCAAAAAGATTCAAAAAGTTCTTTCCAAAGAAGAACGTGAGTATTTGAAGTCTTTATTGAAGACAAAAGAACCTCTTTCTTTTGCAAGGCTGAATCTTGATGGCTGGAATGGTGACGGTGAAAAACTAAAAACCATCTTGCATCGTCGTGGCTTTAATCGACTAGCAAAAGCCCTTTTTGGTTGTCACCCTTCTCTTCTATGGCATATTTGCCATCGATTAGATACTGGAAGAACAAAAATTCTTCGAAAGTTTTTTACAGATATCAATAACGATGAAGCCCACCAAACTCTTACAAAACAACTATTAGGACTAATTTCCAAGGTGTATAAAGGATCATGAGTAAGTATTTTTCATTAATATATTCTGGTGAAATTACACAGGGATCGGATGACAAAGTAATCCCCTCGGATGAGTTTAGCAAGCTGCTGAAAGCAACCGACGTCTTGAATAAAGCAAAAGCAGATGTCAAAACCTACCTTGAAAACAATAAAGAAGCTTGTCAAAAACTCCTTGCTGAAGCTAAAGAAGCGGGTTTTAACAAAGGACTTTCGGAATTCAATAAGCAGATTCTTTATTACCAAGAAAGGGTTCAACAAATGGAGCATGAGCTTCAAAAAACGATCCTTCCTCTTGCGTTAAAAGCTGCAAAGAAAATTGTGGGTCATGAACTGGAACTTAAGCCCGAGACGATTGTCGATATCGTTAGACAAACATTAAAGCCTATCACTCAAAACCACCACATTAAAATCTTTGTTGCAAAACAAGATAAGAAAGCGCTAGAGAACGAGAAGAAAGAACTGCGAAACATTCTTGAACACGTCCAAACATTTATCATAGAAGAAAGGGGAGATATTACTCCTGGGGGTTGTATTATTGAGACCGAAGCTGGTATCATTAACGCAAGTTTAGAAAACCAGTGGCGCGCTCTCGAATCTGCCTTCGAGGCGTTTATGAAACAAAAATGATAATTAATAAAAAATTCCTTCTTTTGATATTTTTCTGCTGCTGCTTTATTGCTCGTTCATCCTATGCAGAAGAGGAAGGTATTGCGGGAGCGATTGCAAAAATTGCCGAGCAAGCCCAACAGAGTGGAGGCGATGCTGCTCAATCATCGGGTGAGAAAGGAGGCGGTGAACCAAATGTCATCACGATGATGGCTGTCATCGCCTTGGTTGCTCTTCTCCCCTATGCTGTGATCCTTTTGACCTCTTTTCTCAAGATCGTTATTGTTCTCTCTCTTCTTAGAAATGCATTGGGCGTGCAACAGTCACCCCCAAACCAAGCCCTAACGGGGATAGCTTTATTGATGAGTATCTATGTAATGTTTCCTACCTGTGTTGCAATGTATGATGCCGGGAAGGAGTATATCAACAAAGACGCCCCAAAGAGTCTCTTTTCCCAAAACTCCGCAGTTTACATTTACAATATTGTCAATAAGACCAAAGAACCTCTCAAGCAGTTTTTAGTGCGAAACATGACTGTCAGCCACCAACGAAACTTCTATCAACTTGCGTATCGAAACATGCCGCAAGATTTTAAGAAAGACTTAAAAACGGATGACTTTATTGTCCTTGCTCCCGCCTACATTACATCTCAGCTGAAAGGGGCTTTTGAAATAGGTGTCTTGATTTACCTCCCTTTCTTTGTTATTGACCTTGTAACTTCAAATATTCTCCTCGCGATGGGAATGATGATGCTTTCTCCTTTGACGATTGCCCTTCCATTAAAACTTCTCCTAATTGTAATGACGGACGGGTGGACAATGGTCATTCAAGGATTGGTACAAACATATAAACAGTAGGAGCTATCCTTGTACGAGTCGGAAATCTATCAACTTTCCTATCAAGCCCTTCTTTTGATATTAATCCTATCAGGGCCTCCAATTTTAATTAGTATGGCTTTTGGACTTTCCGTTGCAATATTCCAAGCTGCAACACAGATTCAAGAACAAACTCTCTCCTTCACTGTAAAGCTTGTTGCAGTGATTATGACCCTCATCTTCATGGGAGGGTTCTTAAGTGCCCAAATTATGCAATTTGCCAATACCATCTTCCTGAATTTCCCTAAGTGGAACACATGAGACGACCCCTCTATCATCCCGGAGCGCTACCTATTAACTCTATTATCGAGATAGCCTCATGAACTATGCCGAGCTTTATTCAAACCTTCCGAACATCAGCATTATGGAAGTCCTTTCCCTTTTCTTTTTAATTATCATGCGGATCGCCCCTTCTTTAGTGCTTGCCCCCTTCTTTGGAGCAAAGCTTGCTCCGGGAATTGCTAGGATGGGGCTTGCTATATGTGTTGCAACGATCTTCCTTCCCTTCATTTCCATAAAGACAACTGCGCCAGTTGGATTTAGCAATGCCTATATCTTTTACGCTTTAAAGGAAATATTAGTCGGTCTTATCCTGGGGTTTTTCATTACAGTCCCCTTTTATATGGTTCAAACCGCTGGTACCATTATCGACTACTTAAGAGGTGCCTCAATCATGCAAGCGCAAGATCCTTCAATGCAAACCCAAACATCCCCGATCGGAATTCTTTTTAATTATATCTTAATTGTCATCTTCTTTCAGATTGACGGGCCTTTCCTCTTTTTTGACGCGTTAATGAAATCATACGAACTTATTCCTCCTGATAAACTGATTAACCCCGCTTTTCTTTCCATCAAAAGTGGTTTTTGGAAGATGACTTTTGATCTTGTAAATCAAATTATTACGATAGCAATTCAACTGGCAGCGCCTGCACTAGTTGCAATCCTAATGGCTGAAATGTTCTTAGGCATTGCCAACCGACTAGCTCCTCAGGTCCAAATTGCCTTCCTTGGAATGTCGATTAAATCATTACTGGGACTTGGGCTTCTCTTTGCCGCATGGTACTTCATCTTAAAACAGTTCACGAAACAAGGATATAACTGGCTAGAACTTCTGAATAAGCTCATTTATTCGATGCAAGGGCTAAATCCCTAGAGCATTTTTCTAGAGTTCTGCCAGCTTGATTTTTTTCTTGCAGCCGCATAACCTTGTGAAAAACAATTTTTCATAAGGAATCATCATGAAATATCTTGCATCTTTTCTTACACTTTGTGCGACTGCCTTTTGCGCTACACAGCATGAAGCTCCCCCGATAGCCCCGGGAAGTATTACCCCTCCAGATTCTATTACGCCAGGGGCAGGCCCGCGGGTTAATCACGGAATTGATGCCTTCATTACTGGGGACTTTGTCTATTGGACTGCGCGAACAGACAATCTCTCCTATGTCATGACAGGTGCTGGGAACAGCATTACAAATGTTGACAAAGGAAGTACAAAGTATCCTAACTGGAGCTGGAACCCAGGGTTTAAGGCAGGGGTTGGACTCAATCTTCCTCATGGGAGTTGGGATGTCTGTGCTGAATACACCTGGTTTTATTCAAGCGCCTCCAACACATCGAATGCGAGCGGAAATGGAATGCTCCCAACATGGAACATCACTAACGACACCACCCTAATTCAAAGTAACGACTCGATTATCCAGGCATGTGGAGAATGGGATATTCACTTCTATACCATCGATGTCAGTTTAGGACGGAACTATTTTGTTAGTCGTTTTCTAATGCTCCGCCCATTTATAGGATTCAAAGGAGGCTGGATTAATCAAAACTACAGCGTCCGATATAACATTGAAACGACGCCAATTGATACTTCATTAAGAATGAAAAATGATCAGGACTATTGGGGGGTTGGGCTTCGCTCTGGATTGAAAACAGCATGGCATATTGATCCGTCATGGAGCCTGTATGGAGATCTAGCTTTGGCAACTCTTTGGAGCCAATTTGAAGTCACTCGAAGTGATACCAGAATAGACAGTCGTAACCCAGGAGCTGGGAACCCTCCGCTTGATACACCGATTACATCTATTCATGTGAACGACAGTTTTCATACTATCAAAGGAGTGTTAGAGTTCGGGATAGGGCTTAGAGGTGATTGGTGGTTTTCTGAAAACCGCTATCACTTCATGATCCAAGCAGGATGGGAAGAACAACTTTGGATAAATCACAATAACTTTAAAAGAGTCCGTATTGTTCAAGCAGGTCATGGAGATTTAAGCTTGCAAGGACTCACAATAAAACTACGTTTCGATTTCTAGAAAACCCTCAATAGAAACACCTATTAAATCTGAGCATTTTTTTATGCTCAGATTTTTTTTTCTTGCAAAAGAAATCCCATGTAGAGTTTGATAGAGCTCTGAAGAAAATAAACCCCTTCCGAGCTGCTTGAGAGCAAGAAAAAAGGTGCGAGAGAAAAAATGCTTGCACAATTGTTCTTAAGTCGTTTAAAAGAGGGGAAACATTAACGAATGATATTTTAGCATTTCTGTAACAGGGAGAAAACTCAGAATGGAAGTGAAACTCAGGAAACTCTGGCCTCTAGTGGGGGCACTTTGTGCAACTGTGTTTAGTTCTGCTTTTGCTCATAGCAACTACTCTGGTGGTAGCAATGGCAGTGGCAGCAGCTATGGATCCGGTATGGATTCAAGCAGTGGTAGCGCACAATCAGGACAAGGAACCTACCAACGTGGGACCTTTAGAGAAATTACACCAAATGCAGGACCGCGTGTCGCTCACGGAGCTGATGTTTTCATCACCGCTGACTTCATCTGGTGGAAAGCCGTTCAAGACGGACTGGATTATGGAGTTACAGGCTTTGAAACAACAAGCCCAACTGCCGCAAACCCATTTACAAATGCTCCAAAAGGAAAAATTTCTTCTGTTGGGCAAGACTGGGCCCCTGGCTTTAAAGTTGGCCTTGGCCTCAACCTTAGCCATGATGGTTGGGACCTCTACGCACAGTATACTTGGCTTCATGCTAGTGATAGTAGTAGCTTAGACAGATCTAACGGCGTAGCCTTCACATCCTTTGTTCCGTTCTTCGTTCCAGCCACTGGTCAAATTGGTGATAAAATCAGTTCGGACTGGGATCTTCACTTCAATGTGATCGATCTTGAGCTTGGAAGAAGCTTTTATCTTAGCCAATTCTTAACCATGAGACCGTTTATCGGTTTCAAAGGGACCTGGCAAGATCAAGACTGGAAGTCGACAATTACCGCCACTGACTTTCATATTGTTCTGAGTGGTGCCAATCCACTTTCTGTGACTGGTCCATTGCAAAGCAATTCTCACACCGATACCTGGGGTATTGGAGTGCGCGGTGGATTTAACATTGCTTGGTACATGTCTAAAAGCTGGAGTTTCTACGGTGACCTCGCTTGGACTACAATGTGGACTAACTATAACAAGCTTTCAAGAAAAGACAGTCTAGATGACACAACTACTGATAACAGCAAAGTGCTCTTCCATCTTGATAATGATAGTTTCTATACCATCAAATACATTGGTGAGATGGAATTCGGTCTTCGTTGGGAAACATGGTTCTGTGATGATAACTACCATTTTGCGATTCAAGCAGGATGGGAAGAACAGGTTTGGGTCAATTGGGGATATTTCCTCGAAATCCTAGATCGTTCGGGTCACGACCTGAATTTCCACGGTCTTAACTTGAAATTCCGTTTCGATTTCTAGCAGCTGTTAGAGATCCACTGGGAAAAGGCACCAAATTTTGGTGCCTTTTTTCGTCTTATCCCCTTCCCCTTTTTTTTAACGCTTAAAAGGCTTTGCTCATGAGAAGATAATGTTGCAAAAAATGAGTTCTAGGGGAGAAATGTCTAAAATCTATCCTTCTTCTTATCAAATGAAAGTTGGGCTTACTTCTGTAGAGCCTATTTGACTCTAACGCTCCTTTAACCGCGGAGGCTATATGACTCTTAGTGTACCAATCAATGAGTTCAGAAATATGGAACTGAAATCAGAAGAAAGTTCAAGTCTTGACTATTGCAGCCTTGAGGTGCTACATGTGATATTTTTCTTGAAAATCAATTGTTAATTTCGTTTAGTGGGAAATTAAATAGACTAAATGGGTTTATGATGAAGTTTGCATTGATTATTTGCGCGATATTTTTGTTTCCTCACATGGTTCTGCGCGGAGAAAGTGAAATCCGGATGAATGGGATTGAAAATCGGATGAACAATTTGGAGAACTCTTCCAATAATCGACCGATGCACCCGATTACCCCATGCGCGGGACCAAAGGTCCGTAACGGAATGGATCTCAATCTCTCAGCTGCATTTCTCTATTGGACTGCACGTTTGGATACTCTTACCTATGCAAAAACAGGGTTTGGTAATCTAACAACAGCCATTTCTCCAAAAAAAGGTCACGTGCAATCAGTTGACTGGGCTTGGGATCCAGGCTTTAAAGTAGGGCTTGGTTGGAACTTTTGTCACGGCTGTTGGGATATGACTCTGCAGTACACATGGTTTTATACAAATGTGGGGGATTCGAAACGCTCTCAGTTTCTCCAACCCGGATTTGAAATCTTCACCCCAGCTTTTCAAAGCCTTGACATTCCCCAATTTGACAAGGCGCATGCCCATTATGACCTGCACTACCAGGTGGGAGACCTGGAGCTAGGAAGAAATTATTATGTCAGTAAATCCCTAAAGCTTCGTCCATTTTTTGGGGTTAAAGGAACATGGCAAAAACAAGACTACAATGTCTTTTATGAAATAATCCCTCTTCAAGTCATTCTCCAACAACTTCTCTTTAACTATTCTGCTCGCTTCGATCATTCCCTATGGGGGGTCGGAGTACGCGGAGGTCTAAACACCTCTTGGCAATTCTCAAAGGTTGTCAGCCTCTACGGAAACATGTCATTTTCTGGAATGTGGCTTCACTACGATATAGACCGGAAGGACACTTTTGCTCTTGTGGATAAAGAGCAACCTTTCCAGACAGAGATTTCAACTGTTAATATCCAAGATCACCTACGAATCATCAAGCCTGTGGTTGAGTTGTCAATCGGACTCCGCGCAGAGACCTATTATTCCTGCGGTCGCTACCATATTCTTTTAGAAGCTGGATGGGAATCTCAAATCTGGGTCAACCAAACACTTTTTATTTCACTCAGCGACAATTATGATCGGTTTGACCTCACCCTTCAAGGGCTTACAGCAAAGATCCGCTTCGACTTTTAGTATGATACCTCTGGCTTGAGAAGAATAGTCCCTTCTTGGATTGCTTCAACGGCGGCATCAATATCACTGAGAGTGTTATAAACCCCCAATGAAATACGCGCAATCGATTTAAGTCCAAAACGTAAAAGTGCAGGTTGTGCGCAAAGATGACCGGTTCGAATGGCAATTCCTTTGAGACCAAGCAACGTTCCCAGATCAAGTGGATGTAGGGCATCAAGAACAAAGCTGATAATTGGCCCTTTCTTTTTTGAAGTTCCAATAACCTTAAGGCCTGAAATTTTAAGAAGTTTTTCGGTAGCGTGAGAGAGAAGTTGGCCGAGCCACTTTTCAATATTTTCACGACCGAGGGACTCTATGTAATCAATGGCGGCTCCTAGACCGATCACCCCTCCGATTGATGGAGTTCCTGCTTCAAAGCGGAGCGGGGGATCCTGAAATGTTGATTCTTCCATTGTCACAGTTTCAATCATGTCTCCTCCACCAATGAAAGGAGGCATATCTTTCAAAAGTTCTCGCTTGCCATAGAGAACACCGATTCCTGTGGGTCCATAGATTTTATGACCTGAAAAAGCGTAGAAATCTACATCAAGGGATTCAACGTTGAGCCGAAAATGGGAGGCTGCCTGCGCGCCATCGATCAAAACCCTCGCACCCACTTCATGCGAAAGAGAAATGATCTCTTCTATAGGATTAATGGTTCCTGTTGCATTTGCGATGTGGGCCACAGAGACAAGTTTTGTTCTCTCAGTAAGAAGTTCTTTAAAAACATCAAGACGAAGCTCCCCTTCTAAGGTCATGGGGATGTACTTAAGTTTGAGCCCCTTTTCCTTTGCCAGGATTTGCCAAGGAATAATGTTAGAATGATGCTCCATTTCAGAGATGATGATTTCATCTCCTTTCTTTAGGAAGGCCCTTCCGTAGGAATGAGCCACTAAGTTAATCGACTCGGTGGTCCCTCTTGTAAAGATGATCTCTTCTTCCTCACGAGCTCCAACAAAGTGCTGCACTTTTGTTCGGACAATGCTGTACATTTCAGTTGAATGGGCAGCGAGTTCATAGATCGCTCGATGGACGGTACCATACTCTGCAGAATAGAATGTGTGGATTGCGTCGATAACACTCTGGGGTTTTTGAGAAGTCGCAGCGGTATCAAGATAGATAAGCTGCCTCCCATTCATCTTTTTTTTGAGCATGGGAAAATCTTCTCGCACACGTCTCACGTCAAAGGAATTAACCATTTTCTTGTCCTCGGCGTAAAAATCTGTCTATTATTTCTCCATGCACAAGTTCTGTGCAAAAGCCTCGCACTAAATGCCATTCTGCTTCTTGCCTGCTAAGCCCCCGCGTTTGCAAATAAAAAAGATCTTCTTCCTTCGGGCGCGCAACTGTAGCTCCATGAGATGCTTTTACATCATCCGCAAGGATCTCGAGGTTTGGTTTGCTCATTGCTTGAGCTTTAGGACTGAGAAGAAGATTATTATTGAGTTGATAGGCCTCGGTTTGCTGCGCCTCTTTTTCAACAAATATCTTTCCTTCAAAACTTGAGCGCGCGCGTCCCATAAGCACCGTTTTGTAGTGTTGATTCGATTGGCAGTTAGGGGCCGTGTGTTTGACATCAACGTAGTGATGAACCTCATCCCTAAATGCAGACAAAGAAAGCCCTTTAAGCTCCACCTTGCTCCGCTCTCCTTCAAGACCGACTTGAATATCATGCCTTTCTAAGCGCGCTCCCTTTGAGCAAGTGAGCATCTTAAAAAAAGCCTCTTTTTTGAGTCGTGCTCGAATCGTATGCATGGCAAAGCCATCCGAGCTATGCTCGAGATGCTCATGAATTGAAGCGGTTGCTCCTTCATCTAGAGAGAGTTGTAAATGTTGATTGTAAAAGTAATGTCCTCTTCCCTTCTGAGTATAGTTGACTGATAAGTGAGCCCCCTTTCCTAAAAAGATTTCCACCTTTGGTGTGTGCATTGCCCCTTCTTCAAGAGAAGGAAGTGTCCATTCCATTTCGATAGTCCTTCCAGGGGGAATATAGAGGAAAAGTCCTGAGTCAGCAAAGGCTGTATTAAGAAGAACGTAAGGGTTCTTTTCTTCCTCAAGTGATTTCTTAAACCCTTTCAAAAGAAGAGCGCCGTGAGATCGCATCGCAGAATTTAGGGGGAGGGCAATGATCCCAACGGCGCCCGAAAGTTTAATATCGTTAGCTCGTGCCAATTTAAAAGATTCCTGATTTAATTGCACCAAAGAATTATAGCGAAAAATATCCCACTTTTTCGTCGGAAGGCCCAGTTGCTCGATAGCAGACCACACTCCTTTTTTCCAGGGAGCATTCTCTTGAAACAGGGGGTTTAATGTCTCTAATAAACTCATCGATGGATCTCATATCCTTTTTCTTCAAGTTTAAAGGCAAGCTCAGCTCCTCCCGTTTCAACAATCCTCCCATTTACAACCACGTGAACAAACCGGGGCTTGATGTAGTCAAGAAGGCGTTGGTAATGGGTAATCAATATGAGGGCATTTTCATCATTTAATTGCAACTTGACAGCAGCAGCAACAACTTTCATTGCATCAATATCGAGTCCTGAATCCGTTTCATCTAAAATAGCAAGCTTGGGCTCTAAAATTGCCATCTGCAAAATCTCATTACGCTTTTTTTCTCCCCCTGAAAAGCCTCCATTCACATCTCTCTCAGAAAAAGTGGGGCTAATCTCCATCTCATGCATCTTCTTAATTAAGAGCTCTCGAAAAACCTCTTCCGAAAGGGGTGGTTCCCCTTGACCCTTTCGCTTACTATTCAAAGCGCTATGCAAGAATTGAAGATTTGTCACTCCAGGAATTTCAACGGGGTATTGGAACCCCATAAAAAGTCCAAGATGGGCCCTTTCGTCGATTCCAAGCTCCAAAAGATTCTTTCCTAAAAAGACAATCGAACCATCAGTGATTTTATAGTCTGGATGCCCAGCTAAAACTTTTGCAAGAGTAGATTTTCCCGCACCATTTGGCCCCATGATCGCATGAGTCTCCCCCGCATTCACTGTTAGAGAAAACCCTTTCAAGATTTCTGCTCCCTCCACTGACACATGAAGATTTTTGATCTCTAACATTTAGCCCACCGACCCTTCTAATTTTAAGGTTAATAATTTTTGCGCTTCTGCTGCGAACTCAAGAGGAAGCTCTTTAATCACAGCTTCACAAAAGCCATTGACAATCATTTGTATGGCATCTTCCTGAGAAATTCCACGTGACTGTAGGTAAAAAAGCTGCTCTTCATTCAGTTTAGAAGTAGATGCCTCGTGTTCAAGCTCTGCAGTGTCATTATGCACTTCAATGTAGGGGAAGGTGTTTGCACTACAATTGTTTTTCACCAGCATGGAGTCGCATTGCGTAAAATTGCGCGCTCCCTCAGCCCTTGATGAAATATGAACAAGTCCCCGATAGGTATTGGAAGACTCATCCGCTGAAATCCCCTTGGAGATAATCGTAGACTTTGTCCGTTTCCCTAAATGAATCATCTTTGTTCCGGTATCCGCTTGCATCTTTCCATTGGTCAAAGCAACAGAGTAAAATTCTCCGACCGAGTCATCTCCTTGCAAAATGCAGGAAGGGTATTTCCACGTGATCGCTGCTCCCGCTTCCACTTGAGTCCACGAAATCTTTGAACGTTTCCCAGCACACCTGCCCCGTTTTGTGACAAAGTTGTAAATACCCCCTTTGCCTGTTTTCCGATCGCCTGCATACCAGTTTTGTACCGTTGAATATTTGATTTCAGCATCGTCATGAGCAATGAGTTCAACCACCGCTGCATGCAATTGGTTTTCATCATAAGCAGGGGCAGTACACCCTTCTAGATAACTCACATACGATCCCGGTTCTGCAATAATGAGGGTCCTCTCAAACTGTCCTGTTTCCCGTTCATTGATTCTAAAATAGGTAGAAAGCTCCATCGGGCTACGTACTCCCTTAGGGATATACACAAAGGAACCATCGGAAAAAACAGCAGAGTTTAGCGCCGTATAAAAGTTGTCTCCAATGGGAACCACACTACCCAAATATTCTTCCAAAAGCCTGGGATACTTTTTAACAGCTTCACTCATCGAACAAAGGATAACCCCTGCCTTTTCAAGGGATTCATGAAAAGTAGTTCCAAGAGATACTGAGTCAAAAACAATGTCAATCGCAACATTGCTAAGGCGCTTTTGTTCCTCTAGAGGAATTCCTAATTTATCAAAGGTGCGAAGGATTTCAGGATCGACTTCATTAAGGCTGCTTAGCTCTTGCTTCTTCTTTGGGGCTGCGTAATATCTAATATTCTGAAAATCAATGGGAGAAATGTTTAAGTGTCCCCAATTGGGAGGGGTCATTTCTCTCCACTTCTGAAAAGCTTTTAACCGAAACTCAAGCATAAAGCTCGGCTCCTCTTTCTTTGCAGAAAGAGCTCTAACTGTTTCTTCATCTAACCCTTTGGGGAAAAGGTCCGACTCAATCTCAGTCCTAAAGCCATATTTATAGTCTTCCCTCTCAGCAAGAAACTCTTCAGTTGACACGAAAACTCCATCCTCCTGGTCTGATAAGATACCCCGTTTTTTCCCTAATGTCAACTACTCAATACCCTTGTTGAAAGTAAAAATTTCAATAAAGTCAGCCTCCATCCTTCCGATAAGTTCTTTCAAAAACTCTCTCTCTCTCACGTCTTTTATCTGCTATCTCCCTTTCAACATCCTTTAGCTCATAAGCATCGGATATTCTTTTATTGATGGCATGAACAACAGGGCATGTTAATCAACCCGTTCAACGGGTCTACATAGAAATATGAATAATTTGCAAACAAATGCAAAATTCACCAACTCTTTCTATAATACCTTCTGTGGTACTGGGGAGAATATATAAAAAATCATTTAGAAAACAAACTGCGAAGAAATGCGATCCATAGCGCGGGAAAGATCTTCGGGAACATCGATTCCAAGTGATTCATGCTCTGTCTCATGAATCTGAATATTCATTCCATTTTCAAGGAAGCGGAGTTGCTCGAGTCCTTCTGTTTGCTCCAATAGGCTGGGAGAGAGAGTAGAAATCTGTTTTAACGCATCAACGGTATAGGCGTAGATCCCCACATGTTTGTAATAGGTGACATTTTCAAAACCATCTCTGTCATAAGGAATCGGCGATCGGGAAAAATAAATGGCTCTGTCGTGGGAGTCGGTCACAACCTTCACCACATTTGGGTCATCAATATCTTCTTCTCTTTCGATTTCTTTTTTTAAAGACCAAATATCATAAGCCTCATCAGTTGTTTGCAAAAGATTGTCGATCATTTCCGGATGGATAAAGGGTTCATCTCCTTGCCAATTTACCCAAATGTCCCCTTTCATTTTTCCTTCAGACTGAAGTTCAATAAGACGATCAGTTCCTGATGGACAATCGGGAGAGGTCATAAAATGTTTGCCCTCAAAAGAATCAATCAGACGCGCAGTCTCAAGATCATCAATAGCAAACGCAACATCATCAAATAGATCAACACTACTGGCTGCTTCCCATACCCACTGAAGCATCGGTTTTTCTCCTAGCATCGCGAGCACTTTCTTTGGAAATCGACTTGAAGCAAGTCTTGCTGGAATAACGCATACAATTTTCATACCAGTACTCCTGGAAAAGTTTTAATGGTTTCTCGAAGCCCCACCCGTAAGGGCCAAACAGGGAGGTAGCCTAGTTGTTCCACTTTGGCACCATCCATTGCGTATCTAAAGTCATGCCCGAGACGATCAGGAACGTAAGTGATGAGTCTTTCAAGCCTCGTCTCCCCTGTAATCTCTTCAACGACTTTTAAAATCAACTGAAGAAGATCTAGATTTTTCATTTCATTTCCCCCTCCAATATTATAGACTTCACCTCTTTTCCCCTGACTTAGAATGGTCCAAATGGCGCGCGCATGGTCTTCAACATAAAGCCACTCTCTCACATTCTCTCCCGATCCATAGACGGGAAGTGATTTTCCCTCCAGTGCATTTTTAATCATGAGAGGAATAAATTTTTCAGGATATTGATAGGGACCATAGTTATTACTTGCATGCGAAAGGGTCGTTGACAAGCCGTAAGTTGCCGCATACGCTCTAACAAAATGATCAGCACTCGCCTTTGAAGCTGAATAAGGAGAATTAGGTTTGTAGGAAGAGTCCTCTGTGAACCGTCCCCTTTTTCCAAGAGATCCATAGACCTCGTCGGTCGAAATATTGTGGAAGTGAATCTTGGAATAGGTTCGAACAAATTCTAAAAGAACATGTGTTCCCATCACATTTGTTTCTAAAAATGCCCCGGGGTCTGTAATACTTCGATCTACATGGGTCTCAGCAGCAAAATGAACAATCAAATCAATCGGACGCTCTTCATGAATTTTCTCAAGAAGGTCTCGATCCCGAATGTCTCCTTGATAGAAGGTGTAACGCTCATCACTCGCGACCGCTGCCACATTACCTAGATTCCCCGCGTAGGTTAAGAGGTCAAGGTTGGAAAGATGACCAGCAAAGCCGTCTTGCTTCAAAATATATCGGATAAGCGCTGATCCCATAAAACCCGCGCCCCCCGTCACAAGAATATTGGCGTTACTTAGCCTTAAGTGCATGACGAATTACCTTTTCAAGCCCCCCTTTCCAATGAGGAGGCGAAAAGTTTTCAGTCTTCAAAATCGAAGACGCTGGACGCTCAGCTTTCGCACCAAAGTCCTCTGTAGAAATGGGTTTGACTTGTTGACATTTGAGAAAAATGTTTTTCTCTTCAAGACTATTTTTAATGGCCTCAGCAAATCCATGCCAAGTGGTTGTTCCTGTATTTGCAAAATGATAGGTTCCAGAAGCGTCTAAAAGTGTGAGCGTCGCTTCAGCAAGATCATCCGCATAGGTAGGACGTCCCCACTGATCGCTTACTACCCCAATCACCTCCTTTTCTTGCATCAAATGGATCATTGTTTTAACAAAGTGATTTCCCTCTTTTCCGAAAAGCCAAGACGTGCGAATCAGGCAAGCCTCTGGATGGTATTTTTTTAGTAGTTTTTCACCAGCTTCTTTGCTTTTGCCATATATTGATAATGGGGCGGTTGCTGCTGCTTCACCGTACCCTTTCTCCTTCCCGCTAAAAACATAGTCGGTAGAAAAATGGATCAGCTTTTTTCCATGAAATCTCGCGTATTTTGCAAGCGTTTCAATCGCGCGTGCGTTAAGAGCATGGGCCTTCTCTTCTTCTTCCTCTGCCCTATCAACCGCTGTATAGGCAGCACAATTGATCACGTGGGTAAACGATAGGGTTTCAAATTGCGCTTTAACCGCTTCTTCGTACTGAAGATCGACCTCTCTACGCGAAGTTACGACATAATCGATCCCTTTTTCCTTGCACTTTCGTTGCATTGCGCTCGAAAGAATCCCCCGCTTTCCTAATATCCACAGTTTCATAACCACCTCAGTTCGTAAAAATAGGGGCTTTTTTGATCCCTTTCAGAAACGATTGGCGTTTGAACAGGCCAATCGATTCCTACTTCAGGGTCGTCAAATCGAAAACCTATTTCTGTTTTGCTATTATAGGGAGAACTTGTCTTATAAAGGACATGTGCATCAGAGCTGACAACACAAAAACCATGAGCAAATCCTGTGGGGACAAAGAGTTGACAGTGCGACTCATCATCAAGATAAACCCCTTCCCACTTTCCAAATGTTGGGGAGTCGGGACAGATATCGACAATCACGTCATAGATTTTCCCTACTGCAACCCGCACAAGCTTAGCCTGTCCTGGAGAGGACTGAAAGTGCATTCCACGAATTGCCCCTTGCTTAGAATAGGAATGATTATCTTGAACAAAGGGGCAATCGATCTCCCCTTCTTGATAACGCTCCAGCTGGTAGCTTTCAAAGAAAAACCCCCTTTCGTCTTTGAAAACGTTTGGGGAAATAACCCGCGCACCCTTTAACTTTAATTCTTGTATTTCCATTGCCTCTGATTATAGCGCATATCGCTCTAATTTGACAATGCCACAATCGTTCCGTGATGAGCGGTCAATTTATCTTTGCGGTATGAAAACCCTTCGTCATAAGTGCAGATCTTTGCAATTTCAATATGCTCTTTCAAAATCCCAGCATCTAAAAGTTGGGCCCTTGAAATTTCCCAGAAGTCAAAATACGAGGGACTAATCTGATACTTCCAAAAAGACTTTGGCAGTTCCTTTTTATAATGTTTGAACTCAGCATTGTGAGGACCCAAACTTGGCCCAATGCAAACAATGAGGTCTTTGGGTCGGCTGCCGTAAAGCCTCTCCATTTTCTCAACGGTTTTTTTATAAATATTTAATACACTTCCCCGCCACCCGCAGTGGACGTTTCCAATCGTTTTTTGGACTGGGTCATAAAAGATTGTCCCCTGACAATCCGCATGACGGATAAGTAGTCCAATCCCTTTTTTTTTGGTAATAATCCCATCGTAGTTTTCATAGTGATCGATTCGGTCTGCGCTTTTCACCTCTAAAAGATCATCTTTATGACACTGTTTAAGCTTAACTCCTTTAGTTATTCCTAAAACATCCAAGGCTTTTTGAGGGTGGGACGCATTGTCTCTTTCCCCCAAAGGGAAATTCCAGAAAACGGCATGAACAATTTCCGTAAATTGAGCAAGAATCTCAAACTCAAACCACACAAAGGTATTTTTCTTTTTTTTCTGCATCAGCTATGGTATCCCAAAAGCAAGGAAATATTATGAACTGTATATTAACCCTTCTATTTCTTTTCTCGCAAATTGCATTATCTGCAAAGACCACAATTTGGCTAACAGGTTTGCCATGCAGTGGAAAAACAACAATTGCAAACCATATTCACGAGCAAATCCCCAATAGTGTCGTTTTGGATGGAGATGTTGTGCGAAGGAATCTCAATAGCGATCTGGATTTTACCCCGAGAGATCGAAAAGAAAATCTGCGCCGCATTTCTGAAATGGCAAAAATTATTTTAGATTCTGTTCCTGTCGTCATTATTTCTGTGGTGAGTCCAAGACAAGAAGTACGAGACAATGCGCGGGAGATGATCGAGACGGACGAAATCCAATTTTATGAAGTATTTGTCGACGCACCACTCGAGACATGTATCAATCGAGACGTAAAAGGGATGTATAAAAAAGCTCTCGCAGGAGAGATTCCCTTTTTTACAGGGATTGGAGCTCCATACGAAGCCCCGAAAAACCCTGATATCGTCTGCCATACTGCTGAAGAAACTCTTAACCAAAGCGCAAACAAAGTTTTAAAGGTAATCCGTGACTGATTTTATCATTGAAGATATTGGCTCTATTGTTAATGGCAGGCTTTCCTATCGAGGAGAAAAAAAACCTCTCATTTCTCCTGTTACTGGGAAAGAATGGGGAAAGATTGCCACCGCAACATCAGAGGAAATTAAGGAAACTCTTGAGACAGTCCAAAACAACCCCATTATTCGCGTTCCTCCTTATGCCCGAGCGCAAGTTTTAGAGCTCCTTGCAATGGATCTTCTCAAAGAAAAAGAGGATATTGCTCAGTGCATCACAATGGAAATCGGAAAGCCGATGCCCGACGCACGGGGAGAGATCACCTATGCAGCAAACTACTTTAAGTGGTATGCCGAGGAAATTAAGCGGGTATATGGGAAGATCATCCCCTCTTCAAAGCACACAAAAAAGCTTGAAGTCCGATATGAACCCATTGGTCCCTGCGCACTCATCACCCCATGGAATTTCCCGATTGCCATGGCCGCCCGAAAATTTGCTGCAGCATTTGCTGCTGGATGCCCAGTAATTATAAAGCCCAGCTCATTTTCTCCTGCTTCCCTCGTGATGTTTGCAACCATCTGTTTTGAAGCGGGTATTCCTGACTACGCCTTTCAAGTCTTGATTGGAGAAGGAAAAGAGATTGTTCCTGCCTTGATGGATTCCCCTGCGATTAAACAATTCTCCTTTACAGGAAGCACTAAGACAGGAACAGATCTCTACGTCCGCGGTGCAAAAACACTGAAGAAATGCACTCTCGAGCTTGGGGGAAATGCCCCATTTATCGTGTTCGAAGATGCTAATATTGCGCTAGCTGCCCAGGGAGCGGCTAGCGCAAAATTCCGGATGAGTGGACAAACTTGCATCTGCGTCAACCGAATCTTTGTTCACAAATCTTTAGAAAAAAAGTTTGTGCAAAAGTTTTCAGAAATCGTCAGAAAAATGGTCGCTGGCGATCCCCGCAAAGAAGAGACTGAGCTTTCAAAAATCCTTCACCCTGAATCGCTGAGAAAATCTGAAGAACATGTCAAAGATGCTACAGAAAAAGGGGCAAAAGCAATCCTTGGAAGAGCTGAGCCCTATCTTGCCGAAATTTTGACCGGAGTCACCCCTGATATGAAAATCTTCAATGAAGAGACTTTCGGTCCTGTTGCTCCCATTATTACTTTTGAGGAGGAACAAGAGGTTATAGATCTGGCGAACCAAACCCCATTTGGCCTTGCTGCATACGTTTATACCGAAGGACTCAAGCGAGCAGAGCGAGTAACCAATGCTCTCGAGTATGGAGTGATTGGCCTTAATGATGCGCTTCCTAGCTCCCCAGAAGCCTCTTTTGGAGGAATTAAAGCTTCAGGCTTTGGAAGAGAAGGTGGTCCCACGGGGATTTATGAGTACCTTCATGAAAAATTCATCTCACAACAATTATGAGCTATTTTTCCTTTATCCATCACCCGATCGCCTCTCTTGCCTTTGCTGCGCTCATCCTTGCCTTTATCAGTTTGTGGATTCATCGAAAACCGTGGCTTTGGGGTTCTTTTCTAAGCGTTGCATTTATTTTTGCTTTTCTTGGAAAGCTCATCGAGCTTAAAATTTTCGTTGCTTTAGCCCTTTTAGGAGGCGCTCATCTAGCTTTGACTGCAAAACTCAGAGGAGTCGGACGCCTTGTTGTCATCGCCATTGCCTTTATTTTTTCGATTGCCCTCATGGGACACTTCTTTCCCGGATTTCATAATTGGAAACTCGGAGAAAATCTTCAGATTAGCAAAGATGCCTACCCTTACTCCCTTTATCTCAATTTCGATAAGCCCTTTATTGGATTTTTTCCCCTCGCGATTTCGATCCCTCTTCTCTCCCGCCAGCACCTTCGCACTGTTATCTTAAAAACCATCGCTTTAACGGCGCTTGGTATAATGATCCTGATGGTCCTAGCTCTCTATCTTCATCTTATAGAGATCGATCTGAAACTCCCTCACATTTCAGCCATTTGGCTGATTGCAAACCTCTTCTTTGTCACAATTCCGGAAGAAGCATTTTTTCGAGGGTTCCTTCAACGCGAAATCGATGAATATCTTAATTCCAAATGGTCTGGGACCTTTAGCGTGATCATGGTTTCTCTACTTTTTGCCCTCCTCCACTTCACTTTTGTGCACGACCTCAGCTACCTCTCCCTTACCTTCATCGCCAGCCTCATTTATGGAAGTGTATACCAAGCAACACGCTCCATTGAAAGCAGTATCTTCTGCCACTACTTATTCAATGTCGTGCACTTTTTTTGCTTTACCTATCCAGCTACTCAATTAACATCTTCTCCCACCTAAAGGAAATTTCCAGGCTGCTCAACAGCTTAAGAACAGACATTCATCACTGCTTTCTGCTAGTTCCTGTTACCTTGAAAAGAAGATTCTAGTGAGCTCTTCTTCGCAGGTGAGCACCCAATGCTCTCGAGATAGAATACTTAGGATTTTAATTAAATAAATTTATTTAATCTCAATATACTGTGATTAAGTCAGTTATGATTAAATCTGGATGTATTTTAAGGAGGGGTCCCCTCTGCCCCCAACTCATACCACTTTCGAAGTCCTCCAAGGGCTTGGGTAAGACGAAGGGCTATAAGCTCCTGAGCCTCTCTGCGGCCCATATCAGCATAGTCTGACCATAAAATCGGAGAGCCAAAAATAACGGCTGTTCTTCCCCAAAGTTTAGGATATTTTTGATTCCGATTCCAGATAGCAAATGTTCCATGCACATAGGCAGGGAGAATCGCTGATTCACTTTTTGAGAGTAAGAGTCCTATGCCAGGCTTAATCGGATGCAAAATATTATCTTTGGAACGTGTTCCTTCAGGAAACATCAAAACTTTTTTCCCTTCTTTCAACATGACACAAACATCCTTCATGACTCGCAAATTGGTCGTATCTTTTTGAACAGGATGGGAGTTAACTGCGCTAATGAATTTCCCAAAGTATGATTTGAACAACGTTTGGCGAGCAAGAAAATGGATCTCTCCAGGACATGAGACTGCAAGGGCAGGGGGATCAAAAAAGGAAACATGATTTGCAGCAATTAGGGCGCTGCCAGGAATGTAATGTTCGAGACCATATACTTTGTGATGATAAAATATTTTAAAAAAAACCTTTACGGAAAAAATTACAAATCGGTAGAAAAATGTTGGCTCTTTCATTTTTTGACTCATGTTTGAACAATCCCTTTCAGCTTTTGAACCACTTCCTCGATCGTAAGATCAGAAGTATCAACAAGAATAGCATCATCCGCTTGCTTTAAAGGTGCAATCTTTCGGCTAGAGTCACTCTTATCTCTTGATTCAATCTCTTGCAGAGTCTTTTCTTGTGAAAAAACTTGATCAGGAAATTTCTTTTGAAGCTCTTTATAACGCCTCTGTGCGCGCACTTCAGGGCGCGCTATTAAGTAAAACTTAACGTCAGCATGAGGAAAGACGACCGTTCCTAGGTCTCTTCCTTCAAAAACAACATCTATCTCTTTTGAAAAATTAACCTGAAGAGGCTTTAGAGCTTCTCTCACCTCTTTAAGAGCCGAGACTTCCGACACAATCGCAGTGACTTCAGAACTCCGAATAGCCATTGTCACATCAGTATTTCCAACAAAGTAGTGCTTTTCCCCACCGATCGCCTGAATGCGGTAGGAAAATGCTTTAAGAAGAGCCAAAAGCCCCTCCTTTTCGTGATAAGAAACTCCCTCTTTAAGAATTTTCCAACTAATTGCTCGATAGAGAGCCCCAGTGTCGAAATAAGTAATTCCCAAAGAATCGGCTAGCCCTCTTGCAACTGTTGACTTTCCCGTACCCGACGGCCCATCAATAGTGATAATCATGAGAACCACTCGCTATTAAAAACATCATATTTCTGATGTACTTTTCTTGAAAAGGTCCAAAAAACTGCAAAGCAAAGCTCAAAGAAAAGGTGTTCAGAATGGTCGGATAGCCTCATAACTTTAACCTCAGCAGACGTAAAGAAAGAAATAAATGATTGGGGTAGTAAACAAAAGGGAATCTAGCATATCAAGGATGCCTCCAAAACCAGGGAGTCGATTAGTGTCCTTAACCGTAGCATCTCTTTTAAAGAGTGACTCACCTAAATCTCCCACTTGTCCCAAGAACCCAAGAAGAGCTCCGAGCCAGATGCTCTCAGAAAAAGAGAGATAGAAACCTGGAAATAAATATCCCAAAAAGTAAAAAAGAACACTGAAAATAATCGCTGAGAAAAAACCCACAACTGCTCCAGTGATCGTCTTACCTGGACTAAGATCCACCGCAAGTTTCCGTTTTCCAAAGAGACGTCCTCCAAAATAGGCGCCCACATCAGTAATTTTCGTGACAATAACTAGATAGAGAAGCCATACCCTCCCTTCATGACCCATCTCACATGGGCTAAAAAAATAGAGAATTTTTAGGATTAGCCCCAAAGGAACGGCAACATACAAAATCCCAAAAAGACTCATTGCGATAGAGCTCATTGACCCTGAAATTTTATCGAAGTGAAAAAGAAAAAGGCAGATGAGGCCAAAGAAAGCTATGATAAACGGGAGAAGCGAGGGGAAAAGATCGAAAGTTGAAATAAAAAGGGATAGGATGATTACCACACCTATGATCATGCATAGCTCTGCAAGCCCTTTTTTTTCCACTAATTTCCCTAAACGGCAATATTCCCAGATTCCGACTGCCCCAATGCCTGCAGTAAACAGAGCGATGATCCACTTTACTACTCCAACGTAGGAAAAAACCAAAATACATGCTAAAAAAGCAAGCGAGATAACTGAAGTGACGAACCGTTTCAATAGATCTTGAAAATGCATTATCCTCCAAACCTCCTCGAGCGTGTTTGATATTCAACAACAGCCTCAAGTAGATTTTTTTCAGAAAAATCAGGCCAGAGAATATCGGTCATGTATATCTCGCTGTATGAACTTTGCCAGATAAGGAAATTACTAAGCCTAAATTCACCACTAGGACGAATAAAAAGTTCAGGATCGGACCACTTAGCGGTATCTAAGTAAGATGAAATTGTCTTCTCGGTGACTTCCTTCCAATTCAGTTTTCCTTCTTCAACGGCATTATGCATCTTTAGAAACGTTCTCCGAATCTCATCCCTACCCCCATAATTGAGAGCAAGAATTAAATCAATCTGATCATTATTTTTAGTGGCCTGGATTGTATCATTTAAGGCCCTCCTCACACTTTCCGGAAGCCTTGGTGTATCCCCAATTGTGTGAAGACGCACACCTTCTTTGACAAGTGCTTCTCTTTTATTCACCAAGTAAGCTTCGAGAAGCTGCATAAGAATGTCAACCTCATGTTGAGGACGACCCCAATTTTCAGTAGAGAACGAGTAGACAGTAAGGGCTTTGATTCCAAGCTCTGAAGCAGCACGAACAATAAGATCAAGTTGCTCTGCTCCATACCAATGGCCCATTTCTGCAGGCTTTCCTTGGTTTCTTGCCCACCGACGGTTCCCATCCATAACGATGGCAACATGTCGAGGAATGCTTTTGGGATCAATGCAAGCGAATTCCTCTTCATTATAAACCGATTTTTCAATTATTTCAGGTGTAGGACTGTTCATTTCAAAAATAGTGTTTTCTCCCTCTCAGGCCCAAAAGAAAGTATTTCAACCGGACAATCTAAAAGAGACTCAATTCGATTGACGAAGATTCTAACAGTTTTTGGGAATTCTTCTACCTTTTTTATCTCCTTTGTCGATTCTTTCCAGCCCGGAAAAGTCTCAAATTGAGGTTTTATCTCCTTCCAATGCTCGTGAAAAAGAGGAGGATGAGAAAAATTTTCATACCCCACACAAATTTTGATAAAATCTAGAGAATCCAGGATATCAATTTTGGTAAGGGCTAAAGCATTTGCTCCATTTAGACGGATTGCTTCCTTGAGAAGTGGTATGTCAAGCCATCCTATCCGCCTCTTCCTTCCCGTCGTGGTCCCAAATTCTCGGGCAGTTTCATGCGGAACAAACCGCTTGAGCTCCTCTGCAGAAAATTCTGTGGGGAAAGGTCCGTTCCCAACACGCGTTGTATACGCTTTCATGACACCGATTGTCTTTCCAATAGACCCGGGACCCACTCCAGCTCCAACCGCTAATCCAGCACTAGAGGTAGAAGAAGAGGTCACGAAGGGGTAGGTTCCAAAATGAACATCCAAAAGAGCTCCTTGCGCCCCTTCAAAAAGGACCCTTTTCCCTTGTTTAATCTGTCGATCAAGATTTTCTTCAAAAGGAAAAACAAATTCTTGAATCCTCAGTGCATATTCAGAATACTCTTCATACAATGCGTCGTAATCAAGAGGTGGTTCCCCATAAAGTTGAAACAAACGACCTTTTTCAGCCAGAGTCGCAGATAGTCTTTTTTTAAATACCTCTGAATCGATCCACTCCCCAACACGTATTCCAGTGCGTGCGACTACATCTTCGTAACAAGGCCCAATCCCCCTTCCTGTTGTTCCAATAGGAACTTCCGTTTTTTCTTGAAGCCGATCGAGACACTGATGATAGGGGAAAATTACATGCGCATAGGGAGAAATAAAAAGACGCTTTTTTAATTCGATTCCTTGCTCCTGGAGCTGATGAATCTCCATTAGCAATGCTTTAGGATCCACCACCGTCCCTGCGCCGATATAGCACTGGGTCTCTGGATAAAGGATTCCCGATGGAATCAAATGGAAATGGAATTCCTTTCCTTTAACAACCACAGTATGTCCAGCATTATGGCCGCCTTGTGCTCGAACAACGATGTGTCGGTCCTTTGACAATAAATCGATGATCTTTCCTTTTCCTTCATCACCCCACTGCATACCAACAACTGCAAATGTATTCATATTCATCCAATTGTACAAAGGATTTTTTATAACATATCTTAGATCTTAACACCAATGATTTCTCTAGACATAATCCTTAAGGATCGTTATGCTGTTTTTTTTAGAATTAAGGATTAAATAAACATGAAAAAGCAGAAACGCTGGCGATTTATTCTCATTGCAGTTGTCGTGTTATTAACTTTCTATAACATTCTTCCGACTGTGCTTTTTTATTCCAAGCCCCTGAAGGACCCTATCGAGGAAGCGCAAGCAATGGTCGTTGCTAAAAATGCAGCAAAACGAGTCAACTCTCTAGAAGATGAGGCCTTAAGTTGGTTGAGGTCTTACAACAAACTTTTAGGGATTAAACCTTCCTCAATTTCCTTCGAAAGCGACAACCCAGAACTGATCCATGTGAGATACGAAAAAGGACAGGACGCCGAGAAGCTTCGGAGCCATATTCCGCGCGCGGGTTCCCTGATCCCCTTTGTGCCTGCTAAACTTTCCCTTGTCCCAAGCGAGAAAGATCATGGGGCAACGGTTGTTACAATTCAACGCAATATCCCCGTCCATTTTTACCCTGATCAGATAGATGAGACGTTTCAATTTACTGCAAAGCGTGATACCGAAGGAAATGTCACTCCCCTTTATCACCAAATTGTCAACGATCGTATCCTGCAGATCGGACTTGCTGTGGGTGGAGTTAGTGAGAATGCTCAGTACTTAGAAACCACTCTCCACCATTTAGAGAACCTGCGGTCCGAAGAATTTCTACAACTTCTTTCACAGAACATCCTGACTTATTCAAAAGCATTTGGAGAAAACTCTCCAATTGCTAAACGCTACTACGCGACCTTCACCCAAGGTCCAATAGAAAACAAGAAAGGAACTATTGATCAATTTACCGCAGCACTAGAACGATACAGAGATCAGGTAAGGCTTAAACGCATCTCCCTTGAAGATGCAGATACCAAGAAGCGAGAAAGTGGAGGATTTCTTGAAACAAATGAACAACAACAACTTGACTTTTTAAAATCCAAAGAGGACCAACTCTCCTCCGCAATCGGAATTGTCAGAAGACAAGCAAGCGCTTTTAGTGCAGGTACAACACCCTGGACAACCGCAAAACTGAAGCAAGATATTTCCCTATTGGCAAGCAAAGACGACTCTGTCCAAACCCTCCTAGTTAGTGAAAGAAGCCCTCTGGTGAAAGCTATCACAATCGATTGGAACAACGAAACAATCGGCCTTGAACTTCATCAGGATACTCTCAACTACAAAAATGAAATTTCTCACTCTAAGTCTTACTTAAGTGATGCTGTTGACCAACTAATTTACAATGAAGTTGCTCGGATTGCACGAGAGGCAGGAGAACTACTCAAACCACGTGGAACCACTTTTGCAATTGAACTCAATCAATTAACAAATAGCGAAAGCCTCCTGGTTATGGATTTAAGCTCGATTGCGAAAGAGCAAGGAGCTCAACTTCTTCACCTAATTCAAACCGAGTGGACACCAACTCATCCGGACTTGAAGGAAAGCTCATTCCCTATATATGATTACAAAACCTTCAAGAACCTACCTGCTCACCAGCAAAAGATTGGTCTTGTCGTATATGCCCCTGCAGAGTTTGAAAATGAACCCCAAGCAGGATTCCGTACGAATTCGGTTTATGTAATCGCAAAAGGAATTCAAGATGTTTTAACAAAGTTGAGCTCCAATCCGGACTCCCCTCAAGCGCAAAGCTTTATTCAAGACTTCAATCATCTACGCGTCCTCCTTCAGAACAGTGGATTCAGTAGCTATCCAGGAACAACGTATCCTTTAAGTGGTAGCTTCGCAAAAGATTTCATCTTTGAAGCTGAAGGCTTTTATAACTCAATTATTAGTGCAACACGTGAAGATTTTAACGTTCATGGAACAAGAAAGTATGCAACTCTCGAGTTTACAAATGTTGAACAACGCATTTTGGCTCTCAATCGAATTGAAACTAAGCAACACGAAGATCTATTAAAGTGGCGAGATGAATATCAATCAGCTCAAGTACGTACAGAACTTCATGCGAAATACGATATTCCTGCGCCTACCAAAAACCCTATTTTGAGCAACTTAAGCTTGAGTGCCCATAAGTATTTTCGAGGCGATGATAGAAAAATTCTCCATTGGGGGCTTGATCTTTCAGGAGGAAAGACTGTCCAAATCCAACTCCGAGACAGTAACAATAAAATTGTGACCAATGATGATGACATTAAACAAGGGATTGATGAGCTTTATGGTCGAGTCAATAAGATGGGAGTTTCTGAAGTTGCCATTCGTCAGGAAGGCTCCAATATTACTTTGGATTTTCCAAGCGCCCAGGGCCTTTCAGCCGCAGATTTAGTCAAGGCTTCTTCAATGTATTTCCACATTGTAAACGAAAAGTTTACGAGCAATAATGGAGATCTTGCATCAGTTGTCCATCAGTTCTTGCAAGATGTTTGGAATGAAGCGGTAGTTACGAATCGAAAAGATGTAGAAAGTATTAATCAAATTGCATGGAAACACCTCTATGGAGACACCCTGGATACTGAAATGGCTCAGCCTGTGAGCGAGGCTGCAAAAACCCTATATAGTCAGGGACTCCGCCTTGCTTCTTCTCAAAGCAGGGGTTCGTCAAGCCAATTCAACGATGCGATTTCAAAAATTGCAATCTTTCGAGGTGATAATTTTGCGGATTGGCATGGGCAGACTCATCCTCTCTTGGTGGTGATGAATAATTATGCTCTTGAAGGTGCTAATTTGACGGATGTCCACGCGGCATATGACTCATCAAAAGGAAACTTTCTAGCCTTCAATGTTAAAGGGTCACAATCCCTTTCAGATGGCCAAAAACTTAACCCTCGAAATGACTTATACAATTGGACCGCACCCTTCTCGAAAGAGAAGATCCAGGGAACACCCATGGATCGCTATACTCGAGGAGAGGGATGGCGCATGGCCGTCATTTTAAATGGATCAATTGTGAATACAGCAACAGTTACCTCCCCTCTGAAAGATAACGTTTCGATTTCGGGAAGTTTTACTCAACGTGAAGCCAATCGCTTAGAGGCAGACCTCAAAGCAGGTTCATTGACCTTTGCTCCACATATTCTGTCTGAGAAAAATGTAAGCCCTGAGCTTGGTATTAGAGATCGGACAATGGGAATCATTGCAACGGTATTAGCACTAGTTCTCGTCATCTTAATCATGGTGGGCTACTACCGCTTTGCCGGAATCGTTGCTTCTGTTGCAGTTCTCTTCAATCTATTAATCATTTGGGCAACGCTTCAAAATATTTCTGCAACAGTAACTTTAGCAGGAATCGCTGGAATTATCCTAACTGTTGGGATGGCTGTCGATGCCAATGTCTTAGTCTTTGAGCGCATTCGAGAAGAGTTTTCAGCAACGGGACGAATTGCACAGGCTGTCCACGCTGGATATCAGAAAGCTTTTTCAGCTATCATTGACTCGAATATCACAACGATTATTGCTGCTTTGATTCTATTGCATTTTGACTCCGGGCCTATCAAAGGTTTTGCGGTAACGTTAATCATTGGTATCGTCTCATCGATGTTTACCGCTCTGTTCCTGACTCGTTACTTCTTTGGTAAATGGGTTGAAAATCCAAAGAATAAAGAGCTAAAGATGGCTAATCTGATCAAGAAAACCAACTTTAATTTCCTGAAGTATGGAAAGGTGAGCCTGTACAGCATCATTTCAGTGATTCTTGTCGGAGGCTATTTATTGGTTTCTCAGGGAAGCTCAATGCTTGGAATGGACTTCTCAGGAGGATACTCTGTCACACTTGAGGTAGAGCAAAAAGTTGATAAAGACTATCGCTCTCAGGTGGAATCCGCTCTTCTAGCTGCGGGTGTTACAGCTCAAGATGTACAGGTGCGCGCACTTTCTCCATCTAATGTCATCAAGCTCTTGCTTGGAAGAGGCTTAGACCAGCCTGGGAAACCTTTTCATAATATGCCTCTTGAGACAGACTTAGAAAACACGACTTTTGCTTATCAAAATAATCCCCGATTAATCTGGGTTGTTGATTCTCTAGAAAAAAATGGCGTTTCCATTACATCACAGTCGCTGAAACAACTCGATAATAGCTGGACCAGCATCAGCGGACAAATGTCCAATACAATGAGAAGCAATGCACTGTTGGGCCTTTCTATAGCGTTACTTTGTATTTTGGCATACATCACCTTCCGCTTTGAGTTTAAGTACGCAATCAGTGCAACGCTTGGGCTTGCGATCGATGTTGTGATCACAATGGCGATTGTAAGCACCCTTCATGCCCTTGGAACTCCAGTACAAGTCGATCTCAATACAATTGCTGCGTTGATGACAATTATTGGATACTCTCTCAATGATACAATTATTATCTTTGATCGGATCCGTGAAGATCTAAAGAAAATGCGCAAACATTCTTTTAGAGATGTGGTAAACCACGCTTTAAATATCACCTTAAGCCGAACTATGATGACATCAGGAACAACGCTTGTTGTTCTCTTAGCCCTTCTCTTTTTAGGGGGCAATGCGATTTTTGGTCTTTCACTCGTCATGGTGATTGGCGTTGTATTTGGAACATTTTCTTCTTTATTTGTTGCAGCACCTCTTCTTCTTTTCTTCCATAGGAAAGAGAAAGCTAAAAAGTTGGCGATGCATGAAAATTAACGTGGTAATACCCCGTTAAACGTGATAGACTTTCGTTAAATAAATCGTGAGAATTTTCCCTTTGAAAGAGGTAGAAAAAGATGATCAGAACCTCCTATGGGTTTACCCCGACTATAAACCAGCCTGGTGCAAGAAAATCATCGGTGAATATAATATTCACCCTGTGACTGCGCAGGTATTGATTTCAAGGGGGTTTGAAACCTTCGAAGAGATCTATAATTACCTCTACGCAAAATTACCTAATCTCCTTGCACCTGACTTGATAACGGATATGAGTAAGGCTGTCGACCGCGTTGTTCATGCCCTTGCAAAAAATGAGAGCATTTTAATCTACGGGGACAATGATGTAGACGGAATCACCGGAACAACTCTTCTTGTTGAATTCATTCGCCTTCTGGGAGGCAGCGCCTATTATTATATTCCACACAGAACAACTGCTAACCCCTCAATGATCACCGACGCAATTTCCTATGCTCTCGAAAAGGAGTGCAAACTGCTTATTACAGTTGACTGTGGAATCACCGCATCAAAGGAAATTGAAGAAGTGGTAAAGCATAGCATTGATGTCATCATCTCGGATCATCATGAACCAACAGACAAAATCCCTAATTGTATTGCAACCCTCAATCCAAAACTCATCAATAGCACTTATCCCAACCGAGAATTAACAGGAGTCGGTGTTGCCTTTAAGCTTGCACACGCCTTGACGAATCACCTAGTTTCAACAGGTAAAATCAGTTCGTCAATGATTGACCTAAAGCGTTTTCTTGATTTAGTCGCTCTTGGAACTATCGCTGATATGGGAGCCCTAAAAGGTGAAAACCGTGTCCTTGTTCGATATGGTCTGAAACAGTTTTCTCAAACCCGAAGGGTAGGCATTCTCAAGCTCATGGAAATTTGTGAAGTCAAGCCTTCAGAGGTCTCAACTACTGATATCGCATCAAAAATTGCCCCACGCCTGAATAGTCTTGGTCGGATAGCTGATCCCCTTAAAGGGGTTGAGCTCATGCTCATGCATGATTCTGTTGGAGCATCTCATCTTGCTCAAGAGCTTGATAACAACAATACTAAGCGGCAGCAAATTGAACGGCGCGATTCAGATGATATTGTGTCATATATAGAATCTCACCCTCAACTTCTTAAGGAAAAGGCACTTGTTCTTCACTCTGATAAGTGGCATCCAGGAATCATTCCCATCCTAGCCGCTCGCCTTTCCAAACAATATAACCGCCCTACGCTTATCATTGCTGTGGAAGAAGGCATTGGGAAGGGATCGATTCGAACAATTCCAGAATTTCCGCTCCTCACTCCCTTGAGAAGAAGCCACGATCTCCTCTTAAACTTTGGTGGACACGATTTTGCAGCAGGGCTCATGATCAAGGAAGAAAACATCTTAAAATTTAAAAAGTCATTCATTGAAGATGCTAATAAGTCGCTCAACAATGATGACCTTCTTCCTAAGCTTCATCTTGATTCACGCGTTCAGTTTGAAGATCTAACCTTTGACTTTCTTGACTCTATGCAGCTTCTTGAACCTCATGGAACAGGAAACCCTCCGCCGATTCTGTATACCGATGTCACTCAAGCCTGGCCTCCCAAGATAGTGGGGAAAACTCACCTCAAGCTTTATCTGGAACAAAACGAAAGAATACTTGAGGGAATTGGATTTGGGTTGAGTGAACACCGGAGCAAACTGACCAAGAAAAATCTCAATCTGCAAATTGCATTTACACCCCATATTAATGTCTTCCTCAACAAATCAAGTATCCAGCTCCTTGTCAAAGACTTTAAAATTAAGCAAGATTGATAAAATCATTTTTGGGGGAAATGGGATCACCCGAATCGATGGGTGCGTCGCCTTCGTTCCCTTTTCCGCTCCAGGTGACCAAGTTTTTTTGAAAGTTATAAAAAAGAAGAAGTCTTACCAAGTTGCTCAAATCGAAAAGATTTTCCATAAAGGTCCTGGTCGAAGACCTCCAAAATGCCCACACTTCAAGAAGTGTGGAGGATGTCAGCTCCAGCATCTTGATTATAAAACTCAGCTTGAATCAAAAAAAGGCTTTCTCCAAGAAGCGTTATGCATAGAAAATATTCCTATTAGCCCCTCTAATGATGAATGGAACTACCGCTCCAACCTTCGCCTAAATTTGAGAAAAGAAGGTAAAGGGTTCAAGATGGGCTATATAAGTATAGACAATCGCTCTATGGTTGAACCAACAGTGTGTCCGTTATTCTCAGAAGATCCAGAACTATTTAAAAAGCTAAAGGCTAGTCTTTTATATCTTCCCAGCCGGGGAATCCACTCCGCATCACTCCGCATCTTTAATGAAGATAGAGGGATTATTCTCGCATTTTCCTTCTTCCCCAAGCTCCCAGAAAAACTCCTCTCCTTTCCCTTTGCCATAGGTACATGCTACAAGTCTCCCGGAAGAGAGGAACATCTCGGGGATACGTCTTTGGCAAAGGATATTCTGGGAATTTCGGCCCCCTTTTCTCCCTATGGGTTTATGCAAAACAATCTTCCACTTAGCGAAAAACTCTATCAAACAGTCGTCGATTGGATTGGAGAAAAGCCCCAAATTATCTTTGATCTTTATTGCGGAGTAGGGATCACCAGCACTCTCCTAAAAGAAAAAGGACATGATGTGATAGGGGTTGAGATGAACCGCTCCATTCCTCCATGTGGCAACTTTAAACTGCATTACGGTGCTGTAGAAACCGTTCTACCAACTCTTAAAAGCGCAGCCCGATGTGATCATTGTAAACCCTCCACGAACGGGTCTTTCGAAAGAAGCCCGCACTCTCCTAAACAGCCCCAAGATTCTTTATATTTCTTGCATGCCATCGACCCTTGCAAGAGATATTCAGGAACTTTCCAGCCGCTATATTGTTAGGAGGGTAGAAGGATTTGATCTCTTTCCTCAAACCACACATGTTGAAACAATCGTTATGTTAGAAGCTAACGTCAAAAAAAATCTCTAGCTGGTGATAGCTAGAGATTTTATAAGAAATATTTAAATCGATATATCGAGTTGTTCACCCGTGGCACGATTCCAAATAAAAAAGCACTTCTTTTTTATTTGGAATCGTCTTAAACAAAATTATATTGACATTGCCTCGTTTTCAGAACGTCGGCTTAGGTACTTCTCTTGATACTCTTTAATATCATCAGTGTGAATAACCCAAGCAGCTCCTTTACGAGTAGCTTTTAACATGCCAATTCTTGTTGCATAATAGATTTTCTGCGCGGGAACGCCAAGAATCTTTGCAGCTTGATTGACAGAATAAAAACCCCTATTATTATCAAAAAGAAGTTCACCATCAAAAGTCGATTTCGTTCGCGAATATTTGTTGCGACGATAATCTTCTAAGTCATCTAGATCTATAGTCCAACGAGTAGAGTCTTTACGTGCTTTAAGCTTATTTTGCTTAATCGCAACATAAATAGCTTGTCTCGTTACACCATTAATGCGGGCAGCTTCAGTAATAGAAACCACCTTTCGTGGAGACACAAGTTCTCCGGTTTGGTTTTCCATGTCCATGTTTTTCTCCTCAATCCAAAACAAATCTGCTAAAAACTAGGAAACTGACTAATTCGTCAAAAAAATCAATTTTTAACAATATTGTTAATATTTCTTAGTCTTTAGGCGCTCTATTATTACAAAGATTTGAGTTGAAATCAATCTATTTCTCTTTACATTTCCACAAAATTTTGATTTAGATAGGATTATAACAAAAAATATTTCGATTAATATATTAAATATTTTAATACGATTGGACTTAAACCTTTGATTTGCTGTACCATATATATGATAGAATCACTCTATGCGAGGGTTAATTAAAATGTACTTTAAACACCTGATACTGAGCTTATTACTTATTGGATTTAACATATTTGCTGATGCTAAGCCTCCCGAATTGACCCCTCATGCAACTCATAGGAAGGCCGAGGAGATTTTCAACGGCCACGTCACCTACAAGAAGCTAATCCCTGAAGTTGCCCAGAGAACTCTTAAAAACTACCTTGATGAGCTAGATCCCACTAAAACCTACCTTCTAGCGGATGAAATAGATAAATGGGAACACCCTAGCACTGAAGTCCTTGAGGGGCTTGTAAGTGCCTTTAAAAAGGAGGATTTCGAGCCCTATGAAGAAATTTACGAAGTGATGATTCGGTCAATTGCTCGACGAAATGTCCTAGAGAAGACAATTGAGAGTCTCCCATTGCCCAAAGGCGCGAGAACCACTGATTTTAAAGATATTACATGGGCAAAGAGTGAAATGGAGCTTGAGCAGCGCCTCCTTGCCCTTAGAGCCCTCCAACTAGAAACAGCTGAACAGCTCGAAATCGAGTCAAAGGATCAGTTCCTTCAACGTCTTTCGAAACGGCGCGCAAATAGAGAAGACGAAATCCTACAGGGAGATAAAAAGAAACTCCAAAAAAGGCAGTCGCTTGTGTATTTTCTCAAGAGTTTTAGTGGAGCCCTTGATAATCATACTGTCTACTTTACCCCTCAAGAAGCAAATCAATTTATGATTCAGGTTCAGCAACGTCTCTTTGGAATCGGAGCCCAACTTCGTGATGACCTAACAGGCTTCACCCTTGTTAGACTTCTTGACGGAGGCCCTGCTCTACAAGGTGGAATGCTAAAAGTAGGCGATAAAATCATTGCTGTAAACTATGAGCCGGTTGCAGGAATGGATATCATCGAAGCCGTAGACTTAATTCGAGGGCCAAAAGGGACAGCAGTTGCTCTCTCGATTCTTCGTGAAACGGGAGAAGGAGAAAATAAAAAGGCAGAAAAGTTCGATATTGAAGTGGTTCGAGATGAAATCGTCTTAAAGGAAACGCGCTTTGAAACGGAAAAAATCCCTTATGGTAATGGGGTGATTGCTCATATTCATCTCTTTTCATTTTATCAAGACCCAAACAACTCCTCCGCCTCAGATATTAAAGCTGCCCTTGATAAAATTAAGAAAGACCATCAGCTTGAAGGGGTTGTTTTAGACCTTCGAGGAAACGCAGGAGGTCTCCTTCCTCAAGCGGTCGCCGTGACTGGTCTTTTCATTCAAAAAGGGGTTGTAGTTTCAATCAAAGATTCAGCTGGGAATATCCAACATCTCCGTAATTTTGATAGCAAGGTGACTTGGGATGGCCCTCTCATCATTTTGACAAACAAAGGAAGCGCCTCTGCAGCCGAAATTGTGGCGCAAACCCTCAAGGATTATGGACGAGCGCTCCTTATCGGAGACCCGTTTACCTGGGGGAAAGGGTCCTACCAAACCTTTACGCTTGATTCGGGAAATGCCAATAAAGTAAATCCTCAAGGAGAGTTCAAAGTCACTCGAGGCCTTTACTACACGGTTTCAGGGAAAAGCCCTCAATTGACAGGAACAAAAGTAGACATCGAAGTTCCTGGAGGACTTACAGAACTTGAGATCGGAGAATCCTATGCAAAATTTCCCTTGGAAAATGATGAGATCCCCCCTAATTTTATAGACAATCTCAGCGACATTCACCCTTTTCATCGAGGAAAAATGATGCGCATGTATAAAAAAGATCAACAGTCTCGCCTTGACCTCTATGGGAAACACCTCGATCGATTAAAATCCAATTCTAATCTGCGGATTGCTCAAAACACAAACTATCAAAACTTCCTAAAAGAAGTTCGAAAAAAAGAATTTGATGCAGACACTATAGAGAAATATGGGCAAAACGACTTACAACTCGAGGAAGCGCATAATATCATGAAAGATCTGATTCTTCTTGAAAAAATCTCGGCACAACGTGCGCAACCACTGAAGAAGGCTGCTGGCGGTTAATTGAGAAAAAGGCTAAAATAACTCTTTTTATAACCAAAAGTAATTTCTCATGGAAGTCCGCACACGTATCGCCCCCTCCCCAACCGGGGATCCACACGTAGGAACCCCCTACATGTCTCTTTTTAATTTGATCTTTGCTAAGCATCATGGTGGAAAGTTTTTACTCCGCATTGAAGACACCGACCAATCGCGGAGCCGCCCTGAATATGAAGAGAGTATTTTTAAGTCTTTGAAATGGCTAGGCATTGAATGGGATGAGGGTCCCGATGTGGGGGGGCCGTATGGCCCTTACAGGCAGTCTGAGAGGACAGAAATTTACCGGGAACATTGCCAAAGGCTTCTCGATGCTGGACATGCCTATAAATGCTTTGCGACTCCTGAAGAACTCAAAGAAATGCGAGAGCTTGCATCAAAAATGGGAAAGCGCATGGGATACGACCGCCGCTACAGAAACCTGAGTCCTGAAGAAATTCAGGAAAGGGAAAATGCAGGACAGCCATATGTCATTCGCTTAAAAGTTCCACTCACTGGCGAATGCTTATACGAAGAAATGACAAAAGGGCGAATTGCAACCCCTTGGAGCGATGTTGATGATCAGATTCTCCTGAAATCGGATGGCTTTCCAACCTACCATCTAGCAAATGTTGTCGACGACTACTTGATGAAAATCACGCACATCATTCGAGGGGATGAATGGACATCTTCCACACCCAAGCATGTTCTCCTGTACGATCTATTTGGATGGAAAAGACCTAAGTTCATCCATATGCCCCTTCTTCTTGGAGTTGATGGGAAAAAGCTTTCAAAACGAAAGAACCCCACCTCCGTCTTTTACTACAAGGAAAGTGGTTATCTCCCCGATGCATTCATTAACTTTCTAACCCTGATGGGTTACAGCATGTCCGAGGATAAGGAAATCTATACTCTTGATGAGATCATCAAAGACTTTTCGGTAGACCGCGTTGGTGTTTCTGGTGCATTCTTTGATGTAAAAAAACTTGATTGGATTAACCAGCAATACTTGATCAATAACATCCCTGAAAAAGACCTTTGGGAAAAGATCAAAGCGTGGGGATTTTCTGATGAAAAAATGGCGAAGATCATTCCTTTGATCCGCACACGAATCAAGACATTTGGGGAATTTATGGATCTTTGCCAATTTCTTTTTGTGAACCACTTGGATTACTCTGAAGAGCTCCTCTGCCCCAAAGGGATCGCCAAAGAAATATCAGCAGAAGTTCTACAATGCATGATCTGGAGCATGGAAGCTCAGGAAGATTGGGGACGGAAAGGTTTTGAAAAAGCTTCAAGGGAAATATCATCCCTTTTTGAAATGAATCATAAGAAGGTGATTATGCAAATCCTTTTTGGTGTGATTACTGGAAAGCATCAAGGGCCCCCTCTCTTTGATTCAGTTTCGATCTTAGGAAAAGATCTGACGCGAGCACGCCATCTAAATGGCATTGAATTCCTTGGAGGGATTTCTAATAAAAGAATGTCTGCTCTAAAGAAGAAGTGGGATGGAAGGGTTCCTCAGTCGGAATCATAATCTCCTCATCGAGTGTATCGGAGACAATATAGTGGGGGTTGTAGCCACTAGAAGCACACCCCGAAAGAAAAAGAAGTAACAAGAATAATAAACAGAGCTTCATACCTTCTATTTACATGACGGAATACAATAAAGACAACCCTTTCCCAGCGAAAATTACTGAGCGTTTTCTTCTCAATAAAGAAGGCTCTACAAAAAAAACGTATCATATAACTCTCGATCTTTCAGGTTCAAATATCTCCTATAAGCCTGGTGATGCTGTTGGGGTCTACCCAGAAAATTCCCTTGAGGAAGTCGGTGCTCTCTTAAAAGCTCTAAACCAAAGTGGGAATGAAGAGATCAACGATCCTCGCTCTGGAGCTACAATGTCTTTGGAACATTTTCTAAGAACCAAAGCCAATCTTATTCGCATTCCAACTCCTATTCTAAAACTTGTAGGAGACCGTCCCTTGCTTGGGGAAGAAAATAAAGAAGCAAGAATGCAGTTTATTAACAATCATGATCTGATCGATTTTTTTGAGTTGTATTCTCCGACGATTCCTTTGCAAGAACTCATCTCCTATTTAGCCCCCCTTCTTCCCCGCTTTTATTCGATTGCTTCCTCATCTAAAGTAAGTCCTGATTCTATTGACCTTCTCGTCTCAACATTTAGCTACACCCATGGAGAAAAAAAAAGACAAGGCCTTGGCTCTCATTTCCTTTGCAACGTTACAGCTATGCACCATACCCCTATCTACACTTACCTCCACCCCACCCCACACTTTGTCCTACCGGAAGATCCCACTACCCCTATCGTTATGATTGGGCCGGGAACCGGAATTGCCCCTTACCGCGCTTTTTTGCAAGAGAGAAAAGAGCAAAAAGCCCCAGGAGAAAACTGGCTTATCTTCGGCGAACGTAACCGCGCAACAGATTATTACTATGAAAACTTCCTAGAATCTTTAGAGAAAAGAAACTTCCTCCGCCTAGACTTAGCATTCTCACGAGATCAAAGTGAAAAGCTTTACGTTCAACACATACTTCTTAAGCGTGGCCTTGCTGTTTGGGAAGCACTGAACAAAGGAGCCCACCTCTATATTTGTGGGGATGCCCGCCACATGGCAAAAGATGTGGTCACAGCACTCCACACGATCGTGGAAACTCACGGAAGCAAAAATCCAAAACCGTACGTCAAGATGCTCCGCAAAGAAAAACGCCTTTTATTGGATGTTTATTGAGATGCCGTCGTAAGAATGCAATAACACATCATGCCTTCACCCCGTCCAAAAGCAGTTAGGCCATCGCCTGAGGTGAATGTGATTCCAACCTGATCTATATTGACTGACAAAGCGCTTGCAACGCTACAGCGAATGTCATCAGCCCGCTTTTGCAACCTGGGTCGTTTCCCCTCAATGGTAAGAGCGATATGTTCGATGATTTGATCACCAAGGGTTTCTACAGCTTTGGCTAAAAAAACCCGACTATCAGTCACTCCTTGATTTCTGCAGAGATCGATTGCAATTCCCCCCAGGATCGGAACATGCGTCAAGGAAGTGATAGCATTGCAGATAGCATGGAATACAACATCTCCGTCGGAATCGGCATCAAGCCCTGGAGCCCCTTCGAAGGAAAGTCCAGCAATGATGCACTTCTTTTCCGTCTCATTCTGTAAAAATCGGTGACTATCTTGCCCCATTCCTGTACGGTATCTCATAAAAAACGAGTATAAATGAAGACTCTTCATATCTGCAATGTCAATTTTGAATGGGAACTTGAAACCCACTCTTCAACAGAAATAAAAGAATCCTTCATGATTCATCCTAACTTTTTGCAACTCCAATTCCTCCCCTTCCTCTACGCAAACAAAGGTGATGGAGTGGTTGTTACACACCTTCCCTCCGAGATTCCCAACCACTTAAATGTCCACCTTTTTGAAGATAAAATCGAGGGATACGATCGAATTGAGACTTGGGGCTGGTCGGAAGCCATTGAGAAATGGACGGACCTCCCTTATTCTGTTCCCAAGCATTTGAGTGAAATGGCCTCTAGAACTTTTTCCTTTACCCATAGTCCAAAACTTCCTGGAGCACAACTCTTGCGCCACCCTCAGGAAGTTACCGAATGGCTTAAAAAAGGACCGTATCCTAAAGTTGTAAAAAAATGTTTTGGGATCGCAGGACAAAGAAGATGGATTTTGCAAAAACCCGAAGATCTTCCAAAGAAGGCCTTTCAGGAATTTGACAACGGGCATGCTTTGATAGCGGAGCCTTGGATGCAAAGGGATTTAGATTTTAGCACGCAGTGGATGATTACAGATAAGATCACCTATCTTGGCTCCACAGTACTAGAAAATACAGAATCGGGCGTCTACAGGAAAACCTACATTGAAAGAGACATTCCTTTTCTAGATAATCACAAATCCCAAGCCCAAATCCCTTTAAGGCGACTTTTAGAAATGGGATTTCAAGGAAACGTCGGAATTGACTCCATGATTTATGATGGAAACCTCCATCCAATCGTTGAAATCAACTTAAGAAAAACAATGGGGTGGCTTGCACTACAGTTGGGGAAAAGTGTGGCATATGAAACCGGATCAGAAGGATTGCTTCCCAAGTTTTTAGACATTGGAAAAGAAATCACGTTTCAGAAACAACTGAAGTTGCTATGATGCGAATTATATGGACTCATTTAAGATTACCGGTGGGAAACCTCTAGAAGGCCATGTCAAAGCTGCAGGCGCAAAAAATGCGATCACAAAAATGCTTGTCGCATCTTTACTTTCTGATAAGAAGTGCATCTTCACAAACGTCCCTGATATTTCCGAAGTAGAAACAACTCTCAATCTCTGCAAAGAAATTGGGATGCAAGCGGATTGGAATCGAAAAGCAGGGTGGATGGAAGTTGTCACAAAAAAGATCAAATCCTCCTACATACCCCTGAACTTTTCTGGAGCCAATCGGATTCCGATTCTCATGATGGGATCACTATTAGGACGTACCCGAGAGAACATTATTGTTCCCACCGTTGGAGGGTGCAAAATTGGAAAGCGCCCCGTGGATTTTCACATCATGGCCTTAGAAAAGCTGGGAGCAATTGTCGAATACCGCACCATAAAAAATGAACACGCCTATTTTGCCCATGCTCCTGAAGGAATGAAAGGAGGTATTATTAATTTGCCCTATCCCTCAGTGATGACAACCGAAAATGCAATCCTTGCAGCATGCCGTGCGAAAGGACGAACAACAATTCGTGGAGCCGCCATCGAACCCGAAGTTATTGATTTGATCCTTTTTTTGCAAAAGCTTGGCGTTGTTATTTATGTCGATATGGATCGAACCATTTATGTCCAAGAAACAACCACCTTCTACGAAGTCGAACACAAAGTTATTACAGATCGCATTGAAGCTGCTTCCTTTGGAATGGCTGCAATTGCAACACGTGGACGGGTTTTTGTAGAAGAGGCGCAGCAATCCCATATGATCACCTTTCTCAATAAACTTAGACAAATCAATGGTGGCTTTGCCGTTAAAGAAGGCGGCATTGAGTTCTTTTATCAAGGACCTCTCAAGGGGGGGCTCCACCTGCAAACCGATGTGCATCCTGGATTTCTTACTGATTGGCAACAACCCTTTGTTGTTCTTCTTACGCAAGCCTATGGCAGCTCTGTCGTCCATGAAACGGTCTACGAAAACCGCTTTGGCTACGTTGATACCCTTTTAAAAATGGGGGCTCATGTCGAGTGCTTTACACAATGTCTAGGGGATCGTCCCTGCCGCTTTGCCTCTCAGAACTACCAGCATAGCCTGATTGTCAAAGGACCCACTAAATTCCAGGGGATGGAGATTGAAGTTCCCGATCTCAGAGCAGGTTTTGCTTATGTCATGGCAGCCCTTCTTGCTCCTGAAGAAAGCACCCTAACAGGGCTTCCCTATCTCGATCGCGGGTACGAAAATCTTGAGGAAAAGCTTCAATCTCTTGGCGCCAACATCGAAAGAATTACGGCCCCTCAACCCCTAATTGCAAGTTAGCAGTAAAGAAGCTATACTATCTCTATGGAAACATGGAGACGGATTCAAAAAACCAACTTTACAAAGCTCGACGAGCTTGCAAACTTTTTGGAAATCGACGCAAAAGCAACCTTAAAATCCCTATTTCCTTTGAATTTCCCGAGAAGGCTTGCCGAAAAAGTAGAGAAGGGCCGGCTTGATGACCCTATCCTCATGCAGTTCCTTCCAGTCCACCAAGAAACATTGAAGATACTCGGATTTACAGCTGATCCCGTCTCCGATCTTTCCTTTCAAAAGAGCCCCCGCCTTCTCCAAAAATATCAAGGACGCGCTCTATTGATTACCAGCAGCGCCTGCGTCATGAACTGCCGATTCTGTTTTAGACAAAATTACCCCTATGAACAAGACAAAGACCATGCCGAAGAAATCAAGTTCATCAAAAACGATTCGACCATCTATGAAGTGATCCTAAGTGGAGGAGACCCCCTCTCCCTTTCTGATGAGCGTCTAGGAGCATTGATCGAATCCCTTAGTGAAATTCCCCATCTAACACTCCTCCGCTTCCACACCCGTTTCCCTATTGGCATTCCCGAACGGATCACCCCTTCCTTCTTAAAAATTCTTGAAGAAACGCGTCTGCAAGTTATTTTTATTCTCCATACAAACCACCCAAGAGAGCTTGATCAAGATGTTCTCTCCTCCCTTAGGAAAATAAAAGCACCTGTTCTCACACAAACAGTCCTTCTGAAAAACATCAATGACAATGTTGAAACCCTAAAGACTCTTTTTATGACCCTTATTTCAAATGGAGTGATTCCATACTACCTGCATCAGCTTGACCGGATTGAGCAAGCAGCACATTTCGAAGTCCCCATAGAAAAAGGTCGAAAATTGATTAATGCACTACGTACAGAACTTCCTGGCTACGCTATCCCTACATATGTGCAAGAAATCCCTTACAAAACTTCTAAGACGCCCATTAGCTTGATACAATCATAGCGGCAAAAGGGAGTGGAGTCATGGTTTCGATGATCGAAAAGGCCTCGAAGCTACCAAAACTAGAAAAAGCCTCCCCTATTTGCTTTAATATCAAACGACTATTGGTGCTCGATCCCCCAGGTATCTGTTTTGATTAGGGCTCTCTTCTGTCCAAAAGCGGCATATTTTTCAATTTATTATTTTAAAATGACTCAAAATACGTCAACTTTCGCTTTTTCTATCCTTGAAATCACTTTTCTTTGCCTAAAAGCGAGGCGTTATATGAAAAGAGGCATTCAAAAATATAATTAAGAGAGTTGCATGAAAACAAAATTTATAGTTTTATTTTTCTTTTTACTATTTGTCGCTTCCAATTTTGAGTTTTCAAACGAACAGAAAATCGGGGGGGGAGATTTGAGTATACTTCTCAGCCAAAGTTAGTAAGCCTGAATATCACCAACTGAATTTAGAATTTCGGAGTAATTTGTTTAACGAAAACTATCAAGTTTTTATTCCTGAGTTAGAATTCGAAACAATAGAAAAATGTGCATATGAAGCAGATAAGAAGGTCAATTATTTTTGATGAATGAGATTACATCCGGTCCATAGTCTTAAGACCAAGGATTTGAAGTCCTTGTTTGAGGATGCAAGCGGTTAGCTCGCAAAGAACAAGACGACTGCTTTCTTCAGGAACCCCTTCAACGCGGCAATCGCGAAAAAAAGCATGAAACTTTTCAGCTAAATCGTAAAGATAATCTGATAGACGGTTAGGAAGAAGATCACGATCCATATGAACAAGGGTTTCCCCAAATTGACGCAGTTGCAATCCCAGCATGACCTCTGTGGGATGCTTTAAGATGATTGGTGTGGTTGCATAAAGAGCATGAATGTCCTTATTACATCTCCTTTTGATTCCTTGAATGCGCACATAAGAGTATAGAAGATACGCAGCGGTATTTCCTTCAAACTTCAGCATGCGGTCATAGCTGAAGCTATAGTCTTTAACGCGATGACAAGAGAGGTCAGCATATTTTACGGCATCAACACCCAGAACGTGGGCAAGCTCATCAATTTCTTTTTCTGTCCCATCTTGGAGGCGCTCCTGCATAAGAATACGCGCTTGACGTACTGCTTCAGAAAGAAGATCCATGAGCTTTTCTGTTTCTCCGGATCGTGTTTTGAATTTTTTGCCATCAGCGCCTAAAACAACTCCAAAAGGAACATGATCAACTTGCACCTTTTCAGGATCGTAAATTCCAGCTTTTACCGCCGCTTTGAAAACCATTTGGAAGTGCAATTGTTGCCCTGCATCGACGACATAAATAATTCGGTCTGCATTTTCTTCTCGCACACGCTGTGCAAGAGCAGCAGTATCTGTCGAAGCATAGTTGAACCCTCCATCAGACTTTTGCAGAATCATAGGAATTTCATATCCTTCAAGAAACACACATTTGGCCCCATCAGAGATTTCAACGATCCCTGACTTTTCATATTCCTCAACGATTTTTGGGAGGCTCTCATTATAAAACGACTCCCCTCGCTCGGTAATATTAATATCCAAAAACTTGTAAACCTCTAAAAACCCCCTGCGAGAAATTTCGCAGATCTTTTTCCATGCATCAAGGGCCTCTCGTTCGCCTCCTTGCAAGCTAACCACTTGAGTTTGCGACCGTTTCTTGAATTCCGGATCGGCATCAAACACCTTTTTCGATTCTTTGTACCAGCTCATTAATGAAGAAAGGTTGGCCTCTTTCTTTCTAGTAAAAACATCTGGCTCCTCTTCTTTGAGATAAGTGATGAGCATTCCAAACTGTGTCCCCCAATCTCCAATGTGATTCAGGCGAAGAACATCATGTCCTAAAAACTCAAATAGCCTAGCTAAACTTTCCCCGATAATCGTAGAACGAAGATGACCCACATGGAGTTCTTTTGCCACGTTGGGAGAGGAAAACTCTACAATCACCTTTTTCTTTTCTTCAAGAGGCTCCGCCCCTAACCGAGGATCCGCAGCTAATTCGGTGACTTGCTTGGAAAGAAACTCCGACGACAAAGTAATATTTATAAAACCTGGCCCAGCAACTTCAAGCTTCTCGATCATTCCCTCTTTCGGCCATTTCTCAAGAATTTGCTGCGCGATCTTTCGAGGATTTGATTTCAAAGCCTTTGCAAGTTTCATCGCAGAATTGCACTGGTAATGACCAAACTGAGGGTTTGTACTCTGCTTGATATCGGCCATAGAATCAGTCTCAGGAAATAATTCCTTGATAGTGTTGTTTGCTTGCTCTTGGAGTTGATTTGTCAAGTTTCTCATAGAGATCCTATCATGCGTCTCTCCCTCTAAAATTGTCAAGAATTGTTAAAATGCATCTCCCAGCCATGTTATTGTGCTCACTCATTCAAAATTAAAGACCTTTAAATTGAATTTCTGTGTCCCATTACCCTACTGATTAAATCACATTGAAAGGGAAACAGGACACGAAAAGCATGGAATCAAGAAAGAATCTTTAATACGGGATTGGATCAGGGTTGAAGATAAAGATTTTTTCCGATAGAATAGGCTGTCAAAATTGAATCAAGGATTATGTAAAATGGTGAGCACCATCATTACCCCAAGTCTGAAAGAGCTCCTGGCTGACTACCTGAAGAAGCACAAAAAGGCCAATCTATTAACAACTTACTTCTTCTTTATCGAAAAAAAATACAATGTCCAGCCTGTCCTGTTTTTGCGGGAGAAAAAAATCTTTCAGAGTAAATCCGAGCTCTTGAAAAGACTCGAAGAAGCAGGGAAGCTTTGGCGAGAAACCGAGATAAAGATTCAAGTCGGCTCTCAGTCTGTCAATGAAGCAACGAAAAAAATCTATATCTGCCCCTTCACTGGAAAAGTTTTTGGAGATAACACTCATCCTAATCCTCAAGATGCAATTTACGATTGGGTCTCAAGATGCCCTGAAAATAAGGAGAGACTCGACGGGATAAAAGTAAAGCGCTTTTTTGTTTCCGAAGATCCTGAAGTAATCAAAAATTATATCCAGAAAGGGCGTGAGCCTATCTCTAAAATTGTCTTTTCATCTGGGGTAACTGGGAAACTGTTTAACAGCAAGAAAGCGGTGCTTGATGACTTCGAAAAGAACCAGCTCAAAAGCATGGAACTTGTCGATGTTCCTTCTCAAAACCGCTATCAGATTGAAGAGCATTTTCTCGCTTTTATTCAAGAACAACTTGATGATATCAGAGTTTCTGCGTTTGTTGATGCGATGAGCGCCCACGATGAGTTTGAGACCCATGTCGCTCGTTGGATTGAAGAGAATTAGTAAATCTCCAGAGGACACTGTTTCCATTGGGGAGGAAATTGCTCACCTGCTTCCTAGGGGGGAAGTCATCTGTTTCATAGGTGATCTGGGGGCAGGGAAAACAATGCTTATTAAGGGAATTGCAGCGGAAATTACAGGCCTACCCTTGCGCGAAATCAATAGCCCGACCTTCAATTACCTCAATATTTACGAAGGGGATGAGACTCTATACCATTTTGATTGCTACCGTTTAAATGGGCCGCAAGATTTTCTTGCGCGCGGGTTCGATGAGTATTTTGGCTTTCTCTGTTTGGTAGAATGGTCAGAAAGAATCACTCCGATCCTTCCAACAAATCGGGTGGTGATTAAGATTGAATACCGTGGGGAAAAGGAGCGGATAATCCGTTATGAAGAAAGTTCTTTTTAAAAAAGCTGTATTCCTAATATCTGCCCTCAAAACCGATGAGCTCCCCGGTATAGAGCTCCCTGAAATTGCTGTTGTGGGACGCTCTAATGTAGGGAAATCTTCTCTAATTAACCACCTTCTCCGCTCAAAAACCGTTGCAAAAGTTTCGTCAAAACCAGGAAAGACACAACGGATCAATTATTTTGTCATTGATGATTCCCTTGTGCTCGTTGACCTCCCAGGATATGGATATGCTAAAGCCTCAAAGAGCCTTCAAGAAGAATGGGGTGTATGGATTGACAAATATTTAAAAGAGAGAAGACTGAAGCTGATTATCTTTCTCCTTGACTCTAGGCGAGAACTCACGATTGAAGATCGGCAGTTTATTGAATGGGCACAATATATTAACATGCCTCTCCTACTTATCCTGACAAAGGGGGATAAGCTCTCTCAATCAGAAAGGCATGCCTCACTAAAGCGCATCGAAGGTGAGAAAACCTTGAGTGGATTGCCCCCCATGCTATACTCTATAAAAGAAGGAAAGTGCAGAGAAGCACTCATTCATGAAGTGAACAAGGCGTTATGGGACTAGTCCACAAAGATACATTTCTTTGCTTCGACTGTGAATCTACAGGGCTTGATCCAGAGAAAGATCGAATTATTGAAATTGCAGCTGCCACCTTCACTTTCGATGGAATCATTGATTCAAAAGAAGATCTTATTGATCCAGGCATTTTGATCCCTCAACATACAATCGAGATCCACCACATTACTGATGGGATGATCCTTGGCAAACCTTCAATCAAAGAAGTTGTTGCAAACTACTTAAGCTTTATCGGAGATCATATTGTTGTGGGACATGGGATCCCCTTTGACCTAACCCTATTAGATTCAGAAGCAAAGCGATCTTATGTCGAATCAAACCTATTAAAACAGAGATATCTGGACACACTCCGCATGGCTCGCCTATACGGCGAAAGCCCTACTAATTCTCTTGAAACTCTCCGAAAACACTTTAATATTGAAGCACATGGGGCGCACCGCGCAATGAACGATGTGATCGTAAATATTGAGGTTTTTAAGTACTTAAGCCGAAAGTTTAAAACGACTGAAGAGCTCATGAAGCGCCTCGAAAAGCCAATTGCCCTCAAGCTGATGCCTCTTGGCAAGCATAAGGGACGCCTGTTTCGCGATATCCCCGTCGAATATCTGCGTTGGGCTGCCAATCAAAACTTTGATCAAGACCTCCTCTTCTCGCTCCGCTCCGAGCTCAAAAAACGGAAGCAAGGAAACCTTTTCTCACAATCCTCTAACCCCTTTTCAAGTTTATGAAACTTTCCCTTCAGGATCTAAATATCAAGGGGAAGAAGGTGTTAATGCGGGTAGATTTCAATGTTCCCTTAAATGATGCGGGAATGATCACGAACGATGCTCGAATCCGAGCCTCTCTCCCTTCAATAGAATATGTACTTGCCCAGGGGGGAGGGCTAATCCTCATGTGTCATCTTGGAAGACCGAAAGGGGAGATCGACCTCAATCTATCCCTAAGGCCTGTGGCTCAATACCTATCTAACATTTTGGAGCGAGACATCATGCTAGCTCCTGACAGTATAGGAAGTGATGTTGAAAGTATGGCTGAGAATCTCCAACCCGGAGAGGTCCTTCTGCTAGAAAACCTTCGGTTTCACAAGGGAGAGGAACACCCTGATGAAGAACCTGAGTTTGCAGAAAACCTTGCAAAATTGGGCAATATGTACGTAAATGATGCCTTTGGAGCTGCCCATCGAAGCCATTCCTCTATTGTTGGAATCACCAAATTTTTTCCCAAAGCCAGTGCGATGGGTTTTCTTATGGAAAAGGAGGTTTCTTACCTCTCACAAGTTGTTTTGAATCCAAGGCGTCCTTTTTATGCCATTATTGGGGGAGCCAAAATTGGAAGTAAGCTAGGTGTTCTCAACTCTTTATCTCAAAAAATCGATGGAATCTTCATCGGAGGTGGGATGTCGTTCACCTTTTTCAAAGCGATGGGGCTCTCTATTGGGAACTCCATTTGCGATGATGGAATGATCAACAATGCCAAGTCTTTCCTCAAAACTTGTGAAGAAAAAGCCATTCAGGTTCATCTCCCCAAAGATCTAGTTGTCACCGATGGCCAAGACATCCAAATAATCTGCTCAAAAGAGGGCATCAAAGAGGGGTGGAAGGGGATGGATATTGGCCCCCAAACAGCCGAGGCTTGGACTCCCCTTTTGAGCAAAGGGTCAACAATTTTTTGGAATGGACCAATGGGAGTGTTTGAAGAACCTTCATTTGCCCACGGCACAGAAAGACTCGCTCAAAATTTATCTAAAATGTCAGGAGATGTGATTGTTGGAGGTGGGGATTCTGTTGCTGCTATTAGCGATTTAAAATTGGAGAAAAGTTTTGCTCACCTTTCTACCGGAGGAGGCGCATCTCTAGAATTTATTGAATTTGGCCACCTCCCCGGGGTCGATGCCCTTACACCAAAATAAACCCATTGTCAAATAACCCACTCATGATATAATGCTGAGGCATACACACACTCATACGGGAATATCCATGTTAAAAAAGATTTTGAGGCGAGACCAGTTGTGAAACTGAGCTACCCCTCAGAAAAAAAGTTCTTTTTTTCTCACCGAACCTCTGCTGCAGTGTCTCTTGGACTTTTACAATCACCCAATTTCATCTTGGGGTGCTATGCCCTCAAAAAGTAGTGAAGAATTCAGTCGTTGGCGCCTCTACCTATGGCCTATTCATCGATGGGAAATGAAAAAATTTGTCCCTCTCCTGATTCTCTACGCTCTAATCTGCTTTAACTATAATCTACTGAAATCCGCAAAAGATGCCCTTGTGATTACTGCTAATTCTTCAGGAGCAGCTGTCCTCCCATTTATTAAGATCTGGGTGATTCTTCCTATGGCTCTTTTAGTCACTTATCTTTTCACCCGTCTTTTCAATCGTTTTTCTCAAGAAAGGGTTTTTTACATCATGATTGGTGGCTTTTTGTTCTTTTTTGCCCTTTTTGCTCTCGTTCTTTACCCCCTAAGGGATGTTATCCATCCCCATGCGCTTTGTGATCAGTTAGAGGCCACTGCCCCAAAATGCCGGGCCATTATTGCAATGTTCCGCAACTGGTCTTTTACCATTTTCTACGTCGTGTCAGAACTCTGGGGAACAGCTATTATGTCGGTCCTTTTTTGGGCTTTTGCTAATGAAGTAATGACCGTTAAGGATGCTAAACGATTCTATGGAATCCTAGGAATTGGAGCCAATATCTCTGCGATCTTTGCCGGGCAAATTGCAATTCTTGTCTCTGGACAGATGTTCGATCTTTCCTTCATTTTCGGAGCAGATGCGTGGGGACAAAGTTTGGGACTTGTCACAACCATTGTGATCTTTACAGGGCTCCTGACTATGGGTTTTTTCAAATGGTATAACACCCGTATAGTCCACCGCGATCCAGCCATGAAAGAGGAACACGCCAAGAATCACGCCAAACGAAAAAAAGTCAAAATGGGGATGCGAAAAAGCTTTGCTTACCTTGCAAAATCAAAATATCTCCTTTGCATAGCAGTCCTTGTAATCGGGTTCAATATTGCCATCAACATGATTGAAATCACTTGGAAAGACCAAATCAGCATCCTCTATCCAAACCCCAATGACTATAATGCTTACATGGGAAGCGTTGTTAAATCAATAGGATTCCTTTCCACCTTTGTTGCAATCTTTGTGAGCGGAAATGTGATTCGAAAAATGGGGTGGGCTTTTAGCGCTCTTATTACACCTGTTTCCCTACTACTTACTGGAATCTTTTTCTTTGGAATTCTCCTCTTTAAAGACAATCCTTCCTTGATCTCATGGAGTACAGCTCTAGGCTTTACGCCTCTTGCTATCGGAGTCCTTTTTGGAACAATTCAAAATGTTATTTCGCGAACCTGCAAATACACATTATTCGATGCCACAAAAGAGATTTCATTCATCCCTCTCAGCTCCGAGTCAAAGTTTAAAGGGAAAGCCGCAATCGACGGGGTAGGATCTCGTCTTGGGAAAACTGGGGGATCGATTGTCCACGGAGGACTGCTCATGGTCTTCGGAAGCGTTTCCCTTAGCACACCTTTCGTTGGTATTTTCCTTCTCCTTGTTGTCTTTGGCTGGATCGTTGCCGCCAAATCCCTTGGCCGCCAATTTAGCCGCCTCACAAAGCAGGATGAAAAAATTGATATCGATGAAGAAGAATTGGCAACCATTAAAAAGCCTACTACTCAAGGTCTCTCTACCACCTAATTTTGTTGTATTATCAACATTTTCCCGTGCTGGAATAGATCGCAAATTAAAATTAGAAAACTTCATTCTTCTCTCTAAAATTTGCGTACAATTCTGATTGTCAAATAACCTACTCATGGTATAACATCGGGGGTAGACATATTCCATGCAGGACAGTAATGTTAAAAAAGCTTTTGAGACGGGACCAGTTGTGAGACTGGGCTGCGTCTCGGAAAAGAAGTTCTTTTTTTCTCATCGAGAATTCAAGGCTTTCTGCAATTCGCTACAATTACGCAGTTTCATGCTGGAGGACCGTGTCTTCCAAAGATAGTGAAGATTTTAGTCGTTGGCGCCTCTACCTATGGCCTATTCATCGTTGGGAAATAAAAAAGTTTGTCCCTCTTCTGATTCTCTATGCCCTGATCTGTTTTAACTATAGCCTCCTAAAAGCAGCAAAGGACGCTCTCGTAATTACCGCTAACTCTTCTGGAGCGGTTGTTATTCCTTTCATTAAGATCTGGGTGATTCTGCCCATGGCCCTCTTGGTCACGTCTCTTTTTACTCGCCTTTTTAACCGATTTTCTCAGGAAAAAGTTTTTTACATTATGATCGGGAGCTTCCTAGCTTTTTTTGCCGTCTTTGCTCTCGTTCTCTACCCTCTTAGGGATGTCATACACCCACACACATTTTGTGACCAACTAGAGGGAATAGCACCAAAACTTCAAGGACTTATTGCAATGTTTCGCAACTGGTCCTTTACTCTTTTCTATGTGATGTCAGAACTTTGGGGAACAGCCATCATGTCAGTCCTTTTTTGGGCCTTTGCCAATGAAATCATCACTGTGAAAGATGCCAAACGGTTCTACGGGATTCTAGGGGTTGGAGCAAACGCTTCCGCTATTTTTGCCGGGCAAATTGCAATTTTTGTCTCAGGAAAACTATTCGACCTTTCATTCTTTTTTGGAGAAGATGCTTGGGGACAAAGCTTAGGCCTTGTGACAACCATTGTAATCTTCACAGGGCTTCTATCCATTGGAATCTTTCGATGGTACAACACTTGTGTGATCCGCCAAGATCCAACCATGAAAGAAGAACACGCGAAAAATCAAACTGAGCGGAGAAAGATCAAAATGGAGATGCGGAAAAGCTTTGCCTATCTCACAAAATCAAAATACCTCCTTTCTATAGCAGCCCTAGTGATCGGCTTCAACCTTGCCATTAACATGATTGAAATTATTTGGAAGGACCAGATTAGTTTCCTATACCCCAATCCTAATGACTTCAATGCATACATGGGAAGTGTTCTCAGGTGGATAGGGTTTCTTTCCACATTTATCGCTATCTTTATCAGTGGAAATATGATCCGTAAGATGGGATGGACCTTTAGCGCCCTGATTACTCCTGTTGCTCTTCTAATCACAGGAGCCTTTTTCTTTGGCATTATGCTGTTTAGAGAAGATCCTGCTCTCATTAAATGGAGCGCCGTCCTTGGCTTTACACCACTTGCCTTAGGGGTCTTCTTTGGAACAGTTCAAAATGTGTTCTCGCGGGCATGCAAATACACCCTCTTTGATGCAACGAAAGAAATTTCATTTATCCCGCTCAACTCCGAATCAAAATTTAAAGGAAAAGCTGCCATCGACGGAGTGGGATCTCGCCTTGGAAAGACAGGAGGATCGATTGTCCACGGGAGCCTTCTAATGGTCTTTGGGAGTGTTTCCCTTAGCACACCTTTTGTTGGTATCTTTCTTCTTCTTATTGTCCTTGGCTGGATCGTTGCTGCACAATCCCTTGGCCGCCAATTTAACCGTCTCACGAAACAAAATGAAAAAGTTGATATCGACGAAGGAGAACTGGCAGCCGTTGAAGACACAGCTACTCAAAAGGCCTCAGTCACTTAACACCATTTTTACTTTTTAAAAAACTTTCTAATAGCGATAAGCAAAAGAGACTTCAGTTTCATCTTTGTCCCCAAATAAAAATTTGGGTATCTGGTTTTACCTTTTCAGAAGAATACTTGTCAAGTTTGTCTTCAGATTTTATGAAAGTTATGGGATAATAGGCGTTATGGAAACACTAGTAAATTTTATTGTTGAACACAGCTCCTATGCTCCTTTAATGGTCTTTGTTCTCATCTTGCTGGCAGGATTAAATATTCCGATTAGTATTGATGTAATTATGGTTTTAACTGCCTTTCTGGCAGCCACTCTGATCCCTGAGCATACAACTATTTTGTTCGTAAGTATCCTTTTTGGAACCTACTTTTCCGCAATAATTTGCTACTGGGTTGGACGGAAGATCGGCATAAAACTCCTGAAGATCCGCTACTTTTCAAAGCTACTCCCTGCTGAAAAATTGGAGAAAGTCGGAAAGTTTTATGAAAAGCATGGTCTATTGACACTTCTAGTGGGACGTTTCATCCCCTTCGGCATCCGGAACTGTATTTTTATGACAACAGGAATGAGCAAAACAAACTTCAGAAAATTTATTATGCGTGATGCACTCGCTTGCTTGATATGGGCAAGTGTCTGTTTTTTTGGATTTTATCGGTTGGGGCAAAACTACGAAGCCCTTCTTTCCAAGGTAAAAACCTTAAATCTTTTTATATTTTTAGCTTTCGGTGTGACGGTAATTGCCCTTGTCTGGTATAAGAAATATAGGAGAAAGCAAGCTCTCCTAAGCGATAGGTCGAAGCTTGATTCGTAGGAACACAAGGCATACAATACTCATACGATGTTAAACCCGCCGAATAGTATCTCTTTTTTGCGTGCTCCTTTAGCGCTTCTTTTTATCATAGAGAGCACAACTCTTCGAACGATTGTCATCATATTAGCCATGCTTTCTGATTGCGTCGATGGTTACTTGGCCCGCCGCTACCACTTCACGTCTAGATTTGGTGCAATCTTGGATCCTTTGATGGATAAATTCTTCGTCTACGTTGTTCTCTCAGTTCTCCTTGTTAAACAACATATCCTCCCCTGGCAAGTTGTAACAATGCTTTCAAGAGACTTTTTTCTCTTTCTTTTCCTCTCTTACCTTGGAATAACTGGCACCTGGAGAAGCCTAGAGATCAAAGCCATTCGCTGGGGGAAAATCGCCACCGCAGCACAGTTTTGCGTACTGATCGCAATCGTTTTGAAAATTCCCTTCCCTCCTCAACTCTTTTTCCTATTCGTCCTCTTTGGCTGCCTTGCCTTTATTGAGCTCCTTCAATTTAAGAAACGTGCGTCTTCTAATTAATCCCTATTCCTGGTACCATTGTTCCTCATATATAAATGATAATTCTAGTGGTGGAATCGTCTCATGAAGAAAAACTATTTTAATCTAGGGATGATCCTTGCACTCTTACTTGGGGGGATCCTCGGATCTTTTGACCTTCCTTTTGTTGTTGGCTTTGCTGAGCTCATGAGCAAGCTTTTTATCAACCTGCTCAAGTTAATTAGTTTGCCTATGATTTTTTTAGCAATTGTCTCTACTCTCTCCCGAATGACATCACTAAACGAAGCAGGAATTCTTCTAAGACGAATATTAACGTATACTGTTGCAACAACTCTCATTTCTGCAACAATTGGCATGATTCTTTTTCTGATCATCCAACCAGTGAATCTGGGTGAAGCAGTTGGAGTCGCTGTCCCTAAGCAAGGGAATTACCTCTCGTTTCTAATGAAGATTATTCCTGAAAACCCTGTGCAGCCTTTTTTAGAAAACAATGTTTTGGGGATAGCCTTTCTAGCGACAATATTCAGTATTGCAATACTAAAGCTCCCTAAAGAACAGAATCTTCTTCTAAAGGACCTTTTTGCCGCTCTTTTTTCTGCCCTTCTAAAGATTACATCCGCTCTCATCTTTCTCATGCCACTTGGTATCTTTGCATTTACAATTCAATTCGTTCAGAGCATCAAAGGAAATGCTGCTCAGCTACAACAACTCATGCTTTATGGGCTATGTGTCATCGGTGCGAACCTCATTCAGGGCTTAATTATCCTTCCCCTAATGGTAAGGCTCAAGGGAGGATCTCCCATGAGAACCGCTCGGGCAATGTTTCCAGCTCTTACAATGGCTTTTTTCACAAAGTCTTCGAATGCAACCCTTCCCCTTACGCTTGACTGTGCAAAAAATCGTCTTGGGATATCAGATAAAACAGCAAGTTTTAGCCTTCCCCTATGCTCCATTATCAATATGAATGGGTGCGCGGCATTCATTTTTATCACTCTCTTTTTTGTCTGTGGATCTCAGGGAATTGTCTTTAGCCCCTTGCAAATGATCCCTTGGATTTTCCTTGCCTCTTTCGCTGCTATTGGCAATGCAGGGGTTCCAATGGGGTGCTTTTTCCTTACCACAGCATTTTTAATTGGGATGGGTGTTCCGGTTGAACTCATGGGCATTATTCTTCCGCTCTATTCACTCTTTGATATGGTCGAAACAGCTCTCAATGTTTGGTCTGACAGTTGTATTACTACCCTTGTCGACAAAAACTTAAAAATACCTGCAACATCATCAGTAGTTGAAGCAAATTAAAAACTTCGTTACGATGAGGTAATTTTAAGCTTTGTTTACAAGGAAAGTTATGGAAGTTAAGCGCGAGTCGATTTTTGTATCGGCGGTGAGGTCTTTTTGCAATGTTTTTTCTGGATTCATCGGAATTCTTGTTGGTGTAATTATTATTGGAATAATTGTGGGCATTCTCTTAAAACCACAAATGGTTTCTGATAAAACTCAGCTGATTATTGCAGTAGATGCTGAGGGAAATCGCTCTTTGCTTCCTCAATCAGATCCTGCAGTGCTTAGGCTCAATATTCATGGAGTTATTGGATCGAAAGATTTGAATGCAAAAACAGTGCATGCCCAACTTCTAGACTCGCGCGAAGGAATACTAAAAGGTAATCGAGTCAAAGCGATCCTGCTCCATATCAATAGTCCTGGGGGAGTAGCTTTTGATGCCCACGATATTTACCAAAACCTTGTAAACTATAAAGAAAAGTACAAAATTCCGATCTACGCATATATTGATGGAATGTGTGCTTCGGGAGGAATGATGATCGCCTGTAGTGCAGATAAGATTTTCTCTGCTCCTATTGGAGTAATCGGCTCGGTGGGCGTATTAATGGGCCCAAATTTTAACATTGCTGGTCTTATGGAAAGGTATGGGGTCAAGCAGCTCACGATTACAAAGGGGATAGACAAAGACATGCTCAGTCGCTACCGCGAATGGAAGCCCGGAGAAGATCAATCTCTTCGTGATATTGTCGACTACGACTATAATCTCTTTGTGAATCTTGTCACATCAGCTCGTCCTCAGCTAAACAGGGTTAAGCTTATCAATGAATATGGCGCTCAGGTTTACGACCCTGTCAAAGCACAAGATTATGGCTATATCGATGATGGGAACAGTAGCTACAGCAAATCCCTTCTTGCTCTTGTCAAAAAGGCTAAAATTGATGGTGATTATCAAGTTGTTGAATTAAAGGTCCTTCATCCAGTACTATCTGGTCTCATTGAGGGACACTCCCCAATCTTTACTGGGAAGGTTAAACACGAGCTTGCTCTTCCTGCAAATATAAGCCCCGAATTAATGAACCGCTCTCTCTACCTTTACTCGCCTGCTCTTCAATGGAATACAAGCAATGAATAACCCCTTAAATGCTACCAGTCCATAGAAAAAAGTGTACAAACCGGATTGGTGTTAGGGGAGTGGCACTATGAAAAATATATACATTCTCGATGCAGTTTCCTTTCTCTTCCGCTCTTACTTTGCCATTCGAGGGATGACAAACAAAGAGGGAGAGTCCACAAATGCTCTATACGGATTCATCCGCTCAGCCCAAAAGATCATCAGGGATTTTTCTCCTGAAGGCTTCGTCGCCGTTTTTGATGGTCCCAATAACAAGCAAGCACGAATCGAGATATATGAGGATTATAAAAGTCATCGGGAAGGAATGCCCGAAGATCTTGCCCCTCAACTTGCTTGGGCACATCAGTTCTGTAAAATGTCTGGGATCCCTTATATATCTGAAAAAGGGGTTGAAGCCGATGATGTCATAGGAGTCATTGCAAAATGGGCAGAAAAAAAGGGAATTGAAGTTTTTATTTGTTCAAGCGACAAGGACCTTTGCCAACTGATCACCGATAAGATTTTTATGCTCAACACCAACAAAGACAATCTCTTAATCAACCGAGAAATGGTGGAGGAAATTTATGGAGTGAAACCAGAGCAAATCGTCGATTACTTGGCGATTATGGGTGACAAATCGGATAACATTCCAGGAATCCCGGGGTTTGGTCCAAAAACAGCGGCCTCTCTTCTCCAAGAGTACGGAACGCTTGAAAACCTCCTCAATAGCCTTGATAGAATGGCAAATCAAAAGCAGGCAGAAAAAATCAGAACCCACGAATCTGATGCACGGATCAGCCAAAAACTTGCAAAACTCATATCGCATGTTCCCTATCCAATTGAAGAAGCCTTTTATCACCTCAAATCTCCAAACCTTGGGGCCCTTGCGGTTCTCTATCGAGAAATGAATTTTAGCACTCTTCTGCAAGAATTAGAAAAGCCCCCTGAAGTAAAGTTTGAAGAGGAACTTTCCTATCATATCATCGATACAGAAGAGGAGCTAGACACCCTAATTAAAAGATTTGGGCAGGAAAAATCGATCTGTATAGATACGGAAACCGACCAACTTGCCCCGATGACAGCGCGAATGGTTGGAGTAGGGTTTTGCACTTCTCCGCGCATGGCATGGTATGTTCCGACAAATGGAAAATTAGGAATCGACGTGGTTGTTTCAAAGATTAAGCCACTTCTTGAAAATCCTGATATTGCCTTTTACGGCCACAACATCAAATATGACTTCCACATTTTAAAAAACCATGGAATCACTTTGAAAACAATCGGTTTTGATACCATGATAGCCTCTTACCTATGCGCACCTCAAAAAAACCGACATGGTCTCGACCTATTATCACTTGAAAAGTTTGGAAAGACAAAAACTTCTATTAAAGATTTGATTGGAAGTGGGAAAAAAGGAAAGTCAATGAGAGATGTTTCTCTCGAAGAAATTGGCCCTTACTGCTGCGAAGATGTGGACTACACCTGCCGCCTAAAGGCCCTCTTTGAAAAGGAGCTTGAAGAGAAGGAATTGTCAAGTATGCTTGAAAAAATCGAGCTTCCTCTCATCCCCGTCCTTGTCTCCATGGAGCGATATGGGATGTTTGTCGATACCAAAAAACTTCAAGATATGTCAGAGCTTTTGCGTGAAGAACTTACCTGTTTGGAAAAAGAGATTTATGACTTATCAGGAGAATCGTTTAACATCAAGTCTCCGAAACAGCTTGGGGAGATTCTGTTTAACAAACTGGCAATCCCCATGGGACCTAAGAAAAGCACTCGTGCAGAGGTCTTAGGTTCTCTAAAAGACGAATACCCAATTGCAGGAAAAGTTTTAGACTATCGCGGCCTTGAAAAACTTCGTTCGACATATACAGAAGCTCTTCCTCTTCAAATCCACGAAGATACGGGTCGGATTCACTGCACTTTCATGCAAACAGTGACCGCAACAGGGCGACTATCTTGCCAAGACCCTAACCTTCAAAATATTCCTATTCGAACCAAAGAAGGCCGGAAAATTCGGGAAGCCTTTATGCCAGAAATGGAGGGATGGTCTTATCTTTCTGCTGACTACTCCCAAATCGAACTCCGACTTTTAGCTCATTTTAGCAACGACCCTAAACTAGTTGCTGCCTTTAATCATAATGAAGACATTCATTCATCAACAGCTGCTACTGTTTTTGATGTACCTATCGAAGAAGTCACAAAGCAGATGCGAGCAGAAGCTAAAGCTGTCAATTTTGGGATCATTTATGGCCAGCAAGCCTACGGTCTTTCACAAGAACTCGGAATCGATGTTAAAGAAGCTTCTACTTTTATTAAGAAGTACTTTGAACGATACCCAGGAGTCAGAGATTTTATTGAACGTTCAAAGGAAAAGGTGCGGAAGACAGGTCTTGCAACAACAATGTATGGTCGGAAGCGACCTATTCCAGAAATCCACAGCACAAACGGGATGATTCGAGCAGCAGCAGAGCGCTTAGCAGTAAACACTCCCCTCCAAGGAAGTCAGGCCGATATCATCAAAAAAGCAATGATCAAAGTCCATGAGGCCCTCAAGAAGGAAAGGCTTGCTTACATGGTTCTCCAAGTTCATGACGAATTAATTTTTGAACTTCCTGATGAAAATATCCCGTGCACCCGTGAGATCGTTCAATCCATCATGGAAAACATCACCCCTCTATCCGTTCCTCTGATTGTCAATATTGGCATTGGAAAAAATTGGGGGGAATGTTAAACTTGAAGAAAATGGCGATAACAGGCACCGTCGCAACAGGGAAGTCCACGGTTTGCCGCATCCTAAAAGATCATGGAGCGTCCATACTTAGTTCTGACAGAATCATCCATCAACTCCTAGCAAATGACCCCTTGTGTATTAAGCAAATTATCTCCCTCTTTGGATCACAAGTCACAACAGATAAGAAGATTGATCGGAAAAAAGTGGCGGACATCGTTTTTAGCGATGAAAAAAAATTAGAAGCTCTGGAGTCTCTACTTCACCCTCTTCTTCTCAGACGTATCGATGAAGAATTCAAAAAGGTGGAAGCAGAAGGAAAAGATAAATATTTCGTCGTCGAACTTCCTCTTGTTCAGGAAATCGGCAAAGAAAAAGATTTTGATCTCATTGTTGCTGTTGTCAGCGACAACGATAAAGCCGTTAAACGCTTTATCCAAGCAGGATTTACAAAGAATAGTCTCCTTAAGAGGAATGCTCGTCAATGGGATCCAGAAAAAAAAGCTAAATATGCGGACTATGTCATCGAAAATCATGGCACAGTCGAAAACTTAAAACAGAAAGTACTTGAAATGATAAAGGAGATAGACTCTCAATGAGTGAAGATACAGAACAAAACCAAGCGACCAAAAAAGAACAACCCATTCACCCTCCTAAAAGACATCCAGGCCAAAGGCCTTCCAAAGACCCCACTATCACTAAGATTGCCGACCTTCAGCAGATGGATATTGACCAGCTGGCTGTTTATGCAAAAAATATTGGTCTTGAAAACCTTGGATCTTTAACAAAATCACAAATGGTATTCGAAGTTGTCAAATTAAAATCCACAATGCCTGACGAAGTTCTTGTCGGAGAAGGGGTATTAGAAGTCCTCCCTGATGGGTTTGGCTTTCTTCGCTCCCCCAACTACAACTATCTCCCTTCCGCCGAAGACATTTATGTCTCTCCCGCCCAAATCCGCCGCTTCGATCTTAAAAAAGGAGACACAATCTACGGAACTCTCCGAGCTCCAAAGGAGAAGGAAAAGTATTTTGCTCTTCAAAAAGTGGACAAAATTAATGGGAAAACTCCCGAAAAATCAAAAGAACGGATCCTCTTCAACAACCTGACTCCTCTTTTCCCGACGGAGCGTTTTGTCATGGAAAATGGGAAAGATCGACTCGCAATGCGAGTGCTTGATCTTAGCTCTCCAATTGGAAAGGGTCAAAGAGGTCTCATTGTTGCTCCTCCAAAGTCAGGAAAAACAATCCTGGTGCAAAACATTGCCAATTCGATTGCAGTAAATCATCCTGATGCAACACTCATCGTTCTTCTTATCGATGAGCGTCCTGAAGAAGTAACCGACATGCAACGGATGGTTAAAGGAGAGGTTGTCTCTTCGACCTTTGATGAGCCCCCAGAGCGCCATGTTCAAGTTGCAGAGATGGTCATAGAAAAAGCCCGCTCTCTCGTTGAGAATGGTCAAGATGTTGTCATTCTTCTTGATTCGATAACACGTCTTGCCCGCGCCTATAATACTGTCCAACCCCACTCTGGAAAAATCCTGACAGGTGGTGTCGATGCGCAGTCCCTCCATAAACCAAAACGGTTCTTTGGTGCAGCACGAAATATCGAACATGGAGGCTCACTAACGATCATCGCTACTGCTCTAGTCGACACAGGATCTAGAATGGATGAGGTGATTTTTGAGGAGTTCAAGGGTACGGGTAATATGGAACTCGTTCTTGACAGACGCCTTGCTGATCGAAGAGTCTATCCTGCAATTGATGTTGTTCGTTCAGGAACACGAAAAGAAGATCTGCTTTACCACCCTGATGAGCTTGAGAAGATCTACCTACTCCGTCGGGCACTTGCTGACTTAACCCCTCTTGATGCAATGAACATGCTACTTAGCCGATTGAAAAAAACAAACTCGAATGCAGAATTCTTACTTTCAATGAAAAATTAAGCCACCTATAAGATAATGGTTCCCTTTTTTTTAAGGGTTTTCTAGGATGCCGATTAAGTAGGGTAATGCATGGAACCTCCTTTGGAAATGAAACGCAAAAAACTCCTTATTATCACCTCTTCAGGAGGTGGAGGACATATTCAGGCTGCAAAAGCACACGCAGTAAAGGCTCTTTCTGAAAATCCAAATACTGACATTATCCAAAAAGACATTCTTATTGATATGGCCAGTAAACGCTTAGGAAAATGGTTTGTTTATCTTTGGAACTCTTCTCAGAAACGGGGGAATATAAAGTTTCTGATGTTTTTACAGAAAAATGTTCCAACAGCAGATATTGTTCTTGGCATATTTATTTTTCTCCGCACTCTATGTATCTTACTTAAGGAAGGGATCGATCAAATTGTCGATACTCAACCTGTCGGGACCTTTGCCATCGTAAAAGCGATAAAGCTAGCAAAAAAGATAACAGGCAAACCACTAAAACTAGAAAAAATTGTCACCGAACTTCCAACGGATAATGTGATTCACTTTTTCAGACCGATTAAACTCCTCTCATCAACGGATCGCTCTTTAATTAAGCTGATCAGCACTATCCCTCTATTAAGAGAGAACCAAACTGCTGAAGGATTTTGGAGAAAGAACTGTGGGCTTTCTGAAACTGAAGTCTGTTATGAAAGCTTCCCCCTTCGCCCTTCTTTCAAGCAATACCTTAACAAAGTCAGAAATCGCAACGAGCGGATGAAAATCTTAATTCATGTTAATTCTAACAAAGAAAAATTTCTGGTTTCTGATTCTATTAAAAGGGGTTTCATCGCCTCCGAAATCTACCGCGACAAAATAGCAATCAATATCGAAACAAACGATAAAGTCTCTACTATCCTTTTGGGAAGTCACCCAACAGAAGAGGCAACCCTAAAGTATTTAAGAAATTATATTGAACTCATGAAGCGAACTGCTGCAGATGAGCGTCACCTTCTTTTCGTCTTTTGCAATTCCCATACACAGCATAAAAATAACTTACTGAAAAAGGTCTATCACCTCATTCAAAAAATAGACGACTTCCCCCACAATCTAACAGTCATCCCCATGTGTTTCCAAAATGATAATGTGATCGCATCCTTATACTATCGGAGCGATGCAACATTCACCCGCTCAGGGGGACTCACTGCAATGGAGCTGATGTCTGTTGCTCAAGGTCAAATCTGGATCCACTCAGAGGTGCGTCATAGCACTGTTAACAGTGAACAACTTGAGAAGGGAATGCCCATTTGGGAAAGAGGCAATGCCTTTTACCTACAACGCAAGAAGGGAGCCCGCTTTATCACTCCCGAGACCTTCATTGATAACTGTCATCCCTACTTCCTCCCCGCACACTCCAAGGCAAGCATTGGTTAATCGCCCATTAAATTCCGTATTAGACCTTCCCAATCATGAGAGCTAAAGTACTTCCGAATCGATTCTTCCGATACACCTATCTGCTGGGAAAATCCTGGGACATACTGCATCATGTTATTGTGGTTAATCTCATTGGTCATCCGTTGAGCAAAACCAATCCTTTTCCCATACCCATTTAAAAAGCTTTTCCTCTTGAAAAAGTCTCCCATAATCTTAGGAAGTTGCTTCCTTAAAGGGGGATTTGATACAACGTACCCCAAAAACCTTAGGGGATGAACGGGAAGAATGGTATCCCCCAGCTTTTCCATAGCACTCTTCTTTTTCAAAAGTCCTAACCATCCCAATTCCCCTAAGCTCTTGATCATTTTAAAGATATTGCTCTGGTCATCCGCTGTCAGCCTGAGCTGGTAATACACTTCGAAACTATGAAGTTGAGGAACCACCTCAGCTCCGGACTGAAAAGAAATATTCTGATCAGGAATCATAAAGAGCATCTTGCGCTGCATGGGATTTAAGGACCCACCAACCTTCTGTGCCATTTCCCACTCAATCTCGCGTACAAGTTCTTTCTCAGCAAGCGCATCCCCCAAAAAAGAACCAAAACTGCTCTTTAACCCTTCAAATTGATCCCGTGGAATTCCTTCTCTCATAATTTTTTCAAGCGCCCCCCCAAAAGAAATGACATAAGGCCAAATACCCTCTTTGGGCCCACTCATAATAGCTTGTCCATCAAGATCATACTCAAAAGAACAGTGGGGATAATCCAATGTTTGATCAGCAGAAAAGAGAAGGAATTTTTGAACGAGACCCAAATCTCTATCCGATTGAGGATAAGAGGGAAGACAGAATCCTAACTGAAGCTCTTCTCCCCTTAAAAAAAAACCTAAAAATAAAAATGTCACCACAGAAAATTTAGTGAGTAACCCTTTCATAATGAATCTCCTTAGTGCGAATCATGAAGAACATTTAAATTTAAATCAACAGAATCCTAGAAGTGTAAAAAAATAGTTTGAAATATATTTAGAAATTTAACATGTATACAATGTATAGATTAGTATGTTATTCAACCCAATCTTATCGAGGAGAAAAAAATGAAAAATGTGCCTAAGTCTCAAAAACATAAGCTCTGCTGCAGGTGCCTAGCACTTTCAATCGGCATTGTTTGGGGGCTTGCTATCCTTCTTACTGGATGGATTGCAATGACTGGATGGGGATATCAATTTGTTAGCGTGATGTCTTCACTTTATACCGGCTATGATGCTTCATTCGTTGGCGGAATCGTTGGCGGAATCTGGGGTTTCTTTGTGGGTCTTATTCTAGGTGGAGCAATTGGATGTGTCTACAATAGAATGCTGAGCCGCTAAAGCTTTTGGGGTAAATGCTCATGCATTTATCCCACTTTATTGCACCAAATTCATGAAGAGCTTATACTGGTTTTTTTCTACAAACATCAGACGGTTCATTCATGAAAGAATGTTCTGCAATAAAATCCAAAAAAACCTGTTCCAGCTCTATCGAGATTTCTTAAAAAAAGAAATTAGTAAGTAGTAATCAATAAGGAATGCAGCTCTAACTCTGTTAAAGTGTCTTCAGGAAGTCATTCGGTTCTGGTACAAACTTCCCCCATCCCGTGTAAATGCATGCAAACTCCTATAAGAAATAAGAGTTGTTCCGTAGAGGACACCATGCCGTTATTATGCACAGGTCTTTGGAATTTCCATTTAAGTCGAAGGTGAACGACAAAAATTGAGCGGGACTAACTAGTTCACCTTATATATTACGCAACAAGTCTATACTCAAACAAACTCAAAAATTGGATTTTCGGCTACTCCAAAGCAATCTGCCTTAGCACCTCTCTCAAACGTACTGCAACCTGCTCTAGTCAATACCCGCTTTCTATATTTAGGACTCCAGCCAAGATAGGCTTTCAAGTCTGTTTTTATGTGTGCTCCTAAATTATAACGTCGCATAGTGGCAGGTTCAATCTTTTCCTCGCCTTAAAGGCGAGGGTCTTCAATCATCCCCAGAGGCAATACTAATATTTACTTAAATAAAAAAAATATTTATAGTGTATTGAAAGGATGGTGCCCTATGAGATCTCTCTGTATTGCTTTATTTTGCTTAGCTTGTTGCACAGCTCAGGCTAGGACTTATACTGTTGCTAATAGTGATGATTCAGGAAAAGGAACATTAAGAGAGCTGGTAGGAATGGCACAGGAAGGAGACACAATTGCTATCCCTGCGTCCATAGAAAAAATTGTTACGATATCCGGTCCTATTCTTATTCTAGTCGATAATTTAACAATCCAAGGAGAAGACCCTTCTTCCGCAGTTATTTTGAGCGGCAATAAGACACATAGAGTTTTCCAAACGGAAGGAACGGGAATCCATCTCAAAAATCTACATCTTACGGAAGGAGTCGCTAGGGGATCATATAACGGACACACTGCCAGTTTCAATGCATTGCATTATTCTCTTGTTGTAGGAGGAAGTGGTAGCAACGCAGCAGTGCCTTCTTCAGGAGGAGGAGGGGGAGGGTTGGGGGCCGGAGGGGGGCTTGTTGTCAATGGGAATCTAACTGTAACCAATATTTCGATTACAGGAAATTCAGCGGTGGGAGGAGCTGGGGGGACTGGGTCTGTACCTATAGTAGTGACCGGAGGATCAGGTATTGGTGGAAACGGAGGGAGTAGCGCTGCGGCTCCCGGAAGCGGCACTTCGTATGGTACAGGGTCCGGGTCGGCTGGTAAGAATGGAGGCGGAGCTGGTGGAAACGGTTTTTATGGTACAGGAGGAGGGTTTGGAGGAACTGGTGGAAATGGCGGCGGTGGAGGGGGTTTTGGAATAGGAGGAGGCGGCGGAAGCGGTCGGAACACCCTAAATTGCGGCGCTGGAAATGGAGGCGCTGGAGGCGGCGGCTGGGGGGCCGGTGGCGGCGGCGGGTCTACTCGAGGCTGTTTTGGGTCTTTTCCAACAAATGGTGGTGGTGGTGGACGTTTTGGGGGAAATGGGGGAAATGGTGATGGCGGCGGCGTATTTGAGGGCGGCGGCGGCGGCGGCGGCGGTGGTGGCGGCGTTGGTGGTGGAGTCTTTGTGAGCGACGGTGCCACTCTTACGCTAGCGGGTACGTCTATTAATATTTCTGGGAATTCCGTCGCTGGTGGAAGTGGAGGAAGCGCTGGCACAGGCGCAGGAAACAGTGGTGCAAACGGCTCCTCAGCAGGAGCTAATATCTTCTTATTCCAAAATGCAAAGTTGGCATTCGACATGACTGGCAATGCTACTCTCAACTCTGTTATCAATGGAGACACTACAGGACCCGTTGATGCAGGGATTGCAAAACAGGGAATTGGAACCGTAACCCTACCAAGTGGAAGCAATTTTCGAGGGCCCACCACAATTTCCGCAGGAACTCTTGCTATTCCGAGTAATAGTGCACTCGGCGTTGGTACTTCAGCAATTACCATGACCAACGGATCTACTCTTCGAGCAACCGCAAGCTTTGCTTCTTCTCGTGCTCTCAGCATTTCTGGAGCTGTCACAATCGATGCAAATCCAGGAATTAGTTTTTCTGTGGGTGGGATTTCTGGCGGTGGATCCGATAGTGTCACTTCGACACCGAGTGGAGGAACCCTCACGTTAAATGCCCCTCTTTCGACTTATAGCGGCGGCACAACAGTGGGTGCGGGAACTCTTGCGATTTCGGGAGCAGGAGGGCTTTCAACTACAGGTTCTTTGACAATCAATAACGGTGCGATCTTTAGTCAGAGTGGGGCTTCAGGAGCGAGAACTATCGGAGACTTGATTGGTATTGCAGGAGGACAAGTGATCCTCGGTGCAAATTCATTAACAGTGGGGACCGCTACTGCCTCTGTTACATTTGGCGGACAAATCAGCGGAACTGGTGGTTTGACGAAGCAAGGGAGCGGGCTATTCACCCTTTCTGGGGTCAACACCTACAGTGGGGGAACAACATTTTCAGCAGGGATATTAAGCGTTGCAGCAGACAATAATCTAGGAAATGCTTCGGGTGCTCTAACGTTTAGTGGAGGCACGCTTCGATCAACAGCAGGATTTACGTCTCCGAGGAATGCTACCATGACCGCAACTGGAACAATCGATGTCACGGGCACTCCTCTTACCATGTCAGGAATTTTTAGTGGCACTGGAGCTCTCACGAAAAGCGGAATCGGTACATTAATCTTAAGCGGTGCCAACACCTACAGCGGGGGAACAACGCTTTCAGCGGGGATCTTAAGTGTTGCAGCAGACAATAGCCTAGGAAACGCCTCAGGAGCTTTAACATTTAACGGAGGGACGCTTCAAGCAACAACGGGATTCACGTCTTCAAGAAATGTTAACATGACCGCAGCTGGAACAATCGATGTCACAGGAACCCCTCTTACCATGTCAGGAATTTTTAGTGGCACAGGAACTCTCACCAAAAATGGAATCGGCGCACTCGCTTTGAGTGCAGCAAATTCCTACACTGGGGGAACAACGATTTCAGCGGGAGTTTTATATGTTTCAGCAGACAATAATCTGGGAAATTCTTCAGGAATCTTAACATTTAATGGAGGCGAGCTTCAAGCAACAGCGGGATTCACGTCTTCAAGAAATGTTACCATGGCCGGACCTGGAACAATCGACGTCGTGGTAACTCCTCTTACTATGTCAGGAATTTTTAGTGGCGCAGGAGCTCTCACCAAACTTGGGATTGGCACACTCATTCTAAGTGGAGCAAACTCCTATAGCGGAGGAACAACGGTTTCAGCAGGAACTCTCCAAGGAACAACAACAAGCCTTCAAGGGACAATCAACAACAACTCTTCCGTCATTTTTGATCAGGCTACAAGCGGAACTTACTCTGGAGTCATGTCGGGAACCGGAGCTCTAACAAAAAGCGGAACAGGCACATTAACTTTAGGCGGCGCGAATACTTATAGTGGAGGAACAACGGTTTCAGCAGGAACTCTCCAAGGAACAACAACAAGCCTTCAAGGGACAATCAACAACAACTCTTCCGTCATTTTTGATCAGGCAACAGCGGGAACTTATTCTGGAGCCATGTCGGGAACTGGAACCCTAATGAAATGTGGGAATGGTGTCCTAACCTTTAGTGGGATAAATACATACATAGGAATGACAAGTATTCAGCAAGGCGGCCTTGCTGTAAACGGAGCTATAGGCGGCCCAGTTTTTGTTTCTCCCTCTACTTCATTACGGGGAACAGGAAGTGTTGGAACTGTGCAAAATAATGGAGCAGTTATTCCTGGAGCCTCTATCGGCACCCTTATCATTAATGGAGATTATACCCAAGATCCTACAGCTTCTTTAATCATAGAAATCGATGATAGTCCCGTTATCTCAGACCTGCTTTCAATCACGGGAACCGCCAATTTAGATGGCATTCTAGATCTAGATCCTCTACCAGGCATTTATCAAGCAGGAACAGCCTATACCTTTTTGCAAGCTAGCACAATCAATGGCACATTCAGCCAGCTCATAGAAACGCACCCTTTAGATTTTGTAATAAATTATTTCACAAATTTTGTGCAGATTTATATCCCTTTCACTGAGTCTGTTCTTCCATTGCCTATCGATGGATTAAAAGGTGGGGCAAAAGACATTGCTAAGTACCTATTTTCTTGCTCAGTCCGTTATTCAGACGAGCTTATTGCCATTCTAAGACCTCTTGTAAAAGTTTCTCCAAAAGATTTTTCAGCAGCACTCCTTCAGCTAGGGCCTCAGCAATTTGGAAGCCTTGCTCTCTCTAATCTACAAAATAGCACACGTGTGGGTCAGTCAATGAATCGAGCAAGTGACGTTTATGAAAGCTATTATCTGACTCCTTGTTATCAATCTTTCAAAGACCCTGCATCTGCTCCTGACCAATCGATATGGTTTAATCCTATTGGTTATTACTACAAACAAAATGAGATGCAAGAACAAGTCTCTTTTAATAGTAAAACTTATGGATTCACAACAGGATTTAGCACTCGGCTCTTCGATCACCTCGTCGTAAGTGCTGGAACGGGATATACACATTCAAGCCTTGATTGGTATGAGAATAACGGTAATGGTCATATCCAGTCTGTCTATCTTAGTCCTTCTATGGGATATGTTGGAGAGTACGGATACGCAGGTCTCGTTCTCTTAGGATCTCGCAGCTTTTATGAAGTGAATAGAAAGATTCGCTATCCAAATTTCAAAAATACAGCACACAGTAACCATAAAAGTTATGATCTCCTTGCTGGATGTAGAGGAAGTCTAAAACTAAAATTTCCAGAAAATTTCCAAAAGAACCTCTTTCTTCTTCCTACAGTCAATATTGATTACCTAAATATTTTTGAAAGCGGATACCAAGAATCGGGAGCAGGGGCTATTAGTCTATCCGTTAAAAATGTTCATTCGTCTTTTCTTCGTCCGGAAGTAAAGTTTAAACTTTTGAAAGAATTTAATATGCATTCAGTATGTTCCTCCCCAAACATCTATGTAGGTTGGTTGAGAAATATACCTTTAACAAACGGCACCTACACCTCTAGATTCTACAAACAAAAAACTTGTGGGAAGAATTTTACTGTACAAAGCTATCATAGCTCAACAGATCAATTGATTTTGGGAGCTGAGGTATTAGTCGCGTATAAAGACCATTGCTCTTTAAAACTAGGATATGAAGCCAACATAGGAAATCATTACAACGTTCAAGAAGGAAACCTTAACTTTAACTGGGTGTTTTAAGATAAGTAAATAACCCACCTTCTATTAAATATTAATTTAATACATCTTAAAAAGAGAGTGATTAATGAAGTTAAAAAGTATACTTCAGCCACAGGTTCTCATACTAGCTATTCTAAGTTCCTTTTCAACAGTAGAAGGTTTAACGACTGTAAATAACGCAACAGAACTTAATACTGCGATTATCGCTGCTAATGCAGGAAGTGAAACCCTTATACAGTTTGGCTCTGGCTTTACCTATTCGCAAGTTTTCCAACCATTGAATGCAAGTAATGTTCTCAATCCTGTTAACCAAACCTTTACCATTGACGGTCAAGGGAACACTCTTACCCGGACAGGAGGTACTTTCCCTGGTTTTTTTGCAAGGCAAGGTACTGGGACGATCACCATCAAAGATCTCACTATCATTGGAGGACAAATGCAAGGGGGAAATGGTGGGGATAAAGGTGCTGGTGGAGGCCTAGGTGCTGGTGGAGGGATTTTTCTAAATAGCGGAGCCTCAGTGATATTGGAAAATATAGGATTTCAGAACTGTGCGGCTACAGGAGGTAATGGTTTTGCGACTGGGGCTTTTGGTGCTGGTGGAGGTGGAGGATTTGGTGGTAGAGGTGGCACCACTGGAGAAGGAGGAGGTGGGGGGGGGGCTTCTCAGGAGGAGGAGGAGCAGGATGGCTAGGGGGAGGTGGGGGAATCGGTTTTAATGGGGGAATTGGCTACTTGGGAGGAGCAGGAGATGCTGCTAACGGCTCCGATGCCGCCAATCCCGGGCGCAGCGGCGGTAGTGGAGGTAATGGTAGTGCTGGGGGTACTGGCGGTGCTGGGGGCACTACATCTCTCGATGGCGCCGGTGGGGGAAGTGGTGCTGTGGGAAATGTCAATGGTAATCCAGGAGGGAGTGGACCTGGAGGAAGTGGAGGAAGCAGTCCTGGTGGCGGTGGCGGTTTAGGTGGTGTTCAAGTTGCTGTTCCTGGGGGAAATGGAGGAAGTGGATTCGGTGGTGGTGGTGGAAGCGGAAGTAATGGAGCTTCCATCGGTGGAACCGGCGGGTTTGGCGGCGGCGGCGACGGGACTACCGGTACTGGGGGTGCCGGGGGCTTCGGAGGGGGCAGCGGAAGTAATAACTCTGGAGGAGGAGGAGGAGGGTTAGGAGGAGCGATTTTTATCCAAGATGGTGCTGCTTTAACTATCAGAACGTCTGTTTCTTTTTCTGGGAACACAACGACAGCCGGAACCGGTGGTAATAATGGGCAAGCTCTTGGCACAGATCTTTTTATGATGTCAGGAGCTACCACGACTTTCGACCTTTCTTCTGATGTGTCTATTGGCAGTAACATTGAAAGTGATCAAGGGGCAGGAGGAGGCTCTGGTGGGGGTCTTGTAAAAACAGGGACTGCTAAACTAACGCTTTCAGGAACGAACACCTACACGGGGGGAACAACCTTTTCTGCAGGCAGCTTGAGTGTTGCTGCAGACAACCACTTAGGAGCTTCTTCAGGGGCTCTCACTTTTAATGGTGGAACACTTCTCTCAACAACAGGATTTACTTCTGCAAGAGCTGCTACACTGTCGGGAGTGGGAAGGATCGAGGTCACAGGCACTCCTCTTACCATGTCAGGAGTTTTTAATGGCCCAGGAACTCTTATAAAAGCTGGCAGCGGCACATGCATTTTAAGTGGAGCAAACACCTATAGCGCAGGCACAAACTTTTCCGGAGGAAGTCTGAGTGTTGCTGCAGACAACAACCTTGGAAATGCTTCGGGAGCTCTGATTTTTACTGGAGGTACGCTTCTTTCAACAACAGGATTTACCTCTGCAAGAGCTGGTACACTGTCAGGAGCGGGAACAATTGAGGTCACAGGCAGCCCTCTTACGATGTCAGGAGTTTTTAGTGGCACCGGATCTTTAACAAAAAGTGGCGTGGGCACACTCGTTCTAAGTGGAGCAAACACCTACAGCGGAGGGACAACCCTCTCTGGAGGAAGCTTGAGTGTTGCTGCAGACGACAATCTAGGAAATACTTCTGGAACTCTCACTTTTAATGGCGGGACGCTTCTTTCAACAACAGGGTTTGCCTCTTCAAGAGCTGCTACACTGTCGGGAGCGGGAACGATCGATGTCGCAGGCACTCCCCTTACCATGTCAGGAATTTTTAGTGGCACCGGACCTTTAACAAAAAGCGGCGTTGGCACACTCATTTTAAGTGGAGCAAATACCTACAGCGGAGGAACAACCGTTAGTACGGGTGTTCTCCAAGGAACAACGACAAGTCTTCAAGGGGCGATTACCAATAATACTTCGGTTATCTTTGATCAGACAATAGCAGGAACGTATTCAGGAGTGATGTCGGGCTCAGGCTCTTTGACCAAACAAAATACAGGAACTACGATTCTAAGTGGAGCAAACACCTACAGCGGAGGGACAACCCTCTCTGGAGGAAGCTTGAGTGTTGCTGCAGATAACAATCTTGGAAACGCCTCGGGATCTCTTACTTTTAATGGAGG
>CAMGYI010000002.1:533834-653326 GCA_946127115.1 uncultured Chlamydia sp.
CTTACGATGTCAGGAGTTTTTAGTGGCACCGGACCTTTAACAAAAAGTGGCAGCGGTACTCTTATTTTAAATGGAGCAAACACCTACAGCGGAGGAACAACGGTTAGTAGCGGTGTTCTCCAAGGAACAACGACAAGTCTTCAAGGGGCAATTACCAACAACGCTTCAGTTATCTTTGATCAAGCAGCGAATGGAACGTATTCAGGAGCTATGTCAGGTTCAGGTTCTTTGACTAAACAAAATACAGGGACCACAATTCTAAGTGGAGCAAACACCTACAGCGGAGGAACAACGGTTAGTGGCGGTGTTCTCCAAGGAACAACGACAAGTCTTCAAGGAGCAATCACCAACAATGCTTCAGTTATCTTTGATCAAGCAGCGACCGGGACCTATTCAGGGGCTATATCTGGAAGCGGAATTTTAACAAAAACTGGCTTAGGAAAGGTGACTCTAAGTGGCGTTAATACATTTGCAGGAACGACAAGTATTCAGCAAGGTATCCTTGATGTAAATGGATCTTTAAGCAGCCCTGTCATGATTTCTTCCTCAGCAACTTTACAAGGAACAGGAAGTGTTGGCACTGTGCAAAATGATGGAACAGTTGTTCCTGGATCCTCTATCGGCACCCTTACGATTACTGGAGATTACACCCAAGATCCAACAGCTTCTTTAATTATAGAAATCGATGATGTTCCCGCTATCTCAGACCTTCTTTTGATTACGGGAACAGCAAATTTAGACGGTAGTATAGGCTTAAATCCTCTGCCAGGACTTTACGAGGCAGGAACAACGTATACCTTCTTGCAAGCAAGCACAATCAATGGAACATTTAGCCAACTCATAGAAACGCATCCTTTAGATTTTGTAGTAAATTATTTCCCAAATTCTGTAGATATTGTCGTTCTTTTTTCAGGCGCTATTTTCCCAACACCTCTTGAGGATTTAAAAGGAAATGCAAAAAAAATTGCTAATTATCTATTTTCTTGCTCTCGCATTTCCTCAAAGGCCCTTCTTCCTACTCTAAGATCTCTTTTAAAAGTTTCGCCTTCAAATTTCTCAACAGCACTCCTTCAGCTAGGGCCCCAACAATTTGGAGGCCTTGCCCTTTCTAATTTGCAGACTAGTACGCGTGTGGGTCAATCAATGAACCGAACAAGCGATTCTTATGAAACCTATTATCTGACTCCCTGTTATCAATCTTTCAAAGACCCAACATCTGGTCCTGATCAGTCGATATGGTTTAATCCTATTGGTTATTACTACAAACAAAACGAGATGCAAGAACAAGTCTCTTTTAATAGTAAAACCTATGGATTTACAACAGGATTTAGCACTCGACTCTTCAATCACCTCGTTTTAAGTGCCGGAACAGGGTATACTCATTCAAGTCTTGATTGGTATAAGAATAATGGCAGTGCTCATATCCAGGCTGCCTACCTTAGTCCTTCTATAGGATATGTCGGAGAATACGGATATGTTGGGCTCGTTCTCTTAGGATCTCGCAGCTTTTATGAAGTGAATAGAAAGATTCACTTTTCAAATTTCAAAGACAAAGCACACAATCATCACAAAAGCTATGATCTCCTTGCTGGATGTAGAGGAAGCCTAAGACTGAAATTTCCAGAAAATTTCCAAAAGAATTTCTTCCTTCTTCCTACTGTTAATCTTGATTATTTGAATATTTTTGAAAGCGGATACCAAGAATCAGGAGCAGGAGCTCTCAATCTATCTGTTAAAAACGTTCACTCGGCTTTTCTTCGTCCAGAAGTAAAATTGAAACTTCTAAAAGAGTTGAATACTTGCTCGGTATGCTCCTCCCCAAGCATCTATGTAGGTTGGCTAAAAAATATATCTTTGACAAACGGCACCTATACTTCTAGATTTTATAAACAAGAAACTTGCACGAAGAATTTTACTGTGCAAAGCTACCATAGCTCAACAGATCAATTGATTTTGGGAACTGAGGTATTAGTCGCGTATAAAGATCATTGCTCTTTAAAACTAAGCTACGAAGCCAACATAGGAAACCATTACAACGTCCAAGAAGGAAACCTTAACTTTAATTGGGTGTTTTAACCTCTTCTCTTTAGACGCCGATGCAATTAGACGCCGATGCAATTATAAAATACAATGCCTCCCTATATAAGGGTGTATTTTTTATCCAGAATGGCGTATCCGTAAACAGGATAGTTTTTTTCAAATAGGAAACAGAAATGCAGCGAATCGAAATGATCAGTTTAGAAACCTGAGTTTCGGTTTTTTTAAAGCTGTAATCTTTAGGCAATGATCTTGGCTATCAAAGTTTAAAGATGGTTTTTTCTCTTGATGACTATAAGCAGCAAGTCCAGCGAGCAGATTTACTAGGAACTTTGAAGGGCTTCGACATCGGCTATGTTCTATTTGGGAATTTTTTTTCAGTTAATCATTTACGGTTTCAATAATAGATCTCTTTCTAAGTAATACTTTTTAATAACATGAGTTTTTGGTTCATATTAGATCTTAACCTTGTAAAAAGCTCTAAACCTCTCTCCAAAAGAGAGCCCCCGAACTTCGAAGAAATATACGCTTTATCCCCAAATACTTTTCCAAAAATACCTTTACTTAACCTATCTAAAACCTTTATATCAAATGTATTTCCAGGGGTTCCTAGAAAGGACAAAATCTCACCTTTTTCATTGATAATTAGATGAAGCTTAAATCCATAAAATCAACCAATTGAATTAGCATCAACTATTAAATCCTTCAATGCCTACCTTAGCGCCATCATCAGAAACCGTTACAAATCCAAAACCTCGTGAAATTGACCTTCCCCTATTTTGTAGACACCCCTAAGCAGTAGCCCTGAGTTAAATGGAAGAGATTAAAATACCCAATTAAAATTCAGGTTTCCTTCTTGGACGTTGTGATGATTTCCTATGTTGGCTTCATATCCTAGTTTTAAAGAGCAATGATCTTTATACATGACTAATACCTCAGCTCCCAAAATCAATTGATCTGTTGAGCTATGGTAGCTTTGCACAGTAAAATTCTTCGTGCAAGTTTCTTGTTTGTAAAATCTAGAGGTATAGATGCCGCTTGTCAAAGGTATATTCCTTAGCCAACCTACATAGATGCTTGGGGAGGAGCATACCGAGCAAGTATTCAACTCTTTTAGAAGTTTCAATTTTACTTCTGGACGAAGAAAAGCCGAGTGAACGTTTTTAACAGATAGATTAATCGCTCCTGCTCCTGATTCTTGGTATCCGCTTTCAAAAATATTCAAATAATCAAGATTAACAGTAGGAAGAAGGAAGAAATTCTTTTGGAAATTTTCTGGAAATTTCAGTCTTAGGCTTCCTCTACATCCAGCAAGGAGATCATAGCTTTTGTGATGATTGTGTGCTTTGTCTTTGAAATTTGAAAAGTGAATCTTTCTATTCACTTCATAAAAGCTGCGAGATCCTAAGAGAACGAGCCCAACATATCCGTATTCTCCGACATATCCTATAGAAGGGCTAAGGTAGGCAGACTGGACATGAGCACTGCCATTATTCTTATACCAATCAAGACTTGAATGAGTATATCCTGTTCCGGCACTTAAAACGAGGTGATTGAAGAGTCGAGTGCTAAATCCTGTTGTAAATCCATAGGTTTTACTATTAAAAGGAACTTGTTCTTGCATCTCATTTTGTTTGTAGTAGTAACCAATAGGATTAAACCATATCGACTGATCAGAACCAGATGTTGGATCTTTGAAAGATTGATAACAGGGAGTCAGATAATAGGTTTCGTAAACGTCGCTTGTTCGGTTCATTGATTGACCCACACGCGTACTAGTCTGCAAATTAGAAAGAGCAAGACCTCCAAATTGCTGGGGCCCTAGCTGAAGGAGTGCTGCGGAAAAGTTTTCTGGAGAACCTTTTACAAGAGGTTGTAAGATTAGACATAATTCTGGGGAAAACTGTTCAGAGCATGAGAAGAGATACTTAGCAATGTTTTTTCTATCCCCATCTAATTCACTGATGGGAATGGGAAGAACTGACTGCGTAAAGGGGATAAAGATTTGCACGGAGTTTGCGAGATAATTTAATGAGAATGCTAGGGGATGTGTTTCTAATAGTTGGCTAAATGTACCATTGATTGTACCTGCTTGCAAGAAGGTATACGTTGTTCCTGCTTCGTAAACACCTGGTAGAGGATTTAAACCTATACCACCATCTAAATTAGCGATTCCCGTGATCAAAAGAAGGTCTGAGATAGCGGGAACATCATCGATTTCTATGATTAAAGAAGCTGTTGGATCTTGGGTATAATCTCCAGTAATCGTAAGGGTGCCGATAGAGGCTCCAGGAACGACTGTTCCATTATTTTGCACAGTGCCAACACTCCCTGTTCCCTGTAAAAAGGAAGGAGAAGAGAGAGTAACGGGCCCGCCTAAAACCCCGTTAACAGCAAGAGTCCCTTGCTGCACAGACGTTGTTCCTGTTAAATGTCTGGCCATTACCCGTTAAAGTCATTGTACCCGTATTTAATTTGGTGAGATCGCCTGTTCCGCTTATGGCCCCAGACAGTGTCAAATTTGTTCCACTAGCTGTATCAATTTGACTGGAAGCTGTAATAGATACTGCTTTCCCAATTGTCATCGATGTAGAAGTAGATAGTGTTCCTCCATTCAATACCAGGGTCCCTATTCCTAAGTTGTTATCGGAAGAGATACTTACTGTCCCCTGATCAATCACTATATTCCCAGTGAAGGTATTGTTCCCCGAGAGAGTTAAAATTCCACCACCATTCTTTGTAACAGCTCCTCCTGTTCCCGAGATTATTCCCGAAAACGCTCCACTTCCAATCTCTAATGTATTGTTATTTAAATTGATCCCAGAACCCCCCCCGTTTAAAACGCCAATCGTTTTTGTTCCAGCTCCCGTTGCAATTGAAAAATTTCCTCCGTTCACAGTCAACCCACTTCCACTTCCCAAAGTCCCTGAACCTGACAGCTCCAATGTTCCTGCATCAATTGTTGAGAGGCCAGTATAGGTATTGATATTAGAGAGAGTTAAAATTCCCGTTCCTTTTTTTACTAATGCATCTCCAGAGACTTGGCCTGACAATGTCAGGTTTCCAGTTGATGTATCAATTGATTCTGAACCATTTAAAGCCATGTTTGCTGTAAGGGTAAGATCCGCTAAAGAATTAAGAGTTCCTCCATTTAAAACAACGCTTCCCGTTCCTAAGTTATTTGCATTAGAGATGCACAATGTTCCCGCATTAACCGATGTTCCTCCAGTGTAAGTATTGATACCGGAAAGAGTTAAAGTTCCACCACTATTCTTTGTGAGAGCTGCTCCTGCTCCCGAAATTACCCCTGCAAATGTTCCGCTTCCAACCTCTAATGTATTGTTATTTAAATTGATCCCAGAACCACCTCCGTTTAAAACGCCAATCGTTTTTGTTCCAGCTCCGGTCGTGACTACCAAATTTCCTCCATTAATAGTCAGACTACTTCCATTTCCTAAAGTCCCTGAACCTGACAGCTCCAATGTCCCTGCATCAATTGTTGAGAGACCGGTATAGGTATTCACGTTCGTAATCGCTAGAGTCCCCCCACCAGATTTGGTGAGAGTGCTATTTGTTCCAGAAATCACACCAGATAAGGTTGCATTCCCTGAAGCAATATCCGCAGTGGCTGTTCCTGAAGCAGCGAGGTTAATAGCATTGCCGATGTCGATAGCATTATTTAAATTAATCTTTGTTCCATTGCTCATGTTTACAACGCCTGTCCCAAGTGCAGTGTTGTTACCTGGGGTGACACCTCCAGCAGAGAGGGTTGTCCCTCCGGTATAGGTATTCACGTTTGTAATCGCTAGCGTCCCCCCACCAGATTTGGTGAGAATGCTATTTGTGCCGGAAATCACACCAGATAATGTTCCCGTTCCTGAAGAAACATCTGCAGTGGCTGTTCCTGAAGCAGCAAGATTAATAGCATTTCCGATGTCGATAGCATTGTTTAAATTAATCTTTGTCCCATTGCTCATGTTTACAACGCCTGTCCCAAGTGCCGCATTATTACCTAGGGTGACACCTCCAGCAGAGAGGGTTGTCCCTCCGGTATAGGTATTCACGTTTGTAATCGCTAGCGTCCCTCCACCAGATTTGGTGAGAATGCTATTTGTTCCGGAAATTACGCCGGATAATGTTCCCGTTCCTGAAGAAACATCTGCAGTGGCTATTCCTGAAGCAGCGAGATTAATAGCATTTCCGATGTCGATAGCATTGTTTAAATTAATCTTTGTCCCATCACTCATATTTACAACGCCTGTCCCAAGTGCTGCATTATTACCTAGAGTGACATCTCCAGCAGAGAGGGTTGTCCCTCCGGTATAGGTATTCACGTTTGTAATCGCTAGTGTCCCTCCACTAGATTTGGTGAGAATGCTATTTGTTCCGGAAATTACGCCGGATAATGTTGCATTTCCTGAAGCAATATCTGCAGTGGCTGTTCCTGAAGCAGCAAGGTTAATAGCATTGCCGATGTCGATAGCATTGTTTAAATTAATCTTTGTTCCATCGCTCATGTTTACAACGCCTGTCCCAAGTGCAGTGTTGTTACCTGGGGTGATATCTCCTGCAGAGAGGGTTGTCCCTCCGGTATAGGTATTCACGTTTGTAATCGTTAGCGTCCCCCCACCAGATTTGGTGAGAGTGCTATTTATGCCGGAAATTACGCCAGATAATGTTCCCGTTCCTGAAGCAATATCTGCAGTGGCTGTTCCTGAAGCAGCGAGGTTAATAGCATTGCCGATGTCGATAGCATTGTTTAAATTAATCTTTGTTCCATTGCTCATGTTTACAACGCCTGTCCCAAGTGCAGTGTTGTTACCTGGGGTGATATCTCCTGCAGAGAGGGTTGTCCCTCCGGTATAGGTATTCACGTTTGTAATCGCTAGCGTCCCTCCACCAGATTTGGTGAGAATGCTATTTGTTCCGGAAATTACGCCGGATAATGTTGCATTCCCTGAAGCAATATCTGCAGTGGCTGTTCCTGAAGCAGCGAGGTTAATAGCATTGCCGATGTCGATAGCATTGTTTAAATTAATCTTTGTCCCATCACTCATATTTACAACGCCTGTCCCAAGTGCAGTGTTGTTGCCTGGGGTGATATCTCCTGCAGAGAGGGTTGTTCCCCCGGTATAGGTATTCACATTTGTAATCGCTAGCGTCCCTCCACCAGATTTGGTAAGAATGCTATTTGTTCCGGAAATTACGCCGGATAATGTTCCCGTTCCTGAAGAAACATCTGCAGTGGCTGTTCCTGAAGCAGCAAGATTAATAGCATTGCCCAAAGTGATAGTGTCATTTAGAAGGAGCTTTGTTCCATTGCTCATGTTTACAACGCTTGTTCCAAGTGCTGCATTGTTACCTGCGGTGATCTCCCCAGCAGAGAGGGTTGTCCCTCCGGTATATGTATTTGCGCCACTTAAAACGAGTGTACCAACGCCATTTTTTGTAAGATTTCCTGAGCCACTAAATATCCCCGACATAGTCAGAGGGGTTCCCGTAACCTCGACTGTTCCCGCTCCCGTCAGTGTTGAAGTCCTTGAAGAGGTAAATCCTGCTGTTGATAGAAGAGTACCCCCATTAAAAGTCAGAGTTCCTGAAGAAACTCCCAGGTTATTATCTGCTGAAACGCTTAAACTTCCTCCTAAAAAAGTAGTGCCTCCAGTATAAGTGTTGGTTCCCGAAAATGTTAGTTTAGCAGTACCTGTTTTTACAAGGCCTCCGCCGGAGCCTCCCCCCGCACCCTGATCACTTCCAATAGTACTTCCAATAGACGCATCAGAAGACAGGTCAAAGGTGAGGGTAGATCCTGACATCATGAAGATGTCATTTCCATGTGCTTGTCCAGAGTTAGATCCCGTCCCTCCTGTTGTTGTATTTCCAGAAAAAGACGTGGAGCCTCTAATAGTTAGGTTAGCTCCATCTTGGATAAAAATGGCTCCTCCTAAACCAGCCCCTCCCCCTCCGGAGGTCGTATTCCCAGCTCCACCGCCAAAACTTGAGCTTCCCCCATTTCCTCCACCGCCACCGCCGAAGCCCGCATTCCCTCCATTACTTGATATCGTACTAGCACCGCCACCGCCACCTCCTCCCCCCCCAGGGCCGCTTCCTCCTGCTCCACCGGGGCCCGGACTAGCAGAATTACCATTGAGATTCCCAACAGAGCCTCCTCCTCCTCCATAAGAAGAAGCACTGGAACCTCCTGCTCCTCCTGCTCCTCCAGCGCTACCACTACCACCAACACCACCGACAGAACTAACTCCCCCCAAACCGTTGGATCCATCGCCTGCTCCCCCCCCTGCTCCTTGAAAGTTTCCTGCTCCCCCTGCAAAACCGCTACCTCCTCCTCCTCCATTCAGAGTACCACTATTCCCACCATTGCCTCCCGATAACAAAGAGCTTCCAGGTAGTCCCCCAAACCCTCCTGCTCCACCGCCTCCTGAAAAACCGCCACCACCGCCGCCACCTTGCTTAGCAGAATCGTTACCACCATTGCCACCAATACCGCCACCACCGCCTCCAGCAAATGAAAAAGCAGCAAGTGTAGCTCCGTTACCTCCACTAGCACTGCAGTTTTGAAACTGCACATTTTCTAACACAACCGAAGATCCAGCATTCAAAAAAATTCCTCCTCCAGCTCCTAATCCTCCCCCTCCAAGGTTCACAGCCCCATTTTCCCCTTGTATCTGTCCGCCAATGATAGTGAGATCTTTGATGGTGATCGTCCCAGTACCTTGCCTTGCAAAAAAACCGGGGAAAGTAGCCCCTGTTCGGGTAAGCGTTTGTCCTTGGCCGTCAATGGTAAATGTTCGGTTAACGGGGTTAAGGACATTATCTGCGTCTAAAGGTCGGAAGACTTGCGAATAGGTAAAGCTAGAGCCAAACTGTATAAGGGTTTCACTTCCTGCATTAGCAGCGATGATCGCAGTATTAAGTTCTGTTGCGTTATTTACAGTTGTCAAGCCTTCTAGCATTGAAAATGTGCTCAAAACAACTAATGCATAAACCTGTGATCGGAATATTTTTTTTAATCCCATTTTTAAACACCCTATATCTTCTTAAACCTGTCAAATAAACATTTAACAGAAAATGCATTATCTAGGAACTCAAAAATAATATTTTTCAAGATGAAGACCGACACAAGCTCTTCCAAAGATTAGAAAGTACTGAGTAAAAACTACATTTTTTATTTAAAGTAGAAATTCATTGTTTCTCCATTAAAATCAATTGCTCTAGACAAAGAGGTAATAATGTTCTTTGATTTTGACGTATGTCTCATTAACCTTTTATGAATCATTAGTTCATTTTGCAAAATCTTTTAGTCGTTTTATGTTCTCCCACACACAGCTATACCCATTGATAGATCGTTAGCAAACAGAAGAATGATTTCTAATGAATCAGAGCGCCATTTGATCTCTCTTTGAAGACTCTAAAGAAAGTCTATCGCCAAAAAAAATTTGACTCCTGAAGGGCTTTTTCTTACACCACTACCTTATTCGGGTGCTTTAGATTCTTTCTGTAGGTTGCACCAACTCATAAAAACAAAGATTTCACTTGAAAAAAATCAATGAAATAGGATAAAAAAGGTGGATCATGCGCCTGTAGTTCAACGGTAGAACAATAGCCTTCCAAGCTATTAGTGTCAGTTCGATTCTGATCAGGCGCTTTTTTATCAATGCCTCGGAGTATCGCTAGATAGTATTCTGAGGTAACATTAACCAAGACCGAAATCCTAACCTGAAGCGTTGGGATGCCGTCGTCAAACAAAAGGGACAAGGCTTGGCACAAAAGCAAACTGTTACTGTTTCCGTTAAGGATCTACTTGAAGCTGGGGCACATTTCGGCCACCAGAAGCAACGATGGAACCCCAAGATGAAGCGCTTTATTTTTGAAGAGCGCAGCGGGATCTACATCATCGACCTCGCAAAAACCATGCAGCAAATCCGCATCGCAATTGACGTTGTGATCTCCACTGTAGAAAATCACCAAGGCATCTTGTTTGTCGGAACCAAAAAACAAGCAAAAGATGTCATTAAGGAGTGTGCAGAAAGGTGTGGTGAATTTTATGTCGCCGAACGCTGGCTTGGTGGAATGCTCACTAACTTAAAAACCATTAGATATTCTGTGAAAACCTTGGAGCGTATTGAAAAACAAATCGCGACAGGGAGTGACGGTTTTACCAAAAAAGAGATGACTCTATTGAACAAAGACCGAGAAAAACTCAATCGAAACCTTTCAGGAATCCGAGCGATGCGCAAGCCTCCGGGACTACTTGTCGTTGTCGATCCAAGTAAAGAACATATTGCGGTTGCTGAAGCAAACAAGCTAGGCATCCCCGTGGTGGCCCTTGTTGACACCAACTGCAATCCGGATACTATCGATTATGTGATTGCATGTAACGATGATGCACTCAAGAGCATCAAGTTGATTATTCAAGCTCTTTCAGATGTTATTATTGATAAAAAAAGTGAGCTAAGTATCGCGATTGGCAAGGAAGAAGCTGCTAAGGAAACAGAGACAAAGATTGAGCCAAAAGAAACTGAAGAAAAGGTAAAGGAATGACGGTTACAGCTCAGATGGTCATGGACCTTAGGAAAAGAACTGGCGTTGGAATGACCAAGTGTAAGGATGCGCTTACTGAAGCTGGCGGCAACATGGAAGAGGCGATTCACATCCTTCGAAAAAAGGGAATGGCCTCTGCTGTCAAGAAGGGAGGTCGTGAAACAAATGAAGGTGTCGTTGGTATTTCTGAAAATGATGAGTTGGCGTACCTTATTGAGGTAAACGTAGAGACTGATTTTGTGCTTCAAAATGATCGTTTTAAAGAATTTCTGAAAAATATTTGCAGTGATGCACTTAAAGCAAAGCCGAAATCTGTTGAAGACTTTATTCAACGGAAATACAGTCAAAACGCAGCACTCACGATTGATGAGTATCGCGTAGAGACAGTGCACAGTCTTGGAGAAAACATTCAAATTAAGCGAATTCTCGATTTTAAAAAGTCTGCTGACAGCTCCCTTGGAATCTATTCTCACAGGGGTGGAAAAATTGTATGCGTTGTAGTGATTAAAGGAGCAGAAGACGTTGGGTCTCTCGCACATGATGTTGCAATGCATGTCGCTGCTGAAGCTCCTGACTTTTTGAAACCTGACGAAATTTCTGCTGATACTCTGGCAAAAGAAGAAGAGATTGCTCGTAGCCAAATTCAAAATAAGCCCCCTGAAATTATGGATAAGATCATTCAAGGAAAGCTTAAGGCTTTTTATGAACAATCATGCTTGTTAAATCAAAAATTTGTTAAAGACCCCTCAATGAGTGTAGCTGATTATGTAGCTCAAGAAGGGAAAAAAGCGGACAGGACTCTTGAAATTGCAGAGTTTGTGCGTTGGCAAATAGGTGAATAAGTGGCAACCCTACCCTACAAACGGGTCCTCCTAAAGCTCTCAGGTGAATCCCTAAAGGGGGAAAAGCCTGGGGTGATTGATCATGTGGCGTGCAATCAAATTGCAAATGCAATTTGTGAGGTGTATACGCTTGGTGTTGAGATCGGGGTAGTTATTGGAGGAGGGAATATCTTCCGAGGAAATATGGCAGAGCAATTTGGTTTTGCCCGGACTCCTGCAGACCACGTAGGGATGCTTGCAACAACCATCAATGGTCTAATTCTTGGTCAAGTCCTCTCAACAAAGGGATGCAAGACCCGCGTAATGAGCGCGCTAAATTTTGATGGAATCGTTGAGCCCTACAATTGGAATCATGCCCTGCACTCCCTTGATAAAGGTCACATTGTGATCTTCGTCGGAGGAACGGGAAATCCCTATTTTACAACGGATACAACGGCTGCTATGCGAGCCAGTGAAATCGAGGCAGAGGTTCTTTTAAAAGCTACAAAGGTAGATGGGATCTATGATATGGACCCTATGAAGCACAAAGAGGCTGTTAAAAGTGATCACCTGACCTATGGAGAGGTTTTAACAAAGAATCTCCATGTGATGGATGGAACAGCGATTGCCCTTTGTCGCGAAAGTGATATACCGATTCATGTATTTAATCTCTTTGAAAAGGGTTCAATGCTGAAGGCTGTTGCTGAGCGAAAGGGCGGAACACTTGTGACAAAAGGTTAACCTATGAGTATTATGGACGAATGCAAAGAAAATATGGTAAGGGCTCTTGACCATTATAAGGAAGAGCTGAAAGGGATGAGGACTAACCGTCCTAGCCCTTCGATGTTGGACAATGTCTCCTTAGAGGTCTATGGAACACCGATGCGGATGCGGGACGTTGCAACAGTGGCTGTTGCCGATGGTAACCAGATTGTTGTGACCCCTTTTGATCCGAGCACGGCAAACTCTATCGCAAAAGGGATTGAAAAGGCAAATTTGAATCTTCATCCTGCTGTAGATGGGAACATTGTTCGTGTCCCCATCCCTCCGATGAGTGAAGAAAGGCGGAGGGAAATCGTCAAAGATGCTCGCGAAAAAGGAGAAAAGACGAAGGTTACGATTCGTGATGTACGTCGTAAGGCTAACGATCAGACAAAAAAACAGAAGGTCGATGGTGAAATTACCGAAGACGACCTCAAGAGAAATGAGAAGTCCATTCAAGAGCTTACAGACAAATTTTGTAAACAAGTTGATGAACTCTTTGTAAAAAAGGAAAAAGATATCCTCGCAGTTTGATCTTGATTAATTACTGCTTGAAGAATTATAATTCTTCTTTAGGCGACAGACATTTACCCGGCCCCATCGTCTAGCCAGGCCTAGGACACAAGGTTTTCATCCTTGCAACAGGGGTTCGAATCCCCTTGGGGTCATACTCGAGGCTTTAGCTCAGTTGGTAGAGCATCTCCCTTTTAAGGAGAGGGTCGTTGGTTCGAGCCCAACAAGCCTCATTCTTTAACACCTTCTGTTAAAGATAGTTTAATAGAAGGATGTTTTCCCCTATATCAAGCCATTTATTATAAGAGCATCGCAAACGGTGCACTCAAAAACAGTTTTATACCATTTTGGAAAAATACATCTTAAGTTGTAATACCATTTCAAAAAAGAATAACTTCCTATTTTTAGAGTGATGTGACACGGATGGGTTTTATGGTTATTCGTCCCACTTTAGATTTGGAACAGAGGGCACTGGTAGGTTTGCGGGGGGGCAAGTCGAAAACCAGAATTTTGTGTGATTTTGGTTTTGTAAGTACTTGATAATCATTATTGCTATTTTTCGAAAATCGTCATTTTTCGATGTTTTCACTGGCCTCCCGCGAACCTACCAGTGCCTTAGTTCCTTCAATAATAAGTATATATTCACCCCATGCAACAGAGGTATTGTGCTCCGGATACAAATCCATTTCATATAGGTAGTTGCTAATCAACTCATCTAAGAAACTATGTTGTTTTATTCCATCTAGGTGCTTCACATGTGGCGACCATTGTTTGATCCAATCTTGTAATTTCTCTTTATTCTCGTGTATGGAATCGTGCCATATGTAGTGGAGTGAATCAATATGAAATCCAGAATCTACCAACAATCTCCGATATGTTTCTATATCAAACACTTGTTGCGGATTAATAAAGTTACTGAAGTCGTGTTTCCAAGAGAGAAGTGTTTTTTCAAGCGCTCGATGAAAAGGCAGTCCTTCTTTGGAAGGAGCGAGAATAAAATGAATCTTTCCGTTTGGGTTAAGGTGGGAATGAATATTATTCAAAGCTTTTTTTTGTTCTATGATCCAATGCATAACGTGAAAAGCAAAAATATGATCAAAATGGCAGTCTATCTGAAATTCCTCTGCTGTTCCATTCATAAACATAACATTTGGATAATCACTTTTTGGACAAGAGCCATAAGCCTGATCCAACATGGAATCAGATGGATCAATCCCTATGACGGTACCTAGTGGGACCTTTTTGGATAAAAGCACCGTAATCTTTCCATCTCCAGAACCAAGATCAAGAATTTTTTCGTCACCAACCAACAAAATATTTTTTAGCAACCATTCAGCGTGTGAAAACTGGGTAGATGAATTTTTAGCATACCCAAAACCATCCCACTGACTAGAGAAAACACTGTTAATATAAAATAAAATAAAGAAATAGGGTAGTATCCATTGCACACATCTGTTTTTAAACATTTTAACCTTTATTTTTCGATGTTTTCACCGCCCCCCGCGAACCTACTAGTGCCTGCGAGAGTGTTTATCTAAAGAATGCAGCATATCAACTATTTCATAGTTCATGTAAACATTCTCTATTATTCAACAAGGTCTTTCAAAAATGGTATTGCAAGTATCACCTTTTGTAAAAGGCTACAAGGACCTTCTCTTTTCCACGAACCGAGCTATGCAGTCGTGTTCATGGGTTTTAGCATACGCCCACCAAAATAGAAGAGGGGAATGCTGATGAGACAGTAAAGGAACCAAAAGCGACTACTCCACTGGAGAGTAACAATTCCATCTTTGGAACAAAAAAGAAGAAGCACTCCAAGCATACAAAGGTGTGCACCAATCATCAAAAACAATAGAGGTAAAATATTTCCTCGACGAGTGACCACCTCTTCCACGAGCTCTGTGTGCTGAACAGGATGGAGGAGAGTCACAGGATCTTTGATTTCCATCTGCTCATAGGATTGGAAAAGAGGGTTTTCCTCCTGAGGTTCTGCTTCCTTAAAAGGCGTTTCTTCTCTCTCATCGGGAACGCCAAGCCCCTGCCTGTTACGAACGGAATAGGGAGGCTTGTATAAAGAAGCTAAACTTTCCTGAAGCGTTTGATCCACAAATTTTTTATCTTGAGATGGAGCAGATGTTTTTGTTGATTCAACAGATGAGGTTAACAAATCAGTTCCACAAAAAGGGCAGTAGGTTGCTTGGTGACTCACATCTGCTTCACAACTCCAACAAACTTTTGTTCTGTCTACCTGTTTCATTCTCGGGCCAAAATTTATTTTTCGATAAATGCTATAATTTCATCTTAACGTATTTCCCTTTCATAGGGAAAGTAAAATTATCGTCAGATATAAAATGGAAACACTGGATTAGAGAACTTCCTTAAATGGGGTAAAATTCAAGACGCTCGAGGTAAGCAACCCTTTATGAGTTAACAAAACAGAGCAGTGATAGAATTTTTCCTAAAAAAAAGAAGAGAAATACCCAGTTTGTATATGGTATTTTTGATAATTATCTCTATGTCCGTTTACATTTTGACGGAATAGAGGTACAATGAGTCTATCAATTTCAGGAGAACGGAATGACCGGAAAACAAAAGTTTGACTTAGCTGTAATCGGTGCTGGACCGGGAGGTTATGTCGCTGCGATTAAAGCTGCGCAGATGGGGAAAAAAGTTGCCCTTATCGAGAAAGAATATTTAGGAGGGACCTGCCTAAACGTTGGATGTATCCCTTCAAAATCTCTTCTTTCGAACGCAAGCATCTTCAACAAGATTAAGCACGCTGAGGATTTTGGAATCAAAGCTGAGAATGTCACGTTCGACTATGGAAAAATAAAAGACCGAAAAGACCAGGTCGTTAGCAAGATTCGGGGAAGTCTTGGTGGATTATTAAAATCAAATGGCATTACAATCTTCCAGGGGATGGCTCAGTTTCAAACACCGAAGGAATTAAAAATTAAGGGGAAGGACAATGCTCTCATCCATGCAGCAAAGATCATTATTGCAACGGGCTCTGAGCCCATTGATATCCCTGCCTTCCCTTGTGACCACGACAAAATTCTAAACTCGACCTCTGCCCTCGCACTCACTAAGCTCCCAAAATCGATGGCAATCATTGGAGGCGGATATATTGGATGTGAATTTGCCTCCCTTTTTGCAGAGTTTGGAGTGGAGATCACGATTGTTGAAGCCCTTCCGACGATTGTTGCAGCGCAAGGGAAAGCAATTTCCGATGCGCTTACCTCCGCATTCATTAAACGGGGGATTAAACTCAGAACCCCTACTGTTGTTGAAAAAGTTGAAAAGAAAAAAGACGGCCTTATTGTTCGCTTTAAGGGAGGAGAATCTCTCGAAGTTGAAAAGGTTATTGTTTCCGTAGGCAGGCGTCTAAATTCAGAAGGGCTCGGACTCGAAAAAGCAGGACTGAAGCCTGGGTCTAAAGGAGCTCTTGAAGTCACCGACAGGATGGAAACCAACGTTCCAGGAATCTATGCAATCGGAGATATCACTGCGATTGCAATGCTTGCTCACGTTGCATCCCACCAAGGAATCGTTGCTGCAACAAATGCTTGCGGACAAAAAGCGCACATTCATTACAAGGCAATTCCCTCAGTTATTTTTACTCACCCTGAAATTGCAATGGTCGGTCTTACTGCTGAAGAAGCCAGAGACGAAGGTCTCAATATTCGCATTGGAACCTTCCCCTTTCAGGCTCTTGGAAAGTCGATAGCAACCAATGAGACTGATGGGTTTGCTCAGGTAATTTCTGATCAACACACAGGGGAAATTTATGGAGCACAAATCGTCGGATATGAAGCATCAACGATGATTGCTGAGATGGCTCTTGCGATAAACAATGAACTTACTTTAGATTGCGTCACAGATACAATCCATGCGCACCCCACAATTCCTGAGGCATGGCTTGAAGCGTCTCTCCTCGCAAATGAGACCCCTGTCCACTTCCCTCCAAAGATAAAACCTAGAGGATAGTTTGACTAAGGAGCTGTTTGATAACCGCCCAAAGAAACCTAAGCTTAATCGTCTTCCAGAAAATTCTGATGGAGCAAAAGGACGATTTCCTTCTTGGCTACACAGAAAACTTCCTCGAGGAAAAGAGCTTTTCGAAACAAATGAAATCCTAAAGCAGAGTGGACTAAGTACTGTTTGTGAAGAAGCAAAATGTCCTAACCGTTTAGAATGCTATTCCAATAAAACAGCAACTTTTTTGGCTCTTGGAAGCGCATGTACGCGAGCTTGTGGATTTTGTGATATCGACTTTGAAAAAAAACCCAAAGCGCCAGAGACTGACGAACCCATGCGTATTGCAGAATCAGTAGAGGCATTGGGGCTGCGCCATATCGTGATCACGATGGTGGCACGCGACGACCTTCCCGACCAAGGAGCAACCCATATTGCTAAAATTGTTCAGACGATTCGTCAAAAAAATGCTAAAACAACAGGCGAAGTTCTAACTTCAGACTTTTCAGGTAATGAAAAACTGCTTGACATTGTCATAGATGCAAAACCTGAAATCTTTAATCACAATATTGAAACAGTCAAACGAATGACACCTCGCGTGCGTCACAGAGCCACGTATGAAAGAACGCTTGAAGTTCTCCGCTATGTAAAAAGTCAAAATAAAATCCCCTTCATAAAATCTGGAATTATGGTGGGGCTTGGAGAAATACCAGGCGAAGTAAAAGAAACAATTGACGATCTTCACAGTGTTGGATGCGAAATCATCACAATCGGCCAATACCTTCAGCCAAACAAGAACAAACTCCTTGTAAAATCATTTGTCACCCCTGAAGAATTCAAAGGATTTGAGGAGTATGGACTCAGTATTGGAGTAAAATATATGTACTCCGGACCTTTTGTCCGCTCGAGTTACAATGCCTCCCTATTGAAAGACAAAGCCTTTAAAGGAGAATCCTCTCATGCATGATGTAATTGACACTGTTGATATGGAAATCTTAATGCACCGCGATGCCCATTTTGGAGGAAACTTCGAGATCATGCTGGAATATTACGGTCAAGATGGTGTGGGAGTAATGCCTGATTTTGATATCGAACAAATCAAACACCTCCAAAAAATTGAGACCGATCATAAGCAAAACTTAGCCAAAACTTACCTCCCAGATGCAGCAAAAGATAGTGTTGAGGAATCGAAAAGGATTTATCACCAGCTCCGTGAAGTCTATGATCAAAAAGGTGAAAAGCTAATCAGTGATCTTATTCTTTCTGAAGAACACTACCCGGAAAATGAAATTCAAGCTCTTGTGAATCAAGGAAAGAACTCCATTCCTGCTTTGATCCACCTCATCTCTTCCCAAGTGTTTTATGACCCCCTCTACCCCGGGTACGGTCGAAGCCCCATTTTTGCTGCGAAGTGCTTAGGGAAAATTCAAGATGAGAAAGCGATTCCTCCTCTTTTTGAGGCACTTGGACAAGAAAACTTTTTTACCGATGAAGAGATCATTCTAGCATTAGCCTCCTTTGGTAATCGTGCACAATCCTTTCTTATCAAACGCCTCAAACAAGAACCTCTTTCTAAAGATAATGAATATGCAGCCATCGCTCTTTCTGGATTCTCAGAAGATGCTGAGATCGCTGAAGCTGCACTCGAGATTCTCGAAAGAGAAACAACTCTTAAACGCCCTCTTTTTGCAAGTTATTTAATCTTTGCATGTTCAGCCCTGACCAAAAGTTCGTTGCAAGAGCGGTTTATCTTTATCTCTAAGATAAAAGGCCTCTCAAAATCGATTCAAGATGAAATGATAGTCGTCATAAAAAACTGGAAGAAAACGCTCTAAATTGTTTCTTCAATTCGGTCGTTGATTTCCCTCTCCCCTTTCAGATATAGGAAAGAATATCAGGAGGGGAAGAAAGAGTGGCTCCAAAGAAGGGATTCAATATTACAGATCGTGTTGCGTGTGTTATACTTGCCGGAGGGCAGGGCACCCGTCTATTTCCTTTGACACAACATCGATGTAAACCCGATATAAATTTTGGCGGGCGGTACCGTCTTATCGATGTTCCAATCTCTAACTCTCTTAACTCCAGGATGAATCACATCTATGTAATCTCTCAATATTTTTCTTCAAATCTCAACCAACATATTAAGGAAACCTACCCTCTAGACCATTTCCAAGGAGGGAGCCTTAACCTCCTTACGCCAGAAGAGCGTCCGGATGGGAAAATATGGTATGAAGGAACAGCAGATGCGGTGAGACAAAATATTGGAATGCTAACACAATTACCTATCGACTATTTTTTAATCCTCTCCGGAGACCAACTTTATAATATGGACCTTCAGGCCTTGGTTCAGTTCGCCTATGATAAGGATGCCGATCTCACAATTGCCTCGCTTCCCGTTGATCAAGTTGCAGCTTCCCGTCTAGGGCTTCTTAACATCGATAAAGACTGCAATATCATCGACTTCCAGGAAAAACCAAAGGATCCAGCTATTCTTAAACAGTTCGAACTCTCAAATGATTTTATAAAAAACCATGACATCCATTGTGGAAACCCTCCCTGCTTCTTGGCATCAATGGGAATCTATGTCTTTAAAAAGGATATATTGATTTCCCTGCTTAAAGAAGACCCCCGTGAAGATTTCGGAAAACATATGATCCCTACTCAACTGAAGAATGGCAAATCCTCAACATTCCTTTATCAAGGGTATTGGGAAGATATTGGGACGATTTCCTCCTATTATGAAGCCAATCTTTCCCTAACAACCAACTCTCTTGGACTCAACCTATATAATGAAGTTCTTCCCATCTACGCACATAATCACTACCTCCCTGGGGCAAGGCTTATGGAAACCACTGTCATTGATTCTGTCATCTGCGATGGAGCCGTTCTTGAAGCTGAGGAGATCACCCACAGCATTATTGGAGTGCGCTCCGTCGTCCGCAAAGAGACAATTATTCGCAGCTCAATCCTTCTTGGAAACAAAACCTTCACCAAAATCGATGATGCCACAACTTCCTACGAAATCGGTGAAAATTGTTACATTGAAAAAGCCATTATCGACCAAGATGTTAAAATCGGCAACAATGTACGCCTCACCAATGAACAGGGACTAGGAACCTACGATGGTAACGGCATCTACATCCGCGATGGTATCATTATCGTCACTTCTAACACTATTATCCCAGATGGATTTATTCTTTGAACGCTTTACAAGAGATTTTTTATACTCTTCCAAGGGTGCACCACAAACTTCTCCTCTACCGGACCTTGAAAGATTTTGCTTTAGCAATTCCATCCACGAGAGGATAGCTCCTCTAAACAGCAATATATGCACCCAAAAAACAATGATCAATAGCCAAGGATTAAAAAAATAGTACAACAATAAAAGGTAAGAATTTTAAAAAGTATGCCCACATTAGAAAAATGTCAAAGCTGTTTATCCAACATAGCGTTTCCTCAATACGAAGCGAAAAACGCTGTTAACAGCTTGAGCACTATCTTGGAAGGGAGAAACATCCAGTTCCTTACAAAGAATCATAGGCAGCAAAGCAAAAATTTCAAAAAAAAGACAAGGGATCACATTCGAAAGAATAAATGCTCTAGCATACTTGATTTCCTAAATAAGTTTTTAAAGAGTCTTCCTGACTATGTTTCCATAGCTGCAATGCAGCCCTATTTTTTTATTAAAGAAAGGTTAATCCCTCTCCTCTGAAGAAAAATCGTAGAAAAAAATCTTTTTACCTGCAAAATTTAAATTCTCAGCTTATAATCAAATCGAAGAGAAAAAATGAAATCTAAAGCCATCTTTTATTCAACTGTGTCCCTATTTCTCCTATCCATACCTGTATTTTCCAGTCGGGATGATTCCGATGCAGAAGCCTATGGAAACGCATTCAACATATTAAGAGATATGAAAAAAGAAGAAAAAAGATACAGAAAATGAAAAACAAGATACAGAATAAGAGAATACCTCGCCAAAAAATATGGGCTTTAGCTGATCTTCATCTCCCATTTGGTTCTCCTGGAAAGAATATGGAAGTATTTGGCCCTGTCTGGGAAAATTACACCGCGCGCATTGAAAAGAACTGGAGAAAACATGTGGGCGATGAGGATCTGATGCTTATTGCGGGAGACATCTCTTGGGCGATGAAGCCCGAAGATGCCGTGAAAGACTTAAAGTGGATTGATGCCCTGCCCGGAAAAAAAGTGATCCTAAAGGGAAACCATGATTATTGGTGGCCTTCGAACAAAAAACTTTCTGAGATTCTTCCTTCCTCAATTCAGTTTGTGAACAATACCGCAGTAACAATTGGAGATGTAACAATTGGAGGCGTCCGTCTTTGGGATAGCTCTGAATACACCTTTAAAAATTACATTACCTTTATAGAAAATCCTTTGGCGAAATCAAAACCCCTAGATCTAGGAAAACCGAAACGAATTTTTGAAAGAGACCTTCAGCGTTTGAGGATAAGTTTAGAGCAAATGGATCCAAAAGCAACCTATCGCATCGCGATGACCCATTACCCTCCAATTAGTGCCGACCTTCAAGATTCACAAACCTCAAAAATTTTAGAAGAGTTTAACATCGATATTTGTGTATTTGGCCACTTGCATAATGTGAAAAAGGAGCATCCTCTTTTTGGAGAAAAGAATCAGATTCTATACCTATTTACCGCTGCAGATTATTTGGAGTTTGACCCTATGCTAGTGAGAGAGTAACGATGCCTCGCAAAACTTGAAGAGTTTCATCATCAGAATCGATCACCTCTTGGAGATTTTTTCCTTTTTGATCTTCTAAAAGTTTATCCACCAGTGCTTCTTCTTTTTCTTTTTCAATCGCATTGAAGTATTCAACAGTAAGAATCAAAAGTTCTCCCAGATCTTCCCGTGTTTCGACTCCATCGAGAGCTTGAGAGTAGGCCATTTGAAATTGTTCCGTTTCTTCTACATGAATCAGATAGTGAAGCGTTTCGAAAAGGAGATAAAGTTCAGGCTCTTCCTTAAGCAAGGTCAAAAGACGCTCAACCATTACTTTCCCTTCTTCAGGATCGGCCGCAGTCACAAGCCGGATGCGGATAAGATCAAACCATCTCTCATTGTCAATATAGGGATAGAAACCCTCGAGAAGTTCTGATGCAAGTGTATTGTTTTCTGCATCGATTAGGTGGGATGTATATTCATAAATAAAAATTTCTAAATCATGACAAGAAAAGGCAGAGAAAAAGTGGTACCCCTCTTTAGCTTTTCCCCCTTCATCAACGTTATCATCAAGAATTATTTGAAAGCTGGAAAGGGTTGCTTGCAAAGCGTCCTCAATCTCAAGCTTCCCCTCTTCATACTGTTCAATCAGATGATCAAACTCATCGACAAATAGAGAAAGAGATTGTTTATGAGGGGCTAAACGACGCCAGAGCTCGAATACAGCAAGATAAACCTGTTCATGTTTTTCGTAGTCTTCTTCTAGATAGAGACAGTCAGCTAGATCTTTTGGAGAATCACACTCTTCGACATAAAGGAGAAAATTCTCTTCACTTAAAAAAATCTCCATTTTTTCAAGCCTTTGGAGTAATTCTTCCTGAGAAAGGTCTCGATAGTTTTCTATCTGCCACTTCTCAACTTCCATTGCAGGATTTTGCTTCAGGTTCATCTGAAGTAAGTTGTAGAGGGCTCGCCCTTGATATGTCATTGCATCCCTCAGTAAGCTCGCATAGTTTTCTAATTAGTTGAAGTGGGAAACGATTCAAATAAAAAAAGTTTTAATAAACCGATTATACACTCACACCCGATAGGTGTCAAATTGGATTTGAGAAAAAATTTTACTTTTGTTACCCAAAGTAAATGTATCTATAAAAACTACGGTGATCATGATCCCAAAAAAACTTCATTTCACTTACAAAACAGACGATCTCCCGAGAATCTACAAGGAGAATCTTAAGCGATGGCAAACTTATTGTCCTAATTGGGAGATGATCCTCCATACGGATCGAAAAGTTCTTAAATTCTTTGAGAAACATTTTCCGCAATATGCCTACGATATTAAAAAAATTCGGCAAGGTGTTGTTTTGGCTGATCTATTTCGATATGGGGTTCTGTATATCCAAGGAGGAATGTATAACGATATCGACACGATTCCTCTTAATCCTATCCCAGATGCATGGCTTTCTCTTGAAAGTGTCATTGGTTACGAATACCAGCCCTCCAAGTTTGAATGTAGTCTCGTTCCTAGTTATTCAACCGATACTCTTTGCCAATGGTCATTTCTAGCAAAACCCAAGCACCCTCTTTTTAAAGAAGTTCTTAGTAAGTGCATGGAAAATTTGAAAGAAAAAAATTTCGAGCTAAAGCATGAAAAAGATGTATTAACAACAACAGGCCCTTTGCTTTTTACAGAAATTGCAATCAAATACCTAGATTTACCTGAGGTTTTATTTCTAGATATGGATGTATTTTCTCCTATCTATTTGAAGACACCCAATCTTGATAACTGCGTTGTCTTCCATCAATTCCATGGAAGATCAGGATGGAAGCTAGAATTTCAATGCCCCCAAATTAAACTAGTATAACAGTAAGAATAAGTTCATGATTCCAAGAAATCTTTATTTTACCTACAAAACAGCGCGACCACCTGAAAAGTTCCAGAAGAATCTCAATGTATGGAAAAGGATGTGTCCCGATTGGGACATGCATTATTATTCGGATGCAATGATCTTTGGTTTTTTTGAAGAACACTTTCCAGAATATCTTTCCGACCTATCAAGAATCACGTTAGGCGCAGTCTTTGCAGATGTCTTCCGCTACGCCCTTTTATATACCCACGGAGGCATGTACACAGACATTGATACAATTCCCTTAAAAAAAATCCCCAAGGATTGGCTCAACTACCAAACAGTGCTTGGATACGAGTTTCAATTAGAAAAAAGTAAGGGAGATTTTAGATATAAACATGATGTGATCTGTCAATGGACGATGCTTACAGCTCCAAAAAACCCTCTGTTTAAAAAAGCTCTCGACAAATGTATTCAGAACTTAAGGGACATCGATTTCCATTTCTCTAGTTCAAGAGAAGTCCTCCATGCTACTGGCCCCCTTCTATTCACCTCTATCGCTAACAACTATCTCCAACTAGATGAAACTCTTGTTTTAGACATGGAAATTTTCGGATCTTTCCCTGAAACTCTTCCTGTTTCCGAAAGAAGTATTGTTAAGCATCAATATCATGGAGAGCATGGATGGACACTAGGTGTGAAATTTCCCCATATTAGGTTGTAATATGAAACTTAATATTTTGAAGTTCATAGAAGATTTTCTTAGAATTTGGAGATTTTTTTTCGAAATGAACAGTCCAGTGCTAATTGTAACCTCGCTTGAGGTAATCTTATGATTCCCAAAAAACTCCATTTTACTTACAAAACTAAAACTCTTCCTGATAAATACTCTGAAAACATTGCCATATGGAAGCAAACCTGCCCTGATTGGGAGTTCTATTTTTATACAGATGCTGACATCACTTCATTTTTCGACATCTATTTCCCACAGTACGCTCATGACATCTCTCAAATCAAACTAGGTGTTATCCTTTCCGATATTTTTCGCTATGGGGTCTTATATATCTTTGGAGGGCTCTATTCAGATATTGATACAACACCTGCCTGCTCCCTTCCGAAAGACTGGCTTAATGACTCATTAGTGCTCGGATATGAACATGAAACAGAAAAACTAGACAAAGGAACATGGTACGATAGCAATGTTGTTTGTCAATGGTCCATGCTTTCTAAGCCTCGCCACCCTCTCTTTAAAGAAGCTCTTGAGAAAGGACTCGAAAATTTGAGGAAAACAAACTTCTATTTCAAAGACACTAAAAACGTCCTCTACGCAACGGGACCTCTTTTTTTTACACCACTTGCAAAAAAATACCTCTCCCTTCCTGAAACACGCCTCCTTGAAATGGAAGTGTTTGGGAGTATTCCTGAGCTGTTCCCTCCTACTGATAAAAGTATTATCCTCCATCAATTCGACGGTCAATATGGATGGACGGTAAGCCTAAAATGCCCAGTTATTGATCTCCGTTGACAGTTCTGCTACTCTTCCTTTACATGAATAAACGCCCTTTTATCCTTATTGAGGTTTTAATTGCGATTGCCCTGCTAGCTCTTTGTGCCTTTCCTCTTATTTCCGAACCACTTTTCTCACAAAAAACGATGCGTAAAAAATTCTTCGAACTTGAACTTGAACGGGAAGCTGAAAAGATCTACTATGAAATCCTGAAAACCCCTCTAGAATTTTCGAAGATTCCAAAAGAGAATCCCCCAAAAACCAAACTTCCTCCCTTAGAAATTTCTATTGAAGGGCTCGGCAGAAAAACCTATATGCCCTATTATTACCTCTATCATAACGCAAGAAAAGAACGCGATAATGGAATCTACAAAATCCATCTGGGAATCTGCTTTACAGATCGTGACCACAAAGATCAACAATTTAAATATAAGTTTAAATTTGTGGGGAAAATAGTGGCAAAAAAAACTCCTGATCCACATGGTGAAGATAAAACCCCTCATCAGAAAAATGAAAGATCCTCTAGCGACATTCAAACCCTTCGTCAAAGCGAGTGAAAATCAAACCGAGTTTTCCATTCGTGCTCTTATATTAGGAATTTTACTAAGCCTCTTGTTTGCCGTAGGAAATGCTTATCTAGGTCTCAAGGTAGGGATGACAATCTCTGCATCGATTCCCGCCGCTGTCCTATCCATGGCTATTTTACGCACCTTTTTCCGAAAAGTGGGGATTCTAGAGAACAACATCGTTCAAACAGTTGCCTCGGTTGGAGAAGGACTTGCTGGAGGAGTTATTTTTACCATTCCAGCGCTGTTTCTTTTAGGCGCAACTCCTTCCATCTCTCATATCTTTATTTTGGCTCTTCTAGGGGGAGTCTTAGGAATCCTCTTTATGATCCCCATGCGTCGATACATTATTGTCCAAGAACATGGTATCCTCCCTTTCCCCGAAGGAACAGCCTGCGCAGAGATCTTGAAGGCCGGAGAAAGTAGTGCCCAGCACGCAAGCCTTGCAATTTGGGGAATCATTATTGGAGCAGTTTACAAAATCCTCAATAGCGCTCTATATTTATGGAATGAGACGGTTTCATTCACTGTTAGAAAATATGAAAATGCCCTTATTAGTATGGATTGTACTCCCGCTCTTCTAGGGGTAGGATTCATTATCGGCCCCCGCATTTCTGCAGTCCTCTTTACAGGGAGTGCCATCGGCTGGTGGGTACTCATCCCCCTTATTAAAAAGTTTGGCGCTGGAGCACCCGCAATTTTTCCCTCAAAAGTTCCTGTGGAACTAATGACAGCAACGGATGTGTGGTCCAGTTATATCCGCTATATTGGGGCTGGAGCAGTCGCTGTCGGAGGAATGATTACCCTCTTTAGAATTGCCCCAGTTATTTTTAAGACGATTATCGAGAGCTTTCGCGAACTCATGCATCTCATGCAATCAAAGAAAAAAGAAGTTGAGCGTACTGACAAGGATATCTCTCTTTCCTATCTCTTACTTGGTTCCACCGCAATTATCCTCGCGCTCTGGCTCATTCCTGGATTTCACCTAAACATTGTCACCATTGTTCTTTTAGTTGTTTTGGGCTTTTTCTTTGTCGCCGTCACATCGATAACAGTGGGGCTTGTCGGAAGCTCTTCGAGTCCTGTTTCAGGAATGACAATCACAACCCTCTTGATCACATGCCTTATCTTTGTAGGCCTTGGCTGGACCGACCGTATCCATCTGATTGCAGCCATAACAATGGGAGCAGTTGCAAATGTTGCGATCGCAATGGCTGGAACAACCTCCCAAGATTTGAAAACAGGTTTTTTATTAGGTGCTACCCCTCGCTCACAACAGATAGCGGAGATCATTGGTCTCATTCTTCCTGCTGCTGCAATAGGCTTTACACTTTATCTTCTCAATGATGCATATGGCTTTGGAAGTACAAAGCTACCTGCCCCACAGGCAACACTCATGGCTCTCATTGCAAAAGGAGTCATTCAAGGAGAACTCCCTATTGTCCTTGTTCTTATTGGTGCAGTTTTTGGACTCATGGTTTATTTCATGAGAGTGCCGGTTCTTCCCTTTGCCATTGGTCTTTACCTTCCAATCTCACTCAACACTTCGATTATGATGGGGGGGCTTGTCTGCTATATTACTAAGAAAATCACCAAAAACGATAAGGCCATTCAACAAGGAGTTCTTATTTCATCAGGTCTTGTTGCTGGAGATGCCTGCATGGGCGTTTTAGTCGCCCTCTTGACTGTCTTAAAAATCATCCCTTCCTCAAAAACAGGATTCTTAGGCGATGAATTTTCACTCCTCTTCTTCATACTGCTTAGTGGCTATTTGGGATGGCGAGCTGCCAAAACAGACAAATAAGACTAAATCATTTATTCTCCTACGCTATGAAAAAGTATGCTTTTACATTGATGGAGCTCATAATTGCCCTCTCTCTGGTTGTGATTGTCTTGGGAATCATCTTCTCGTCGCTCTATCAAAACTCTGTCCTTAATGTAAAGCATGAAAAAGGGGCAACCATTGTGATGCAAAAAGCCCATATCCAAGAACGTCTCGATCAAATCTTCGCCAATATTCCGGGGAAAGATCAGAACTCTCTCTATACGGACGAAAATGGAACCCTCCATTTCCAGTTTGACCATGGAATCGATCCTGAGCACATGTTTTGCGATATGATTCTCGGAAAACTTGAACTCGTGAAGGAGGATCTTTTCCTCACTCTGATCGGAGGTGATAAGCTGCGAACAGAGCGCCTTTGTTCCGCTGTGAAATCTTTAAACTATGAATTTCTCACGCATGACGGTCGCGACATGAAAACAACCAATGTGTGGACTAAAAAGGAAACTGAAAATCCTCTCTATCTCAAACTGTCCATAGACGATGAGCCCTATATTTTTTGGATCAACCATCAAGGAATGGAGGTTCCCTTAAAATGAACCTTCTTCCTTTTGTTATTGTAATCATTATGATCCTGGCCCTCTTCTCAACCTCCTTTTTTGATAGGCATGTTATGGAGAGAAAAGAGCAAGAGATCTATTTAGCCTACTTTAAGGGGCTCCGCGCTGCGAGAAATCACAAGGAAGACCTAGCCTATCGCTCCCTCACGAGGGGAGGGAAATCGCGAGCCACTAACCCATCTAAAAAGGAGCCCCCAGAAAAAGGTATTCCCTACTTCAGAGACGAGAAAGTTGGATGGAAGAATGGGCGACTCAATCTTTCTTCTCTAACCCAGGATGCCCAAAAGTGGCCTGAGCTGAAAGCTATCACCATTGCTTACATCAAGCGGCTTTACTCTGATCATGATATTTTTCCAGGAGAAGATAAATTTGCTGAAAAGCTAATCGATGCTCTCATTGCGGCTTATAAAGGTGCAGACCCCCTACTTCCTTTCCATGAGGTTGAGTTAGATGATCGGTTCCATATTTCATTTTATAAAATGCTCAAGGGAACTCACACCTACGACTTAAAAAATAAAATCGGATACCCTCCTTTTGGAGATTTTTTCACCTTTGAAGAGAGTGAGAAACCCCCGATGTTTTTCCAAGATGCAACTACCATTTTTCTTTCTATCGCATTAGGGGCTAAAAAGACGCAAATCATTATCGATGAAGAGCTCAAGGAAATTAAAGAATCTGGATGCCACCACTCGTCAATTACCAGGGTTAAGTTAGAAGAGCTTCTTAGAGATTCCTCACCAAGCCCTCAGCAACTCGACCTATTTAATTTCAATCGCAAGAGATCCCCTAGAAACCCCGGCAAACACACAGATCCAAAAACTCAAATTACAGTGAGAGCGCCCTAGTGTGCTGTGTGCTTAATTATTGGCATGAACTGCATCAATAATTAAGCGCACAGAACACTAGCAGGCTGGAAGATCAACTTGAATGTTGTCCCTTTATCAACAATAGAGGTGACAGAAATTTCAGCATCATGCTTCATCACAATTGCATTCACAATCGAAAGCCCAAGTCCCGCTCCACCCATTCGACGAGAGTGAGCCTTATTAGCCGTGTAAAACCTCTCAAAAATCTTATCGAGGTTCTCTGAAGGAATGCCCATCCCTTGATCGGCAATCGATAGCTCAATTGAATCTCCAAAGTCAGCAATAGTAATCGATAAAAATGCGGGACTTTCTGAATATTTTATCCCGTTTTCCAAAAGATTCATGATTGCCAGCTCCAAAAGATCGGGATCTCCACTAACAAGAATATATTCCTCATTATGGAACGATTCAATTTCAATTTCAGGATGAAGGGCAAGAAGTGAGTGACTGCAGTTATCAATCATCCCAACCAAATCAACTTCCTGAAGACGAGCTTTGGGGAGGTAATCCAGATCAGCTAAAGTAAGGAGATTTTTAACTAGGTTATCCATCCTCTGGCAGTTTCGAACAATTTTCTCTGTAAACTCAGTGAGCATAGCATCTGAAATTTCAGGAAGATCGTACATTGTCTCCGCAAACCCCTTAATAATCGTAATCGGAGTTCGAAGTTCGTGGGAAGCATTCGCAACAAAGTCTTTCCCAAGCTGCTTCCTCTGATATTCGCCTGTGCTATCTAAGAGTGTTACTAAGATCTTTTTCTTTGTCTCAAGAACCTTTAGGTCTAGCTCAATTCCCTCAAGCATCACCCTTTGAGGAAGCTCAGTCTCTTGTATCCGTTTCAGCAGAGGAAAGTTTTCCTTCAACCTTGAATGCTCAAAAAGAAACGTCCCTACCAGGGAGCTTTTATCTTGCTTAAGAAACAAGGCTCCTTTTTGATTGACCCCACAAACATTACCTTTCCAATCAAGAATAACAACCCCTTCACGCAAACCATCAAGGACAGAAAGTGATCTTTGCTTCTTCTTGTTTTCTCCAAGAAGTTGAACAATGAAGGCGCCTCCAAATAGGGCTAAAAAAAGAAACCATTCAAGAAAGGCATTGTACAAACACAAAAGACTTGCACACCCAAGGATCGATAAGAGGACAACGTAGCGCTTTTTCATTCTTCAGATTATAACAAATTAGGACATTTTGTTGAAATTTTAGCATGCACCTTGGTAGATTGGTAGCAAGAAAAAATAGGGTTTTAAAGATGAGCCTAACTACATGTTGGTTAGCGAAATCGAAAACCTGATTTTAACTGAGAAAACTAGGATCAATTCACCAAGCTATTTTTGATAAATGGGACAAGGTGCAACCTATGGCAAAAACTTATTTCTACTACTCAGCAGTGAATGCAGGGAAAAGTACGACTCTTCTGCAATCTAATTACAACTACAAAGAACGGGGAATGGATACCATTCTTTTCTCCCCATTCTTTGATGACCGCTTTGGTAAACCAGGAATTCATTCTAGAATTGGGCTAAAGGAAGATGCAATTCTTTTTGATAAAACTTTCAACCTCTATGGGTATGTCGCAAAAGTTCGGAAAAGCTTTGAGAATCTTCGTTGCATATTGATTGATGAATCTCACTTTTTAACCAAAGCCCAAGTTGCACAAATCATCGCAATTACAAAAGACTTTGGTGTTGCTACTCTTAACTATGGGCTGAGAAGTGATTTTTTAGGTGAGCCCTTTGAGGGAAGTAAATACCTCTTAATATGGGCAGATGAAATCGTAGAAATTAAAACTATTTGCCACTGCGGAAGCAAAGCCACAATGAATATGAGAATCGACAGCACTGGGAAACCGGTAAAATCGGGATCTCAAATCCAAATTGGGGGGAATGAAAGTTATATCTCAGTTTGCATGAAACACTTTATGAAAGATGTAGAGGCTATCAGTCAGTATGCCCTCGATAAAGAAGGAGCAAATGCATGAATAATGTCAGTTCTTGGAAACAAAGGATTCTTCCATGGATGGTTTGCTTGTCGGCCTCGCTATTTTTTGCGTACGAACTTTTACAGCTCCACGTGATGAATGCTATCTCACCAATGTTAATGAGAGACCTTAAACTGAGTGCCACAGATTTTGGTTATCTTAGCTCAACCTACTTAATCGCGGATGTCATTTTTCTTCTTCCTGCAGGAATCATTTTGGATCGCTTTTCTGTAAGAAAAGTTATCTTAACTGCTCTTTTCTTTTGCTTAGTGGGAACAGCAGGTTTCGCAAAAGCCACATCCCTCCCCTTTGCGGCTGGATGTCACTTTCTTTCAGGAATTGGGAATGCATTTTGCTTTTTGAGTTGTATCATGTTGATCTCTCGATGGTTCCCCAAGGAAAGGCAAGCTTTTGTCGTAGGGCTCATGATTACCGTTGGAATGCTTGGAGGAGTCGTCGCACAACTTCCTTTTTCACTTCTCGCACAAACGCTAACCTGGAGAGCAGCTCTAATGATTGATGCCGCAGTTGGTGTGATTCTTTTTGCCCTCATCTTCTCTTTTGTTAAAGATGCTCCTATGAAAATTATAGAAAAACAAGAAACCAAAGTTCCATTTTTTGAAGGGCTCAAAAGATCTGTTTTAAACCTTCATAACCTTTGCTCTGGCTTGTACATCTGCTTGATGAACCTTCCCTTAATGATTATTAGTGCAGTTTGGGGGACTCTTTTCTTAACTCAAGTTCACCACATATCTCTGACAATAGCCTCCTTTATTGTCAGTATGATTTGCATGGGGACGATTGTGGGTTCTCCTCTCTATGGGTGGATATCAGACAAGATCCAAAAACGAAAAGCTCTCATGGTTTTTGGAGGAGTGATTTCCATAATAATCTTCATGTTAATCTTGCTTATTCCCTATCCGAGTGAGGGGATGTTTACATTCCTCTTTTTTTCTCTTGGGCTTTTTACTAGTTCTCAGACCTTAGGTTACCCAGCTATTACAGAAAACAATCCCAAGGAATTAACAGGAACCTCCATGGGGGTTGCGGCAGTAATCATCATGGGATTCCCTGCGCTCATTCAACCCCTTTCTGGAAAGCTTCTTGATATGGGTTGGGATGGAACAATGGCAAGTGGAGCGCCACTATATTCCGCAGCAAATTTTCGCACGGCATTTTTGATTTTCCCCATCGGCTTTTTAGCAGCCCTGTTTGCCCTCTCAAAAATTAAAGAACGCTCTAAAAAACAACTTGTCCCTTCAATGTAAGGATATGACCTTTGTCGATCACCCCTTGAATCTTAGTGGTAGCCTTAGCCACCTGCTCCGGGGTGTCGAAAAACTCGATAACAAGGGGAAGGTCTAATGAAAGGCTAAGAAAATGGGAGGTTTGAACTTCCCCATCTTTCTCAAACCCCTCGATTCCTCTTAAGACAACAACGTGTTGCACTTTAATTTCAGTGTAGAGAATCTTTAGAACTTCGTTTAAGTGATTTTCAGATTCACTCATGTAAATCCGTGCAAGTTTGATTTCTTTCATATTTTTCTCCCTAGGATGAGTCCACCATATGCTGCAAATAAACCTAGTGCAACAGAAAGGAGGAGGTAGAAAATGAGTTTAATCCCTGCCCCATTTTCCCACAGCCCCACTGCCTCCAACGAAAACGTAGAAAAAGTTGTAAAGCCTCCTAAAAGACCCACAAGTAGAAGTGCTCGAAGCTCCGCTCCAATTACGCCAAACCGATTGAGGATGAGTATGCTTAAAAAGCCAATAAGAAAAGATCCTAAAATATTCACTACAAGGGTGCCCAAAGGAAAAATGAAGGGGAAGATGAGTTGAACAGATCGAGAAAGAAAAAATCGACAAATGGCCCCAATTCCGCCTCCAACTCCGATAAGAACCAACTCCTTCACCCATCTCTCCTGTATGATTTTACGGCATAGACTGAGATCGGATTGGTAAATCCTTTGAGTTGCATAGCCTCAAGTTTTTCGCATTCGATATTATTTCTTACCCCTTCAGCTTCTAATGTACTTTCACTAATAAGGACCTGCATTCCCTCAGCTTCAGAGCAAATCCGCGCGGCCAAATTCACATTAGCCCCCAAAACAGTGTAATTCAAACGATTGTCAGCACCCATATTTCCTGCAACGACATTCCCGGTATGGATGCCTATCCCCATTTCGATTAGCTGAAACCCTTGCTGCTTCCTTTCAAGATTCCATTTATTGATTTCATCCACCATATCCAAGGCACTCTGAATTGCTTGAAGGGCACTTCCATCTTTCTCAATGGGAGCACCAAAAAGAGCCATAACTTCATCCCCAACATACTTATCAATTACCCCATCATGTGCATCAATTTTTTCGGAAACTTTTGTCATACAGGTATTGACCAAATTAATGACCTCTTTCGGATCCATTTTTTCAGTCATTTCACTAAAACTACGAATATCTGCGAAAAGAACCGTGACACGCTTTTCTTCTCCTCCAAGCTGAATATTTCCTTTTAACGCTTCTTCTGCAATTTCTTCAGAAACAACTTTATTTAAGATTCCTCTCACTTTTTCTTTTTCTCTTAGTCCTTTTATCATTTCAAAGAATGAATGATAAAGTGAATAGATTTCATCTTTTGTCCTTTTCCTAGGCTCATCAGGAATTTCGATTGCATCCAGTTTTCCTTCCGCAACAGTTTTTGTCACCTCTGCTAAATATGTGATGGGTCGTGTGATCCGTTTTGCAATATTATTGAGAAGAACAAGAACGAAAAGCAGTCCCACAACTGAGGCAACCCTCATTTGCATCGAAATCTTATCAACAATTTTTCTTGCTTCCTTCCGGAAAGAATTAATAAAAGCATACTCTTCAGCCTTCGGTTTAAAGAGGAAAAAATGAACGTCTAAACTTTTATAAGGCGCAATATGAAGGAAGAAATACTCTTCTCCTTTTATCGTTACAATCCCCGAAGGTGCAGAAAGAAGCCTTTGAGTTGAGACATTATACCAATCTGGATCATCAACTTCTTTTCCTAAGGCATTTGTCACTGCAATCACTTTGTTATTAGAGATAAAAAGCACAGGTTGATGCATCGATCTTGAAAGAGATCCCAGAACCTCAACACCATCAGTCCCAACTGTCAAGTATCCCTCTCGCTTCTGTCCATCTTCTTCAGCTTTTAGGCGAAGTGTATTTCCAAAAAAAACATGATGCATTTCAGGGAGAGAAATGACATCCAAATGGGTAGCCAAAAACTCAGATGGTACTTTTTTTACCCCTTTGATTTCTTTCTCAATTGGATATACTACCTTATCGTAAAACACAGAATCACTTAAAAGAGACTTTCCACAATATGTTAGCTCATCAACCATTCCAATCCCCACTGGGGAGTTCTCAGTCAAAGGGGTTTTTCCAAAAAAATTAGAGTTTGTTAGGGTTGACAACCCCCAAATTAATCCCACCTTGTTGTAGTGATCGATATACCCTTTGGCATAGAACTTTATCTGTTCGACCACTTTACTTCTGGAATATGCTTCACCAATATCCGAATCAGCTTCCAATAGGCTGAAACAGGGTTCATCAGGCGTTTGATCCTTTTGCAAAGACTCTAACTTATCATTAACCATCCTAAGCCATTGCAGTTCACTTGGAATAATACCGGGATTTTCCTGAAGATCTTTCTGCACTGCCGTAATTCTGTTAACAAAACTTTTAAGATAAAACTGTTGAGCAGGAAGCTCGAACCACTTAAGAAAAGGTTCCAGAAGGTTAATAGAAAGATCTAAATTTCTTTTGGATTCACCGTCGTTTTCAAAGTTGAGAATCGCTTGCCTAGTGAAAAAAACAAAATAGTCTCCATCTGATTCTTTGTCTTCTCTTTGCCCACCATGAAGAGAGCTAATATCCAAAAGAATCCCAATATAAGGACCATCCCATTTCTCTTTATCCTCTCTATTTCTAACTCCAATAAGATGAAAGCCATCCTTTACCGGGAAGTGGATTGAATCACTTAAAGCATTCTTGTTAATGATGATTTCAGACATCAAACTCTCTTCGTTTGTACTTTGAATGAAATCAATCCACTTGTTTGTAATCATAAGCGAAGCAGAATCAAGCCAATTATTTGCTAAGAGGTTTTTTGTTGTTGGCTCAAATCCTTTTCGTACAAGTTGATATTTGGCAACGCTTAGTAAAACAGCATCGACTTCAGCTTGTATCTTGAAAAGCAGGTCTGAGAGGTAATCCTCAATTGCGTTTGTCCTTTGTTGATTAATTTGATCAAGCTGAATGAGAAGTTTTTTGTAAGTTACTTCTAGATTCTTCCGTGTTGCATGTTCTTCCCAATATAAGGAGATGACAAAGGCAACAGTAAAAATTGCTGCCACCCAAAGGAATAATCGATAACGCAGGCTCATGGTCTTGTATTTTTAAAAAGATTTCGGTATCCAGTCTTGGTAATCACAACCATATCTTCGTATCGAACCCCCCCAATACCCGGAAGATATATGCCCGGTTCGATGGTAATCACCATCCCTTCTTGAAGGATTTCTTTTGTCGATTTCACAGACACCCGAGGAGGTTCGTGCACATCCAAACCTATACCATGTCCAAGGGCATGGATAAAGTGTTTTTCTTCCCTTCCCAGGCTTTTCCGAGCAACAGTATCAAGTAGAGCCACAAACTCTCCTGCTTTACAGACATCGAGAGCTGCCTGATGCGCCTTCCTTACTACCTTGTAAATCTCCTGGATTCTTTTGGGAACCTCTCCAAAAAACACAACACGTGTCATGTCACTCGCATACCCATTTAGGACAACGCCCATATCCATTAACACAACATCTCCCCGTTTGAGCTTTCTCTGTCCACTATGATGGTGAGGGAGGGCACTATTTTCTCCAAAAGCAATAATCGGTTCAAAGGAGAGCGCCTCAGCGCCCAATTTTTTCACATAAAACTCAAACTCATGGGCAAGTTCACATTCTCGCATTCCCGCCTTTAGTTCTTTTCGAGCATGCTGAAACCCTTTCCAAAGAAGATCAGCACTTTTTTTCAGAAGAATCAACTCACTCCGATCTTTTACCATCCGAACAGCAAGCGTAGGATGGTTAAACCCCTTAAATGCCCGCTTGACAAAGGACTTTTTAAGCTCTCGATGCGCTGCTACAGTCAAGGAGGTATCGAACCCAAATTTTACCGTCCTCTCTAACTTTTCAAGAGATTCTTTAAGAGACTTTTCCGTAAGATCTTTGACCGGATAAGGGGATCCTTTTTTGGCGATTTCCTTGTATCTCCCATCCACAAAAAGCGTCGCAGTTTTGGGACCAATAAGAAGCCTCCCACGGGAAAGTTTTAGTCCAGAGAAGTATTTAAGATCTGTCGGATTTTCAATAACAAATCCTTCCACACCCCATTCAGAGAAGTGGGCCTGAAACTTAGCAAGGCGGCCTTTGAAATAGGTTTTTGATCGCGTCATGGTTTAAATGAATGACTGTTGGTTTTCCTTTAGGACAATCGTATGGAGAGGTTGTTTTCATCAGCTCTTTTACCGTCTGCTTGGCTTCAACAACCGTCCAGCCCCTTTTTTGTGATCTTGCATAAGAAGAGAGAGTGAAAGCAAGCTTTTTTCTCCTCATGCTTTCAGCCAAGCTCTGATCCAAAACCTCAATAAACTTCTCTAGAAGCCCCTGAACAATCCCCTCCTCAATCTCAGGAGAAAGAGCGTCAACGATAAATGCTGAGCCACCAAAAGGTCGAAGATCCACTCCCATCCCCAGAATTGCTGCTAAATGCTCCTTAAGAATTTCTCCTTCACTTTGAGGAAATTCCAAAGTCATCGGAAGCATTAAAGTTTGGAGTGGAGGAAGAGCTCCTTTAACAAATCTGTCATAGAGAATTCGTGCATACGCCCCTTTTAAATCGATCAGAAAGAGCCCTTTATAGGGACCGAGCGTACTCGGAAGTGAAAAATAAGAAGAACCATGCGCAATTAAATAGTGATCAAACAGGCCAATAACTGCGATTTCTTCTTCAATATAGTCAAGTGATGGAGGAAGAAATGCTTTTTTTTCTTGGAATTTTAGAGGGGCTATAAAGTCCCAATTCCCTTTCGGGTATTCCTTAGGAGACTCCTTCCCTTGAAAAGACTCCATAACTCCTTTTCGAATCACCTCTTGGATTACACTCTCTTCCCTTAAACGAATTTCCCTCTTTTGAGGATGTACATTCACGTCAATCCATTCAGGAGGCAGTTTGAGGTAAAGAACAAAGGTAGGATGAAGGCGAGATGAAAGGCGCGTTCCATAACCCTCATAAATTGCGCGCGCGATCTGCGGGCAATACACACACCTTCCGTTGACAAAAAGATATTGACCAAGCCTGTTGGTACGCGCTTCTAAAGGCGCACCAAAAAAACCACTTAAGGAACATCTATTATCGGTTTTCTCCACCTTTTTTGCCCGGTTCAAAAATGCCTCTCCTAGGAAGGTTTTTAAACGTTCTTCAACTCCGCCTGAAAGAGTATGAATGATTTTTTTCCCGTCCGCTATACATTGGATATCGGTCTCGGGATGCGATAATGCGAACCTTGTTAAAAATTTAGTGATTTCTCTAAGAGATGCACCTTGGGTCTTTTGAAACTTCTTCCTAGCAGGAACATTGTAAAATAGCATTGTTATTTCTACAGTAGTCCCCTTGTTTCTAGCCGCAGGATTAACGCTCCGAATCTTTCCAGCTTCAGCAATCACTTCTCCACCTAATACATGACCCTTTTGAGCAGAAACAATTTTCATCTTTGAGATAGCTGCAATTGAGGCCAGAGCTTCCCCGCGAAATCCCATGGTCAGTACTTCTTCAAGATCTTGAGCAACGCGGATTTTTGATGTTGCGTGCCTTTCCAAACTTAGGAGCAAATCATCTCGACTCATTCCATACCCATCATCACTTACACGAATCAAAGAAAACCCACCCCGCTCAAGCTCTATCGTAATTGTAGTGCTCGTTGCGTCAAGTGCATTTTCAACGAGTTCTTTGACAACAGAAGCAGGACTTTCAACCACCTCTCCAGCTGCAATTTTGTTGATCGTTTGATCCGATAAAATTTGAATGGACATCGATTCTCCTTGAGATCATCCTTCTGGATGATTTATTATAGTCTTCCAAAATGTATGGGAGCAACTATGAATTTTCCTCAAGTGTGGAATCTAGACCGTATTTTCGAGGGAGGAAGTCGCTCTTCCTCATTCCAAAAATCCTTCCAAACAACCCAAGAAGATATCGTTTCCTTAGAAAAACTTCTGAAAAACCACAAAATTTTTGAGGCTATCCCTTTGATTCAAGCCCTTGGAGCGAAGTTGAGGGAAATGGATACGTTTGCTTGCGGCTTATTATCGCAAAATGTTGACGATACCCGTGCCAATGTTCTAATTGGACAAGTACGCACACTCCAAACATGTTTTTCTAGCTGCTCTCTTGTTTTTGATATCCTCTTAAAGGAAATGCCAAACGATGCTTTCAAATCTCTTCTTCAAAAACACTCATCCATTACCTTCCCCCTAGAAGAAAAACGAAAAAGATCACTAGAAAAGCTCTCTGCGGAAGAAGAGGCCTTTATCAATAACCTCTCAATGGACGGATATCACGGATGGTCTGAAATGTGGGATGCCATAATTGGTGAGATGACTTTTCCTTTTCAGGGAGAAAGTCTATATTTTGGTCAAATCGAGAATAAAATGTCCGACCCCAGTAAAAAGGTTCGAGAGGAAGCTTTCAGTGCGATTGAGCAAGGTTTTACAAAAAAGCAAAATTCGATTTCTCAAGCACTTAACCATCTTAGTGGATTTCGCCTGCAGGTTTATAAAAAACGTGGTTGGAATGACTTTTTAAAAGAACCCCTTGATGAGAATCGCCAATCAAAGAGTTCTCTCATAGCAATGTGGGAGACCGTTAAAAAAAATCAAGCTTCTCTGATCCGCTATTTTGATTGTAAATCGGATTTACTTGGAATTGATCGCCTTTCTTGGGTCGATTTGGATGCCCCATTGTCCCCTTCTTTAAAAGAAATCTCCTACCAGAAAGCTGCAAGAACTGTCTTGAAGCAGTTTCAAGCTTTCAGCCCCAAGATGGCAGCCTTTGCACATAGAGCCCTGAAAAACCAATGGATCGAGGCGGAAGATCGAAAAGGAAAAAGGCCCGGTGGATATTGCTGTGCCCTTCCCGATTTAAAAGAAAGCCGCATTTTCATGACGTTTTCTAAAACTGTTACCAATCTCTATACGTTGGCCCACGAACTCGGGCATGCCTTCCACAATGAAATCCTCTTTTCCCTCGATGAAATGGTTCAGCACCCCACCATCGGACTTGCGGAAACCGCTTCGACAATGGCTGAGATGATCGTAACGCAAGCGACCATCCAAGAGGAAAAAAACCCTAAACACCGTCTCATTCTTCTAGATGACCATCTAAACCGAGCGACCAGCTATCTCCTAAATATTTACTCCCGCTTTCTTTTTGAAACCCGCTTTTATGAAAAGAGGAAAAAAGGAATTGTTTCTCATGAAGAACTCTCGATCCTTATGGAAGAAGCTCAAAAAGAGGCCTATGGAAACACTCTTGATCGATATCACCCCCTCTTCTGGGCTGCAAAAATTCATTTTTACTGCACAGAAATGCCTTTTTACAACTTCCCCTATACCTTTGGGTACCTTTTTAGCTTAGGAATTTACAACCGCGCTGTCCAGAACCCTAATTTTGAATCCTCCTATATTTCTCTCCTTAAAGATACGGGAAGAATGTCTCCAGACACCCTAGCTAAAAAACATTTGAATGCCGACCTTAGCACCCATCTTTTTTGGCAACAAGGAATCGACATCATTAATAGAGGCATTGATGAATTTATAAAACTATCCAAAGAGGTCACATTATGCGATTGATGCTTGCTCTGCTTTTTTCAGTTTCGTTGCTTGGAGCACCTTCAGAAAAATACTTTGACTTATTAGCCTCCACTCCTAAATCCCACGGCATCATTGGAAGCCATGAAAAAGGTGAAATAGAAATCCTTCTCTCCTCCATTTCTATCAATGAGGTTGAGACCATTGCAATGGAGCGCCTTTTGAATAAAGGGATATCACCAGAGTACGCTTGGGAATGGAGTCGAGTGGGAATTGTTGCTGAAGATCAATACCTCTTTTGGATACGAGATGGTGTTATTTTCCCCTCAGGAGAAAAAGGAACTTATGACAGAATTCTTTGGAAATCAGCGCTTGAAGCCTCTCCAGGGGTTGCGGTCTTTCCTTACCTTTCCGACCGGAAAGTGGTCCTTATTCTTAACTACCGCCATGCAACAAGGAGCTGGGAACTCGAACTCCCAAGAGGATTGCTCAAGGAAGGTGAAACTATTCGAACTGCTGCTGCTCGAGAGCTCCAAGAAGAAACTGGCTACCATGTAGACGATTCTCTTCTCCTTGGAACAATGGCGATTGATAGCGGTATTCTTGCAACAGCGATCCCTGTTTTAGCCTGCAGAGCGGTAGATCCATCAGACAGCGAGCACGATTTTTCGGAAGCAATCGCCTTGAATATCATTCTAAACATCAATGAACTCGAAACAGCTCTTCTGAAGGGATTTTTGGATGTTTCTCTTCCTGAAAGAATGCTGCGCGCAAATGTTCGAGATCCTTTCCTAACCTACGCACTGCTCCAGATGAAACTCCGCCATTGGCAAGATTAGGACTTTTCTCTACAATAGAGCAAATGGAGACCCTCCCATATGGACCATTCTTCAAGAAATCTTAACTTGAACAAAAAATCTGCCAAGGGCTATACAGGTAGTCACAAACGATCTCCAAAACGAAGTTTTATGCGATTTTTATCAACACTCATTGTCCTTGGGGCACTCGGTTACGGCGCCTATTATCTCAATAATAAACAGCCGGAACTTAAGCACAAAGCGATTGGAATGATCAATACCAGGACTTTTCATACCCTAGAAGCCCGCTTCACAGCAAGGCAGATCATGGAAAAAGAACGCCTCACTCTTTTAAAAAATAGTGAGCACCATTATAGCGAGCCCTCACTCCGCTATCATCCCTATCTCTTGATGGAGGTGAAGTTTACGAATCCAAACTTCCAGACTGAAGAAGGGATTATTTTGTGGGATCTCATTGATGGTGAAATGGTCCTCGATACCCAATCGTGGGGGAAAACTCATGGATTCTCCGATTGCATTAACGCCGGTGCAAGCCAACATGAATATAAAATTCTTGCAACAATTGCCGAAAATGGTGGCAAGGCAGATAAACAAAGCCTAATGACCTCCTTAAATATGGAAACCCATCTCTTTGAAGCATGGATCGATCGAGCCCGCAGAAAAAAGCTTGTTGTTCAACATGGAAATTACTATCGCGTTCATCTCCATGAGCCCCTTGTCAATGTCCGCCCATCCACCTTAATTGCAGATCCTCTCGTGACCAAAAGCTCTAAGCATAATGAGAGGCTCAACCGCCGCTATACCTCTTCTCAAATCAAAAAGGCTGCTGAGGCTGCCTTTGGATCTGACTTTGCGATTCGAACAACAAGAGATGTTTTTCTCCCGATTTACAGCATCCCCGTTCAAAGTCCAGATGGCTCCCTTCGCACTTCCCATTGGAATGCTCTTAATGGAAAACAAATAACTCACACCAACCTCATTGAATAATAATCCACGGATGCGCTAAAATCCCTTTCCATCTGCACGATGGAAAGGTGGCTGAGTGGCCGAAGGCACGTCCCTGCTAAGGACGCGTATCTGCAAGGGTACCGAGGGTTCGAATCCCTCCCTTTCCGCATCAGGGCTCTATTTTGGAGCCCTTTTTTATTCCGTTTTTTTTGCAGAATCGATAAAGTAAGGTCATGACAGAAAAAGAAAAATCTACGATCAAGATCGCTCCCAATTCCAAAGAGTCAGAGATGATGGTTCTTGGATGCATGCTCACTAAGGTGAACAGCCTGAACGTAGCTGCAGATGCTCTTCAAGCACCCGATTTCTATTACTCCGAACACCAGATTATTTTTGATGTTCTTAAAAAACTGTTTAAAAGTGACAAACCTGCCGATATCCACTTAGTTGCGGAAGAGCTTAAGCGAATTGAAAAACTTAATAGCACCGGAGGAATCGGCTACCTTACCACTTTGGCGCAATATGCCGGAACATCTGCTTATATCGAAGAATATGTCGAACTCATCAAAAACAAATCCATTCTGCGCCGCATGATCTATGCTGCGCAAGAGATCGAAAAGACTGCCCTAGAAGAACCCGGTGATGTTCATGGAGCACTGGATAACGCCCAAGCAACCCTATTTCGCATCTCCCAAGCAACAAACGCTACAGCCGGAAAACATATCAGGGATATCATTTCAGGAGTCAAAGCCGAATCGGGACTCCCTTATCTAAAAGAGCTTGAAGAAAGACAGGAAACTTTCCTTGAGAAAGGTGCAGACGCTCTCACATTTACAGGAATTCCAACGGGATTTACAGATCTTGATAAAATAATTAATGGCCTTTCTAACTCCAATCTAATCATTCTAGCTGGTAGACCAGGAATGGGGAAAACCGCTTTTGCTCTCAATATAGCAGAGCATGTTGCTTTCAGACATCAGATGCCAGTTGGTATTTTTTCCCTAGAAATGAGCGCCGAACAACTTTTGCACCGAATGATCTGCTCGCAATCTGAGGTAGAATCCTCAAAGATTCAAACCGGATCGCTGAATGGTTCGGAATACCAGCGGATCGTGGGGGCAATCAACAAGATGGAAAAGACCCCTGTGATTATTGATGATCAGCCCGGGCTTAAAATTACCGATCTACGTGCACGTGCACGTCGCATGAAAGAAGCCCATGACATCCAATTCCTCGTGATTGACTATCTCCAACTTCTATCAGGCTCCAATAGTTTTTCTGGAAGTGACAACCGGCAGGGTGAGATCTCCGAGATTTCTCGAATGATGAAGAATTTGGCTCGAGAACTCAATATTCCTATCCTTTGCGGTTCACAACTTTCACGAAAAGTTGAAGAACGCACTGGACACCGCCCTATGATGAGTGACCTTCGAGAGTCTGGTGCAATTGAGCAAGACGCCGATATTGTAATGTTTCTCCTCCGCCGCGAATACTACGACCCATATGATAAGCCTGGCCTAGCAGAGGTAATCATTGGAAAGAACCGTCATGGAAAAGTGGGAAACATCGACATTGCCTACCGAAAAGAGTTTGCTCAATTCGCCAACTACACCCCCATAGATGGCGCAACCCTCGAAGACAACTCTGAGGCTTTTGAAGCTTTCTCCCCTAATTAATCTAAAAATTTTCTATTTCAGTTTTTTGAATTCTGATGCAAATATTAACCATGTTGGAGAAACGCCCCTATATTCCCCCCTTTTTCTGAGCGCCCTTTCAAGCATGAAGTGCAACAAATAGATAAAAAATAAACTTGTCTGAAGATGGTAAAAAGTCCTGTAGTAATAATGAGAAAATCAAGGAGGAAAGATGGGCTTCAAAGATATTGTGTCTCACAATATTTGGAATAGGCGCCTAACCCCTCAGAGGAAACCAGGAACCTGGGTGCGTTTACATGGGATAGGAAAAGTTTGTACCAAAACCCTCTGTATTTCTTAGTTTTTCTTTGATAATTGCTTTTTCTTCAGCACTATTTGAACAGAGCGGGGGGAGCATTGTTTTTTCGCAAAAACCCAAGATATTCATGATGGATTTGAGGATAGACAGTGACTGACTTAGTATTTTGTCTTTGAGGTAGATCTGACTGATTCCTTGGGTTTCTTTCCAGAGGCTGGTAGCCGTTTGTTCATCCCCAGAGCATGTCGCATCATAGAGCTTCCGATATACTTTGGGAATAATGTTACCAGTACTGGGCACAATCCCATCAGAACCAAGCAATAAGGCTTTAACAGCTAGAGTTTCTGTACCTGCAAAATGTGAGAAATCATCGCGGTTCTTCCATAAGTCAATCGCTTGCTCGAAACGTTCTTCATCACATTCAGAATCTTTGAATACTACAATTTTGGGGTGATAACTAAGCTTGTCAATTACCTTCAGAGGTATCGACATATGCGTTGTCAAAGGAATGTTATATAGGGCCAACGGCCCTGGAATGCTTTCAGCAAGAGTTTCATAGTAACGAAGCATTCCTTCAGTAGATAAAGGATAATAACTGGGCAATTGAGAAACAACAACATTAACGCCAAGATCAAAGTATTTTTTTGCTGCCTTGATAGAATCATTCACGCAGTGATTACCAATACCTGCATAAATAGTGGCTCTTCCCTTAACTTGGTTGACAACGGCTTCAACTAGAGTGAGTCGTTGTGCATCCGATACGGAAGATCCCTCACCTGTGGTTCCAAGAATAAAAGGGTGAGTCCCTGCCGTTACCAGATGGTCAATGATTTTTTTTACCGCAGGAAGATCGATACTCCCTTCTCTGGTAAAAGGGGAAATCATTGGCACCATAACGCCGTGATATTTCTTTTTACCTCTCATAGCGGCAATCAGGGTGCCTAATACGAATGTTTAGTGCAATTAAAAAAATGAGATTCTAGTGTAAACTTTCCCTATCTCATGTAAATATTTTTTTCTGTGGAAGAAAAAATAAACTTAGTGACTAGGACCTCAATGCCATTATAGAGGTAAGACAATAAAGAGTCAGAGTCATTGTTTCGATGCTCGAGGAAATCACCAATGTATGCTGGAGAAAAAGCTTCTCAAATCAAAATGAAAGATTGAAACAATGCACATAATTTTCAAAGGACAGGTCGATGATATCCCGGATGCAACCATCCGGAGCATAAAGATATTTATTGAATATCTTTTCAAAGCCTTAGGGGTTTGGCCGCATAGAATAAGGGAAAGCTGGAAAAACGAATGCTTTTTCTACTCGGGAACGCGGGTTTCTACAACACTACCCGAAAGAAAGCGAGAGGTAATAGAATACCCATGCAATAAGAATACCGGTTAACATCTTTTCTCCAAGTTAAGATTTAATGCACTACCTTCTTTACTTTTTCTAGGGAAAAGATTAAACTGGGCGGCCGGAATGTAGTATACTTTGGGTATTTGATGTCATCTGTAAAGAAAAAGCGTCGTCTTAAGATCTCGAAGCACAAGCGCAAAAAGCGCCGTCGCAGAGATCGTCATAAGAAGAACAAGTAACCCTAATCTGGGTTAATCATGTGGACGTATCCTGATCACTTTGACGTGATTGTCATTGGCGCTGGACATGCTGGTTGTGAGGCCGCGCATGCTGCTGCTCGTATGGGTGCACACGCCCTCTTGCTCACAATGAATCTCGACACAATTGCCAAAATGAGTTGTAACCCCGCCATCGGAGGAACCGCAAAAGGACACATCGTTCGCGAGATCGATGCCCTTGGTGGAATCATGGGGAAAGTAACAGACCACACCGGAATTCATTTCCGCATGCTCAATGCCACAAAAGGCCCCGCCGTCTGGTCTCCTCGTGCGCAATCCGATAAACTCGCTTATCAAACCGAGATGAAACATGTCCTAGAAAACACCCCTAATCTTGAGATCAAACAAGGAACAATTGAAAACCTCATCGTTAAAAAGGGCTCCATCGTCGGTGTACAGGTTCAGGAGGGGAGTCTATATCAAGGAAAGTCGGTGATCCTCTCTGCAGGAACCTTTATGCGAGGGCTCCTTCATATTGGGGAGGCCAATTATTCGGGAGGACGTGCTGGAGACAAGTCTTCAGTGGGTCTTTCCAAAGCGTTAGAAGAACTTGGATTTACACTCGATCGCTTCAAAACAGGAACCCCCCCGCGGGTCAACTCCCGCTCGATTGATTTTTCAAAAACCGAAGAGCAACCCCCCGAAGATGGAGTCTGTTTTTCCTTTGAACCACAAGAAAAACGATTGACCCAGGTTTCTTGCTATATTACCTACACAGGTGATGCGACAAAAAAAGTCATCCAAGAAAACATTCATCGCTCCCCCCTGCTCTTAGGAAAGATTAAAGGAGTAGGCCCTCGCTACTGCCCATCGATTGAAGATAAAATAGTGCGCTTTGCTGATAAAGAGCGCCACCAGCTCTTTCTTGAACCGGAAGGGCTTAATACTAATGAAGTCTATATCAACGGAATCTCTTCGTCTCTTCCATTCGATGTTCAGTATGCGATGATGCGCACGATTCCAGGACTCGAAAATGTCGAAATCATGCGCCCGGCCTATGCCATCGAATATGACTATGCTGTGAGCGGTCAGCTTAAAAGCACTCTCGAAACCAAGCGTGTAAAAGGGCTTTACTTTTCAGGGCAAGTCAATGGAACAACAGGGTATGAAGAAGCCGCAGCGCAAGGGATGATTGCAGCAATCAATGCCGTCCTCAAGATTCGAGGGAAAGAAGCATTTATTCTAAAGCGCTCTGAAGCCTATATCGGAGTGATGATTGATGACCTCATTTCAAAAAACCTTGATGAACCCTACCGTATGTTTACCTCACGAGCAGAACACCGCCTGCTTCTTAGACAAGATAATGCCGATTTGCGTCTCCGCGATTTTGGGTATCAACTGGGACTTATTGATGATGAACTTTACCAATCTTTCCAAAATAAAAAAGAAATCATCGGAACACAAAAGCTTCGCTTTGAAAAGAGCCACTTTGAATTCAACGGAAAGTCCACAACCCTTTCAAAACTCCTTTGTCGTCCAGAGTTTTCCTACAAAAAACTTTTAGAAACTTTCCCCGAAAAGGTCAAAGACTATGGAAAACCTATAAACAATGCGATCGAAATAGACATAAAATTTGCAGGTTATATTGCCCGCGAAAAAAAAGAAGCGGCAAAGCTTGAGAGTATTGAAAATCATCAAATACCTGAGTGCTTCGATTATTCAAGAGTTGTCGGTCTTCGGAATGAAGCACGAGAAAAATTGATACACCATCGTCCCGCGAATCTAGGACAAGCCTCCCGCATTTCAGGGGTCTCACCAGCTGATATTTCGATTCTATTAGTTTCGTTAAAAAGATAATTATTTATAGTGGAGGGGTATGGCAATAAAACTAAAAAAACTCCCCACTCTCCTCCTCCTTACTGACAACCCTCTTGTGCGCGCTTTTTTTGAGGTGGTCGTCGCAAAGCTAGAGGACCACGCACTCATTATTGCTTCATCAAAACTCGAAGGTCTTGAGTACCTAGATAGAACCTATATTAGCATTATTGTCATCGATGAAAAAATGCCTAATTTAGAACTCATTCCCTTATGCGCTGATATTCGGGTCTTAAAAGATTATGTACACACGCCGATCTTAGTCATTACTGCTCATCTAAAAAAATCGTTTATTCGCAACTTAATCAAAGCGGGTGCTACAGATTTTCTCCGTGAACCTCTTGAGGAAGATGAGTTTCTCCTCCGAATGGAAATGGCAAGCGAGGTCATGGAAACGCAAGCAAAGATTGCTTCCCTTTCATCCCGCATGCCAAAAGCGGGCACCTCAAATGTAAATTTGGAAAATCGAACCATTGTTGATGATCGAGCGACCAGGCTCGTCGGTCAGGCTCTCAGTGAAAAAACGCAACTCGCTCTTCTCCTACTAGAGATGGATCAATATCCTCAAATTCTTAAAGCACAAGGAGAAAATGTTGCCCACGCCCTCACATTAGACTTCGAAGACCACCTACAGAAGCTCGTCCGTTCACAAGATCTTTTATATAACCAAAGCCACGGATCATTTGCTATTTTCTTGCCGAAAACCTCTTCTAAGGCAGCAATATTTATTGCCGAAAACATCAGCGAATATCTTGACTCAGAAATTTTCTCTGCAGGTAACATTCGGTATGCTCTAACAATATCAATTGGAATTGCGTCTCTTGATCAAGTGGGTGACGAAGTAAAATCTGCTGCTGTCAGTTTAGAACGTCTCTTTCGCAGTGCTTCTCAGTGTTTAAATAGGGCAAGTAAAGAAAAAGATAATATTGTCTCTGAGTCCCCAAAAACAGGTGGTAATACATGAAAAAAACGATTTCTCTTCTTTTTCTTTCAGCTGCAGCGTTTGGAATACAAGCTCCTATTTATGTCGTCCCGCCAGCAACAGGTTACACGCAAGCCTCAATCGCAAAAAAAACCTCGCCTCCTACTGATGCGACGTCTATAGAACTAGCTGCAATGACTCAAACACAAGCAAGTGATAGCAACAGCAAGGGAATCAATGAAGTTATGATTATCTCTCCTGAACTTCGTGCTAAAGACCTCCAAGCTGCTATCAAGTTTTTAAACCAACACGTCCCGACCTCCAAACCTAATATTACTCTTAAAAATGGCTCAAAAATTACAAGCATTATGGATGTTGAAGTCATGCCAGGAGGAACCATTCTGATTTTCAAAATTACATCTCTAAAAGGCCTTCAATACAAAGTTGTCAACATCGAAGAGGTTCAGTCGCTCAGTGAATACGACCGTTAATCTTCTCCAGCTTCAAAATGTCCCAATAATCAAGCAACTTCAACTTGAAGAAGCGCTTCTTCGGCTCACCGATGAAAACTGGTGCATTATTAACGAAGGCTCTCCACCATCAATCATCATGGGGATCTCAGGAAATCCCAAGGAGCTCATTAATGCATCAATGATGGAGAAATCTCCGGTCCCTCTCATCAAGCGGTATAGCGGAGGCGGAACAGTAATTGTCGACAACAACACGCTTTTTATCTCCTTCATCTTTCAGAAAAAAATCCATGATTTTCCCTGTTTTCCAGAGCCTATTCTCCGCTGGTCGGAATCCTTTTATCAAAAAGCTTTAGGAATTCCTGATTTTCAGCTTAGAGAAAATGACTATGTCATTGGAAAGCATAAATGTGGAGGAAATGCTCAGTACATCCAAAAGCACCGCTTTGTCCATCACACAACTTTTTTATGGGATTTTGATCCTTTAAACATGGACTACCTTCTCTACCCAAAGAAATCACCCAAGTATCGGGAAAGGCGTTCTCACGAACAATTTCTATGTCGATTAAAAAAATTTCTCCCTTCAAAATCACATTTTATCACGCAAGTGGTTAAGGAATTAAAAACATCATACACTGTCAAAAAAACGTCATTAAATCCCTTAATTCCTCTTTTAAAAGTGCCTCACAGAAAAACAACTACGCATGTTTTTATTCCCTCATAAAATAGTGTCGCAAAGTCGAACCCCATTAAAGCTGAAGCTATGCTTTTTCTTATCAAAATGCGTGAAAGAAGAAAGAATGCTTCATAAATATCCATTCAAGTGGCGCCATTATTCGGAAAAAATCATATTACTTTGCATCTAATGGTATCTGCATTATGTCTTTTCTTGGATCCTGTTTGATTGAGAATTTTCTCCAAAAAAATCGCTGCTGCAAGAGCCAAACAACGGATTCTAGAGAAAGCAAAGCAAAAATGCTCTTTTGACGAAAAAGAATTTACTGTCGCTCTTCGGGATCATTGGAGTAAGAGGTTTTTTGTTGCTCTATGCAATAAGTACGATCTGAGAACTTATAGATATAAGCGTCAAAAATATAGCACAACCATGGTTCGTGTAAGTGAAAGCTTCCTTAATGAAGTCTTGTGGCCAGAATTTCAACAATACTCAAAATCTTTGAATGAATTTGTCGGCCACATTATCACTTTTAAATATCCTTGATTCATGAACAAGCATTCTAAGTTTATCAAAAGTGATTTTTGCTGCTGGATTAGAATTTTTTACCACATTCTCAGGAACAGCACGACCAGTAGATTGTTTTCTTAATAAAACACGTTTCAGACAAATATCAATCCTAGCTTCTACCAATATTAATTCTATTTTATATCCATTTTTCAATAATTTTGTTATAACAAATTTTTCATAAAAATTTGTATCAGAACCTGTTCCAGGAAAAATTAAATCTCTTTTTTCTTTAATTGTTGTGTTAAATAAATCGTCACGCATAGATAAGCTCAATTGGTGTACACGCATTGCTGCGTCTTCTACTCCATTAGCCACTAAATCTTTGTATGCGGGAAGTTCTTCTTTAATCAAGTCGCTATCAATGATTTTATAGTGTCTATTTTTATTTAAATCGTTTGCTAATGTGTTTTTCCCCGAGCCAGATCCTCCTATGATAATAATAGCAGATGGAAGATCACCAGCAGGTTGAGGAAAAGATTGAAGTTGTGGCGCAGCAATGGGCTTCAAATTACACCACCAGTGAGATAAGAAGAGATAAGAAGCAGAAGCAGATGCAGATGCAGATGCGTATAAAAGAGTTGCTAGTCGATTTTCTTTAAAAGGGGTAATCTGCCTTTTAGTTGTTTTCTGCAACTCTTTAATAAACAATCTTGTAATTAGCATTAAGGCAGCTGTAACCATGACTACTTCTATCACTTGCTTTTTCTGGAAGTTTAGCTGTTGGAAGCAAGTGGGATAAAAACTTTTATCTAAAATTCTCATAAGACAGAAACTTAAATGTTAATTTTTAAACAAGCAGTATACTAAACCACAAAATTAATTGCATTAACATTAATTTCTACAACATATTTTAGAGGACATCCTAAAAGGACAGATTAAGCAGCACTTTTTCTGTAAAATTTAGATTATCTAATGTGTTATTGTTTGATTTTTAGCCTTCGCGTGGTAACCACAATCTTGCTACTTTTCTGACGAGTCTACAAGGGGCGATTACCAATTTTATGACACCAAGCACTCACAGAATGTAGGCTCTTTGTTCCTTGCCTTTCGCTCCCACACAACACCTTTTCCATAGATAGCGATCTGATCTCTCTTTTGATTCCTAGCAACTATTTCTACAGCATGAGTTCGTAATAATTGCTCCAGAAATAAAGGGTCAAGCAGTGTAAAAACCCGTCTAAAAGTCCATTCTGAAGGAACCCCATTAGTAAAATCAACATACTGAAAAATCCAGTCGAACTTAATGCTGCAGTAATCATGAATATCCCTCCAACTCTCAGCGTCTGATAAAATGCCACAAATTGTTCCGAAAACACTGGTGTTCAAACTGTATTTGACTTTCCCTAATGTCCGAGGATCAGGGAAATCCTCTAGAATCTATGCTTCTTTTTATCAAAAGACCAGGTCAGAATTCCCATTGAACTCGCATAGTTACCTCCTGCACTTGATAGTCAGCACCTATGTTTGCCTCATAGTCTAATTGAAATGCTAAATAATTGTGATTAGAAATAGTAAATTGAGCTCCTAAAACGAGTTGATCCCTTGATTTATCAAGGGCCTCGACAGTAAACTTGCTTTTACAGGTTTGTTGTTTATAAAGTCGAGAGGTATAATCTTCGTTAGATAAGGGAATATATTGAACCCAACCAATTTGAATCGCTGGAGATAAACACGCCTTTTTAAAATGCAATTCTTTGATTATTTTAGCATCACATTGAGATTTAAGGAATGATGAGCGTTTATTACGGACGGATAAGTTGATGCTATTTGCCCCTTGCTCTCTATAACCTCCTTCAAAGATATTAAGATAGTAAACTCTATAGGATGGTAAAAGAAATAGATTGGATTGAAAGTTATCAGGCGCTTTGAGTTTTACTCCGGCTATCATGCCTGCCAATACGTCCCAGCTTTTGTGATTATTATGAGCGTTTCTATTCACCCCAGAGAATTGAATTTGTCTGTCAACGCTATAGAAGGTTCTGCTTCCTATAGCTACGAAATCTACATACCATCTTTTTGTTATATAACCAACCGATGACCCAAAGGAAATAGAATTTAACTCGGCACAGCCTGCCTGCTCTTTCCAATGGAGATCAGAATAGAGATATCCTATATCAACTAAACAAGTCAAATAGGAGGGCAGTGCAATTTCGACTCCAGCATTATACCCATAGGTTCTTACATCAAAACCGAATTGATCTTGCCTTTCACTTTGTTTATAGTAGTACCCAACGTTCTCTAGATAGGCATTAGTAAGTATCGCATCTTTCCTAGAAGAAATTTCTTGATGTGAATCACATTGCAGCCCCCAATAATGATCATAGCTGTTTAATCGTTTGACAACTGAGTCAGCACTGCGGGTATTATTTTGCATGCCTGTTAAAGCGAGAGCCTTAAATTGTTGGGGGCCTAGTTGAATAAGCTCTTTTGCAAAATCTTGAGCAGGGAGTCGGACAAGTTGACGCATCACATCTAAAAGATCTTGATTAGAAGGTAGAAAATTAGAACAAAATAGATAATCTGCTATCTTTCTTGCGTTTCCTTTGAGTTCGTCTATCGAGATAGGCAGAACAGCTCCTGAAAAAGAGATATTAACTAAAACAGAGTTTGAAGGATACGCAAGGAAGAAGTCTAAAGGGTGGGTTTCTTGGAATTGATCGAATGTTCCATTGAGTGTCCCTGCAGTGAGCACCGTATAACTTGTTCCTGCTTGATAAAGTCCAGGTAAGGGATCTAGTTTAATTGTTCCTGCTAAGTTGGCCGCACCTGTAATTTGGAGTAGATCTGAATTTCCATTTTCATCTAATTCTATGAAAAGTATACCGTTTGATGCTTGTGTATAATCACCATTGATTTGAAGTGTTCCAATAGAACTTCCTGGAAAAACAGTACCCGAATTATTCACAGTTGTAACCGACCCAGTCCCCTTAAGAAGGGCTCCTGAATTAACAGCGATGCCTTGGGAGGTCAATGAACCATCTACTCTTAATGTACCAGCTGATATAACTGTTGTGCCACTAGTTAAATTAGTTACCCCAGAAAGAATCAAGGTACCGGTATTTTGCTTTTCTAATACCCCTGACCCTGACATTGTTCCAGCATAGGTCCCAATCGTTGTCTGATCAAAAACAACTGAGGAATTATTGGTAATCGCCCCTTGCAAGCTCATTGTTGTCCCTTGAAGCATCCCGCTATTAACGGTTGTTCCTCCACTGTAATTATTCGCTCCTGAAAGAATCAGGGTACCGGTATTTTGCTTTTCTAATACCCCTGACCCTGACATAGCCCCTGCATAGGTCCCAATCGTTGTCTGATCAAAAACAACTGAGGCATTATTCGTAACCGCTCCTTGCAGACTCGTCGTTGTCCCTTGAAGTATCCCGCTATTAACAGTTGTCCCCCCACTGTAAGTATTTGCTCCCGCAAGAATCAAGGTACCGGTATTTTGCTTTTCTAATACCCCTGACCCTGACATTGTTCCAGCATAGGTCCCGGTCGCTATCTGATCAAAAACAACTGAGGCATTATTCGTAACCGCTCCTTGCAGACTCGTCATTGTCCCTTGAAGTATCCCGCTATTAACAGTTGTCCCCCCACTGTAAGTATTCACTCCTGAAAGAATCAAGGTACCGGTATTTTGCTTTTCTAATACCCCTGACCCTGACATTGTTCTAGAATAGATCCCTGTCGCTATCTGATCAAAAATAACTAAGGCATTATTGGTAATTGCTCCTTGCAGACTCGTCGTTGTCCCTTGAAGTATCCCGCTGTTAACAGTTGTCCCCCCACTGTAAGTATTTGCTCCCGCAAGAATCAAGGTACCGCTATTTTGCTTTTCTAATACCCCTGACCCGGACATTATTCCAGCATAGGTCCCAATCGTTGTCTGATCAAAAATAACTGAGGAATTATTCGTAACCGCTCCTTGCAGACTCGTCGTTGTCCCTTGAAGTGTCCCGCTGTTAACGGTTGTTCCTCCACTGTAAGTATTTGCTCCCGCAAGAATCAAGGTACCGGTATTTTGCTTTCCTAATACCCCTGACCCGGACATTATTCCAGCATAGGTCCCAATCGTTGTCTGATCAAAAACAACTGAGGTGTTATTGGTAATCACTCCTTGCAGACTCGTCGTTGTCCCTTGAAGTGTCCCGCTGTTAACGGTTGTCCCCCCGCTGTAAGTATTTGCTCCTGAAAGAATCAAGGTACCGCTATTTTGCTTTGTCAATACCCCTGACCCGGACATTATTCCAGCATAGGTCCCTGTTATTGTCTGATCAAAAACAACTGAGGTGTTATTGGTAATCACTCCTTGCAGACTCGTCGTTGTCCCTTGAAGTGTCCCGCTGTTAACGGTTGTCCCCCCGCTGTAAGTATTTGCTCCTGAAAGAATCAAGGTACCGCTATTTTGCTTTGTCAATACCCCTGACCCGGACATTATTCCAGCATAGGTCCCTGTTATTGTCTGATCAAAAACAACTGAGGAATTATTCGTAACCGCTCCTTGCAGACTCGTCGTTGTCCCTTGAAGTATCCCGCTGTTAACAGCTGTTCCTCCACTGTAAGTATTTGCTCCCGCAAGAATCAAGGTACCGGTATTTTGCTTTGTCAACACCCCTGACCCGGACATTATTCCAGCATAGGTCCCTGTTATTGTCTGATCAAAAACAACTGAGGTGTTATTGGTAATCACTCCTTGCAGACTCGTCGTTGTCCCTTGAAGTGTCCCGCTGTTAACGGTTGTCCCCCCGCTGTAAGTATTTGCTCCTGAAAGAATCAAGGTACCGCTATTTTGCTTTGTCAACACCCCTGACCCGGACATTATTCCAGCATAGGTCCCTGTCGCTATCTGATCAAAAACAACTGAGGCGTTATTGGTAATCGCCCCTTGCAGACTCGTCGCTGTCCCTTACGGTTGTCCCCCCACTGTAAGTATTTGCTCCTGAAAGAATCAAGGTACCGCTATTTTGCTTTGTCAACACCCCTGATCCGGACATTATTCCAGCATAGGTCCCTGTCGCTATCTGATCAAAAACAACTGAGGCGTTATTGGTAATCGCCCCTTGCAGACTCGTCGTTGTCCCTTGAAGTATCCCGCTGTTAACGGTTGTTCCTCCACTGTAAACGTTAGTGCCAGAAAGAGTTAGAGTGTTTGATCCTGTTTTTATTAAGCTCCCCCCTCCTATGATCGCACCTGACAATATGGTTGATCCTGCCGCTGTATCGATTGTTCCTGATCCATTTAGAACAATGGTTCTGGTGATCGTAGTCGCTGCAGAAGGAGCAAGCGTTCCTCCAGTAGCAAGAGTCAAACTCCCCGTCCCTAAATTGCTATCGGTAGTAATGTCCAGCATTCCAGCATCAACGGATGTGCCTCCAGTATAGGTATTAACGCCAGAGAGTTTCAGTGTTCCTGCTCCCATTTTTGTAATCCCCCCCAATCCACTGATCACACCGCTAACTTCCATATCAGATGGTGCCGTTCCATTAGCAATATCAAAGGTTCTTATTACGGTTCCTAAGTCAAAGGGCGACGAAATCGTTGCCGTTCCATTATTAGCGTTGTCAAAAACAACACCTCCACCTAGAATATTCACCGGTCCTGATATGGTTGTATTTCTCATGGTAAGGGCTGCACCCCCTACATTATTTAAGGAAAGTATTGCCGTTCCTAAGAGAGTCCCTCCGTTAAAGGTTAGGCTCTTAATTGTCTCTGGAAAAGTGCTGAGGTTAAACGTTCCTGAATCTAATGTAACAGCGGATGTATCTATAATCTGACCGGCAGAGCTTAACTCTACCGCTCCTCCACTCACTGTTATATCTCCAGCAACAGCATTTCCTGTTGTCTTATTAAGGGATAATGTGCCACCAGATACTGTTGTTAAACCGGAATAAGTATTTGCGCTAGTTCCAGAAAGCGTGAGTGTTCCCGTTCCCACTTTTGTAAGCGTTCCTGTTGTCGTTTCTGAAATCACACCTGATAATGTAGCATCACCTGCTGTGGTATCAATTGTCCCCGATCCACCCAAGGTAATATTTGTTGTGAGGGCGATTACCGCAGAGGGGGCAAGCGTGCCGCCATTAAAAGAAAGATTTCCCGATCCTAAGTTATTTGCAGAAGAGATACTTAGCATTCCAGCATCAACGGATGTGCCTCCAGTATAGGTATTAACGCCAGAGAGCTTCAATGTTCCTGCCCCCGTTTTTGTAATCCCTCCCAAGCCACTGATCACACCACTAACTTCCATATCAGATGGTGCCGTTCCATTGGAAATAGCAAAAGTTCTTACTGCAGATCCCAAGTCAAGGGTCGATGAAATCGTTGCAGGTGTTGCTGTCCCATTGTAAATAACTCCTCCTCCAGAACCTCCTGTAAGATTCACTGTTCCAACTTCTGAAATGGTTGCTCCATCTCCCATTGTTAAAGCTGTACCTAGATTAGTTAAAGATAAAGAAGCCCCGCCAGCCCCTCCGAGAGTCACACTCCCCCCTGACATAGAAAGAGAACTGATTGTCTCTACCTTTTGATTGATATCAAAAGTTCCAGAAGAAATTGTAACATTTGTTGACCCACTGATCTGATTGTTTTTCTGCAGCTTAACCGATCCACCGGCGATTAAAAGATTCCCTGCAATTCCATTGATACCAGCATTCATATTTAGTCTTAATTCTCCGGCATTGACAGTTGTAAGGCCTGAATAAGTATTCGCAGAAGATCCTTGATACCGTAGCTCTCCCGACCCATTTTTAGTAATTGACTGCGCTCCTGAAATTGGATTAAAAAAAGTAAATCTTTTTGTAGACCCTTGAGATATGGTCAAATCACTTAATAAAGAGACCGGCACCCTAATATCATGATCTCCTGTACTGCTAACTGTGATAGTAGAAGTGGCTGTACTATTAAAAAAAAGAGTAAAGCTATCTTGAATTCTATAATTATTATTATCATTAATGGAGAGGTTCCCAATGGTAACATTTTGCCCCAGTGAAATGGTTCGATTGGACGTGATAACAGGCCCTAAAATCGCCGTATCATCTAGCGCATTCGGGAAAGTCGCAGGGGTCCAATTACCATTGATATTCCAAGCTCCGTTGCCATTTAAGTCCCACGTAGCTGTAGCAGAAAAAATAGAATGACCACAGAACATTATTAAAAATAATAAAGTTGTGATTTTTTTATTCATTTTATATTAATGAACACTCTGTTTTATTTAATCTAATACATCTTTCACGTTTCATAATGTTTACAATTATTAATTCCTCTAGAACGAATTAAAATTTAAAATAATAATAAATCAAACATTTCTAAATACAACATTATGCATCCCGATTAGCGCAATAACATACTAAATATTTTAGTAATTTAAATAACGCTCAATGTCAAGGCAGAAAAAACCCTGGTATTTATTAACCTGAGTTTCGGGGTTTTTAGGCTATAATCCTAAAGGCAATGATCTTGGCTATCGAAATTTAAAGATGATTTTTTCTCTTAATGACTATAAGCTTTTGTTTCATGTTGGATCTTAGCGTTGTAAAAAACTCTAAACCTCTCTCCAAAAGAGTGCTCCCGAGCTTTGAAGAAATATACGCTTTATCGCCAAATCATTTAACCATTCTTATGGAAGGAGTCCCTGAGGTTTACATCTCCGTTCCAAAAAAGAAAGAAGATAAACGCAGCCTTAGGCGGGACCAATGCAAGTCCAGAGGAAGCCCTTTTTTGATTTTAAATTATGGAATGCGCTATACTGCCGTCGTCTCGGCTTAAAGGGAGAAAAGATGAAGTGAGTCAGAAAAATCCATTCAAGTGGCAACATTATTCATCCAAAGCCGTCTTGTTGTGTGTTCCTTTGATGTCTACGCTACTGCCTAAACCTTAGAAAACCGAGAAAACTAATGCAGGAACAAACATTGAAAGAGAATCGCGCAATAATTTATCGATGGGTACAACGCTGCAAATCTGAACGAATCGTCCATTGTTGGAGAGATTGGTTGGAAATTTTGAGGATATATTTATGAAACCTTGGATCAAAATTTTAGTTGGATTGACAATTGGCATAATTACAGGGCTAGTTGTGGGTCAAAAAGTTGATTTTCTTGAACGCCTCGGAAGGGCTTTTATCGACCTACTTAAAATGCTCGTAGGTCTGATTATTTTCTCCTCTTTGGTCGTGGGGATGTGCCATATTAATGACCCTAAAAAATTAGGAAGAATTGGGATACGTACCGTTCTTTTTTATCTGGCAACAACACTTATGGCGATCTCTTTTGGCCTTATCCTTGCCTTTGTAGTGAAACCAGGTACGGGGATGGGACTGCCCCTTCCTCAACATCATCTATCCTCAGGACAAAGTATTGGGCTTGTGGACTTTCTCTTCGGAATGGTTCCTTCAAATCCTTTTGCCGCTTTTGTTGAAGGCAATGTTTTGCAAATCATTGTGTTCTCGATTTTCTTTGCTTTTGCTATCACCCTTTCAGGTGAAAAAGGAAAAGTGGTGCTGAAATTTTTAGAATCGTTGAGTGAGGTGATGTATTCTTTAACTCACACCATCATGAAACTGGCTCCCTATGGAGTATTCGCTCTTATTGCCACAGCTGTTGGATCAATTGGAATTAAGGTAATCTATCCCCTTCTTAAATTTCTACTATGCAATTATATTGCTTGTTTATTGCAGATCTTCCTTGTGTTTTGCTTGGTATTAAAATACTTGGCAAAGGTACGTGTAGCGCCTTTCTTTAAGGGAATGAAAGACGCTATTATTCTTTCTTTTACTACTTCAAGTAGTTCTGCTACTCTCCCTGTCTCCCTAAAATGTGCTCGATATCATTTGGGAATTTCTCCTGATATTTCAGGATTTGTGCTTTCACTAGGTTCAACTATCAATATGGACGGTGCTGCTATTGGACAGGCTGTTTCTACTATTTTTATTGCGCAAGCTTACGGTATTGAGATAACAGCAGCAAAAATCTTGATTCTATTTTTTGTTTCGATGGTTTCATCGATCGGAGCAGCTGGTATTCCTGGGTCAGGGATTGTTATGCTTTCTGTTGTTCTAAACGCGATAGGAGTACCTCTTGAGGGGATTGCTCTAGTTGCAGGTGTTGATCGTCTTCGTGAAATGGTTTCTACCACTGTCAATATCTTAGGCGATGCCGTTGCAGCCGTTTTTATAGCCAAAAAAGAAAAACAAATAAATGTAGAGCAGTATCATCGTGTGACCTGGTTGGATTAAACTTTTCTTCTTCACACCTTTCTCTTTTTCTTGATATAGCTAAATTGTTTTAAATTAGTTATATACAAAAGTTGGCTTTGCCAAGCTGTACGAGGTAGTGTACCATTTGTTCTGTAAATTCAGTTCCTGCTGAAAAAAGCAAGACTTGAAAAAAAAGAGGGAAGAATGTACAATGTGGGCAAATTTTTGGAGCAGGATGGATTTTTTTAGCATCTGCGCAACGAAGATTTATTACATTGTTTCCGTGCTGCTTATAATTTCAGGTTCGAGTTTGAGTCCCTAATACTTCTGGGGAAATTGCCAATATTTTGTCTTAGCTAGAATCATTTTGGGAAGATTGGGCTTCTCTAAACAGTTTACCGAAGAGTTACTGATATATACTCAAACAAACTCAAAAATTGGTTTTGGGCAACGTGAAAGCTATTTTTTGAGTTTGTTTGAGTATAAACAATAGGGACAGTATGAAACATTTTAACCTCCACTCTGAGACATTGATAGAGTGGCTGAATGGAATTGATTATTTCCTTTGGAGCTACTGTTTAATTTATCTACTTATTGGAGTGGGATTCTATCTCACTTTCCGGCTGAGAGCGATGCAATTTCGTTATCTTCCGTATGCCCTGAAATTGGCCTTTACCCGACAAGATAATCAAGCAAAAGGAGATATCAGCCAATTTCAAGCTTTGATGACAGCACTCGCTGCAACAATTGGAATTGGGAGCATTGCAGGAGTTGCAACAGCCATTGTGGGTGGAGGTATGGGGTCTATCTTTTGGATGTGGGTGATTGCCTTGATTGGAATGGCAACCAAATATGCTGAAGCAATTTTAGCCATTAAATATCGCACTATTGATCATCGTGGAAAAATGTGTGGCGGGCCTATGCATTATATTCGGAAAGGGCTTAAATGGAAATGGTTAGCTGGTTTTTTCGCCGTTGCAGGGGTGCTTTCTGCTTTAGCTGGTGGGAATCTCATTCAAGCCCACTCCATTGCGGATGCCATCTATGATCTAACTCATATTCCTCCTATCTGGACCGGGCTTACTATCGCGATTTTAACCGGAATGATTGTGATTGGAGGAATTGGGAGTATCGGGCGCGTCTGTTCCGTTTTAGTTCCGATCATGGCAGGGGTTTATGTTCTCGGAGGACTGACCATTATTTTCTCCCGTATTTCTTTAGTTCCTGCAAGCTTAGCACATATCGTTCAAACCGCTTTTACTGGAGAAGCAATGGCGGGAGGGTTTGCCGGAGCTACTGTGATCGCAGCTCTTCAGTTTGGTGTCGCACGCGGAATTTCCTCAAATGAAGCTGGATTGGGAAGCGGGCCCATTGCTGCTGCTGCTGCAAAAACCGATGTTCCAGGCCGCCATGCACTCATTTCCATGACGATCGTCTTTCTTTCAACGCTTGTTGTTTGCACAATCACGGCTCTTGTCATCTCTTTAACAGGGGTTCTAGGACAGTCAGATGTTCATGGTCGTCTTCTCAACGGAGCGCCCCTTGTTATGGAAGCCTTTCGCTCTGTTCTTCCATTTGGCGACGTGATTGTAGTGATTGGTTTAATACTTTTTGGGTATTCAACTATTATTGGTTGGTCTTACTATGGGGAAAAATGCATGGAGTACTTAGTAGGCAAAAAGGCGATTTATGTTTTTCGAATTATTTTCTGTGTTTTTGTCTTTATTGGTGCTTTGCTAAGCATTGAGATGGTTTGGCCCCTGGTTGATATTATGAATGGGCTTATGACCTTGCCAAATTTGATTGCACTGATTGCACTCTCAAGTATTATTGTACAAGAATCACATGAGTTTTTTGAATTATTAGATCATGAAAAGAAAGAGCGCATTCAAAACAAAGCGGCCGGTCTTGCACCAACTGAAGAGTCATGAATAAAGATGCTTTATCAGCCAGATGAGCCTGAATTTGAAGGTGTCGGATAAAAAATGATTGCTGACAAGGTGAGTCCTGTTTTTTAAAGGAGGGTGGGCATCATCAACCAGTTTAGTGTAAATGGGTTCTTCACTTAGAAAACAGAAATTCCAAAATTATATTTCCGTGCTTCTAACGGTCTGATCCCCTAAAAAAGCTTATAGGTGATGAGCACTTCCAAGCCCTATGGTATCCTTCAAAACAGGACTCAACCCCGATTATAGCACAGGATGCTGCGTAGGTAAACCAGTTTAAATTATAGCATAATCAGCTTGTTTTTAAACAGATAGTAGACAACAGCGGAATCTTTACGATCAAAAATAGTCGAAAAATCAGCTCCTAAGAGCTTCTCCATTCTTGTGTTGCCCTCATCCTCCGACAGCCCTTTATCAATCAGCCCTCCAGCAATATTATCCCGAAACCAGAGAAACATCGAAGTAGAAAACTGCTGAGTTTCATTTTCATTAACGTAAACTGCAGTTCCAGATTGTGTGATTTGAGAAAGGTCGGTCAGTTTTAGAAGATGTCCCACAGGATCGTACTCAGCAAAGAAGTTATTTCTTGCCTTTTGAAAGTTAATCTGGCTATAGATGGTATTATAATTTGCATTATGTCTAGTAGATCTTGTAGTGGGAAGTCCAAGAGCTCTTGCGATTGAGTTTGTCAAATCTACACCTAGATCAGCCTGATGGTGTTCACCTGTTGAAATAATACACTGATTAATCAGAGCAGCACGATATTTTCGAAGCTGAACCGCAACGGTTTTTTCAATTTCTGAGAGACCAAAATCATCAACAATTTCAATCATCAACGACTCCAACTGAATCGTCTGCTGATCGATACAACCCTGATGAGCATCCTCAATTCGAACCATGATTTTCTCAGTCAATTTCTTTAGAGTCTCTTTACCTTCAGGAGTCTGGTCTCGGTCTTGCTGATAGGCCTCTTTCTTTGAAAGCAAATAAAGTAAGATTTTGTTCAAATACCACTGAACCTCATTCTTCCTTGGATCTGGACCATCCTGACCACTATATCCGTTAATCCGAGTGATCGCTTTATTCATCACATCAGGAGAAACCATAAGCTCTCTGCCCAAATAAAATAAGTCCTTGTATAATGACACCCGCGCTTCCCCATATAACACCCGAGCGCGCTGATATAATCTCGATGTGCCCCAAGTTTCCTGAGGTGGTAACACCTGCGTTCCAAGAGGTCGTCTCGCGGCAATTACATTTTCATCTCCAAGGCCATCAAGGACTGTGTCAGGATTAAAAAGGTACACGCTATCACTCATCTTCCATTTAGAGAGGGGAATGGATCCTAAGATGTCGATATCATTTTCAAGCTTATCAAGATCGACTTCTCTAGAAGGCATAGGCTGAGAGTACCGGGTTAAATGGGTCCCAACTATCACTCCGGTTGTTCCGTAAGCAAACTTTATCACATCTCGAGACAGGATTTCGACTTTTCTTCCAAAAGCCTTTGCAATCCAAGATGTTGTAAAAAGAGCTGTTGTAGCAACAACAAGGGATTTATAAACTAAGCATAAAAGGGTCCTATTCTTTAATCCGATCCGGTTTGTAAGAAATTCTGAGCCTCTGAGCCCAAGAGATGAGGTGGCAGCAGCAACCATAAGCCCCTGTCGATTAGCTGTCGGAAAAGTTTCGATAAAGCGCTTTGATCCAGCAAAGTAAGCCAATGCAAAGAATAGCCCAGCTCTGGCCACATCGCTGTCCATTCTATAAAATACTTTTTTCGCAATTTTCAAATCAAGACCCCCTGAATTTAAGGAGAGGGTGCTATGCGGAGCAATAAACATAAAGAAGAAACTTTCCTTTCTATTTAACAGAAAAATAACTACTTAAAGATATCTTTAAGAGCCTGCTTAGAAACATCTCGCCCTATCGTAGCGATTGACTCAGTCAGAGGAATCTCCTTAGGACACACTTGGATGCAATTTTGAGCATTTCCGCACTCACTGATCCCTCCTGTCTCCATCAGGGTATGGAGGCGAATTGCCTTCTCCATTCTCCCTGTAGGATTGAGGTTGAAGAGTCGGACTTGGGAAACAGGAGCAGGGCCCACAAATTTTGAGTTTTGATTGACCTGAGGGCAGGCTTCTGAGCAACAACCACAGGTCATGCATGTTGAGAGGGTATACATGGTCTCTTGGGTCTCCTGGTCAATCTTAGGGCCAAACCCCTTAATAAAGGAACCATCTGAAGAAATCCACCCCTTGGTCTTCTTGAGGTTTTCAAACATTTGAGAGCGGTTTACTACAAGATCTCGCACAAGAGGAAACTTCGAAAATGGTGCAAGGATAATAGTACTGCTCCCTGTTTTCTTTAGGATGGGTTCTATAATGGCTGTACAGGCTTGACGAGGACGTCCATTAATGAGCATCGAGCATGAACCACACACTTCCTCCAAACATCCCTGCTCCCATACGACCGGAGTAACTCTTTCTCCATTTACGTTGATCGGATTTTTTTGGATTTCCATAAGAGCGGAAATCACATTGATGTAAGGCTTGAGCTCAAGTTCAAACACATCCCAATATTGGCTTCCACTCTCCCCACGATAAATTTTTAGGATAAAGGTCTCTGCCATAATTGCTCCTATATCGGTAACTCTATATTGGGCGGAATGTTCTCCAACTTAGGTTTTATCCGCTTTGCCTTTGAATAATCTCTTTGTATCGGCTGGAGGTAGGGGGTGTCAATGGACTTGTATGAAATTTCGGGTTCATCACTTCCGGGATTGAACGTCGCAATGGTCGTTTTCAGCCAATTTTTATCATCACGCTCTGGAAATTCAGGTTTGAAGTGCGACCCACGGAACTCATTACGCAAAAGTGCTCCCTTGGTAATAATCAATGCGAGTTCTAACATCGATTGAAACTGGTTTGCAAAGGTATAGGTTTGGTTGAGGCTTTCTCCTTTATCATCAAGGGAAATATGTTTGTAACGTGCGCGAATTTTTTTGATGTTTTCAAGTGTCTCCTTAAGGTTCTTGTTATTCCGCTTTACAGTGACATGTTGAACCATCATCTTAGCAAGCTCTTCGTGGAGCTGGTGAACGTTCTCTTTCCCGCCTCTCGCCATTAACTCTTGTTTAAAGGCTTCTTCTTTTCTTAAGGCTTCTTTAAACGGGGCTTCATCCACATCCTGATACCCCCGCGTTAACGTTTCGAGATAGTGAGGAACCTCAACGCCGCAAACAAGTCCTCCAAAAATGCAAGATAGAAGAGAATTGGCCCCTAGACGATTTGCCCCGTGAAATTGATAATCAGCCTCACCAGCGACAAAGCATCCGGTCAGATTGCTCATTTGGCGAAACCTCTCTTTTCGGTCGGGAGCATCTGCTGCAGGCCAATCGACCCACGCTCCACCCATAGAATAGTGAACAGCAGGAGTAATTCTCATGGGAACTTTACGAGGGTTTTCTCCAGTAAACTTCTGATAAATATCCAGAACTGATTCGAGTCTATGAATGATTTTTTCTGGAAGATGGGTGATGTCAAGATACACTTCATCCCTTCCTTCAACCCCAAGTCCTAGCTCAATTACGCGAAGGAGCTCGCGCGCTGCAATGTCTCGAGGCACAAGGTTTCCAAAGGCTGGATAAAGCTCTTCTAGGAAGTACCACGGCTTTCCCATTTCGCCACATGGAATCATCTTCCCATCAGGGGTTTCGATAGATTTTGAGGCATCTCCATAAACCCAAATTCTTCCACCTTCACCACGAATTGACTCGGACATCAGACGGAGTTTGTCATTTGCAGGAATAGCAGTAGGATGGATCTGGATGAACTCCCCATTGGCATATTTCATTCCTTGCATATAAAGCCGTCCATTTGCTGCCCCCGTGCAGAAAGTGGAGTTCGTCGATTTTTTAAAAATGAGTCCCGGCCCTCCCGATGCAATAATAACGGCATTAGCCTTGAGAATATCGAGCTTGAGATTAAAAAGATTCATCATCACAATGCCCCTGGCAATCCCTTCTTCATCTTGAACAAGGCGGAGAAATTCATGATGTTCAAATTTTTCTACGTTGCCTTTCACTTCATGGCGACGAACTTGCTCATCGAGAGCATAAAGAAGTTGTTGCCCTGTCGATGCTCCACAAAAGGCGGTGCGGTTGTAAAGCGTCCCTCCAAAGCGTCTGAAATCGATATTTCCTTCTGTGGTTCTATTAAATGTGCACCCAAAACGATCCATCATTTGGATAATTAGGGGCGCAGCAAGACACATTTCCAAAATTGGAGCTTGCTCGCATAGAAAATCTCCCCCTTTGATCGTGTCGTAGGTATGAATCATCGGAGAATCATCCTCTCCTTTAAGGTTCACAGCAGCATTGATCCCCCCCTGGGCGCAAACAGAGTGCGACCGCTTCACTTGTGTTACGGAAACAATTTTGACATGACACCCATTTTCAGCTAGACGCATTGCCGCAGAAAGTCCTGCAAGCCCACCTCCTACTATGATAACTTCTTTTTGTTTCATACTAGTTCCTTAAATTGATGAAATAGGTGCCCCATACAGAGACGAGTCCCAAGAGACATAAGATAAGCATTGCGCTATAACACCAATTGACTGCTTTGGATTGAGAACGCATTTTCAAAACAATTCCCCAGGTAATCAAAAAGGACCAAAGCCCGTTGAATCCGTGGTAAACAGCTGCAAGAACAAAGAGTGTATAGAGGATGCACTTGAAAGAACTTTTAAAAGAGTCTCGAACAATCAGGAGTGTTGCTGTCCCAAAATCAGATGCTTCCGCAATGACTTGATTTTTATCAATGAAACGCGATTCGAGCCCTTTTAAATAAGCATTTTGGTCTTCTAGGATTTGGTATCGGTTCATGAGCGCAGCAACATTTTCTTCGTAATAGTAGGGAGGAGCGCTTTCCTGAATACGTCTTCCATTCTCAATAATCCCTTGTGTCTGAGTAGCTTGAGATGTCACATGCTCCTTAAATGTTGCGATTGCTTGTTGATCATAGAGTTTGACTCCTAGACGATTGCTCACAGTATAGAGTCCTGGATCCATACTGACCCGAACAAAATAAGCATTTTTTTCCCCCATTTCAACAGAGATCGGATACATGTAAAAACGCATGTACCCCACATGAGCAATAATTCCAATCAGGAGAATCCAAGAAGTGATCCTCTGCCATGAATAAGCATGATTTCGAGAGTATTTTGTAAGGGCTGGTCGAGATCCATCGGAAGAAGTAGAATTCATTTTTGAAGTGAAAAGAATATAAATTCCCCAAACCATGTGCAATAAAATTGGCACTCCTAAAAGGACGATTTCTATCACATGGAGATACGGAAGGTTTTTAAGAAAGTTTACTGCGCGGATAAAACCTTCGCCATTTGCACCAATTAAAAGAGCCGCTTGGGAATTAGTTAGCAAATGTTCAACGAGAAAAATAACAATCCAAAGCCCAAAAAGAGAGTGGACCCTTCTCCAGGCAAACGCACGGTTTATGAGAAGAGTTGCTGTTGACACCTAAATACTCCAAAATAAAAAGCTTTTTTTTCCATTAAACCGATAACACCAAATTAGGAAAAGAAAAAAATCTATCATTGCGTATCCTTATCCCCCAATGATCGATCCAATCAACAAAATGTTTAACTATTGCCACTAAAAGACAACCCCGTGGGGGGGGCAACTTCACCTCTATTCTTCCCATCGTCGATCCTGTTTTCTTTCAGATAAAAAAGTGAGCAACTTTCAAACACACATCGAAAAGTACTTCAAGATTTTGGATGCAGGTTGTGCGCACAAATTATAACTTATAAAAAGCCCCTTACAATGATCTTAAAACGGTTTATATTCAAAAAACTCAAAAGTTGGGTTTTGGGCAAGCACATCAAAGCCCTGGCTTCAGACTAAAAAAGTTTTGGGCATTAGCTGTCGTCATCGCCGCCACTTCTTTAAGGGAAATTCCTTTGACATCTGCAATCACTTGCGCTATTTCTGAAATGAAACTCGGCTCGTTTACTTTCCCACGCATTGACTGCGGCGCAAGATAGGGGGTGTCAGTTTCTATCATGAGGTGATTCAAAGGAATTTCTTTTGCCACGGCGCGGAGAAGATCGGATTTTTTAAACGTCACGATGCCACTCATTGAAATCATCCATCCTTGCTCTAAGGCCTTAATCGTCTCCTCCATCGTTCCTGTAAAACAGTGAAGAAGAATACGCCCTTTGGGGAAATCATTTTGAGCAATAGAAAATAGATCTTCAAAAGCATCTCGACAATGAATCACAACCGGCAACCGGCAAGAAGCAGCAAGCTGGAAGTACCGAGACAGAAACGTTCTTTGAAGTGCTTGAGGTGAATGCTCATAATGGTAGTCAAGACCAGTTTCACCAATTGCAACGAGTTTCCCCATGCGCGCAGCTTCTTCAAATAGAGCGAAATAAAGCCCCCCTTCTTTCTCGACATCATGAGGAGTTGTCGCACCTACGGTGTAAACCCAACTGCATTCTTCAGCAAGCTTAAGCCCACGCTCAAGAGAAATTCTATCGGTGCAGATATTGATCACCGTTTTGACTTTCTTTTCTTGAGCTCGTTTCAATATTCCCTGAAGATCAGTATAAACAGGATCACAGGTAAGATGCGCATGTGAATCAGTAAACATATCTTCCAACATACTCTCTTCTCGATTCCTTGACAAATAGCTTTTTCTCACGTATGACTTTTATTAGTAGCGCTAGATGGTGTCGTCATGAATGGGTCAGCATTTTGTGATCCTTGAGGAAAACTTCATCGTTGACCTCCTTCGAAAGCCCGACTTGGCTTTCTGCATCGGTCGCCTTGAACCTTTCTCCCACGAACCCCTTCTTGATAGATCCACTCATGACGACACCCTCCTAGGAATACTTGAAAAATTATTAACACTTTAATTTACGGATAGGTTCATGGGAACTTTTTTTCAGGCTTTTGCTGCCGCTGATTTTTTTGGAAAACTTATCTTCTTTGGGCTATTTATCCTTTCCTGTGGGTCGTGGATATTTATTCTCCAAAAATTTTGGATGCTTAAGAATATTCGAATAAGTGCAAGGCGGTTTAGAAAAATGGTGGAGATGCACAAAGAACAGATTTTGAACTTAAATTCTCGTTCGAAAAATCCTTTCAGCATTCTTTATAACACTTTAAAAGAGCAAACCCTCATCATCCTCGACAAAAACAATTACTTTTTTCAAGGAAGTGACAATTATCTTTCTGGGCTCGACATTGAATTTCTGGATTCCCATCTCCACACTGCTATTGCAAGGCAAAAAGGAAAGGTTGAAAGAAACCTATTTATTCTTTCCACAACAAAAACTCTCGCCCCCTTTTTAGGCCTTCTCGGTACAGTATGGGGGATTCTTGTTTCTTTTGGCGAATTGCAAGCAGGTCACTCTGCCACTTCAAATACTGTGATTTTAGGCGGACTTTCAACAGCACTTACAACAACTGTCTTAGGTCTTCTAATCGCCATTCCAGCTCTTATTTCCCATAGTTATTTGAAGAGTCTCAGCAAAAAATTCACACTTGAAATGGTTGAATTTAGCCATTACCTTCTTTCTACGGTGGAGCTTCAATACCGAAAAGTTGACGTGAGCTGAAGATGAAAAATTTCCATATTCTCCTAAATTCCAATGACGAAGAAGAGGAAGATGTTAATCTTACTCCTCTTATTGATGTGGTATTTGTCGTTCTTATCATGTTTATCTTGGTCGCCCCCTTGGTCGAAATTGACCAAATTCATCTGGCCTCAACAGGAGGAGAAAAGAAAGCGAACATGACCTCTTTCCAAGGAAATGAAACGATAAAAATTCATGTATATGATGACAACTCCATTTGGTTAAATGGGGTTTCAGTCACGGTTGATGAACTCAGCGATCAGCTCCAAAGAATGTACCCTTCCCACCAGAGAATCTCTCCCCAAATTTTTCATGACCGAAAAGCTTATTTTGGAACATATCAGTCGGTAAAAAATGCTGTAGAAGGTGCAGGATTCAACTCCGTTGACGTGATATTGAAACCGGGATAGTCTCATGAAACGAAAGACTCTCATCTCATGTGTAATCTTTGTTCACCTATTCTTTTTTCTATTTGATTTTAAAAAAAAGCACTCTCCTCCTACTCCAAAAAAATCAATCGTTGTAAATACTTATGTCCCACCTCCTACAAATGCCGGGGGCCCTGCTCAAAAAAAACCTAAACAACAAGCCGCAAAAGTAGCGCTGAAAAAATCAGTTCCCTCTAGTAAAAATGAGATTTTAAAAGATTTAAAAGAGACCCTTTCAAGGATTGAAACAAAAACTCCTCCAAAAGCGTCTCTTTCTCTTCCGAAATACGTCCAATCCCTGCAGATTGATCATGCTGACAAGAAAGAAGAAACCGATTATTCTATTTCTCTTGCACACGCCTTAAAAGAAGAGCTTGAACTTCCAGAGCTTGGCGAGGTAAAGTTAGAACTGACTGTGAGTCATACAGGGCAAGTCCTCAGGTTGCGGATTCTCCAAGCATTGTCTGAAAAGAATCAGCGGTATTTGGAGTTAAATCTTTCTCGACTGAGGCTTCCCCCTTTTAGTGAGGATTTGAAAAACGAAACTGCGCATACCTTTACTCTTACTTTTTGTAATGCAACTTAAGCTTCTCTTCTCTTTTGAGGAAAAGGAGCTTGTTGTCCCGCTATCCACTCGAAATTTCTTATCAACCGTGTCGATTTCACCTCTTAAGGGATCCTCATTTCCGGAGGAATATTTAGCAAAACTTCGGAATCTCTTGCTACTGGATATCAACAGGAACGGCCATTGCTTTGTTGAAGAAAAAGAAGGGACAACCTTTCATATTGATCTGGAGATTAATGGAAAATCTCTCTCAGCTCTAATTGAACTAAAGCAGGGAGGGGCGACTAAATCACTCGGTCCCTACTTCCTATATGGAACTCTCTCTTCAGATCGGCGCGTCCTTCACAAGTTTCATGATGACCTTGCTCAAATCATCACTGGAAAACAAGGAATTGCTTCATCGCGCCTTCTTTTTGCCATTCAATTCCCTGAAAAAACTCCTCAAGGATATGAATGGCGCTCAGAAATTTGGGAGTCAGACTACGATGGAGAAAATAAGAGGCAAGTGACAGAGGAGTGTAGTTACTGCATCAATCCTGTATTTTTCTCATCTGAAGGGGAGTTTACTAAAGGGAAATTTATGTATGTAAACTACAAAAAAGGACAACCGAAAATTTATGTCTCTTCTTTCGACTCTCCCCGTGGTAATCCCTTCCTTCCCCTTCGGGGAAATCAGCTTCTTCCGGCTCTTTCACAAAAAGGGGATCTGATCGCTTTTATCTCTGATGCAAGTGGGAGGGCTGATTTGTTCATTCAACTCTTCAGTTGCAGTCACGGTCCGGTGGGGAAACCAATCCAAGTCTTTTCCTATCCAAAGTCTGTACAAGCATCGCCAACATTTCGTCCTGATGGAAAGAAAATTGCTTTTGTCTCCGATAAAAATGGAACCCCCCGCATTTTTTTAATCGATACCCCCTACCCTGGAAGAGATGCCTCAACCCACCCTATATGCCTCACAAAAAATTACCGCCACAATACTTGCCCCGCTTGGTCACCTGATGGAACAAAGCTCGCATACAGCGCCATGATTGACGGCATTAGGCAAATTATGGTATATGACTTTCTGACGCAAGAAGAAATTCCGTTAACAAGAGGATCAAGCCACAAAGAAAATCCAACTTGGGCTCCCAATAGTCTCCATATTATTTATAATACAGTTGACCCCTCTTCTTCGGAATTATATATTATTAACTTAAAACAAAAAGAACCACTGCAAATTACAAGTGGACCTGGAAAAAAACATTACCCCGCTTGGGAACCAACTGGAGGGCCTTTATGAAAAAATACTCTTGGCTATTTGCAGTACTCGGCATTGCCTTTCTCACGCCTAGCTGCCAAAACAACTCCAGCACAGTCTGGGAAAACACCAAAACCATGGGACGTTATCTCCATCGAAAGGGGCAATTGCTATGGAAACAAGATGCCGATTCCAAAATGATTGAATCAGCCGATGAATTTTACGGACCTCAAGAAGAAGAGTATATCCCTTTAAAAGACGAGGATCTCAGAAAACAGTTTGCTGATATGAGCATTCCTCAGCCAAAAGAGGTTCCAGGAGCCATCGGAAGCTCTATTCCAAGTATTGATCAATTTGTGAAACCCACTTCCCATTTAGCCAGTCTTTTCCAAAATCTTTACTTCAATACCGATGAACATGTCCTCCGCTCCAGGGAGTATTACAAAAACACTGCAAGTATTGCTGAGTACATGAAGAAAAATAACAACACTTATATTTTTGTTTCTGGCCATTGCGACGAAAGAGCTTCTGAAGCATACAATTTAGCCCTTGGCACAAGACGCGCAAATACCATCCGAAACCTTCTTGTAAAGCGTGGCGTTAATCCAAACCACATTTACACCATTTCTTTTGGAAAGGAGATGCCCAGTGATCTTGGTCACACACAAGATTCCTGGGAAAAAAATCGCCGCGTAGAATTTAAAATCTTTGAAAAAAAAGGCTCTAAATGAAAAAATTCTTGCTCTTTCTTCCTGCCCTTATCTTCACGGGATGCAGTTCCATCGGATCATCTAAAGGGGACAAGCATCAAATGGAGCTCAGCCTCCATAAAGTGCGAACCGAAGTGGAAGATATCAAACACGACCTAAACACCTACGAAATCGAACACCATGTCATTGAGGGAAAGCTTATTGATCAAGAGCAAACTATTGCCTCTTTGAAACATCAGGTTGCTGAACTAAAGTCAGGCAAACTCGATGCTTCTGTCCAAGAATTGCAAAACTTAGAAAAGAAGATCCATCAAATTTCAAAGAAACAAGATAAAATTGTCACTGACCTCCGACAACTTAGCTCTCATGCAAACGATACGACTACCGCCTTAGCACAATACAAGGATAAGATTGCCCAATTTGAAAAAGCAATACAAGGGCAAAACCTCCAGCTGAGCGAAATCCAAAAAATTAAGGACGGGATCACAAAACTTGCGGAAGCTGAAAGTGGAAAATTCTACGTTGTAAAAGCTGGAGATTCTCTTGAAAAAATTGCCCGTGACCATCATACGTCTGTAGAAAAAATCAAACAGGTTAACAGAATGACCTCTGATTTGATTGTTGTTGATCAGCAGCTTTCCCTTCCGTGATAGCTAAAAATTATTTTATTGACTATTCTTAGTCGAAACCAATGAAAGGAACCTATTATGGCCCCAAATAAAAGGATATTACTCATTGAAGACGAAGAAGATATTGCTGCACTGATTAAGCTGCAGGCTGATCTCTCAGGATATAAACTCCATGTTGAAGTTGATGGAGTGAATGGATATCGAGCTGTTGAAAGAGAAAAACCTGATCTTGTTTTGGTCGATATCATGCTTCCTGGACAAAATGGTTTCGATGTTTGCAGAAAAATTAAAAACAACGCAGAGCTTAAAAATATCCCAGTGATTATTTTAAGTGCAAAGGGAGAGGAGCTCGATATGATTTTAGGGCTCGAACTTGGGGCTGATGACTACGTCAGTAAACCCTTCTCTCCAAAAGTTCTCTTCTCACGTATCAAAGCAATACTTAGGAGGGGAAAAGATCCAGAAAAAGCTCCTAAACTACTTTCATTCGGCGATTTTACACTCGACGTTTCCCGTTATCTTCTAAAGAAAAATGGGGATCCTGTCACAATAACCCTTTCAGAGTTTGGAATCTTAAAGCGGCTTCTCATTCAACAGGGAAAAGTTTTGACGCGAAACCAGCTTCTTAATGATGTCCACAATGACGACGTATTCATTGTCGACCGAAACATCGATGTTCATATCGCATCTCTTAGAAAAAAACTGGGTCCCAACTTTAATTGGATAGAAACCGTACGCGGAGTTGGATACCGCCTTCGTGAGAAGCCTGTTCCGAGTCATAAGACTTAAGTGACCCCTTCAGCGCGCCGCTCCTTGCGGATAATACTTTCGGTGCTTTTTCTTGATAACTTAGGACTTACAGTTGTTTATCCTATCTTTACCCCCCTTGTTCTGAAACCCATTTATACCTTACTCCCAAGTGAGTATCTCCTTTCGACCCGCTTAATTCTATTAGCAATTCTTATCGCTTCATTTCCTTTTTTCCAATTTCTTTCTGGTCCTTTTATTGGACACCTTGCGGATGTCAAGGGGAGAAAATTTGCCCTAACCCTTGCACTTATTGGAGAAGGGGTTGGATTTCTTTTGACAGGACTGGCTATTCTCCAAATGAACTACATATTCCTCCTCTTCGGTCGGATATTTACAGGTTTTTTTTCCGGCAACCTGACCATTTGTCTTTCATCAATATCAGACATGCAAAGAGATGCTCAAGGGCGCTCCAAAAACTTTGGAATTGTTTCCAGCGTTGTTGGAATCAGCTTTGTCATAGCAATTGTTATTGGAAGAACGTTATCAAATAACACCCTAAACGCATTTTTTAACCCAGCGCTTCCCTTCTGGGCTTTGACCCTCTTTTCTCTCATCAATCTCATCATTATACGCCTGCGCTTTACTGAAACGCATATTTTCCCCTCAGATGAAGAACATAACTTTCGAAATCAACTAAAAGAGCTACTCTCACTCTTTAAAACAGAACAGCTTGGTTATCTTTACTCCCTATTTTTCTTTTTTATGTTAGGTTGGATTGTTTCCCTCCAATTCCTCTCTTCTTTTCTTGTTGAGAATTTTGTTGGAGCCAAACTGGCCATCACACTCACTTTTATTGGAGTGGGTCTATCCTGGTGCATCGGAAATATGCTCATTAACAGGTTTCTTATCCGTTATTTAAAGGTTGGAACCATCCTGGTTTATACCTTGACTCTCTCTTGTGTCTGCCTATTTATTGCCTCTGAGGCTTTCCTCTTTCTTATTTTTGTCCATTTCATCCTCTTTGGGGCTCTTTTCGCCTCCCTTTCCTGGACAAACTGTTTGGCACTTATTTCCAATAAAGCCCCCCCCTACTTGCAAAGTAAACTTCTAGGACTTAACCAATCTATTGCAACAATTTCCATGGTTTTTGCTCCTCTTTTCGGAGGAATGATCGGAGAGTTTAATATTCGAACTATTTATCTTTTTGCAAGTTGTTCGTTATTAATATCAATACTAATATTAATAATATATAAAATAAAAAATCGTTTCTAATTCTTTACTGAATGTGATAATTATCAAAATAGAAGGAATTAATTTTGGTCAATTTAATCAATTGATCAAACGGGAACAATACAATTATCTTAGGAAGAGGCAATTATGAAAGCAAAATCCTCAATTCTTATCCTCACTGTAGGAGTCGCTCTAATTTCAGGGTGTGAATCAAATACTGGAACAGGCGCCCTTATCGGGGGCGGAAGCGGGGCTCTTATCGGTGGCCTCGCAGGTGGTGGAACCGGAGCTCTTATCGGCGGAGCAGCTGGTGTCATTGCTGGGGGACTCATTGGAGCATACCTTGACAACCAACAACAGAAAAATCTTAAAGAGCAAAGCCCACAAACCTACAGACGAGTTGATAATGGAGAAAAGCTTAGCGTTAATGATATAATCAACCTATCGAAAGCTGATGTTGATGACGATAAGCTTATTGGACTCATTCAGAAAACGAATAGTCACTATACTCTTAATAGCTATCAGATTGATAAGCTAAGAGATGCTGGTGTTTCCGAGCGCGTCATCAATTACATGATGTATAACACCTAAAAAACTATCGAGGGGCGCTTTGGGGCGCTCTTTCGATTTGGGAAAAGTTATATAGTCATTAGAATAGTACTTGAACAAAATACAGAAAGTTGGGATAAGCGTACCTAAGACCTTCTGTAATTTTTGGCACACATAAATGAGCGTTAATGAGATAAAGAGCGACACCTTTTGGCGGTTTAACCATGAAGGATTCCACAAGAATGTGGAGTCTAACTGTTCAACGGGCATCAAGCAATTCAAAAAAATTGTTCGCTCCTATGTCTTTTTCCACCTTTTCTTTTTAGGATTGCTTACAGCAGAAGTCATTGCATTCTTTTTCTTTCTAACACTGTTATTTCAAACCTCTCTTATTGCTTTTTCTCTTGCAGCGATTCTACTTACTGGCTTTGCCTACCTCATTCTCCTTTTCTATTTTCAGACAAAAAAACCTGAGCAGTTCCTGGAGCTGAGAAATTTTTTTATGCTCCTCTGCAAAAAGGGTCTTCCCAAAAACATGCTCCGTTCTGAATACCATCTCTCTCTAGCAAACGCTGCCTATCGCTTTGCCGCCCACCTTACTAAGGGTGAAATGACTTTCCACCCACTACCTGAAAAAATGAGTTCTTTCAATCAGATGATGCAAAAAGTTACCCATCTCTGCCACAAAAATGATATCAAGCGAATGAAAGAGCTCCTCTATCTTGTTTCAATTAGCGAACATATTCAGCTTATAAAAAACACACCAACGAATCTTGAGGCCCATGCTTCACTCGCCAACGCATATGTGGCACTTTCACGTCTCTATAAGGCCCAGGGTAATTCCAGGGAAAAGTTTGAAGTTGCCGCTGAAAAAGCAATTCAAGAGTTTAAAATCATCGATCATTATTCCCCAGAAGATCCCTGGGTACATGCTCAGCTAGCTTCCTGCTACCACGACTTAAAAATGCATAAGAAAGAAATTACTGAGTATGAAACTATTTTGGAACTTTGTCCTGAAGACAAACAAATCCTTTTCCGCCTTGGCATCCTTTGCTTCCAGCAGGGAGAAAATGCACGTGGGCTCCAAATCTACGAACAATTAAAAGAGATGCGGTTCTCGCGCGCGGATGAACTCATCGACTTTTACGACGCCAACATCAAACAAGAATATTTCATTAGTTCTCTATGAACCTCGGTGAACTAAAAATTGGTATTAACTGAAGTGAGTCAAAGAAAACTCCACTTTAATTCTGCGATTTTACGGTCTTTCTGAGCATAAGTCGACAAAGAGTGCTTGGTATCGGTTTTCAAGCTTGAGTGTTCCGCTATCACTGTATTGAGAGTTTATCAAATGTGTTTCTGTGGAACAAGGGCAGTGTGGTACAGCATAGACAAAAATAATAGAAAAGAAACAACAAAACTCTTCATAAGAACCTCCAGTACTTTCCATGATTATAGGAAGACCCTCAACCCTCGGATTTAATTTACCAAAATGATTCTTTGATACGAGGTTGATTTACTTAGTCGTTGTGTTACTAATTTTGCAATGCTAATTCTCAGAGCCAATCCCAAGTCCAGATTGTAAACATGGAGATAAACGAAGTGTTTGATAAATATCTGACGGTGAGTATAATCAAAAAATCCTTCGCTAGGAAGTCGTCTTTCCATTATGGTTAGGGCTTACGCAACATAACTGATAGGGACAAACGGATATGTTTAAATCTAAATATCGTAATTGCTTTATTCTCGGTGCAGCACTATTTAGCCTCGTCGCGGTGCAGGCTACAGCTGGAGAATCTGTCAAATCAACACAAGTCCAATCGGATGAAGAAGCCTTTCTAATCCGCCGTATTGCAGAGTTCTGGAAGGATGGAGACTTTGCTATCGTAAAGACACAAATCATCGACTTTTTAGATCGCTATCCAAATAGCGATCTTTCTGATTATTTTCTAGGAATACTAGGAGATATCTATCTCCAAGGCAACCAATATAAAAGTGCTCTTTCAACATATCAGATGATGCAGGATAAAGACGTTAGCGAAAAGATCCTAATCAACAAGTTACAATGCTATTACGAGCTCGATCAGTACGAAAAACTAGCAGAAGATGGCCGTCCCTTTCTATCTAGCCAAACTCCTGAAATTGCAGACCGAAAAGATGAGCTTTATTTTTTAATGGGTGAATCCCTCTTTCGAAGAGCTCTAAAAGAAGATAAAGGTTCTTATAAGCAAGAACTGGCAAGTGAAGCCCTTGGATATTATGAATGTCTTTCACAAGGACAATATGAGGAAATTTCAGAGTTTGCCCTTGCCGAAATCGCCGCAATCCTTGAAAATTATGAAAAGGGAGCAGGGGCTTATCGAGAACTCGCAGAAAAACATCCTGAAATGGCTGAAGATCTTCTCTTCCAAGTCGCATCTCTGGAAGCGCATTACAACAAATTAGATGCTGCTGAAACCTTCCGGAAAGTGAAAAATATCGGAGGGGACAGGGAGCATGAAGCCACCTTTAATCTCCTGGTTATTCTATTTCAAAATGAAGAGTATAAAGAAATAATTTCTACGTACGAAAAGATGGCATCAAATATCCCAGAACCCTTCCAGCCTACTTTCAACTTTATTGTTGGAAAAAGTTTCTTCTCTTCAGGAGATTTCCAAAATGCTATCCAGCCTCTCCAGAGATACATCAATTCGACGTTTATTCCCTCTGATCAACTGAAAAACGCCCTTCTAATTCAAATGACCTGCGCCCATCAGACGAGCAATGAATCTCTTTTTAATGACTCTTTTGAAACGCTTGATACATTATTTCCAAATGACCAAGAAATCCCCAAAGCTCTGTTCATGCATGCAATGATTCTAAAAGAACAGGGCGCTATTAACCGAGCTGATGAAAAACTAAAAATGATTAAAGATAGCTACCCATCCTTTGAGGATCACGAAAGCTTTGTCTTTGAATATGGTCTTCTCGCTCACCAAAATGAGCGATGGGAAGAAAGTTATGAATCTTTCAAAAAGTATGTTTTAGCATATAACGAAAGTGCTCGTATCGACGACGCCTGGAAACTCTATTTATCTTCTGCAATCAACCTCTATAAACATGCTGCTGAAGAAGTCCATTACACTAAGTCTCAGTTTTTTACAGATATACAAACTGTTCTAGATCATTTAGACTACTTGAGCAACCAAGAAACGCTGGATTATGCTCTTCTTTATGCAAAGATTGCTTATGAGCTCGACTATTACGCTGATGCTCTTTGTTGCCTACAAGATCACATCTTTACTAAACTGGAAGAAGAAAACACCACATCTCTGGCTGAGGCTCACTTTATTGCCGGGCTTTGCCACGCCGAAGTTCAATCAGATTATTCGGCCTTTTGTATGCACTTAGAGCAAGCGATGACTCTCAATCCAGATCTTTACGACTCAGGACCTACGCATCTGCAACTTTATAACGCCTACATTTCTCTTGCGGGTTATGGAGAAATGGGTGATATCCCATCAGATGGACAACAACAACAAGAGTTTGTTAACCACGCGGCAGAACATCTTCAAAAAGCTCTCTCTAAAGGTGGAATCACAATCAAAGATGAGAATCGCCTTTGGCTAGCAAACCATTATTATCAAAAAGTGCGTGAATGTAGCGAGAGTGATATTGCCAATCACCCTGAAGTGGCAAATGCAATTGACCGCGCCTCTGACCACTATCAAAATCTATTAATGAGAGATGAATACCTAGTCGAGATGACTGCCGATAACCTCCATTTAGAATACGAAGTAGTCAAGCTTTCTAAACTGTTTAAATATCAGAATTCTCAAAAGCAAAAACTCGCGCTTATCAAAGCACTTTTGCAGCAGCAAAGTGAGAAGCCTGAACTAAACTGGTCATCTCAAAAAGATGCCCTTTATGAGCTTGCAACTGCCTATGATGCCCTTGGAGAAAAGGAAAAAGCTTTTGAAACCTACAGTTTCATTCATTCACAGGCCACTCACTTTCCTTCTTCGCTTGCAAGTAATGCGGCATTAGAAGGTGCTCGACTTCACTTTGCCCTCCTTGAAGAAGGGCTTCGAAATGAAATGAATGAAGAAGTTCTTGGAATATTAAATGACTTGAAAGAACTTCAGATTCGTAAAAATGCCTTTTCAGAGCCTACACACTTAGAGGCAGCTCTTGAGTATGCCAAGATCCGCTCAGTCATTTCCAACCCTGGAGAACAAGATTCCCGTTATCTCTTCTTTTTAAATCGCATTCAAGACGACTTTAATTCGCAAGAAGATCTTGTTACACAAGATTATTTAGTCAATCTGAATCAGAACTCCCAGAAGAAACTGATTTTCAATGCATACATGAAGTTTATCGATGCTGAAAAACTCCGCCTCGAAGCAAAGAATCATTACAAGCATGATCGACATGGTGAGATGGAAGAGCTTCATGAAGATGCATTAACACTCTACAGCGAACTAAAAAACGACCACAATACACCTAAAAGCCTCTATGATAGGACGCTAAGCAGTATTCATGAGATCAATGCATTAGTTGCATATTAATCATATTAGAAGAGACAAAGCATGGGAAAGTATTCCTCCTCTTCAGCTCAAAGCAAGCCGCTCTTCTTTCTATCCCTTGCGACATCGCTTGTGCTACATGCGGGAGGAATTTATCTTTTATTGCGACATCCCCCCTCTTTTTTAACAGCAAGAGAGCTTCCATCCGTGGAACATCTCGTAAGAGAAAAAGGAATGGTGGATCATGTAGCCCATGCAGCCTTTCAAAACCTCGTTATTCGAGAAGATCAGGGCCAATCTCCTCTGCCTGGAAGAGCTCCTATGCTGGAGCCAGAAAAAATTCCTTTTATCATGACAGAGCTAGACATTCCTTTAAGCTACTCTGAAAGACGACGAGAAGAACTCAGCCTTGATATTGTTCCTTGCGCCCCTCAATTATTTGAAACCCCCTGGATTACCTCCAAAAACTCTCCTTTCCGAGATAAAAAAAAGATTGATTTTAGTCGCATGGTCGCAACAAGCTTTTCAGAGGAATTAGCACCAGCCCCACATATTGCAGCAAAGAAAGCTGATAAAAATTTAAGTCAACCTTTCATCGAAGAAAAAGAGGAAAAAAGGGACCTTCTTTCAGAGAATCTATTTTCAAATCGCCAAGAAAAAAAATGCCCGTCCACCACACCTTTTGCCTTTAGTCGCCCAAAAGAATCTTCGGAGCTTATTGACCGAGTCTTTCTTCTCAAAAAAACTTCACCAAATGCACTCCTCTCTTTAAAACATCCCAAAATACACCTCCAGCCCTCCCATTATAAACAGGAGACTCATACAAAACTTGCTGGAATAGCCCCAGCGATGGAAGAAAATGAGAAATTTACCTTTGATGCAGAAAGTTATTCCTATTATTTTGACTACAAATCAGAAACCCCTATCTACCCTTTTTCTCTTAATGAAGTGATCGAACAGAGATTTATCGCGGCCTCCCTTACTCATGAGAAGTGGGCTTGTACAAGTGAGCATTCTTTTTCAATCTGCGCATTTAGCTCCTTTAATTGGGCTAATGTAAGCCACCTTAGTGAAAAGAGAAATGAGATCGTGTGGACTCCGTTCCAAGAGGAGTTTAATGATCGGTGGTCATTTCAGATCACGGCGCCTATCATCGATGTCTCTGTATTATCCATGTTTTCTGGATTCAAAGAACTGCGGGTGAATATAGCTGCTAGTGAAAGAAAGAGCTATTGCCTTCCTAAAACTCCGTCACCTAATCAGGAACTTGCTCGAAAAAAATGTGTTCCTAAACCTTATCTTGATACATGGAAAACTGAGAAAGAGAGCTTGGAAGTTGTTTATTTTCCTGAAGAAGAAGGGATTGATCCAGACCTAACAAACTATTCCCTTCCAAAGGGTTCAACGATTGAGGTTAAACTCGGAAATGATGTCTTTTGCTTTACATTGATCCCTTTATTTAACCTTTTCCCTTCTGAGAACGGAATTACGCCTCCCAAAAAGATGCAAAAGTTTGTTGCTAGCAACTTTGAAGTTGAGCACCCCTATTTTTCAACTGAATCTTTCGAATCCCTTGCGAATAACCATCTCTCTCCTCAGCTTGAATCTTCCATAACACCTACGTTCGCAAAAGATCATTTTACTCTGCAATCTCCCGACCCCTCATCTTCTACCTTTGAATTTTCCGAGAGAGAAACTAAAGGAGATCTTCCAATGATCGCCGGTGGAATTACTTTTCCTGAGGGGAAATTTAACCCTTCAAGGATGAAATTTGAATCACGATCACAAGCCTATCTTTCTACCCACCTTGGTCAAAAAGGGCCTGAAGCTACACAGAAACCCTCTATTGAATATGTTGTTCCTAATCTATCTGAAAAATCTATTGCGCTTGATCCCAATGGGTATCCCCTTTCTAGCCTCCTAGATCTAAAGACAAATCATTCCATTGTTTTCAAACTTCAAGAAAATGAACTCTCAAGCATTGATTTGGAAAATCTTTCCTTGCCTAATCTCAAGGAGAAGAATGTAACTTCTAAAAAAATTTTTATGAGTGGGGTTGCTCTTTTAGATACCCTTCCGAAGTTCGATCAAACGATTGCTGCTATCCCCCAAGAGCTTACTCTTTCGTTTTCCAGGGAAGCAGAACAACTTGTGCCTTTGAAAGACATTCTTCATGAGTCCCTCCGCCACTCTTTTTACCCTTCTGAAGGGTCTCATTTATCAATGGGAGAAAATTCTCTATCTATGCTTGAGAAAAACTTAGAGTATGTGGAAAATCAAACAGATATAAAGCTTGTTGAAGGAGTAGAACGCCTGCCCCTCCCTTATCTAAACTCAAAACAGATTGCTCAAAAAAAGTATTCGACGACGCCTCAGAAGGTATTTGAAGACTTGCCAACTCAAAGTGTCATTGTCGATCTTACAGGCAAAGGCATAGAATATCCCAGTACAAGAAAGCTTCTTGAAAACGAATATGCACCTTCTAAAATACCCTCCAATATTTCAACTGCCTCAGCCTCTATCGAAACACCAGACACACATATGATCCACTCTCAGGCAAAAGAGATACTGGAAGATTACAATCAAGAGAATAGTGCTTCGTCAGCAGTGACCTCCCTAGTGGAGCACGGGATTCAAGGAGGGGTTAGCGAGACAGAAGTCCGCTCCTTGAATCAGTCCAACCGCTTTACGCAAGTATTCTTAACAGAAATTCCTCCTCCTTCCTATTTAGAAACTGCGACATATAAGGAAGAGTTTGATACTCAGGTTCATTACTCAAAAAGAGACGACGGGAAGGGCTATCTCTTTGCTATAAAGCTGAAAGCAAAACCTTCTCTGCATTTTTCCTCACCCCATCAAAACTTCATCTTTGTTATCGATGGATCTAGTAGTATAAAGAAGCACCGCTTTGGTGTTTTTAAAGAGGGTGTCAACCGCTCGCTTGGGTACTTAAAGGAAGGAGACTCTTTTAATATTCTTATTGCCGATGCAGAGTTGATTCCATTTAGCAAAACTTCTATATCATGGAATAATGGAAGCAGAGAGCAAGCAAAACAATTTTTGAATAATCGGAAATACCACGGATTTTTCATCAATTACAACTCATTTGATCTGTTATCAAATGTCACCAAATATCTCGATCCAGAAAAAGAAAATGTCATCGTTATGATTACTGATGGACATTCGTTGCAAAACTTTAAAACCCATAAAGAGGATTTCCAAAAGCTTGCTGAAGCAAGCAAAGGACACTTCTCTGTGCATACTGCAACTGCAAGCAGTGATAACAATCTTATGATGCTCGATCTCCTCAGCACCTTTAATAATGGAGAGCTAATGTACTCAAAAACACATGCTGCCTTTTCAAGACAGCTCGCTGTCATGGTTAAACATATCGAAAGTTTAATTGCCAAAGACGTGCAGATTCATGTTACCGATGTGAAACAAGAGACTGGAATCGAGTTCTACCCCAATCAACACACCCTTCCGGCTCTCTACGCTGACCGTGCATATACTATTTATGGAGCCATTGACGATCTCAAAGATTTTGACCTGATCCTTCAAGGGCGCTGCGGAAATCAATGGGTAAACATCAAGCAACATATTTTGTTTAAACATGCTGAAAAAGCCTCCAACACAATAAAAAGAGGCTTTGCCCTCCAAAGAGCATATGTTTGTTACGATTATTATCTCAAGCAAGATGATCCTTTTTTCTTAGCAGAAGCAGAGCGAATTTTAAACCCTCATACGATTCCCACCGCGAATCAATGAACCCACCCCTAAAATCTATTATCTTTTATTCCTCTCTTTTCTGCAGATTTTCGAAAAAATACTTTCCACGACAAAATGCTCAAATTATTCTTCAAAAACCCACTAAAAATTTTTGGAAAATTAAATGCAATTTACTTATAGGTGTGGATTTATGAGAATTACTGGAGGCTTTTTAAAAAATCAATCTCTAAAAACTCCTGCAAGAGCTGCAACGCGCCCTACTTCTGAAAAACTTCGCCAATCCGTCTTTAATATTTGCCAACATCATGTCGAAAAGGCTCAATTTCTTGATCTATTTTCAGGATCAGGAGCCATGGGGATTGAGGCTTTGAGTCGGGGAGCTGCGGAGGCAACTTTTATCGAGAAAAACCCCCTGGCCATAAAAACTCTTCGCGAGAACCTAAATAATCTTAATCTTTCCCCTCTCTCTATCCTCTATGCAGGGGATGTGTTTACTCTTATCCATAAACTAAAGGGAAAATCATTTAATCTGATTTATATCGACCCCCCCTACGAAAAAGGACTCGCAGAAAAAACTCTAGCTCTTGTTGACTCCCTTCACCTTCTCCGCGTGGAAGGACTCCTCTTTCTTGAAGAGAGCGGGAACAAAGAGCTCGTCTTTTCTAAGCTGACTCACCTGGAAGTAAAAAGAAAAAGGAAGATGGGAAGCACCTTCCTTTACGAAATTATTGGAAAGATTTAACCCCATTTTCATAGCAGGTTTCAGTTACATTTCCCCCAGCATCAAAATTCTTCTTAACGCCATTCAGCTTTCCCTCAACAAAATATTGTTCTAATCGTGGGTTTCCGTTGTCGTAGTATTTCATGAATTTTCCGTGCTGCTTTCCATCTTTGTATTCAGCTTCGAAGATAAGCACGCCAGATTCATTCCAGTGCTGCGCCTTTCCGTCAAGCTGACCTTCCTGATATCCATAGACGCTGTTTAAACGTCCATCTGTAAAATAGGTCTTTTCATTTCCAACTTTCTGATCCTTTTTGAATTTTACTTCTTTGTATATCTGACCGGTTGGATAATATTGGTAGGAAGGACCTTCTCTAAGATCATTTTTAAATGTGAGGCGGATTGCAGTTTTTCCATTGCGATGAAATAGCTCAGCGTCACCATCTTTTGTCCCAGACTTATAGGTCGTCACACTAATTTTAGCACCACTTGGGTCATATTCTGCTGCTTCTCCATGTAGCTTATTGTCTTTATAAAAAGCTTCAATCGCCTTGACTTTCTCGCCATCGGTGACATCAAGAGGATAATAGACAAAGTGCGGCCCTTCTCGACGGTTGTTGTTGTAATTATAAACAATCTCTCGCCCTTCTTGATCTTTCTCGAAATGACGCCCCTCTATTCTCCCTTTGACATACTTAGACTCCTCAAGAAGGGTTCCCTCTTCGTCCCAAAGCCCTTTTAAGCCATGCAGCTGCCCATCTTCGTAAGCAATTTGTGTTTTGATCGCCCCGCTAGGATAAAATGTCTTCTGTTCTCCATGTAGTTCCCCTTTATCATTATAGAAATAAAGATTTGCAATAGCAATCTCACTCTTTGCAGATGAAGAGAAAAACTCCTTCTGTTTTCCTAAAGAAACACCGCCCTTAAAATTTCGGAGGAATGCTTCAGAGCCATCCTCATAATACCCAAGAGACTCGCCATCAAGTAAGTCACCTTTGAAAGTTTCAGACAGCTTAAGCTGTCCAGTTAAATAGTATTGCTCATGCTTTCCCTCTTTTTTCCCATCAAGAAAGTGGAAATTTTCCATTTTCTGACCCGAATCGTAATAAGCAACGTGACTCCCTATTGGACGGTCTTGATCGAATGCCCCCTCAAAAAGAAGCTGCCCTTTCTCATTCCAACTTCTGAAAGTACCATCTTTTTTTCCCATTTCGTAGCGGGCTTCTAGCTTTGTCGTTCCATCTTCATACCATTCTCTCTGATCACCATCAAAAAGAGCATTCTTGAAGTTTTTATGCATGCTCATTTGCCCATTAGTATACCAGTCGATGAACTCACCGTCTTTATTCCCTTCCTTAAAGTTTCCTTCGAAAGCAAGTTTTCCATCTTCATGCCACTCTTGAAATAGACCTTCTCTGATTTTATGTTTATACTGACCATGCAATTTAAGCTGACCTGAAGAAAAATATTGTTTTTGCTCTCCATCAAATTCACCATCAACATAGAAACAATCTGCCCTTAGTTTTCCATCTGAATACCAGGACTGGAGACTTCCTTCATATTGTCCATTTGGGGTTATCGAGTATTCGGCTATTTTCTGACCATTTTCATCAAACTCCCGCACAGGTTCTTTTAGCCGTCCCTTTTTATCATATGTGGCAAGGTAAGCCATTGTCCCGTTCTCATGCTTTTTCCAGTGCTTACCCACTTTTTTCCCTTGAGCATATTCACTTTCTCCAACGACTTTTCCATCACTGCTGAACCATTGCTCCCTTCCATCCATCTGTCCATTGATATATCGAACGTGATAGCTTTGGCGCTCATTCGGATGATATTTGATGTGTTCTCCATGAGAGTTTCCCTGAAAAAAGTCTTGCAATTCAACGATGGTGTGATTCTCATCATAACGAATCACAGCTGATTGGTTTCCTTCTGAGTGAAGTTTTCCATGCACAAAATGGTTTTCAACTTTTTCATTCCCATTTTCATACCACTCAATAAGTTTTCCATGGACTTCTCCCTTAGCATAAGGAATTAAAACTTCTCGCTTGCCAGAGGAAAAGAAACGCACATAGTCTCCCTCAAGCTTTCCATCTTTGTATGTTCCTTCAGCAAGGGTTTGACCATTTTCATGGTAGGAATAGATCTTCCCCTCGGGGTTTCCTTGCCTAAATGTAGTGACATGATTAAGTTGACCCTTTGGATGAAAAATTTTCATTGGCCCTTGCAACAACCCTCGATCGAAATAAGCAAGTCTCTCAACTTCCCCATTTTCTCTAAATTGAACACTCACTCCATGAGGAACAACAATCGATTTCCATGCTTCAAACCCTGATGATTCTTCATCAACAACGGTCAGATCAGTCTCTTCCATCGGACGGCCACCTTCATAAAAGTGTATCCTCTTTACAGCTTCTTCTTCTCCTCGATCATTTTCTGAATAGAAGAGCACAAGCTTTGGAGCACCATTTGGAAACTGTTCAAAAACTTTTGGGCGCCACTCAGGCATCCGCACTTTTAGTTCCGTTGCCACGGGAGCTACTGCTGTGTCAATTTTTTCCTGTCCAAAAACAAGCATAGGCAGTAGTGCCAGGCTGAATAGAATCTCTTTAAATTTCATTGTCATCACCAAAAATATTTTTCCCCTCATCATACTGCTTAGATTCTTTTTTCTCTACCAAAGAAGAAGGGTTACCTCAACACACCTCTAATAACCTCCTCTAACTTTCCCATAGAAAAAATCCACATTTTTGTTAACCTTTCGCATTACTAATTTTTTTATAAACTTTTCTATTTCACTCTCAGAAATTCTAGCCATTTGTCACACCCTTTCATGCGAATTCGATTTTGAAATATCGAATAATTAGAAAATTACGTGGACGTTTTTCGACATTAATAGACGGTTTTTTCTCCTGTAAAGAGTAGGCTGCTAATCCAGCAAACAAATTGATTGGGAAACCGTCTCATGTGTAAATGACAAAACTTAATCTGATATTTATCATCTTGATATCCTTGGGTTTTTCTGTTCAATTTATCACGAGTTTTTATTTCAGAAATGGTATGGGTTATTTTCGATGAGTGGGATTGTTGGGTACTTGCACTACCAATTTTTCTTTGTTATTTGAAACAGTAAAGTGGTCTTTTCCTATCAATGCACCAGAGGCGGTAAATATCACGGAAAAATTTTTCTTTTCTTCTAGATGAAGATGGAGAATCTTGATCGTGGTCCTGAAAGTGCGAGGAAGGTTGAGGGGTTCATCGGTTAGCCGAGTACACTCTAGTCCCGCCTTTGTCTCTTTGATCTGGAACTCGATATCCGCATGGGCCGCCTCGGAGAGGCGCTTTGAAAATAGAATCTCTCGTTTAAGCTTTGTTACCCCTTGGCTGTAGTGATACCGGTCAAGCATCGGTTTTGCCTGAATAAGAAGGACACTTCCCACCATAGCAATCAAGCCAAGGGTGAGGAAAAGCTCTATGAGTGTGAATCCGCGTTGTTGTCCCATGGATATCGCTCTTTAATTCCTTTGGCATCGCAATAACTCTCATACTTATCTGAGGTCATGCGAAGTTCATTTCCGTCCTTACCTTCCTTTTTAAATTCATAGGCGTTTCCCCACCCATCTTTCATAAGATCAGATGGCTTTCGAACAAGCCCAGAATTCTTTAATAACTGCTCAACAGCTGTCTCAAGATCTTGATCAGAATTGAGAAAATTTCCTTGAGCTTCTTCAAGTTGAACAATCTCATAAAGTTTGTTCACTCCTTCTTTTGTCTTAAATGCTTTTCCTTTATCGAGACTTCCTCGCATGTTGTAACTAATCACACTTCCGATAATGCTAATAATGAAGATTACAATCATAATCTCAAGGAGGGTCATTGCATATTTTTTCTTCATGGTTTTTCCTTATTGTAAAATTGAACTGACGTCGGTAAGGGGAAGAAGAACCGCTAAAAGGATCACTGCAACCACTACACCTAAAAAGAGAAGCATAACCGGCTGAACAAACGAGGTTAAACGCGTTAAGCTTCTTTCAATATCTTCTTCGTAGATGTCTGAGAGATGGTTCATCATCTCGGCAACCCGACCTGACTCTTCGCTAATTGAGAGCATTCGAACAACAAGGGTAGGAATGAGTGGGGATCTTTGGAACTCTTCAGAAAGGCGACAGCCTTCAAGAACTTTTTTTTCCGCCTCGGTCACAATGGCTTCAAATGAGGAGTGTTTCATCACTTTTTTTGCGATACGAAGACATTCAATCATTGATACACCCCCATTAAAAAGAATAGAAAAAACGCGGCAAAAACGTGCCATAATGGTTTCAATAAAAAGCCGCTTGACAATGGGAATATGGAGCATGAATCGTTTCACTTTCTCTTGACCTCTGGGATGGCGAAGGAAAAAAAGAAAAGACAATAAAGCGCCAGTACCTGTCATAAAAAGAAGGAAAGAATGCTCATTCAAGAAATGACTAAGTATTAAAACAGCCTCTGTCATTGGATGAAGTTGCCTTTCTTCAAAAAGCTCGCTCATGGAGGGAATGAGAAAAAATAGCAGGACAGAAATAACTGTGAGACAAAAAACTCCCAAGAAGGCGGGGTAAATCATAGCGGAAGAGAGTTTTTTCTTTAGCGCTTGTTCTCGACCTATAAGCTTTTCAAGCTCCGCAAAACTTTGTTGCAAAGATCCAGATTCTTCTCCGGCTCTGATCAAAGAGAGATAAACCGGATCAAAAACCTTAGGGTATTCTTTGAGAACTTCTGAAAAAAGGTGTCCTTCCTTCACTTGATCACATAGGTCAAGAAAGATGGCGTGGAGCTTGGTGCGGCGATATTTTTCTTCCAGAGTTAGGAGACTATCATAGAGGGGAAGTCCCGCTCTAAGAAGAACATGAAGATCTCTTGTGAAGCCGACTAATAGCACTGGAGGAAGAGAAAACTGATCTCCTCTTTTCGTGTAGGAAACCAACTTTGTGACAAGAATTTGCTGCTTCCGAAGTCGTTCTTTAGCAAGCTCGATCGAGTCGGCATTGATCATCCCCATTTTGCGTCGCCCCTCTCCGGAAAGTGCTGTATATTGATAGAGTGCCATAAGTTTTAATTGTAGAGTTCTAACTGCCGAGTGACCCGAAGAACTTCAGCAGTGGTTGTAATTCCTTCCTGTGCCAGTTTCCCTCCTTCAGAGCGAAGAGATGCCATCCCTAATTCTGTTGCAGTTTTCTGCAACGCATTAGCATCCGCACTTAGAAGAAGTTGTTGTTTGATCGGACCAATAACTGGCATAAGTTCATAAATCCCCACTCGACCCCGATAGCCGGAACCAAAACAAGCATTGCACCCTTTGCCCCTGTAGAGTTTTCCCTTCTCCAGTTGTAGGTCCTGGAGTTCTTGAGAGATGGGCATATAGGCTTCTTTGCACCCATCGCAGATACGGCGAACGAGTCGTTGCGCTAAGACAGCGAGTACCGAAGAAGAAAGAAGGTAGGGTTCAATTCCCATATCAACAAGACGCGTAAGAGCTGAAGGGGCATCATTAGTATGCAACGTACTTAAAACTAAATGGCCTGTAAGAGAAGATTGAATGGCAATTTCTGCAGTTTCTTTATCCCGGATTTCTCCAATCATTATTACATCAGGGTCTTGCCTTAAAATATGGCGGAGCCCTTTTGCAAACATAAGATTAATTTTTGGATTAACCCCAATTTGTGCAATCCCCGCCAGCTTATATTCAACGGGATCCTCGATGGTCATCACATTTACTTCTTGCGAGTGAATCTCATTAATTGCGCTATATAGGGTCGTCGTCTTTCCGCTTCCTGTTGGACCTGTGACAAGAACAATCCCTTGATTTTGATGGATATATTTCTGAAAGCTTTTTAAGGTCTCTTCTTCCATTCCAATCTTATCAAGGCCCAAGACAATATTGCTCTTATCAAGAATTCGAAGAACAATCCGCTCTCCATAAACAACAAGCACGGTGCTTGCACGAAAATCGATTTGTCTTCCACCCATCCGAAGCTTGATCCGTCCGTCTTGAGGAAGGCGGTATTCCGCAATATCCATTTTTGCCATCACTTTAATGCGCGTTAAGAGTTGTTTGCAAAGCTCTGGAGGAGGGAAATGACGAAATTGGAGAATACCATCTATCCGATACCGAATTGCCATTTCATTTTCTAACGGTTCGAAATGGATATCAGAGGAGCCCTGTTGAATCGCTTCGATAATGACCATATTTAACAAACGAATAACGGGGGAATCATCTTTCTTATCGAGTAAATCATATTCGTCTTCTCTCTCTTCAGAAGTAACTTCCAACCCTTTTTTTTTAAGGCCTTCTATAAACTGAGAGGCCTCTTTCTCTCCTTGATGATAACATTTTTCAATTGCCTCCTCGAGAAAGACTTGGGGACAAAAAATCTCCTCAATATCTTGCCCAGTGATGCACCGAATTTCCTCTAGCACTTCTAAGTCATAGGGGTGGGAAATCGCAACGACTAATTTTCCCTCTTTTTCTTCAATGGGAAGAGCAAGTTTTTGTTTCACAAAACTGTAGGGAAGCCTCTGAATCCCTTGAGCAACAAAAGGGCTATTTGAAAGATCATAAAGGGAAGTAAGGCCAAAGCGATCAGCAAAAAGATAATCATCTCCTACATCAGCCATCGACATTTCCAAAAAAGAGTTTCAAACTATTATCAAAAAGACGTTTCTTGCTTCGCTTCTTCGCCTCCTGAATCCGCTCTAGAAACTCGGGAAGATCCCCCGATCGTTTCATGAGTGCCTCCAGTCGCAGTTTTTCATGCTCACCCTTCACATCAAAAACAATTTTCGGGGTAATGAAAATAAACATTTCGGTTTTTTCATCAGCCATTCGGGAATCTCCAAAAAACTTCCCAATTCCAGGAAGCTCTCCCAAAAAGGGAAGTTTGCTACTTGAATCTTCTGCTGTTTTTTCACGAAGACCTCCCAAAATCACCGTCTCACCATCAATGACACGCACTTGATTTTCAACATGACGCCGGCTGACAGCAGGTCGGTCTTCCTGAGTATTTTTTTTAATCGTATCAAAGGTAATATTGGTTTCAAGGGTTACAAAATGTTTCTTATCATCAGAATGGTCAGGATCATGAATGGTCGGAGTAATCACCATCGTAGTCCCATATTGTGCTCGCGAATATGACTTTTGAAATGCCGTTCCATTGTTCGCATCAATCGGTGCTGCTCCGTTATCGATTGAAATTTCTGTTACAAGCGAAATCTGTGCGGGCGTTTGATTGAGTGTTGTGACAGAAGGTGCGGCATTGATTCTAACATCTTCTTGCGTCATCAAAAAATTATAGGCGATATCAAATGCTGGCCAAAAATCACTGGGTTTTTTTCTAAAAATAAAGAAGTCCACAATTCCCTTGCTGGCAAGTCCTGGACTTGTTTCATATTTTAAACCAGTTTCATGTCTATTAGCTGCGGCTGAACCCAAACGCAATAAGTTGAGGCCAAAATCATTTTGGTTCTTTATCCTTTTTTCAAAAAGGAGAACCTCGATCTGAACCATTTTTTTAGGAACATCAAGCTTCCGAATTAAATTCTTAATCTTATCAAGTGTGTCACGCCGCACGACCATCATGACCGAACCTGTCTTCGGATCAGGAATAAAGTTGGTGGTAAATGATTTTTCCCTCTGTGCTTCTATTGTCGCGGCAACTGCTGTTGGTGGATGTACAACAGTAGAGTAGGGAGGAGGACCGTATATGGGGGGAGAGAGTTGTGGCTCAAGGGAAGGTTCTAACGAACGGAGAGGGGGGAGAGGACCTCCCTCGGGATGAGGCGCTTGCCCTTCAATCCCTGAATAAATAAGTGACGCATAGACCTTCTCTAAGACTTCAGCAACATCTAATGGATCGCTATGACGACACGTGTACCAATAGACCGTCATCTCCATCGGATCTTCAATCTGTTCTTCAGTTTCTTTAATAATACGCTCTGCACGCTCAACCATATCTTTTGGACCAACCAGAACTAAGGCCCCTTCATTCTTAAGAGGAAGAATGATCAGGTCATCCCCTTCTCCCTTTGTTAATCCGACGCTTGGTCTTTTAGTTAAATCACCAAAATAGGCAATCAATATCTTTTCCATTTCCTCAGGCTTTAGCCGGTTTACTGAAAGAACGCGAGTGATCTTTTCGTTTTCCTTTTCCCAAACAGCATCATAAAGAGCCAAAAGTTTCTTGACTTCTTCTTTGGAAGAGATGATCGCTATCTTGTAACCTACCTGATAAACAAAAGTCATTTTAGGGTCACGGAAACGTTCAAAAAACTGAGATACGCCTTTAATTCTTTCAGGAGGAGGTGAGAAAACATAAGCCACACGTGTTTTTGGAGGAATGCAAAGGAGATCACGGGGATCGTTGAGAATCTGATCTACTGCAACCAAGTCTTGTTTTAATATGTAAAGCTGACGGGTATATGAGTTGAGCTGTTTGACCCCAACCCCATTATGAGAGAGAACGATTTCTAAAAGGTCATTCCAAGACTCACGGGGGATCGGAATATCAGAATGCATATGAACTTTCATTGGCAAAACTTCCGGAGGAATAACATATAGGTAATCACTCGAACCATATTCCATGATCAATTGAGAAAGGGTCGTCTCCTCCTGATTCCACAACGCATATCCCTCGTCCTCTTTTTTTGACTCGGTAACAACTAGATCATGCCATTCCTTTTCGAGATCTCGAATTTCATGGCGAAGCCCGTTCACATCCTTCAGAAGATCTTGGTATTCCTCTTCTCCTGCCCCATCCTTATGATACTCGTTGACAAGTTCATACTTTTCTTCCATCGAAATGCGAAGCTTTCGAAGTTGGCTATTGATTTCGTTTAAAAAACTGTGGAGCTCTTTCTCTTCCTTTTGAAGAAGGAGGGAGTCCCTCTTTCCTTCAATGGTCTGCCCATATAAAGCGGATATACACAATAATAATAGGAGAGCGATTCTATTCTTCAAAAACTTCGTAATCCTCTATTGGCTGCAATCTCTGATGCGACTTCAGTCTTGAATGACTTCTTTCTGTTTCGCTAAAAGCCAGCGGACGAATTTTAGTCGATCTCCCCTTTTTAGTGGGAGGAGAATGTTCGAGAGTCTTCATTTGCGTGATGGGAAGGCGAACCGATTGGAGCTCTGTACGCATTGGATCAAAGAGGGATCCACAAAAAATCTTTTTCCCATCGCTGCTTTCCAACCCATCAAAAATGAAAAGTTCTCCCCTAACTTTAAACTTCACGATTGCATCAATCTCGTAGGAGTTTTTAACTGTATGCCATCCTCTATCTGTACGAAATAGCCAATCACCAACCCTTAATATTGTCGCCCAGTTATCAATGCGACAAGAGACACGCGAAGAGGTTCTTTGCCTTAGGTGAGTAAAAATTTCTTCCATTCTAATTGCTATGGGACGCGCTCTTTCTCGATTAAAGGTCATCTGGACAGTTTCAATTCCTGAGGGATCCCAAAGCTCAAAGTTCATCTTGAAAGGAGTGATCTCTTTAACCCTTGCTAGCGGGTACCCTTCTTCATTACCCACGCACCATTTTCCTTCTTTCCAAACATAGATTCTTCCTTCCTCGGCAAACAGAATTTGTTCCCCAAGAAATTCCAAGCGCTCTAATCCCTTGTAAATTTGGTACTCATCTCCAGCATATTGATCAAAAAGGCGATCGGCTGGCCACCACCTAACGCCTTCAAGAGCTTCAATCCCTGCAACAAGCTCTGGATGAGATGCTTGCTCCTTTTTTAACGGTTCCCAGTCTTCCTTAATTAGATATTCTCTTGTCTTAGAAAGAAGTACTGCGCCTTGGTTGGAAACCAGATCGATTCCCATTTGCAAGGTGGTTCTCCCCTCTCCACTTTGGTTTGGTTTGATCCATAAAGGCGTTGTTTTCTCAGAAAAGATTAGCTGGTCTTCTTTATAAGTTAGATAGAGCTTCTGATTTTGCTTTGCTACCCTCTTTTCTTGCGATCCCCTGAGTCCCAAAAGGTAGCATGCCTCTATGAATTCACTATCTGGACGGCTCGAGCAAGCAAGAAAGAGAATTTTTCCGCTTAAATCAGGAAAAGGGAAACTCTGAAGTTCTGAGTCAACAGCAAGGGGGCCTTCGCCAATCTTTTCATACTCAAAACCTGAAACTGAAGGACCCACTTTTCCTTTTTCGGGCATGACTGCTCCGCCCTTTTCCAATGAAATGGTGAGAATGTTCAAGAAAAGTAGGACAGGAGCAAAAATGAGCAAGAGTAGAAAAATCTTATTTAAAAGATTGATGCTATTATGGATATGAATTAACGATCTTTTTTTCGCTATCAATTGCTTCTCTTCTAAAAAAATTTCAGAGCCAGTATCGCGCTTATATTATTCAATTTAATGAAAAATTTCAAAGAAAACAGAAAACATCTAGATTGCAAAAAAAATGTTTTATTTTAAACTTGGGTGTAGGGGCAGCTAAGCATGAGCTTGGTGTCCCTATGGTTTTGAAAAACGAGAGAAACAATGGATAAAAAACTAAAAGAAGGCGTTAGCGTTCAGGAGCTTGAAAATTTTGGGAAGAAGTATCGATTTGAAATCTTCTTCGTACTCTATTTTCTATTAGCGACTTTGCTAACATTCATCTTCTTTGGCGCCGCGTGGAGTGTTTTCCTAGCAGGTGTGGGGGGAATTCTCGGAATATGGCTTCCGAAAAAGATTGAAAAGGCGGCAAAGGCGGCGTTTGGATTTATTTTCAAACAAGAAAAGGCAACTAAGCTTGTACTTGCAATCGTTGGAGTCATCATTTCATTTTTCTTGCCTCCACTTGTCTTTTTCTTCCTAGGTCTTATAGGGGGAACAGGGATGCACAAAGCTGCTTCATCAGTGACAAAGTTGAATGATGATGGAGGAGGACAGTAAGCAAATTATCGTTTGCTTAAGTCCTCTTCTCTTGATGTGATATAGTCAAGGAGCGACGTTTCTTGCACGGTAAAGTGGCTTAACAGCTGCTTGAATCCAGCATGCCCAATTTTTTTGTCTACTTCCACACTTTTTTCCCATCCCCCATAGCGTTTCAATTCCTTCCAAGCCTTTTGTTCACCTTCCAGATCTTTAAGCTGTCTAGAAAGAGTGGCGATTCGAAGTAAATTAAAAGCAAAAAGGGCAGAGTCGTCCTTCCTATTTTCCCAAAAGTAGGTATCCTCAATCATTTGCTGTTTCAGCAGGCTTGCGCTTTGCCTTGCCTCTTCATACTTCGCCTCGCTAATCAAAAGGGAAGTTCGGGCATAGTCAGAATAATAAGGTTGGTCAGTCCTTTTAAGAGTCCGTTCGATATATGGCTCGGCTTCTTTTGGTGAGTGAGTGGAGAGCAAATTCTGACCGATTAAGGCATCATAGTGGGCATGTAGCTCAGGATGTTTTTTCATCACCCTCTGCAAACTTGCAAACTCCTCCGCATCCTGGTCCAAAATCTGGTCCCATTTGACAAAAGAGTGATTGGCAGTAATATACTCCCCTTCAAAACGACCCTTACGTGCTCCCACCTTCGTAATTAAGAGTCCTGCAAAAAGCGCCGCAGGAACAATATATACTAATAACTTCTTCCAATCAAATAACATCCGTTTCGGTAGATCGATTTCAATATCCATAGCATCCCCTCGCGTTCAGATAAAAGAATCCATTCTACCTCATTTCTCATTTTTGAACATCCCCATGTTCAGGGTTTTCTTAAGGTCAGGGAGTTTAGAACGACTGAAATCGAGCTCAGCGCCATGGCGAGCCCTGCGATCATTGGATTGAGAAGACCCAGGACGGCTAGGGGAATTCCAATCGTATTATAGAAAAATGCAAAGAAAAGGTTTTGTCTAATTTTGACGAAAGTTTTCTTTGAAAGGCGGAGAGCAGTATTAAGGTTGGTAAGGTTGCTTCTCATGAGCCCAATTGTCGCACTTTCCATTGCAACATCTGTTCCAGATGCAATGGCAAACCCCACATCAGCAACGGTTAAAGCAAGGGCGTCATTAATTCCATCACCTACCATACCAACAACCGCCTTCTTCTCCTGAAGTTCTTGGACAACTTTAGCCTTATCTTCTGGAAGCACCCCGGCATAAAACCCGTCGAGTGAAAGGGCGTTTGAAACAGCTTCAACAACAGGCTTTCGATCACCACTCAATAGGTAGATTTTTTTCCCTAACGCATGAAGTTCTTCTACCGCTTTTTTAGAATCCTCTTTGATTTGGTCCAAAAACGTGGCATATCCGATATATTTTTTTCCCTCCGCCAACACAATAATAACATCTTTTTCACTTCCAATAGAAAATCCTTCTAAACTAACTCCTTCAGATTCCAAGAATTTTGGAGACCCTAACAAGAGGCCTTTTCCTGAAAGACCTTTTCCACTATGACTTTTAAAGTCTTTTATATCGTCAAGGGGAAGAGCTCCAGCATGCGCAGTTATTGCTTCAGAAATTGGGTGGTTCGAGTGACGAGAAAGGGTTGCCGCTTTTATCAAAAAAGCATCATCTGAAAGCGTAGAGTGAATAGAAGAAACAGATAATTTCCCTTCCGTAATAGTCCCAGTTTTATCCACAACAAGTGTATCCACCCTTACTGCTCGTTCTAAGCCTTCAATATTTTTGATTAACACCCCTTCTTTAGCTCCCTGGGCGCAGGCAACCATAATCACCGTGGGAACAGCAAGACCGAGTGCACAAGGACAAGCAATAACAAGAACAGCAATGCCACTCATAAGACCTTCAGTCCAGTCTTGAAGTCCGAATCCCCAAACGAAAAAAGTGAGGATCGCAATTCCCAAAACAGTGGGGACAAATATCTCCGAAATTTTATCGGCAAGTTTTTGAATGGGAGCTTTTGAACCTTGCGCTTCTTTAACGAGGCGAATAATATTTCCTAAACTTGTTTCTTTCCCAAGACGCGTTGCTTTAATTTCTAAGCTTCCATCGATGTTCATCGTCCCAGCAAATGCTACATTCCCCTTTTCTTTCCGAGTAGGAATGCTTTCTCCCGTTAGCATTGATTCATCAAGATGAGAAGAACCGTCTATTACCTTTCCATCAACCGGCACGCTTTCTCCTGGACGGACAATAACAATATCACCCTGAGAAATTAAGTCAATTGAGACCTCTTTAATCACTCCCTTTTTCTTAATTCGTGCGCTTTTTGGTTGCATCTTTAAAAGTGCCTTCATCCCACTTTGAGCACTCGCCTTGCTCTGATGCTCAAAAAATCGGCCTAGCAATATGAGAGCAATCAACACAGCACTTGTTTCGAAGTAGTAATGGGAAGAAAAATGAAAAGTAGCTGCAGCTAGACTATAGAAGTATGCAACGCTTGTTCCTAAGGCAACGAGGACATCCATATTCGCTGTTCCAGATCTTAGAGATTTATATGCCCCAATATAAAATGAATATCCCGCTCCAAACTGAACAACCGTTGCAAGCATCATTTGAATCGATGAAGACAAGTGTCCTCCAAACATCGGAATAAGGAGTGGAGTAGCAAAAAGAGCGGCTCCAATAGTCCGTATCTTTAACCAATCGATCGGGAGCGCGTCAGATTCTCCCTCTTCATCTTTAACAAGAAACATTGGATACCCCATGTCAGTGATAATTCCTGCAAGCGTTTCAGCTTTAAGAGACTCTCGATCAACCTCAACTCGCGCCATTCCACTTGCAAAGTTAACTATTGCTTTTGATACTCCTTCTTCTTCTATTAATCGCTTTTCAATTTTTGCAACGCAAGAAGAGCAGCTCATGTCTCGGATTTGAAAATCATAGGTTGTCATATGATTTTCGAATAACTAAAACAGCAATAATTTACTAGATTCTGTTTGAGAAATTTGTAATAAACATCCAATTTTCAAGCAAGCGAGCCTAGAAAAAGACGCATGTTATCCACGAAGTTCTTCAAAAACCAAGTCCCAAGAAAAGCACTGCTCCACTCCTTTTGAAGAAATAATGATAGGACCCACACAAAATGCTTTTCCTCTGCAAAGCTCCTGAGCTTGATCCAGAATCCATGGTTAGACTTGTTGCGATTTAAGTCTTTAGGGCTTTCTGATAAACCACCCCGCGGCAAGCCGCGAGGTATTGAGTCTAGAATAGTCGCAACTGCTTAATTTCCTTTCTACTTCCTTGATTCTTAACATATCTTTTCACAACTTCCCAGCCACCTCTTTCACCAACAGTAGCCGCATAATAACCATCAGTCCAAAACTCTCCTTCACATAAATCTTTCTTGATTTCAGGATGTGATTTGAAAATTTCCCTTGCTGTAATGCTTTTAAACTTTCTCACTACTTCGCTTATGCTGTATTTGGGATGGAATGAACACAAAATATGAATATGATTCTTATCACACCCTATTTGTTCGAAAATAATTTCATAACGGTCACTGATCTCATCTGTTACAACTAAAGTTCTTTTTTCGATATTTTTATTCAACAAAGCCTTTCTGTATTTTACCGGAAAGACAATGTGATAGTGAGTCTGGTATGCGCAGTGTCTGGATTTTTGTATTTTCATCCGGGAAATCATATCCCAGATTTATCCCCGCGGCAAGCCGCGAGGAATATCCAAGTTTTAGGAGTTGGGCGTGTTGCGAACTGAAATTTCATAGTGACATTTATCTATTGAGCCCTTATACTATTCCCAAATCATGGGATGATTATTAGTGGCAGTTGAAAGAATTACTATGAATGGGATTTTCTGCGCAGCATACTATATTATTGCCGCGCACAAAAAATACTTACCTATCAGAGCACTTCGCATTCAGGCAGGAGCTTTTCTCTATCTCTACTTGCAAAGGAAGCATTGTGCATCCAAAAGACGTCCAGAGGTCTGAATCCAATTGATCTTATTCCCTACGCTTTTGTTACAGCATCGCTCTATTGGACAGTGATCAGTAAAAAATCCCAATTCATTAGTACTGCGATTTTGGGGACGGTTCCGGTTTTAATTGGTCAGCCTCGTTACAATACCCACCTCCCCGATGGTGTGAGAATCGGGAGTACCGACGTAACGGCATTGATCGGGGATATCCGTGACTTGTCCGTGCAAGCGATTGTAAATGCTGCAAATGAGACACTCTTAGGAGGTGGTGGGATTGATGGTGTGATCCATGCAGCGGCAGGTTTGAACCTCAAAGAAAAGTGTCGTGAGCTCCTATACATATCGGGAAGCACAACAGACCGAATTAAGATGGGTGATGCTGTTGTGACTCCATCATTTAATCTTACTGGAAAGGGTGGTACAACTAAACACATTGTGCACACTGTGGGCCCACGAAGTACCACAGATCATAGGGAAGTCCTTCTTGCAAACGCCTATCAAAATTCTCTAGCAGCAGCAGCAGCCCAACAGATTCGGTCGATTGCATTCCCGGCGATTTCAGTAGGAATATTCAGTTACCCATTTGAGGAAGCTCAAAAAATTGCCTTTGAAACAGTGAAAGCGTATGTCGAGCAACATCCTCTCGCCTTTGATGCTGTTGTTTTTGTTTATCACAAAAAAGATATTCGGGAAGCGCAAGAAGCATCTATTCACGCTGCTTGGCAAGAAAAAATTACTCTCAATATTTGATTCTTCAAAGACTGGGTACAGGACAAAAAAGAGGATGTCCCGAATTTGGTTGAAACGGCTCCCAGATATCCATTCTTTATGAATTTCCATTGCACCGGCTGTAATCAATCTCTCGCAAGACTTGATGTTTGGAAAGAGCCTAGCTGACTCGTATCCGTCTTTTAATCGCTTAGTTGGGTTATTTGTTCTAATTTTTTCCAGTGACCTTTTGAAAATTGATAGAAAGACACCCTTTTTCCAAAATTTTCCTCGAGCTCTTCACCAAGAATCTTAGCTAGTCTAGAGACCTGAGTCGAGCTAATTTCAAGTCCACAAAGTTTCTCTGTAAATCCGTTTGACTCTTCGTGTTGAAATGCCGTTATTATATGCAGGGCTTTGAAATTTCCATTTAAGTCGAAGGTGAGCATCAAAAATTGAGGGGGACTAACTGATTCAGTTTTTATTACGCAACAAGTCTATTCCTGAATTCTTTTATCAAACCCACCGATCTTATGAGATTCTTTCAGTTTATCAAGCGCTTTAGGCATATAGGGACACGGTACGAAATGCATGCACAAAATTTTAGAGGAATGATAGCAATTGCTTGTATTCTTCAATGGGCAATCTTTTGAGTACACTCCCTAGTCCTTCCTAGTCACCCCAGAAAAATACTGGGTTAAACGGTTTGACCCTGAGAAATATACTGCCGTAATGAAAAATGCTAGAGGAGCATTAGAACTAATTTTTTATTGGATTCGACTCCCTCAAAGCTTAAATTTTTTGTTAAAACCTGGGGAAATCATACCCTTTCTTTTGAGAAAAGAGCCATTAATCTCTTGGGGAGTATTCCTGTCTTTGCTACAGACAGCCCTTGAAGAATCCGGCGGTGGCCGGAAGAGAAAGGTGTCGTAGAAATTTTTTCAAAAGGAACCCATTCATACCCTTCAATTTCCTTATGGAGAGTATAATAGAGATAGGGATAGAGAAATACTTTGTATTTTGTAAATCCGTGAAATACCTCTGAAAGGGAACAAATAGGTGTGAGAGAAAGATCAATTGTGTCTTCAATAGGTGTTCCTCTTTCAAAATAGGGGAATTCTGCAAGCCCTGCCATCACTTTTCCCTTTTCCCCCTTTCGAAGAAGGAGCTCAGATTCAGTATGAATAACTGCAACCTCTCTGTGGAGGTGGATCGTTTTCTCTCGACTTTTCTTTAAAGGTAGTAAATCTACTTTACTTGTTCTATTTGCGACACACTCTTCTTGCAAAGGACAAGAGCTACATCTAGCTTTTTTCTTGCAGACAAGAGCGCCAAGCTCTATGAGTCCCTCCATTATAATCCACGGCTCCCTCTCAGGAAGAAGAACTTGGCAAAGCTCTCTCACTTTTCGTTGTACTTTCCCCGTATCAATTGGTTCATCAATTCCGTAGAAGCGAGAAAGGACTCTTAGAACATTCCCATCGACGGCTACCTCTCTTCTCTTAAAAGCAAAACTTAGGATCGCCCCAATTGTATAGGGGCCTAATCCTTTAACCTTTTTTAGCTCAGCACTTGACGAAGGAATCTCTCCACCGTGATTTTCACTAAAATACCGGGCCCCTTTATGAAGATTTCGAGCCCGAGAATAATATCCGAGCCCCTCCCAAGCTTTGATCACCGTTTCAAGCTGCGCTTCGGCAAGTTTTGTAATGGTGGGAAAAAGAGTCATCCATCTTTTAAAATAGGGAACAACCACACTCACCTGGGTTTGCTGCAGCATAACCTCTGAAACCCACACTTCGTAAGGGGAAGAATTTTCTCTCCAGGGAAGGTTACGGTGATTTTTGAAGAACCACTGACGCAGCTTTTCAGTGTTCATTATTCTACTCCCTTTAATCCCCCATTCTTCGCACGCTTAAGGTAAGATAAACAAACAGTTTAGCTCTATTGGCACACTATTTGCAAGTAGTAGTGCAGCCGGGGGTAAAAAATGACAAAGTGGACAAAGATTAATCAAAACCTGCAAGTTATTTTATCTAAAGAAGTTGACTTGCGACGTGAGATATTGGGCAATATGAATCAGCAGGAATATATTCTGCTGATTGGAGATATTGAACTGAAAGACGATCTTTATCGAGAATGTAACAAATTAGCAGCGCGCCTTAAAGAAATCATCAAAGAGCGAGGAGTACTCACGCGCAGGCTGTTTGACCTTATGCCATCAAACACCATTGGAACTACCTTAGAAGAGATCTTGGACCCTCTTGTCGACTTTGAGAACGAAACCCTACACCTCTACCATAGAGCAAAAGAATTAACGAACAAAATCCATGGGCAACACCTTCGAAATAAATCTCTTCACGAAATGATTCTAAAAGAAGGCTTCTTAGGAATAAATAACTCTGCCGTGCACGCAGAAACCGTGCAAGGGAAGAAAGTTACGCTAATTACTATCGATTATCCTAAGGATAAAAGAGAGTTGTGATAGACTCTGGGAAATATGAGCTTCCCAAAAGTTGCAGCGCTGATTTATGGAAATCAAAAACACTATCTTGATCACTTAGCCCCTCTAGCAAGTCTTTTAGGGATCTCTCTTGTTGTCACAGACTTTGAAGTTGAACGTTTAGCAAAGAACTATTATCCCGATCTAAATCTCCTCTATTTTGACCCGGTCGAAATGCCAGAAAGAGTGGTTACTCAGTTTGAAGTCATTGTTTCGTGTCTTCCTAAAGACCTTTTTGATTCCCTTTTTTTTATTACTCAAGCCCTTCATCAAAAATATCTCATGAATGTGTGGTGTCCACATGGGAACTCCGATAAAGGACACTCCTCCTACTTTATGGAAGGACTTTCAAAAGAACGATGGGTTTTTGTATATGGACAAAAGATGATTGATTTCCTTAAGGAGAAAGGAGCTTTTGAACAACTAGAAGATCTCTTCATTTTAGGAAACTATCGGTATGATTATTATTTAAAACATATCGAGTTTTACCAAAAAGTTCTAAGGGAAAAACTTCCACTAAATAGTGGGCGTCGTACACTTTTATATGCACCAACCTGGGACGATAATGAAAAATCTTCATCTTTTGAGATAGCTCACTCTTTCCTGATTAATTCTGTTCCCAAAGACTGGGATTTGATCATTAAACCCCACCCACATTTAACACGTCCTCTAGAGTCTTCAAAAGAAAATGTGATCGTTTTGAAAGACTTCCCTCCTATCTATCCACTACTTCAATCAACCGAGGTATACTTGGGAGATATGTCTTCGATCGGGTATGATTTTTTAACGTTTCGACGTCCTCTCTTTTTTTATAATCCTCAAAATCGCAATCCTAAAGAAGATCAGGGACTTTATCTCACACAATGCGGAACCATCATTAATACAGATGAAAACCCTTTTGAATTGATTGATAAAATCGATTCAATATCCTTTTTAAAAACGCAAGACCGCGTGTATAATGAGGTCTTTGAAAAACAGCAGACATTTACGAAAATATATGACATCCTCTCCAAAACAGTCTGAAAAGTGTGGCATTTGCCTCGCACCTGGGGATTCAGTTAACCATCTTGACCATTTAGCCCCTATTTCTTACGTCATGGGAATGCCCCTTGTCGTCGATGTTGAATTCCTAACGGGGGTAATGGAAACCTACTATCCGCAAGTCAAGACGATTTACATTGATCACCACGCAAAGATCCTAGAGTATTTCGCTCATAACCACGATCTTCTCTTTGTTTCAAGCGCTAACTACCGAAAGGATTTAAGTCCTCTTTTCGAAGTCATCTTCCGAAAACAGATGAAGTTTTGGTACTGCCCCCATGGAAACTCTGATAAGTCTATTGAAACTTTCAAAGATCAGCACTATTTTTTTACCTATGGCCCTATTATGGAGCAGCGACTGCAAGAAAGCGGTATGTTCGATACAGCTCTGGGACATGTGAGAACAGGAAATTACCGTTATCCATTTTATGAAGAGCATGAAACTTTTTATGACACCCTTGTCGAAAAGGAGGTTTTCTCTCTCTTTTCCAAAAAACAAACGACTCTTCTCTATGCTCCTACATGGCAGGATTTAGAACACTCCTCTTCCTTTACCGATGTAGGCCTTGCTGTCCCCGAACAACTTCCAGACCACTATAACCTTATTATCAAATTGCATCCCTGGCTCGTCCATTATAAACCGGGCTATGTCGCTTACTTAGAAGAAAAATACCGAGACGTTAAAAATATTATTGTTCTCTCCCAATACCCTCTTGTCCTTCCTTTGCTAAAACGCACAAACATCTATTTAGGAGATTTTTCCTCGGTCGGATATGACTTCCTTTATTACAATCGCCCAATGTTCTTTTTCGAAGGCTCTCAATGGAAAAAACAAAAAAACTATTCCTCCTACCTTCACCAGTGTGGAACTATCATTCCAAACACTTCTTATGACAAGATATTTTCATTTATTGAAAACAACCTAAAAGCACAAGAATGCCTTAAATTCATCCGGACTGACATCTACCAACGTGCGTTTGGGAAGCATCGATCCTTTACTGAAATCAAGAAAGAGGTTTTTAAAACCCTCTCTCAGCATTCAGCGATGAAATGATTTCCCACTTTTGTCAAGGCGATGTCAAAGAAAATGGCTAGAATTGCTGCAGGAAGCGTTCCTGCAAGGACTAATCCCATCTGCATGGTCCGAAGTCCTTGAACAATCAAATCCCCAAGACCTCCAGAACCCACAAGACTTGTGAGAGTCACCATTCCAATCGTTGTAACCATAGCGATGCGAATCCCATTGATTAAAATCGGCAATGAGAGAGGAATCTCAATATAAAAGAGCACCTGTCTTGGTGTCATTCCCATTGCCTTCGCAACGTTTTTCATATTGGGATTCACCTGCAGTAGACCCATATAGGTATTACTGAGGATCGGAAGTAGGGCATAGAGCACAAGAACGAGTAGAGCAGGAAGCATCCCTGTTGTTGGGAAAGGAAAAATAACACGTAGCGCGGCAAGGATCACCACTACAAGAGCGATCAGCGCAAGACCAGGAACTGTTTGAATCATTGCTGTAAAGCAAAGAATAATAGAAGAGGTTCTGCCCTTCGAACGAGCCAAGAAGATTCCCAATGGGATGGCTATCAACATAGCAATTAAAAGAGAACTAAAGGTGAGTTCTATATGCTCTAACGTTTTATTGATCAGCTGTTTCATAATTTTTTGGTTCGTGCATTAAAAGATCAAGGACTTGGTCCAAAAGCCTCTCCTTTCTTATTTCTCCCCTGTAAGAGGATCCCGAAAAGACTGGTAGGGTCTTTGTGTTTTCTTTTTTGAAGATGTTGAGAGCTTCCATCAAAGTAGTCTGAGGAGAGAGGGGAGAGGAGATCTCTGATTGCTCCCCAATAGAAGGCTCCATACACTCCATAATCGTTTTGGTAAGCAAGGAAAGTTGAAAACGGTGCTGTCCCAAAAAATCATCCTCAAAAGCACTTGGAGGGTGCTCAACAAACATTCGAGGCGTTGCAATTTGAAGAAGTTTTCCCTGATCCATAAGTGCAACACGATCTCCCATTGTAACAGCTTCATAGAGATCGTGGGTTACAAATACGACCGTCTTCTTCATTTTTGATTTGAGCTCCAAAAATTCATTTTGAGTTTTTTCACGAGTAATTGGATCAAGAGCTCCAAAAGGTTCATCCATTAAAACGATCGGAGGATCGGCTGCAAGAGAGCGCGCAACACCAATCCGCTGTCTCTGCCCTCCACTTAATTTTAAGGGATACCGTTTCCGATATTTAGCTGGATCTAATCCGAACATTTCCATCAATTGATCGATTCTTTGATCAATTTTTTTTTCTTCCCATCCAAGGAGCTTTGGAACAATCTCAATATTTTCCTCTACAGTCATATGGGGGAAAAGGGAAATTTCTTGAACAGCATATCCAATATTTCTTCTAAGCGAAATAGGATCTAAGGAGAGAATGTTTTTTTTTTCAACAAATATATCGCCTCTTGTTGGGTCAATTAAACGATTGATAAGCTGAAGGGCTGTGGTTTTTCCGCTCCCACTTTTTCCGAGTATGACAAGCGTTTCCCCTTCTTGAACCTCCAAGTTAAAATTTTCTAACACCGTGTGATTTGGTGGAAAGATTTTCCAAACTCCCTTAAAGCGAATCATCATTCATCTCCATGGGGGCTGAGTGGAGGAAGTATGATAACATCTAGAAGATTATCAAGCTTTCCAGCACGTAGGTGAGCTTCAATTTCTGCTGAAACACATCCTTCTTTTAAGGTTTCTATTTTGGTAACAATTGCAACAGGAATGTCTTTTGGAAACACCCCATCCATTCCAGTTGTCACAAGTAGATCTCCTACATCTATCAATGAAACCGTTTCCTTTTGATTCAACTGACCAAGAAGTCTTCCACTCCTAAGTTCTCTTGCAGGCCCCTCTTCATCTTCAAAATCATAGTTAAATCCAATTCCTTTTAAAATTTCTGAACGTCCCCTCCAAAGAGCAGAACTACTTCCATAAAGCTCTCCCTTTGCAAGGTATTCACCTTCTCTAGCCACTCGAACTGAGGGGATTAATGAAGAGTCCGTTAGCAATCGCACACGACTTCGATGTTTCCCAACATACTCAACCAAACCAATTAAGTTTTCCCCTTTGAGCACCGGACTATTGACCACAATCTCTTTTTCTCCCAAGTTAATCCATACTGTCGCATTCCAGTTTGCTACTTCGCGGTAAACTACCTCAGCAAAATGGAAAAATAGCTCTCTTTCAAGCTGCTCTTCAGCTGCTTTTTTTCTTCTGTTATAAAAATTTGAAATCTTTTTCTCATCGAGCGCAATGAGTTCTTTAACCTGCTTGATTCGGACGCTAATCCTTTTTTCAGAGAGGAGACGCCGACGGAGCACATTATTTTGATTTTTTAATAAAAGAAGCTCTGCTTGAAGCTCTTCGATATTGCTAGTCCTCGCATGAGAAAAAGCTCTTGCACAGACTGATGCTCCAGTTGTCGCGGTTCGAAGCACCTCAACAATCCCTTTAGGAATATAGAAAAGTCCCAATAAAACAAGACCCAGGATGATATAAGGGCGATAACTTTTTTTTCTCATCCCATTGTTTTTACAATTGCTTCAATGACATAGGTGAGGTTCTCTTCTGATAAACCAGTCAGGTTAATCCGTCCACTTCGAGTCAAATAGACTCCATATTCATCCATCATTCGATCGACTTGCTCTGGATAGATCCCCAGCATTGAAAATAACCCATAGCGCCTTTTTAAAAAACTGAATTTATCTTTTCCAAACTGTCCAGATAAAGAATCATACAAAGTGCACCTCATCTCTTCGGCCCGCTTGCGCATTAGATCAACTTCACCTCGCCACAATTTAGAAAGGCCTATATCTTGGAGCACAGTTGTGACAATTCCTGCCCCATGTCTCGGAGGATTTGAGTAGTTGACTCGCGCTAACCGCTTGAAAGCTGAAGAAGAGTTTTGAGCAAGTTGCTCATTCACAGCAAGGATCGATAATGAGCCGATCCTTTCCCCATATAGCCCAAAGTTCTTTGAGTACGAAGCGGCAACAAACATTTCGTGCCCTTGCTCTGCAAAGTACCGAATCGGCCAAGCATCCTCTTCAAGCCCCCGGCCAAAACCCTGATAAGCAAAGTCAAAAAGAGGAATAAGCTTCTGTTTATGGATGAGCGTTGAAAGTTCTTTCCACTGCGCTTGTGTTGGATCGCATCCCGTTGGGTTGTGACAGCAAGCGTGAAGAACCACCAAACTATTTTCAGAAGCACCTGCTAAAACATTCAGCAACCGCTCGAAGTCAAGTGCATGGTTTTCCTTATTGTAGTAAGGATATTTTTTTACTTCGAATCCGCATGCCTCGAACACTCCAACATGATTGGGCCATGTGGGATCGGAAACATAAGCCGTTCTTGTTATCTCGCGAAACAAAAATTCCCCAGCAAGACGAAGAGCACCCGTTCCACCCAGGGATTGAACTCCAAAAAGAGTTCCCCGAGCATCTTTGCAAAAGGTTTCACCAAAAATAAGTTTTTGAGACTCTTTGACAAATAGACTGCTTCCCCCCATAGATAAATACGTCTTATCCACCTCAAGTTTTATCAAAACCCTCTCAGCTTCTTTGACGGAGCGCAGAGTGCGAGTTTTAAGATCTTTATTGCGAAAAACCCCTACAGTTAGATCAACTTTATTGGGAGTTTTGTCTTTCTTAAAACGGGCTGCCAACCCAAAAATGGGATCCGGAGGGAAAGGTTTTACTTTTCCAAAAATACTCATAACAACTCATCATAACAAGTGATTGAAAAAAACTCTCGAAGAATTTACAATCACATCCATTTCTCCTGGGGCGTTAGCTCAGTTGGTAGAGCGCAACAATGGCATTGTTGAGGTCAACGGTTCGACTCCGTTACGCTCCAAATTTCACCCTAGAGAGCACCCTACTATCGTACCATCGCCTTTTAAAACTCAACGCCTAGGCGACCGGTAACTCCATAAAAAATGAGGTCTTCTGCTTGGCGAGCAACTCTCAGTCTTTCCCGACTTGCATCTTCCATTGTCACTATTTGATTTTGACGCCAATAATAATCTGCTTCATAAGCAAGGGAGATAAAGACCTGAGCTCCACCCATAAAGCAATCTTTATTCAAGCCAAAGGTAAATAAGAGATTGGGAGAGAAAAGATGAGCATCCCCCTTAATTTCAATGGGAATTTCGGTGTGTTTCACCTCAACCCCCCCATAAAGCAACGCCCCTTTGACATCCCCAAAAAAGCTAAACCCTGAAAAGAGGTGCCAATTTATGTTCATTCCAAGCAGAGGCCCAATACCTCTAAATCGACAATGGTCCTTCACCCTAATAAGCTCTTCTTGAAATGTTCTATATGTCACCCGTTGCTTTTGGTCAATCCACGCCCGCTTAACACCTAAACTAGATCCTAATCCCAAGAGACTACTCAAAAATGAGCTCCTCTTGAGTTCAAGAGAAATCGCATCATAGTTGATATCATACGAAGATTTTACGTTCTGACTAGAGACAAAGAAACTTCCCCGCAAGTTAACAAAGAGAGACGGAGGAATAACTCCATATCCTCCCGTATCATGTGTTCCAAAATGGGTATAAGTGCCCAAAACTTTCCACTTCACAACTGGAAGAAAGACTCCCGCTCCAAGGCGATATCCAAAGTCCCAGTCAAAACTTTGACCCTCCATCTTTTCATTGCCACTTGCTGGACTGTAAACGTACTCAGTACCCCCCAGTTTCGTATGCCAATAAAGAGGTCCCCAAAACAATTCAACGCCAACCAACCCTCTTTTAAATGTAGCACTTGCAAGCTGCGCTCCATACTCATCATCAGTTTTTTTTGTTCCAATCTCACCCATTTTGTGTTCTAAAATATCAACCCGCTTTTCCATTTTCCCAGCAAATAGGCGAAGAACACAAAACAAGCTAATAATAATCCATTTCATGGGGACAATTTACCAGGGTTTACTCAAATTCACAATCGATTCTTCTTGCATCAATTGTTTAAATTTTTTACTCATTTGTTAAAGGGGAGATCGATGAAATTTCCTACTATTGATCCCAAGATTATTTTCGGAAAAGATTCCATCTGGTCTGTGATTACATCAGGTGTTTAGCATAATAGATTGCCCCTAAAAGAGCGGTTCTATCGTTAAGAACAACGCGAATGGGAATTGCTTCAAGGAGAGCCCTAAACCGTCCCTTCCCTGCGAACGATCGGAGAAAGTCTCCTCTCTTCAATATTCTTATAATTTTTGGCGCAATTCCTCCACCAATATAAACTCCGCCAAGTGCAAGCATTTTTAATGCAACATTCCCTGCCTCAGACCCATAAATAGAGACGAAAAGCTCCAGAGTTTCTACGCATGCTTTTGAAGAACCACTGAGTCCCTTTTCGGAAATAAGAAGAGGGGAATCTCCTGATGCAATTTCCTCATAAACCTCTTCTTTTTCATCTACCTGCTTTGTTTCTACCATAAACTGATAGAGGTTGTAAAGCCCAGGACCAGAAAGAATTCTCTCATATGAGACATGACCAAACCTTTCTCGTAAGTAGCAAAGAAGCGCATCCTCTCTTTCATTCTTTGGAGCAAAGTCTGTATGACCTCCTTCGCATGCAAAAGGATGATGACGTTGTCCATCGAAAAAAATACCCGCTTCTCCCAGACCTGTTCCAGCTGAAACCATTGCCCGGTTTCCTTCTACGCGGGGATCTCCTTCATTGATCGTATAAAACTCATCATCTTCAAGCATATTCAAACCATAGGCATTTGCTTCAAGGTCATTAATCAAAGAAACTTTGTCGATTGACAGTTCGCTTTTTAACCGATCCTCATCCACCAGCCAAGGGAGATTTGTTGCCTGACTTTTCCCCTTCTTAATAGGACCCGCAATTCCAAAGCAGGCTTTAGAAACATGAACTGTTTCTCCCTTAAGAAACTCTTTCACAATCGTTCGAAGGTTGGGGTATTTCTGGCTAGAAAATTTCTCTTCTTTCACACACTCCACACTCCCCTTTTCTTCAACATAAAGGGCTAGATGAGTCTTTGTTCCTCCAATGTCTCCTGCTAAATATGCCATTTCTTTTTCTTATCATGATAGCGAAATTTTAACCATGATTCTAATCGCAAAAGTGTGTATATTGGAAATAAATGAACTTAAATGTAAGGACCTACCATGTCAAGCCCAGGTGATGCTGCAAAGAAAAAAGCTTTAGAACTTGCTATGTCTCATATTGTAAAGCAGTTTGGGGCCGGTGCCATTATGTCTCTTGGAGACCACTCTGCAAACCGCACAATTAGTTCTATTAAAACAGGGGCAATTTCTCTTGATATAGCTCTGGGAATTGGAGGAGTGCCTCGTGGAAGGGTTGTTGAAATTTATGGCCCTGAATCCTCAGGAAAATCAACACTCGCTACCCATATTGTTGCAAGCTGTCAGGAAAAAGGTGGGGTTGCTGCTTACATCGATGCTGAGCATGCAATGGATCCTTCTTATGCAGCAAAAATTGGTGTAAATATTAATGATCTTATGATTTCTCAACCTGATTGCGGGGAAGATGCTCTCAATATTGCAGAAATGCTCGCACGCTCAAATGCCGTTGATGTAATTGTCATTGATTCGGTTGCCGCCTTAGTTCCAAGGTCTGAGCTAGAAGGGGAAATTGGAGATATACACGTAGGCCTCCAGGCCCGCCTTATGTCGCAGGCTCTTCGAAAACTCACATCAACTCTCGCAAAAAGTAATACCTGCGCTGTTTTCATTAATCAAATCCGTGAAAAAGTTGGCGTCATATTTGGAAACCCTGAAACAACATCTGGAGGACGAGCTCTAAAGTTCTATTCTTCTGTTCGACTAGATATCCGTCGAATTGGAAGCATCAAAGGACCGGAAAATGTTGATATTGGAAACCGGGTAAAAGTGAAGGTTGTTAAAAATAAAATGGCACCTCCATTTAGAATCGCTGAATTTGACATCCTCTTTAATGAGGGAATCTCTCGTACTGGCTCAATTATTGACCTTGGTGTTGAACACAGCATTGTCGACAAGAAGGGAACCTGGTATAGCTATAGAGATAAGCGCCTTGGCCAGGGTAAGGAAGCAACACGCGAAGAGCTCAAGAAAAACCCAGAGATGACGGATGAAATTGAACGTCTCATCATGGAGAAAGTCCAAGGAGTTCCAAAGGAAAACCCCATACTAATAGCGGAATGAATCAACAGTTTGCTGAAACTCGAGAGTCCACATCCCGAGTTTTTTCATCTTAATGATAAACGTCTTGACCTCCTCCTCTAAACGGCGCTTAGCCTCTTTTTTTCCACAAATCCGCGCAATGTTTATAGAATCCTCACCATCTTGACTCACATCCCCTATGTCATCCCAAATCTGAAAAACCATTCCAAAGTGGAAGGCCACTTCTCGAATTTCATCTACTCTTTGAAGTTCACCCCCTCCAAAAATCCAACCATAAACAAACGCGATTTCAAAAAGAGTAACTGTTTTCTTGTAAATCACATCAAGGATTTCTTCTATGGAATGATCCTTGGAAAAAATATCCTTAAACTGCCCTCCAACAGCACCAGAAATTCCAGCACACCGTGTTGCAGCATCTAAGGAAATCACGCATGCTTCATTCGCTCTCTTTGAAAAAGGAGGTTTTTGTTTCGACAATGACTGAACTGAGTGGAAAATCTTTTCGTAACCGGCAGAAATTAGAGCATAACTTGCTAATAGAGCAACGGTTTCTCCATGCATTTTGTGTAAAGCTGGTTTACTCCTCCTGTAATCATCATTATCCATACAAGGAAGATCGTCAGCAATGATTGACGCTGTGTGAAAGTATTCGACGGAAAGGCAAGCCTCCAAAACATCTAAGTCATTTCCAAGAGCTCGAGCCACCATCATCACAACCAGAGGACGAATCCTTTTCCCTCCATTCAATAAAGCGTATTCGCAAGCATCTCGTAGTTTACTCTGATCCCCCAAACGGAGAATATTTTGCTCCAAAAACGTTTCAAACGTCTTTTTAAGAGGCTTAAGAAGGGTAGCTTTAGGAGCAGTCAGCTGTTTTAACATTTTTTAGATTCCTTACATTTGATTTCTGAATCGAGCTGCATGCTCTTAAGAAAGTACGCTTCCGCAGCAATACACCAGGGTTAAGAACGCTATTACAACCAATTTGGGATAGATCCCCTAATATTGCCCCAAACTTCCTTAGGCCCGTCTTAAAACAGTTTCCTTCAATTTCAACAATAACCTCTCCATGGTCCAATCTAAAGTTTGCACAAATCACACCCGCACCAAGGTTAACGTTATTTCCTAAAATAGAATCTCCAACATAATTAAAATGGGGAGCCTGGGAGCCATCGATTAGGATGGAGTGCTTCACTTCGGTTGAGTGTCCAATAACGCACTTCTTTCCAGTCAAAACATATGGTCGAATATATGCTCCATGACGCACTTGAGAATCTTCTCCTAAAACACAGGGGCCCTCAATATAAGCACCTGATTCAACACGTGTTCCTTTTCCAATCGAAATCTTATCAGGATTCACAAGTGTAACCCCTTTGGGAATATCGCATTCAATCCTTCCTAGGTTTTTGTTATCAAGATATCCCTTTAATTCACTTAGGCTATCCCATACAGGAGACCCCAATTTGAAAAGATCTTTATGAAGAAATTCTTGTAGATCAAAAAAACGTTCTGGCGTAGGCATTTAGCTAGACTCACTCATTAAATAAGAGAAAGAATAATCTATTTAAGTATTTTTCTTCATCTTCTTCCGCTGTGGATTTGTTGACAACCTCTGGTTTCTATAGAGGAAAGAGACTGTTCACATCTTGTTGAAGAACAGCCAATGTTGATAGTTTTTTAAAGAAAGCGCTCTTATCAACAAGGTATCATCAATTGCTCGACAGACCATAAACAACATTTTCCACAACATTATTTTTTGACCATAGTAGCACAAGAAAATAAAGCGAGAAACCCTTTTAAGTGTAGGTGAAATAATCTGGGTGAGAGGATTCGAACCTCCGACCCCTTGCACCCCATGCAAGTGCGCTGGCCAAGCTGCGCTACACCCAGAAATAGAGGGCAATATCGTATGTTTATTTACTGTTTGTGTCAATCTTGGAACCGGGGTTTTGGGAAGATTTTTCTTATGGGGACACAATAATTTTTTTTCAATTCATTTGTTTTTATGGCTAAAGGGTTTCTAAGAAAAATAAATGATCGAAAAGATCGTAAATACAGTTGGGCACTTTCTCTTTAAAAAAGACAGAGGTTTACAATAATCAATTCTTTTGGAAAAATTTCAGGAAATCACGATCAGGTGGAAATTTATTGGATTATGAAGTGGTTATGGTTCTTTTTTGTTTTTTTTCTAGCTAATACTAGTGCCAATGCTAGTGAGTTTTTTGATCAATTTGATCTTTTAAAGCCGCAAGATTGGCCTGCGGTTTGCGATTTAGGAGAAAAAGCCCTTCAGGATGAGTTCTTATCCGATCCAGAAAAAGCTCAAGTTCATGCTCGCTTAGCTAGTAGTTATTTTTATCTTGGAGACTATGAGTCCATGATCCGACATATTCAAGAATGTCGATCGATTGCTTTAGACATCTCTTCAAAGAAATACTTGGTTCGAAGTCTTTACTTACTTTCGGCGTATTATAGGGGAAATCTTTTGTTCAAAGAAGCTAAGGCAACAATTTCTGAAGCCATTGGATTAATTGAAAGCGATGTTGAGGATTGTTTAAAAGCAAAAGTTTTCTTCAATGCAGGGGCTGCGCATGCAGATGATCCTTGTGGAAATCCGTTTCAAGCAATTGATTATTATCAAAAAGCTATTAATCTTCTTGACTCAACTTCTAACGATGCCTACCGAACTCAAATCAGAATGGCAAAATGTTGGCTGGTATTAAAAAACTATAAAGAAGCCTGGGAGACCCTTTTCCCTCTTTTTCAAGTTAATCTAGAACTTAGAACCTACATTCATTTGCAGTATGTCTCAGCCCAGGTTAATGTCGCCCAAGGCGAATGGGAAACCGCGCTTATGCAGATTAGTCATGCACTTAAAAGTGCTGAAAAACTCCAAATGAAGGTCGATATTGAGCGTTTAATTAAGTTAAAAAAAGAGATTCAAAACTCTTTTAAACAGGTTGATTAATCAAGCAAATTAAATTAAGGCCGGTATTGGAAAAGAGATTTGGGGAAGAGAATTCGACTTTTAGTTTTTTTCACCCCGCGCTAAAGGTGCTAGCCAAGCTTGCTACGTATCAGATGTCGATATGTTTATTGCTACCTTGAATCCAGGATTTTGAGAGAGATTTCTCGGAGAGCTAGAGCAATACTTACGAAATTCTGGTTTGTGGTAATATTTTCAACATAGTAATCTATCATCCATGATGCGATTAGAAAAGAGTTGGCACGAAGTCCTCAAAGAGGAAATCAAAAAGCCCTACATCTTGGAACTCAAAGAGTTTCTTGAAGATGAAAAGGGGCGTGGTCAGGTCATTTTTCCTCGTGAAGATCATGTTTTCAACGCTTTTCTCCAAACTCCTTATGACAAAGTTAAAGTTGTTTTGATGGGACAAGACCCCTATCACGGCCGAGGTCAAGCAGAGGGGCTCTGCTTTAGCGTTCGGAAAGAGATTTCTCTTCCTCCATCACTAAGAAATATTTATAAAGAAGTGGAAGCGGATTTAAAAATTCCGTTAGCATCTCATGGGTGTTTAATCAATTGGGCAAAACAAGGCGTTTTAATGCTCAACGCAACCCTAACTGTTCGAAAAGGGGAACCAAAATCTCACTTTGGTAGAGGGTGGGAAACATTTACGGATGCGGTGATTCGAAAGCTTTGTAGTCGAACAGACCCATTGGTTTTTATCTTATGGGGAAGGTCTGCAAAGGATAAGTGTGAAAACATTTTAAATACGATGAAACATCCTCATACAATTTTGACAGCAGCGCACCCGTCTCCTTTTTCTGCAACACAGTTTTTTGGGTGTCGCCATTTTTCGAAAACAAATACCTTTCTAAAAAAGTGGGGAAAGTCCCCGGTGGATTGGTCAGTAGATGGATAAGGAATTTGTCAAACAAAAAACTTCCCTTTTTTCGATTTTCTTTACGTTTGCGGTAGACAATTTAGGTGCGACCATAGTCTTTCCAATTTTTGCTCCCCTTTTTTTAGAGCCATCAAAAGGACTAATTGGAGCAGCTGACTCCCTTGCTTACAAAACAACAATGCTTGGGTTTTTCTTAGGAATCTTCCCCTTTATGCAGTTTATTTTTGCACCGATTATGGGGGAATATGCTGATCACCACGGAAGAAAAAAGGCGCTTTTATTAACGACATTCTTGACCTTTGTTGGATATTCATTTAGTGCTTTTGGAATCCACCACCACTCCCTTTTTATCATTTTCTTTGCTCGACTGGTCATGGGGATTGGAGCTGGAAATCTTTCTATTTGTCTTTCCTCTTTATCTGATTTAAGCCCTAGCCCCAAGAAGAAGATCCGTTATTACAGTTATGGCTCAGCGATTGCTGGTTTGACATTCATTCTTGGTCCCTTCGTTGGGGGAAAGCTTTCAGACCCTTTTATTTCTCCGATATTTGATTCTTCATTTCCCATGTTTATTGGTGCAATACTTGGCTTAATCAACGTTCTTTTTATTCTCTTTGCTTTCGGTGAAACTTTAGAAAACCCTTCCAATAAACCCTTCGATTTCATCAGGGGGTTTCGCAATATTCAACTTGCACTCAAAACAGACTCGATCAAGAGTCTTTACCTCATCTATTTTTTCTATCTTTTTTCATGGAACATTATTTTTCTTTTTGTACCGGCATTCGTTGTTGAGAATTTTCACTTAAGTAACTCTAAGATTGGGGATATTTGTGCGCTTCTTGGTGTCTGCTGGATCTTTGGAACGGGGGTTTTGCATCGTCTCTTCTACCACACGATCAACCCAAAGTGGATTCTTCTTACTTCCTTTATTGCCTTTGGAGTGCTGGTTGTTTTTATTCCCTACCCCCATTCTTTAAAAAATTTTCTATTGATATTGGGGGGGTGTACCATTGTTTCAGGGTTGATTTGGCCCTTCTGCACCAGCGCTATTTCTAACGCGGCTCCTAAAAATATTCAGGGAAAAGTTTTGGGTTTAAGCCAGTCAATGCTTTCTCTAACCATGCTGTTTTCTTCGGTGCTTGGAGGACTATTCCTTCATGCCCATTCGATGATTCCATTTATCTTTTCGAGTATTTCTTCTCTTGTTGCAGCCGCGCTCCTTCTTCAGGCAAAAGTTGAATGAACCTTGAAGAAGCCATAGATTCTATTTCTAAGCCCTATCCTCAGAAGGTCCTTGCGCAAGCGGCAGAGGAGCTATCAAAGAGATATCGTCATAAACAAGCCCACCTTACCGATCTTCACCGGATTGCCTATGTGGTAACACGTCTTCCTGCAACTTATGCTGTTTTAAAAAAAGTTTTTTCACAAGTTGAAATACCCCCAACAATTCTCGATTGTGGAGCAGGGCCAGGTACCTCAATCTGGGCCCTTCTCGACCATTCCATCGATAGTATTACTCTGATCGAACAAGACCCTGAATTTATGCGTTTAGGAAAAAAAATTGCTCCAGAGACTCCCTTTTCTGTCACCTGGAAAGCTGGAAGTTTTCTTAATCTTAAAGATTCTGCTGACCTCCTACTTTTTTCCTACTCTCTCAATGAAATTCCCCAGGAAAATCTATCTGCAGTTATCAAAAAAGCTCACTCACTGACCAACAACTTCCTTGTGGTCGTTGAGCCAGGAACTCCAGACGGTTTTAAATGCATCCAAAAAATTCGCACTCAGGTTCTTTCCTTAGGGATGTCCCTCTACGCCCCTTGCCCCCATCATAATAATTGTCCTATATCAGGCTCAGACTGGTGCCACTTTTCGGCGCGGCTTTCTCGTACGGTTCTCCACCGCACTCTTAAAAAAGGGTCGATCGGCCATGAAGACGAAAAATATTCCTACATTATCGCTTCTAAAAAACCGCGCACTCCATCAGGATCACGAATTCTTCGAACGCCTCTCAAGCGCAAAGGACACACTGTTGCAACTCTTTGCACCGAAGAAGGACTCATCCAAAAAAACTTCACTGGTAAAGAGAGAAAAAACCTCCACTGGGGGGACTTAATAAGGGGGTGACCAAGTTCATTTTTAATGATTCATGAGTCAAATTGAGCGGCTTTAGGTTCCTTAGAATTATAGAGTCAGCCAATCTATCCTGAAAATAAGGATGAGGTCAGAGTAAGTAGAAGAATTAGTCGAACAGCTTTCATGTAAAATAGTATGTTAGAAAACTGGTGCAAACTTCAAAAAATTGAAATTTGAAGAAAAAATATTTCATCTACTATTATAATTTTACACTTATTGTTCACCAACCTCTTGATGAACCCACGACAGCTTATCATGCCTTATCTATAACAAGCCCTTGATTTTTCTCACTAAAATTCTCATAAGAATCAAGTGAAGTCGTGCTATTCACAACTTTTATGAATTCATTGCATGCATCGGACATTTCCTTCACAGAACCTTCTAGTTGACTCATAGCTTTAATAATTCTATCTTTTTGTTCAGGCTCAGGGGATATGCTTTGGAAAAACACTTTAAATTTATTAGCAATAGTTAAACATGTTTCTAACATGCTCAGGTCCTGATGAAACATTTTTTTTAATCGATCAATATCAGCCTTATCAAAATCACTAATATTTTTAATAATGGTACTAATCGTATTTATCCCTTGTACACAGTTTTGGTGGCAATCTGTGGCCATTCTTTCAAGTGTTTCGGCGAGCGTTCCTAGATCTGGAATTCCCAAAGAGTCAATTTCAGAAGACATAAAGTTCTCCATGTTTAGATTATTAAGAATATTATAAAAATATTTTTTTAATCTATTTATTGCGTTTCATGGTTGAAAGAGAGGAGTGCATCTAAAAGATTTTTCTATATATTTTTTATTAGGGATACAGGCTTCCACTTGATCAGGAAGCACTTTTAATCTTATAGGAAATCAACGTTTGAGCAGCGCTGCCAGGGTGACAGTTAATGGGATTTTGAATATACCTTTGTATGACCAGACCATTAATTTTCTTCAAGGGACAGGTGGAACTATTTCTGCAAATAATTTCTCGATAAATAATGGGGGAACTTTTAGTGGACAGATTAATGCTACAACCTCTCTTAATCTCACTGGGGCGTTGATTCAAGCTTCTACAGTTGATACCAAACTCAATTCTATAATGATAGTTCCTGATAGCTCTAGGCTAATCTATACGTTTCTAACTGGAATGGGAATGGTAAATACCTTAGGCAGCACTTTTGTTAATAATGCAACCGTGACAGGTTTCATGAATTTTATTGGAGATTTCACAAACTTAGGGATTCTTAGGGATTCTCAGTCCAGGATTTTCTCCAGGTCTGATTGTTATCGATGGTGACTATATTGAAGGGAATAAACTTAATTTTTGATATCTAGAAAAATATTTGCCGCAATAACCCAACTTCTGTTAAATGTTAATTTTACACACCTTAAAAACAGGGTGGGATTGTGATACATAGGAAACAATTTTTCTGTAACTTTTTGTTGGTTGATATCCTTCAGTTTGTTTTCGGTTGTTTTTTACCTTTTTCTTTGATGTTTTTTAGCTCTCTTCACGGAAGCCTTCTTGTGGACCCCTCCGGGGGAACAACTATTTTTAATGATGCTTCAACCTACGATGATCAAACGTCTTCTGCACGATCTCTGGGCTTTACAGGTTCTTTTTTTGGAGTTAATAGAACAACTATTAGGCTCTGTACCAATGGGTTTGGGAGCTTTTCTTCCGATACTTCGTTTAGCAACACTGCGCTACCAACCTCAGTTACTCGACTAAATCCTCTTTGGGATGATTTGATTATCAACGCCGGTAATGGTGCCTCGATGTCTGAAAAAACAGTAGCAGGCACCTATTATTCCGCAACCTGGTCATCGATCCAGGGTTACCCTAGCACCACAGAAAGGTATACATTCCAGCTTCTCTGGTCTGGGAACAACCATACTATTAACGGCTTTACCTTTCAACAAGATGATATTGCTTTTAGCTATGGATTGCCTATAACAAGTCTACCAAAGACCCCCTCAACAGTTGGGCTAGACAAAGGAGATAGTAGCATCTTTGTCCCTATCCCTGGGAGCAGTAATGGGCTCCTTACCAACGCGACAAGTTCACGTATCCCAACAGGTCAGGATGCCTTTCTTCTTTTTCGCCCGGATGGTGGTGGAAGTTATACTCCATTCATTGCAGCACCTACATTACAAAATTCTGGTTCCCAAATTTTATCAACGGCAAATTTTATCGTTATCAACAATGTGCAGACGGGAGGAGCTCTTGAAGATAACACAGTTAATTCTCTTACCTTTGGTAGTGGAGCTACACTGAATATTTTGAATACATTGCATGTAACTTCCGCGCTATCGAGCAGCCCTACCAATGTACCTAGATTTCTTCAGACAGGAACTGGGACTTACGATGGAACAATTAGTGGTTCGGGAAATATTACAAAAAATGGAGTTGGCACACTCATTTTAAGTGGAGCAAATACCTACAGCGGAGGAACAACCGTTGGTGCAGGTGCTCTCCAAGGAACAACAACAAGTCTTCAAGGGGCGATTACCAACAACGCTTCAGTTATCTTTGACCAGACAACAACAGGAACATATTCAGGGGTGATGTCAGGGTCGGGCTCTTTGATCAAACAAAATACAGGAACCATAATTCTAAGTGGAGCAAATATCTACAGCGGAGGTACAGCTGTTGGTGCGGGTGCTCTCCAAGGAACAACAACAAGTCTTCAAGGGGCGATTACCAATAATACTTCGGTTATCTTTGACCAGACAACAACAGGAACATATTCAGGGGTGATGTCAGGGTCGGGCTCTTTGATCAAACAAAATACAGGAACCATAATTCTGAGTGGAGCAAATACCTACAGCGGAGGAACGATCGTTGGTGTGGGTGCTCTCCAAGGAACAACGACAAGTCTTCAAGGGGCGATTATCAATAACACTTCGGTCATCTTTGACCAGACAACAACAGGAACATATTCAGGGGTGATGTCAGGGTCGGGCTCTTTGATCAAACAAAATACAGGAACCACGATTCTAAGTGGAGCAAACACCTACAGCGGAGGGACAACCCTCTCTGGAGGAAGCTTGAGTGTTGCTGCAGACAACAATCTTGGAAACGCCTCGGGATCTCTTACTTTTAATGGAGGAACGCTTCTCTC
>CAMGYI010000003.1 GCA_946127115.1 uncultured Chlamydia sp.
TTTGAAAGAGCAAGGGTATGAGGTGAACTATGCGCATCTGAAACGAATCTCTCCTTTACTTCGTAGGCATTTTATTAGCCATGGGACCTATAACTTTAAAGAGTGATTATGCGTCCAATATGCTAACGTCACTTTTGGTAGTTGTGCGCCCCTTACTCGGAACAGGGCTCTCTGGTAGTGAATATCTAAAAAATAGCTACGGCTCATTAACTGGGGATCAAAAAGGAGAAAGAGTCGGCCAGGCTCTAACGGTAAATGATGCTTATACAGAAGCTTCAAATTTTGCCCTCACAAACCGAGAAGCTCTTTCTAAAGAAGAAGGAGGACGCGAATATATTGATTGGGCAGAGCAATGGACACAGTCTCAAAGATCCTCCTCCTCTCTCCAAAACGCTTATAGTGAAACTCAAAGTTGGGACAAGGTTTTTAATGAAACAAAGAGCTGGGGATCAACCACTAACCAAGACCTTTCTACAGACTTTGATCAATGGCTCCTTGCAAAAACAGGCGATAGAGGAAGTCAGCTAGAAGTTTTAAACAATCCAAAAGAGTTGCAAAACCATTTAAGCACCTATTCGAAAGAGAAAGTTTTATCAATGAAAAACGATTTAGGAATCCATTTGGATAAAAAAGTGATTACAGAGCCTGGAGGGGTTTTCCAATCTCGCATGCAAGAAAAGCTACCCCAAGCAGAAGTTTTCCAGACAGAGGGCGCTCAAAGGGTTCCTGCCACCAAACCCGATAGCTTTGGGCTCAAGGTTCCAACAGGAAACGAAGAGGTCTTTACCAGCTCTCCTAAAAATGCCTCCAACAACCCCATCAATCAAAAAGAAGTGGAGCGGTTAAAGGAGCTAAGAGACGGTCATACTCAAGATTTTGCTCAAGAAAAAGAGAGGTTCGAAGGGTTGCAAGACATGAGCATGCTAGAGGTTGCTAAGGAAAAGACTATTGTTGGGAAGATTTTTAAAGAGGATCGTGGATTTTTTCAGATGATTAAAGACTATGGCGCAAAAGCAGAGGCAGAATTTGGTAAAAATAACCCCTCTGTAGAGAGATTTTGGACAAAAAATAAACCATCCATACCTGAAAAGCCAGAAACTCCACAGGATTAAATTATTTCTATATTATAGGAATACAGTAATACCGTATTATGGTAATATAGTAATATGAGAGAAAGACATCAGAAGGTGTAAAATGTTGAAGTCAGCTTTAGTAGAATTCTTTAGGGACATTTTGAACAAATTTGCAGATTACACAAAATATGTCCATTTGGGGGTGTATGCATCTGTTTGGACTCTTTTTATTTTGCTGTTTTCGATTTGGAAGGTCCCCATTTTAATCCCTTTGACTCTAGGAGGAATCGTCAATCTCTTGATTGGGATTTTGTTTTGGTTTTTGCCAGCTTTACTTGTTAAGCGGAAAAGCGATAGTGGAAAAAACTGGAAACCACTTCTCTCTATCATAAATATTGGGCTCATCCGCTATCTAATGGTTCCTTTATGGATCATTTCTTTGCTTGTATTCATCATTTCCTCTTCTTATAAGAGCGATTCTCTCTGTACAATGCAGATCAGCACAGAGATGCCAAGTCTTAATCATTCCAAACCTTTTCCTCAGCTTAGAAACGAAAAAACTCTAAAAAATTTAAACAAGGGAAAGACTCATTTTGAGGAGCTACAAGTTGCGGCTGAGAAAGGAAACCCAAAAGCGCAGACAGATGTTGGTCTTGCCTATAATAGAGGAGAGGGAGTTACCCAAGATCATCAAGAAGCATTCAAATGGTATACTCTTGCTGCCGAGCAAGGATATGCAAGAGCTCAATACGATATAGGTGTGTCCTATGCTAGAGGAGAAGGGGTGGAGCAAGATTATCAAGAAGCACTGAGATGGTATACTCTTGCCGCCGATCAGGGGTATGCAAAAGCTCAGTACAATATTGCGCACCTATATGTGAATGGAAAGGGTGTAACTCAAGATTATCAAGAAGCGCTAAGGTGGTATACCCTCGCTGCCGAGCAGGGTTATTCCTGGGCTCAGTACAATATTGCGCACCTATATGTGAATGGAGAGGGTATAACCCAAGATTATCAGGAGGCTTTAAAGTGGTACACCTTTGCTGCTGAGCAGGGGGATCCTGATGCTCAGTACAGTCTTGCAAACCTATATTACGATGGTAATAATGGAGTTCCTCAAGACTATCAAGAGGCTTTGAAGTGGTACACCCTTGCTGCTGATCAAGGACATGCTTGGTCTCAATACTGTCTGGGTAGAATCTATCTATGCTCTCATGGAACAAAGTTCGATTTCAATAAGGGTTTAATGTGGAACAAGCTAGCTCTTGATCAAGGCGTTGAGGACGCAGGGTTCATTATTAAAGAATACGAAACAATAGCGAAGCCAGGACAAATCAAAGCGATTGCTAAAATGGTAAGAGAGTGGAAAAGAGCTCATGGGAAGTAGAAAACATCCTCCAGACTCTGTTGGGGATCTGCTGAAAAAAGAGATTGAGAAGAGGGGTCTTTCCCAGCAATCTCTTTCTGAAAAGCTAGGAGGGTCATGGACCCCTTCTAAGGTCAGTGAGATTTTTTCAGGAAAGCGAGGACTTACAGTTCAAAGTGCTCTTGATCTAGAAGCGGCTTTGAATATTCCAGCAGAGAAGTTGCTTAAGTGCCAAATAGAAAGGAAACTATGGGAAGAAAGGAAAAGAAGAAATGGAAACTTTTAAAAAACTAGCAGCAGGTGGGCAAACCTGGGCTCACCGGATGCGAATGCTTAAGCAGGTCATTAGGATCGGATTTTTGCTCTCTATTGCACCAGGAGTTTTTTATTTTGGATTTTTCCTGTACCAACAACCACAAGAAAATTATAAGGCCTTCTACTATTTAGCAAAATCAAAGCTCTCTATGGATGAAACTGTTTTGTTTCGATCAGAATCTTGGAAGGAGATCGCGCGCGCTCCCAAAAAGAGAACTAACAAAAGCAAATCGTCTGTCAATGAACCTAATTTTGGATGGGCATCTGAGGATACGAAAGAATACAAGAATCGGATGATCAAAATCAAAAAGGTGGTTGCAATCAAAACCTGTGAGAGAAGGGTTCGATTTTTCCTTAATGAAGCGATTGAAGAGGCAAAAAAGGGGGGCAAATTCTCTCTTTTAGCTTTTTTCATGCTCATGACATTTTTTCTATGGAGAGGGCAAAAATCTGGGAAGAAAAAATATATATCTGGTGTGCAGATCACAGACCCTTGGAAGTTAAAATGGAAGCTGAAACTCTCTCGCAAAGCTTCGGATCTTACTGTTGGTGGTGTTCCAATCACTATCGGTTCTGAGAATCGCCATCTATTTTTTGCTGGAGTCCCAGGAGTAGGGAAGACTAATGCCTTTAACGAAATATTGTCTCAGGTGAGAGAAAGAGGGAATAGAGCCGTCATTGTTGATACAACAGGGGATTTCGTAGAAAAGTTTTATAGAGAGGGGAGAGATTTGATTCTTAATCCTTATGATGAAAGAACCGTTGATTGGAGCCCTTGGGCTGAGTGTAGAAAAAAATGTCACTATTCACAACTTGTCAATGCTATTTTTCCCTCTTCTAATCGAAGTGAAAATGATTATTTTTCACAGGCGGCGCGCACTGTTGTCCAAGCCATGCTTGAAAAAATGGGACCTGATCCATCTAAAACGATCAAAGGATTTGTTGATTCTTTATGTATCCAACCTCTTTCAGATCTTTTTGACACGCTTAAAGCCACCCCAGGAGCTGCCTATCTCGACCCAAGAGGAGAGAAAGGCTCTCATTCTATTCGAACGAGTATCATCAATGGCATTAATGATTTTTCTCTACTTAAAGAATCAACACATCCTTTTTCTGTGCGAGAATGGATCCTTGATGAAGGAAAGGAAGATCAATGGCTCTTTCTTTCTTGCAGAGAGGAGCAAAGACATTCCCTACGAGTGCTGATGTCTATTTGGACTTCTGTTGCTGTAGAAGGTTTGAAAAGCAGAAATAGAATGACTGTAGAAAACAACCCGATCTTCATCGCAATAGATGAGCTGCACTCACTTCAAAAATTAGAGTGTCTCCAAGGGGCTACTGCTGAATTACGGAAATATTGGGGATGTCTTATGCTTGCAACGCAAAATATTTCTCAACTTGATTCCATATATGGACACGATATTACTCGAGTGATCATTGACAGCTGCGGAACAAAAGTGTGTTTTAGACAAACCGAAAGGGAATCTGCAAAAAGGATGTCTTTCTTTTTTGGAGAGACGCAAATCAAAGAAACCCAAGAAGGGGTTTCCTATGGAGCAAATGAGATCAGAGATGGAGTAACCCTTTCAACAGTTGAAAGAACAAGGGCTGTTGTTTCCTCATCAGACATTCAAGACCTACCTGATCTCACAGCTTACCTCAAACTATCGAACCCTCCGAAAAGATTTCGATTCCTTCGTGAAAAATCCTTGCCTGCAACCAGGGTTTCTTTCAAATACAAAAGGATTCCTTCGATAGCAGAGAAATGCATTGAAAAAGAATTTCCCGTACCTTTACAGGAAAAAACTCCTGTTGAAGTTGCAGTGGAAACTTCAGAGGTTAAGTGTAGTTGAATCAAGTGGAACAAAAACCATTGGAAGATTTAGTTGGCTTTTTAGAATCTATTGTCTTTTCAAGCGAAGAGACAGGGTTTACTGTCGCGCGATTAAACGCTCCCCATTCGATGGATTTAATCACGATTGTTGGAACCCTTCCAGGGGTTCAGCCTGGAGAAAGACTTTCTTGCCGCGGCACTTGGAAGCATCACTCCCAATATGGAAGACAGTTTGAAATTCAAGATTATTCCTTAAAAGCCCCTGCCGACGAAGTAGGGATTGAAAAATATCTGGCTTCAGGGCTGATCAAAGGGATTGGTCCTGTCTATGCAAAAAGGATTGTAAAAACTTTTGGAACAGACACTTTGGATGTGATTGATCAAGAGGCGGAAAAGCTTTTAAAAATTGAAGGGCTTGGAGAAAAAAGGATTCAGAAAATTGCAGACTGTTGGGAAGAGCAAAAATCGATCCGAAAGGTGATGATCTTTTTACAATCCCACCAGGTAAAAATCTCTTTTGCCTACAAAATCTTTAAAAAATATGGCGATGCAAGTATTCAAAAGGTTCAAGAGAATCCTTATCTCCTTGCTAAGGAGATTCATGGGATTGGATTCAAAACGGCAGATGAGATTGCAAAAAATTTAGGCATTGAAGCGACCTCTCCCCTTCGAGTGCAAGCGGGGATCGAGCATGCTTTGTGGGAACTTAGCTCTAATGGAAATACCTGTTATCCCAAAAAAGAGCTGATGCTCGAAGCTTCTAAAATGCTCGATGTTGATCATGCATTGATCGAAAAAGGGGCTTTTGTTTTAGAAGAAGAGCGTCATATCATTCATAAAGAAATGGAAGGGATTTCTTATATTTGGGTGGCAGCTCTTTATGCTTCTGAAAGAGGGATTGCAAATGAGCTCAAAAGACTCTATGAAGCTCCTTCTTCTATCAGATCTATTGATCAAGTCAAAGCCATTGATTGGGCTGAAAAATCTCTTGCTATGAAGTTTGCTGATGGTCAGAAAGAGGCGATTGGAAAAAGCTTTTCAAGCTCTGTTCTTGTGATTACAGGAGGTCCAGGAACAGGAAAAAGCACCATTACAAAAGCGATTTTGCTCATTACTGGAAGGTTAACAGACAAAATTATTCTTGCCGCTCCTACAGGAAGAGCTGCTAAAAGAATGACAGAAATTACTGGAAGAAAAGCTTTTACTATTCATAGCCTTTTAGAGTTCGATTTTAAAAAAGGGGGATTTAAAAAAAATCGCAAAACTCCTTTAGGGGCAAAACTCTTTATTGTTGATGAAGCGAGTATGATTGATACTCAATTGATGTATGCTTTCCTTCAAGCGGTTCCTACAGGGTCACGTATCCTTTTAATTGGAGATATTGATCAGCTTCCAAGTGTGGGCCCTGGATCTGTTCTAAAAGATATTATAGCCTCTAACCAGATCCCTATCAAATCCTTGGATCATATTTTTAGACAAGGCAAAGGATCTAAAATTGTGACCAATGCCCACAAGATTAACAAAGGGTTTTTTCCAGATATAGAGCAAGAAAAGGGAAGTGATTTTGTTTTTTTCCCCATCGATGAGCCTGAAGATATTATTGTAAAAGCAATAGAGCTTATTGAAAAGCACATTCCTCAAAGAACAGGTCTTCATCCAATTAATGACGTTCAAGTCCTTTGCCCCATGCGACGGGGAGTGATCGGGGCTGATAATTTTAATCACGTTTTGCAACAGCGACTTAACCCACAGGATCTTTCGATCTCTAGAATGGGAAGAGAGTTTAACCTTAATGACAAAGTGATGCAAATCCGCAACAATTATGACAAAAACGTGTTTAATGGCGATATTGGCAGAGTAACCCACATCGATCATCAAGAGCAGGAAATAGAGATCTGTTTTGATGAAAATCATATTATTTACAACTTTAATGAAATTGATGAACTTGTCCTTGCTTATGCCGTATCTATTCACAAATACCAAGGGAGTGAATGCCCCTGTATAATGATCCCTGTGCACACCTCTCACTATCGGATGCTTTTTAGAAATCTCCTTTATACAGGTGTCACGCGAGGTAAAAAACTTGTCATTTTGCTAGGGACAAAAAAGGCCCTTTTTATAGCGGTGAAAACGGACCATGCGCAAACCCGACATACGGGGCTTAAAAATTTGATACTGGATTTTATGAATGTTTTTTTGCCACTAGAGGCTCAGTGAAATATTGTAAGTTTTACAAAAATTTACCCCCGATATAATATGGTCTCCATATGGAAATGCACTCTGAATATTTAACCTCTGATGACATCGCCCGATCGATAGGTGTTCAAAAAGCTACAGTGCAAAAATATGTCAAAAAAGGTTGGTTAAATCCTTCAAGCAAGGGAGAATTTGGAGAGTTCTACTTCGAGAAAGATCAGATTGAGAGTTTAAAAAGGATCTGCAAAGAAAGGGATGATCAAGCAAAAAGGAACTTTAGTCCCAGATCTTCTTCCTATTTTAGCAGTGTTGATGACCAAAAAATTGTTGAATCCTGGCGTGTAAGAAAGTGCGATACAGGTTCTGTAGATATCGAAATAGGGCGGCTTAGTGAGAGAATAAAAATGCTTGAAGAGATGCTCCCTATCATCGCCAAGAAAAATCCTGAAGACTTTTTAAATCAGAGACTTTTGCTTGTAGAATTCACAATCAAAAGAAGAAAAAGTTTGGAGTTTTTAAAGAGTACTGACACCTCGAGATATTACAAAGCTTTAGAGAGACTGGGGATGTGCGCATAAGCTAAAAAAAATAGAATGGCAAAGAAATCTCGTTCTGGTAAAGTGAAAGATGAAGGGTTAAATGTCTTGCCCCTTCATCTTGTAACTATCCCTGAAGCTGCAATGATGCTTGGAATTCAAGTGCGATCGGTAGAAAGTGCAATCAGAAAAGGCAGGCTAAAGACAAAAGTATGTCCTAATACCAATCAGAGGGTTATTGAAGAGAAAGACCTGGAAAAGTACCTAAAAAAATGGTCGAAAAGGCGATTTTAGATTGTGTAAGAAAAACTTAAAACTTCTTCTTCATGTGCTGATCGATAAAGTCTGTGGCGCATTTAGAATGTTGACATATTCAGTCGATCAGAAGGGTTTTTGTGGATTTGCTATTTTATCCCCGAACGTTTTTAAGTGGTAAGGATTGACTTGAAGCTTGCGAAAAAAGTTCAAAAAGCCCTTAAAGGATGCTTTTAAGGCGTTAAATGATTCAGGCATCTAATCACACCTCTCGCAACAAGAAACGCTAATACGGTCCAATTCTAAAAGCCATTTTTTTCTCAAAACTCTCATTTTTCTTTAATCGATGCGATTTCTTCAAAGCTTAGGCCAGTCATTCTGGAAATTTGATCAGTTTCAATATTTTCTCCCAACATAGAACGGGCAATTTCAAAGGATTTCTTCTTTTCCCCCTCCTTATGTCCTTCTTTGTGTCCTTCTTCACGTTCTTTACGACGTGCATCAAATTCATCAGTCAAAGCAATATTAGCCTTAATATAGGCATCCCTTTCTTCAGGATTCCAATTATACTCTTCCATTGATCGGTAAGCTTCAATCAACTCTTTTTCTTCAACTTTGGAGGGAACTTCCTTGGTATCACTCCAGTTTTTAAAGAAGTAAAGCCATTTGTCTTGAAGAGTCTCTAATTCCTCTTCCCTTTTCTTAAATTTGGGAAGCTCAATAAAGACATAGGATAAATCTTCTAAATCGTTTTCTAGGGTTTCGACATCAAGCGTCTTGTGATAAGAAATCACTTTTTCTTTGCTTGGGAAAAGTTTGTGGTTAGCAAGAACGAGGAAGACAACAGGCTTAAGAGAAAAATATTCAGATCCTGAAGGAAGTTGTGTCACATAGCTATGGGCAACATAGAACTGAGTTCTTTTGACAAACCCAGGAACTTTTTTGTTTTGCATTTCAACGA
>CAMGYI010000004.1 GCA_946127115.1 uncultured Chlamydia sp.
GGCATCGGCGATACCGACATTACGTAATAATTATAACCGATGATAAAACAGGCATACATCATTTCAATACAACATTTCAATTTGTGGGAATCAACGAGCAGCTGAGTTACCACCAGTTAGGTATCTGGTTGTGTTAGACGCCGACCCCCCAACCCGTCGCCCTGTCCCCTTCCCCCGTGGGGTCTGCTATCGTGATGGTTGATAACGGGTCAGAACAGAAGGGGTGGGGGCAGTGTATTCGCTGGAATTCAGGGTCTCTGTCTTTGACTCAACACGTTGGGTGGTCTATGGAATTTGATTGTCAAAATGTCGAGATGTTGCGTGTATCTATTGTACACAGCTCCGGGCATCGGCGATACCGACATTACGTAATAATTATAACCGATGATAAAACAGGCATACATCATTTCAATACAACATTTCAATTTGTGGGAATCAACGAGCAGCTGAGTTACCACCAGTTAGGTATCTGGTTGTGTTAGACGCCGACCCCCCAACCCGTCGCCCTGCCCCCTTCCCCCGCGGAGTCTGCTATCGTGGTGATTGATAACGGGTCAGAACAGAAGGGGTGAGGGCAGTGTATTCGCTGGAATTCAGGGTCTCTGTCTTTGACTCAACACGTTGGGTGGTCTATGGAATTTGATTGTCAAAATGTCGAGCTATTGCGTGTATCTATTGTACACAGCTCCGGGCATTGACGATACCGACATTACGTAATAATTATAACCGATGATAAAACAGGCATACATCATTTCAATACAACATTTCAATTTGTGGGAATCAACGAGCAGCTGAGTTACCACCAGTTAGGTATCTGGTTGTGTTAGACGCCGACCCCCCAACCCGTCGCCCTGCCCCCTCCCCCCACGGAGTCTGCTATCGTGATGGTTGATAGCGGGTCAGAACAGAAGGGGTGGGGGCAGTGTATTCACTGGAATTCAGAGCCCATGTGCTTTACTCGAATTCAGGGTCTCTGTCTTTGACTCAACACGTTGGGTGGTCTATGGAATTCGATTGTGAAAATGTCGAGCTGTTGCGTGTATATATTATACACAGCTGCAGGCATCGACGATACCGACATTACGTAATAATTATAACCGATGATAAAACACATCATTTCAATACAACATTTCAATTTGTGGGAATCAACGAACAGCTGATCAGGATGGAAGGGGGGCTAGGCCAGTGGCGGATCCAGGGGAGGGGTGTTGGGGTGTACAGCCCCCCGTAAAAAATGCCCGTTATCAAAACAACGCGGGGCCATTTTCATATTGGAGGGCGCCTTTTTCGTCATCTGTGTGGAGGGGGGTGGCGCCCTGTTCGTGTTATTTGTGTGGGGTGGGGTGTGGGGTGCCCTTTTCGTGTTTTGTGTAGAGGGCGGATTTCTCCAAACGTCCCCTTTTATTCCTCAACACCCCTCCGTAAATCCTGGACCCGCCCCTGTTAGGAGTTATTTCGAACTGTTTCTAGGGGTCATTCCTATTTATATTTGTGGGGCCTATGGGGGGCTGGTGGAGATTATTGGGAAGGGGGTTGAAGCCCCCTTGATCTTTCTAAAAGGTCGCCGAATCGTGATGTAATGGCTGGAATTCAGAGCCCATGTGCTTGACTCGAATTCAGGGTCTCTGTCTTTGACAGGTTGGGGGTCTATGAAATCGAATTACCGCCCTGCTATGTGTGCGCTACTTTATGTGAATATGAACGAAACTTGTCCAGCTGTTACGTGTATCTATTATACACAGCTCGAGGCATCGGCGATACCGACATTACGTAATAATTATAACCGATGATAAAACAGGCATACATCATTTCAATACAACATTTCAATTTGTGGGAATCAACGAGCAGCTGAGTTACCACCAGTTAGGTATCTGGTTGTGTTAGACGCCGACCCCCCAACCCGTCGCCCTGCCCCCTTCCCCCGTGGGGTCTGCTATCGTGGTGATTGTTAACAGGCCGGATAGGGGGAGGGCCAGTGGAGCAAGTTGGCATGAGCCTGTGATTTTGTTCATAACATAAAAGTATGAACACAATTTCACTACACCCAGGGGGCATCGCTCAGAAAATGTTTGGATATCAACCCTAGAAAAGTTGGTATTGCGTGGAGCGGCAAAATCATAATTTGATCCAGGGCGCGTAATAGCCCCGGCCCTGACTATTACCCTCGTTCATGGAAGACCTGCCGGTTGTTCTAAGGGCGCAATTAACTGCAGCCACCGGCCACTCTATACCACAAACTCGGTACTCATTCACCGACCTCGGAAGGAGGGAAGGCTGAGTTGGTCTGTGGGCAACTGAAAAAATCCCTGACTCGAGTGGGTCTCGAACCAGCGACTCCCCGGTTGGCAATCCAGAGCGCCAACCGGGGAGTCGGGGATTAACCCTGGACCACTGCTTAGTGGGCCGCGGGTAGCTTTGAAGGATCGGTCGTTGATCATTTTTAAAAGCTCGCCGAAACGTAATCTAGGCCCTAATCGCTGGAATTCAGAGACCATGTGCTTGACTCGAATTCAAGGTCCGTGTCTTTGGCTCAACATGTTTTTTGTTATCGTTGTAATTCCCGTTTTTGATCGTGTCATTTCTCAACGATTTGTTGCCGGAACAGATACAGATATCAATTTTTAATACTTTTCAATTTGTTCATACAGATTCGAATGTTCTGGAGTGTTCAAGAGAGATGTAACAAATATCTCTCTTGAATAATTTTAATATATTTGTCGGCACTCTGATGAATCCGTGCATCATTGGCTGCGGCGTAGTCAGAGTTATAGAATTCCAAAATTTGATAAGGCCTATATAGAAATATAGAAACGTTTGCCGCGGCGAGTTTACAAACTTTAACCAACAATTACCCATTTTAAAATTATATAACAAACTTTCCCGTATATTCGTAGGAGACAACATTGCCTTTACAGGATCTGTTGTCGAAACCGTGGGAGCAAGCCAACAAACCTCTGCGAATATTGAATACCGCGATGTTGGAGTGAAACTGAA
>CAMGYI010000005.1:0-1476 GCA_946127115.1 uncultured Chlamydia sp.
ACACTACCTGTAATGCTAATTGTCGGTAGGGCTTGGGGCAGGGGTGTATTTCGGAAGGGGAGGGGGTAAACACCTCCCTCACTTCAAATGACGTCACACGACGAAGGTAATTCTGATTGGGGAAGGTACAATTTTTTTGGGGTGCCGACGAAAGTTTTTGAGGAGTGCTAGTGGACTGGGTATTCCAGAAATATGCGATACCCTAATGTGTATTTAGGGGGGCAAGGTGCCATGGCCTCTGGCCTTTCATCAGCAACTTTGCTGATGAAAGGCCCACCCCCCAAAAAATTGTTTTTCGGTCGTATTATGACTGCAGTGCGTCGGCATTGTGCGGAGTAACAATGATATTACAGCGCAGCGAAGATTGACAGTGGATTATTATCATGTTTCAAGTATTCTCCGAATTGTATATACAGTCGTACACTGTAGCGGAGCCGGATGATTCATATTTGGGGGGGGCTGAAGCCCCTTGCCCCCCTTGGCGCCGCCACTGGACTAAGGGACACTCTTCTGATCATAGCACGTAGCCTAGCCGATCACGTGACCCTCCATGTGATCACGTGCTCCTCCATGTAGCGCTAGTTCACTCGACGAAGGCCCGGTATTTCTTCGAGCCCGTCATCCTCTGCCCGTTGTCCGTTGGGGCTAATTTTTACACCAGCGCATACCTTACAATTTTATCTTTTTCATGATACGTTAGTTGGTGAATTTTGTGCCATTTTAACCGCGTACGGCCCTAAGTTAGCCCCCGTCACGGTAATTCGGCGAAGCGCCCGTCGTCTTACGTTCACTACGAGGTCAACCAATCACAGTTCAGACACTCAGTCGCCTAGCAACGGCGGAGTCCATGCAATTTGTAGGCCTACAGTGGCGGTGCCAGGTGATTTATAGGCCTATTCGGGGGGGCTTAGGGGTGGCGATCAGGATGGAAGGGGGGCTAGAGAGTTCTCTAGGGGTTATTTCGAAATGTCTGGTGCATGTTTATGTAACAGAAGATGGAACAGTTATTATGAACTGCCGATGTAAAGCATAATAGATAAACTAGCAGCTAGCTCATTTTTACCGTTCGGCTAAACACATGAGCTTTTAGCCGGACGGCTAAAATGAGCGTGTTGGTGGGTGGTACTAAACATATAGTACAACCCCTGTGTGGACGATGTTTTCCCGGAACGAAACCTAGTCCTGAACCTCGAATGAAATGCCTGTGTTATGTCTGCATACTATGACACGAAATAAATTATTAAAAATACAATAGATTTTCAAAGTGCCTGAAAACCGGTCTCTTTTCTGATCATGGAGGGGGTTGAGGCAAGTTTTCAGAGTTTTCTGAATTGCATTTTCTTAGGATTCCTTTGCACTACCAAGTCTCTCCCAGAAAATAGCGCTGCTGTTACAACAATTGTTACAACTGAGCTTTTTCGTCTCATTGCCGAATCCTACAACGTAACCTCCTTTGAAGTCCTCACAGGATTTAAG
>CAMGYI010000005.1:2110-2797 GCA_946127115.1 uncultured Chlamydia sp.
GGAGATGCGAAAATACTTTGAAACTCAGATTCAAAAATTTGAGGAAAATTTTACACCTGGGATGGAGTTCTTACAGGCTCTTCTTAAGAGAGTGCCAATTCATGTCCTACCGAATTGGTACCCAATTATGTCTACAGTATAGGCGGATCACATGTGTTTATTGCGTCTATTGCGTTTTGTACATGTGTGCGTTGTGTGCGTGACGGCCTCTAACATAGGAGTATGGCTATGGGGTGATTGAAATCATGAGAACGACAATTGTTTGATAATTTGTGTCTCCCACAGGGATAACACGTTTATTTGATCACGTTTATTTTACAACAGGTGTAGCTGTGAATCGTCTAGGGGAATTCATCCATTTATTTATTTATTGTTGTGCAAGTACGGTTATGCGTTGTGTGTACATTAGAATGACAGTTAACTGACATTCTTTTACATTAGGCGTACGCCTAATAATAATAACTAGCGGCCCCGTGCCCTTCGGGCACGTCCGCTCGTCTGGGTCACTGGACTGTGGCAGGTCACTGGACTATGGTGTAATTTACCGAGATAAATGTCTACAGGTCACTTGTCGCAAATGCTTGTCCTCTTCTCACCCGTGCCTAACCCACTCCCAGGACATGAGCTGACCCGTGCCATGAGTTATATCTGACCCGTGCCTGAACTCCATCGGACCGGTGCTTGAAC
>CAMGYI010000006.1 GCA_946127115.1 uncultured Chlamydia sp.
AGTTGTCGGAACAGTTAGTCCAGACACAAAATTCGAAAACAGCAGTTCTGAGATATTTTCAGTTTTTACTGTACCACTTGAATTTTTTCTTTCCGAGTCCAATCACAAATTCGAATACGTTGAATGGGAAGGTAACGAATATAAGATCCACAGATACCATTATAAACAGTATGATATTTGGGGTCTTACAGCGGTAATAATTATTCATTTTCTGAATATTACACTAAATGCAGGCATAGACATCGGACATACAGCCAGTGAAATGAGAAAACTTAAATGAAACCAGCAGAGAGAAAAAAACTACTGAAAACAGTATCTGATTTCAGTTCAATTAAGATCCTTGTTATTGGTGATCTGATGCTGGATCAATATACTTGGGGAAAAGTTGATAGAATTTCACCTGAAGCACCGATCCCCGTAGTTCAGGTGGAAAAGGAAGAGTTCAGACTGGGTGGAGCAGCAAGTGCAGTTGCTAATGTACAAGCTCTTAACTGTGAAGTTTTCCCCATTGGGCTATTGGGAAAAGACATTTGGGGCAATGAAATTCTCGACATTCTCAAAAAAAAGGAAATTTCCACAAAAGGAATAATCCAGAGTGAGCAATGCAGGACTATTGTCAAAAATAGATTATTGACTCCACAGCAACAACTTTTAAGGGTTGATCATGAATCACCATTTGAAATGTCCGAAGACTTGGAAGTAGAGATAATTTCCAAAATAAATATGCTGATACCGGAGATGAAAGGTGTGATCATCTCTGATTACTGTAAAGGTCTACTCACCCAGAATATACTTCAGGCAATAATAAAGGCGGCAAATGAGAGAGCCATCCCAGTTGTCTGTGACCCGGGAAAAGGTGTCGATTTCTCAAAG